>JAJYOG010000004.1 GCA_021785935.1 Actinomycetes bacterium
GGCGCGCCGAAGGCGCGCCGCCCCCCCATACTTACTGCCCCATACTTACTGCCCCATACTTACTACCCCTAGGGCTTCACTTCCTTGGCGCAGTTGGGACAGAACTTGGCGTCTCCCGGAATCGCATGGCCGCAGTATGCGCAGAAATGCGGTTGCTCTTCCGTTGATGCTCCAGCCGCGGGCGGTTCGGGTGCGGGAGCAGCTTCCGGTTCCGCAGCCGGCTTGCTCTCCGGCTCAGCCGCTGCTTCCGCCTTCTCCACCGGTGGTGCCGGGGGAGCCGGGGGAGCTTCTTTCGCGGGCGGCGGAGTCATTTCAACCGTCGGCGCCGGAGCTGGCTCTGCCGGCGCCTGAGCCGGTCCTGCGGGCTCAACTGCCGGGGCTGCTGCCGGCGCTGGCGCCTGTGGTTTCGGCGGAACGGCCCTGGCTGGCGTACCCGCGCCACCCGTGGGCTTCTTCTTGATCACCAGGAAGAACACGGCGGCCGCGACGCCCCCGATGATTACGATAAAAAGCACGACGAGCAGCCACATCGGTATCGGGAAGGTGGACTTATCCAGCCCGTCGTTTATCTTGGCGGTACAGTTGGCGATTTCATCGGCAACGTACGGGAAGGCCGGGTTGGAGTCAGAGACTTCCTTGAACTTTTCCTTGGCGGCGCTGTAATGCTGATCCGCGGCGAGGTCGACAGCCTCGTGATATGTCTTTGTAAGCGAACCCTGGGTCGGCTGGATGTTGGTCTCGGTCAGGAACTGCTTGACGACCGTGGTCGGCACGGCGAAATTGAATCCCTGAACCTCTTCCATGGCGCCGGTCTGGGAATTCTGGTTGACGCTGCCGAAAGTGGTGATGCCGATAACCTCACCCTTATTATTGAAGAGCGGCCCGCCGCTGTTACCATGGGTCACGGCGGTATCTATCTGCAGGACTTCCCAGCCGCCCGACATCGTTTTGCGTCCGCTGACGCTCCCGACCGTAAGCGAAGGTTTGATATTTTCTTCTGTCTGATCGATCAGCGGGTTGAAAGTAGCGGCGCCCGGATAGCCCAGGGCAATGGCCTGATCTCCTTCGCGTACAGCCGTATCATCGCCAAGGGCAACAGTCGGCAAATTTGTGGAGTTGACCTTGAGAATGGCTACGTCCTTGCCCGGTGAAGGTTCCCCGATCTTGACGATCTCGCAGGCCAGTCCTTTCTGAATCGTGCCAACGCCAGGGACCGCCACGCCCATCAGCATCTGGCTTTTGGATGACTGGTTGCTGATCGTCAGATAAGCGGCATAGGCAGTGGCCAGTGCTTCCTCCATCTTGGAGGTCTGGTCTTTTGTCAGGGATATCCCCAGAGACGTCTCCAGATCGGAGATATCCTTTTTGACCAGGTCGCTCAGAGCAGTCAGAGCCATCGCCCGTTTCAGCTCAGCGTCCGTCATCTTGACTACATGGGCGTTGGTGACCGCGTAACCGTCAGGGGTGATGATGAAACCGCTACCCGAGGCCGCGGTCTCCGCCGACATGGTTCTCGTGCCGGTGCCCGGAACGATATACAGGGAGGGATTATTTATCAGCTCGTCGACGATCGCCGTGACGATCTGATCGTCGGTGCTGATCGCGCCCGAGACGGCCAGCGGGGCCAGTTTGTTGTACAGGGCCGTTTCATTAATAGTCACATTCGTGACTGTCACATCCGCTTTCCAGGAGGTCTCAATGTAGACGGTTCCCGGCTTGTTATACTCTGCGATCCTGGGTGGATCGATTGTTTTAGCCTGCTGCGATCCGCATCCGGTGAAGATCAGTAAAAAGCTAACAATCAGCATCAAGAAAACTATTATTAATCCCCTCGCCCGTTGGCTCATTTCTGCTCCTTTGCCGCTTTTAGACTGGAAAATGCCATGTAAATTACTCTCTTTGTTATAAGTGTGAATTTACCTCCTTTTTCTCGGGAATTTCGTCCTGCAAGCTCCCGATGTTTTCAGTATACAATTTTCCGGGAAATGGGATCGTATCAAATAGAAAGAAAAGACACGACTATCGCGCCTCGATTTCCTCGGGCACCCCAGGTGGGCTTAAGGCCCTGAAATCCAGATGATCGTCAAGCGCATCGGCCTCGATCGTTTGCGCCTCGCCGGGGCTTATGATCTTAAGCTGGTTCTCTGTTCGGATCGCAAGTGAGCGGCGCTGTCCATGAGGGAAGCGATGTTGAGATCGCCGTTCGGTTCCAGGACATGGGTTCCGCACAAGCGCGATTCTTCGATCTGCTGGCTGATATTCAGGATGTCTTTCCGGGGCAGGATGTCGATCTCGGCTCATCAATGGAGCCGATCCGCTATTCCTGAAAAAAATTCTTGAGGATTGCGGCCAGCTCTTTGGTGAGCCGCGTGATCTGGCTGAACAAAAGATGTACGTTCAGAAGGTAACCTGTGGCATCTGTCACAGGGTGAGATCATGCGACAGCGGGAGTCCTTCATCGACACACTTTTTTCCAGGAAAGGCCGGGCGATAAAAGAGTCGTTACGAAACGGTTAGACCTTGCCAAGAGGATTGTTAAGGGAGGGTATCCCGAAGCGATCGCCAATTACGAAGCCAGATGTAGTTGTGGTTTTACCGGTTTTGTGGGGAATTATTACCGCAATCCTTCTTCGGTCGATGATGGCGTTCTTTTTTTCTTTATATACGGCGGAATGGGCATTAGTCTTCTCGGATATATATTATGAAGTGTCAAACGGACCATACATAATATTTATTGTCGGAGTAAGACTGACAGCCGGTTTATCGCAACTATTGTAGGGACAAGCTTATTCAAAAGAAGACTATTTTCTCCTCCGCCCACAGTTCGTTCTCGTGCTCTGTGTGCCTCCGATCATCCCTTTGTTTGTAATGACTGTCTGCGGTCTGCAACTGATTCCGACGCACCGACTGCCTTGAATGAAAGCCCCAGGTCGTGCGCGTCCACCTCGATCGTCTGTCCGTCCCGGAATTCTCCCTGAAGCAGTTTCAGGGCCAGCACATCCTGGATATCCTTCTGGATCAGCCGCTTGAGCGGCCGGGCACCGGCTAATTGACTAAAGTCAAGATTAAACTTGACAAATAGTTCTCCTATTTGTAAGATAGCGATATGATAATCGAAAGAGAGCTGATGTCTGAAATCAGGCCGGTAATCGCCTCTCCAGAAGCCATTGTCATAACCGGGATGCGCCGGGTGGGCAAAACCACTCTGCTCCAGCAGCTCTTTAAAGAAATAGAGTCTGACAACAAGATCTTTCTGGATCTGGAAAACCCATTGAACCGGAAATATTTCGAGACGGATGATTACGAAAGAATTGCTGATGAATTCAAACTGCTTGGATACAGGCTGGCGGATAGGGGCTATATTTTTCTGGACGAGATTCAGTTTACAAAAAATATTCCCTCGGTCATCAAATATCTCATAGATCACTACAAGATCAAGTTTCTCCTCACAGGCTCGGCAAGTTTTTATATAAGGAATCTTTTTTCAGAATCTCTCTCCGGCCGAAAGTACCTGTTTGAACTCTATCCTTTGAGCTTCAGGGAATTCCTGCTGCTTAAGAACATAAAAATAACCTTGCCGCAAGTTGAAGAAAAAATAAGCGAAGCGGCCTATCAGACAATCAACAGGCACTATGATGAATATATCTTATATGGTGGTTTCCCCGGAGTGGTGCAAAAGGAATCAGCAAACGAGAAGAAGATGATGATGGAAGATATCTTCTCGTCATATTTTCAGCTGGAAGTTGTCCAGTTGGGTGATTTCAGAAAAATCAATGTCGTAAGAGACCTGATGCTTTTACTGATGCAAAGGACCGGATCGAGTCTGGATGTTCAAGAACTTTCGGGCGAACTCGGGGTCGCCAGGGAAACGCTTAATAATTACCTCTCGTTTTTTGAGAACACCTATTTCCTGAAATTGATCCGGCCTTTTACTTCAAACAGGGATTCGGAGATAAGGAGCATGCCAAAATTTTATTTATGCGATACCGGTTTTGTTAACCACTTTGCAAGGGTGAGCGGCGGCGCTTTGTTTGAGAATACAATTTTTTCAGCTCTGAGGAATCAAGGAGAGGTGAACTATTACCGGCGTAAAAGCGGAGCGGAAATCGACTTCATATTAAACAGGGAAGCTGCTATTGAAGTGAAGAACATGGCCAGCAGCAAACACCTGACGAAATTGAGAAAGCTTTCAGCGGATCTAAAAATAAGTAATTATTACGTGGTTTCCAGAAGATACAGCAAGCTGGACGAAGTGACATACGGTTTTATGTTGTAGAAGAGCTTCTTTAAGATTCGAGCTCAGGCCCTTTCGCTGACATCGGCCTCTTCCCCAAAACCCTCTGGCGCGGTGACTGCCTTGAATGAAAGCCCCAGGTCGTGCGCGTCCACCTCGATCGTCTGTCCGTCCCGGAATTCTCCCTGAAGCAGTTTCAGGGCCAGCACATCCTGGATCTCCTTCTGGATCAGCCGCTTGAGCGGCCGGGCGCCGTATGCCGGGTCGTAGCCTTCGCGGGCCAGGTAGTCCTTGGCGGCATCGGTGAGCATGACGGCGATGTTGCGTTCCGCAAGCCGGTCGGCCAGTTCGCGCACCTGGATGTCCACGATCTCGCGCAGCTGCTTCTGGCTCAGGCGGTGGAAGATGATGATGTCATCGACCCGGTTCAGGAACTCCGGCTTGAAATGATTTTTCATGGCTTCACTGACTAGCCGGTCCATCTCGGCTTCGGCCTCGCCTCCGGCTCCCAGCTCGGTAATATACTGGCTGCCGATGTTCGAGGTCATGATAATGACCGCGTTCTTGAAATCAACAGTGCGGCCATGGCCGTCGGTAAGCCTGCCCTCGTCCATGATCTGCAGGAGTACGTTAAAGACTTCAGGATGCGCCTTCTCGATCTCATCAAGCAGCAGCACCGTGTACGGCCGGCGCCGGACAGCCTCAGTGAGGAAGCCGCCCTCTTCGTAGCCGACGTATCCCGGAGGGGCGCCGATCAGGCGCGAAACCGTATGCTTTTCCTGGAACTCAGACATGTCGATGCGCACCATGGCGTGCTCGTCGTCGAACATGAATCCCGCCAGGGCCTTGGCCAGCTCGGTCTTGCCGACGCCGGTCGGGCCCAGGAAGATGAACGAGCCATAAGGCCGGTTCGGGTAACTCAGACCCGCCCGCGCCCGCCGCATTGCGTTTGATACCGCCGCGATAGCTTCATCCTGGCCCACCACGCGCTCGTGAAGGCGGTCTTCCATGTGGATGAGCTTTTCGACCTCGCCTTCCATCAGCCTGGAGACGGGGATGCCGGTCCACTTGCTGACCACTTCGGCGACGTCCTCCTCATCCACCTCTTCCTTGAGCATCTTCAGATCTTGCTGCAGCTCGGCCAGGTGCAGGTTCTCTTCATCAATCTTTTTCTGTAGCTCAACCGTCTTGCCGTAGCGCAGCTCGGCGGCGCGTCCCAGGTCGCCCTCGCGCTCGGCGCGATCGGCCTCGGCTCTCGTGGTTTCGAGTTCTTCCTTGAGAGCCCTGATCTTTTGGATCGATTCCTTTTCGTTGGTCCAGTGCGCCTTCATGCGGCTGGCGTTTTCCTTCAGCTCCGCCAGCTCTTCCTTGACCTTGTCGCGGCGCGCTTTTGATGCCTTGTCCTTTTCCTTCTTAAGGGCGCGGTCCTCGATCTCGAGCTTCTTGATGCGGCGCTCCACTATGTCTATCTCCGTGGGCAGGCTGTCGATCTCTATACGCAGGCGCGAACCGGCCTCATCGATGAGGTCGATGGCTTTATCCGGCAGGAAACGGTCGGTGATGTAGCGGTCGGAGAGCACGCCGGCCGCCACCAGCGCCGCGTCCTGGATGCGAACGCCGTGATGCACCTCGTAGCGCTCCTTGAGCCCGCGCAGGATGGCAATCGTATCCTCAACGCTGGGCTCGCCGACGAACACCGGCTGGAAGCGGCGCTCCAGCGCCGGATCCTTCTCTACGTATTTACGGTACTCATCGAGAGTCGTGGCGCCGACAGCTCTGAGCTCGCCGCGGGCGAGCATCGGTTTAAGCATGTTGGAGGCGTCCATCGAGCCTTCGGCGGCGCCGGCGCCAACAAGAGTGTGCATTTCATCAATAAAGAGGATGACCCGGCCTTCGGATTCCTGGATCTCCTTGAGAACGGCCTTGAGCCGGTCCTCGAACTCGCCGCGGTACTTGGCGCCCGCAACCAGCGAGCCGATGTCCAGCGCCACGACGCGTTTATCCTTGAGGCCCTCGGGAACGTCGCCGTCGATGATGCGCTGGGCCAGGCCTTCGACCATCGCGGTCTTGCCTACGCCTGGGTCGCCGATCAGCACCGGGTTATTTTTGGTGCGCCGCGAGAGAACCTGAATCACGCGGCGGATTTCGTCGTCGCGGCCGATGACCGGGTCGAGTTTACCGCGGCGCGCTTCTTCCGTGAGATCGCGTCCGTACTGCTCGAGCGGCTGAAATTTTGCTTCGGGATTGGGGTCGGTGACGCGCTGGCTGCCACGGACTTCGGCCAGGGCCGCCAGCAGCCGCTCTCCGGTGACGCCCGCCCTCTGTAAAATGTCGAGCGAGGCTCCGTCCACCTCGGCGGCCGCGAGCAAAAGATGTTCGGTGCTTAGATATTCGTCCTTGAGCTGGTCTGCCAGGCCGCCCGCCTTGTCCAGGAGCTGCTTAAGCCTCTGACCGATATAAGCCTGTTGACCGGTGGCGCCGCTGACCTTGGGCATGGCCTCAACGGCGTCGTGAAGATCGGCGGAAATAACGGCAGGATCGGCTCCCAGCTTCTGTAAAATCGGCACGACGACGCCCTCGCTCTGCTCCAGTAGAGCGAGAAGCAGGTGCTCGGGCTCTATTTGTTGCTGCCCCGCGGCCTCGGCGCTTTTTTGGGCTGCGGCGATGGCTTCCTGTGCTTTTATCGTGAACTTGTCCGGTTGCATGGGCTTATCTATCCTCCCTGATTGATACGCTGATTAATCCCGTTATCGATCTCTTGATCGATCTGCTGACAGATACTGTTATTATATGTCCCCGTTTTTGGACATGAAAAAACGGAGTCCTCTTTACCGGGCTCTTTAACCGACGGACATACAGCGCGCTTTCTTTAAATTTGCTGACGGCTCTTGATGGCCGAAATATCCTGCGCTCCGTCTGGTTAATTCCCGTTCTTCCGGGACATCCGATAAAGGGCAACTCCGCTAGAGTGCTTCGTTTTAACCATTCCGATCATTCTCTTTTGCCTCCATCGCTATCTTTCTATCTTTCCCTCTTCTAATTTAGACACAGTGATGGTTAAAAGGATTCCCTTACAAGATTAATTAGGAACGTCTTATTCGGGATGAATGGGGATGCCAAAAAGGGCCGGATTGCCCGGCCCCTTTGAGTTGCTGATGGGATTATCAGTAGCTTCGGGATTTCTCAGTAGCGCAGCCGCGCCGCGATGTGGTCCGCCTGCAACATGGCAGGATTGCCGGCGGCAATGGTCATGACCTCCGCGTCCTGGCGGACTGCCATCTCGCGCGCTTCTTCGACGACGTCGTTGACCTTCTCGGCTTCAAGCCCGCAAACAGGGCAGGTTTCCTCCCCGAATTCCAGGGTGTTGCAGGCCGGACAATGTCTGCCCGGTTGCGTGTAACCGTTTTCCACCAGCAGTAGATCGACGCGACGCTGGTTGAGTACGGCCAGCACGTCGTCAAGCCCCCCGACATAGGTCCTGCCCGAGGCCAGTTCCGGCCCCAGTGAATCCATCAGGGAGGATTCTTTCTTCGACTGCAGTTCCTCCTCAATGGTTGTTACTTTCGCCAGTATCTCATCATGCGAGACTGTGATGTCCGCCGAGAATCTGCCGATAGTCCGTTCTTTCAGATATGGGTGCAGCACCCGCTCCAGTTCAGGCCAGAGTTCGTCGGCGACGCCAACAACAAGGCGGTCGAAGTGGCCGCGCTTGAAATAATCCAGCGTGGCCTCGGACGCCTTCTTGAGATGGTTACGTACCTTTAGTCCATGGCGGCGCTGCAGTTTTGCCTGCTCCCAGCCGCCCTGGTCGTGACGCCGCGGAACCTGGTCAAGGATCTCGGTGCCCTCACTGATCTCGCCCGCGTAGACCTTAAAAATACGGGCCGTTTCCTGATTGGTCATCAGGACGCAGAGCTTCTCGTAGTTCGACATGGTTTCCACCAGGGGCGCCACCTGCGGCTTCCAGTCGACAAAGAGACGATTGGGGACGGGAACCCTTAAGGGATTTACTTGCCACAGGCCCTCGGCCTGACAGGCGAAAATTACCAGGCCGCGGGAACCGTTGCGGCGGAACTGCAGATTGATGAACTCGCCGATTGCCGCCAGCTCCGAGTCCAGGCCGTTTTGCTGGTCACGCGTGAATTCAAGCTGGTCGGATGCCGTCTTGCGGGCGTTACTCATGAGATAGCTGAGCTCGGTTTCGTAGTCGGCGCGCGTCGGGTAGACGGCGCCATCGATATTGAGGTACAGGCTAACGACCGGGTGTTGGTCGTGACTGGAGAATCCTCTGAGGGAAGTAAGTTCTGAAGCGCTAAGCATCTTTCCGCACCACCTTTTCCGGGATAATCGTTAATTTCGGGGGTAAGTTAATAACTACCCGGATGGTGGAAAAAATATCCTGTGGGGTCTTACCTAGCTTTCGAGGGCGCCTTCCAGGCGTAAGAGCTCTCGCAGAGCGGCCAGCCCCACGGCCAGCTCATCTTCGGATGGCTCCGAGGTGGTAACCAGGTTCTGAAGTTCGCCGCCCGGCCCGGTGAGCAGCTTCGACCAGAGGCTGGAAGGATTGCGGGCCGCCCATTGCACCAGTTCCACGGCTCCGGAAAGACTGAGAACGCTGACTCCCAGCCGGGCTACATTGCTGTGCCTTTTCAATGTCTTTTGGGCGATGGTGTTGCCCAGGGTCATGAGCGCCACGGCCGGCCCGACGATATTGGAGCCGCAGCGCTGGTGCTTGGCTTGCGCCTCCCGCGCCACGCCGGCGTCCAGGCCACCGGTCGTTTCGTAGGCGTTGATGGACTTGTGCTCCGCGGCGTGATACTCCACCGCGCGCGACCGGCGCAGCGCTACCAGGGACGGCAGTACCGCCAGCGCCGCCATTACCGATTCCTCGACCAATGGGGATAGCTTGCGCTTGGGATTCTTGACGATAATGGCTCCCAGCATGCTGACAATCATTGATCCCATAACTTCCGGCGAGCGGTTCATCATCGGCAGACGGCCGCCGTGCAGGGTTGCTTTCGGAATTACCATCGCTGTCTCGGCCAGGCTGACAAGTCCTCTGAGAAATGGCACACGGCGCACATAAGAGAGACCCAGGCTCATTTTGCTGCCCGAGGCGATCTTGATCTCGCCAGAGGGGTCGCGAAGAGCCATGGCCCAGTGCCGTTCGGTCTGGAACATGACGCCGTTCTCCATTGCCATGCCCCCGACCTTTAGCTTCTTGTTTTTTGGTGCTATCTCCATGATCTTTCCACTATATCAGCAGCGCGGCCGTACTGCCCGCCCGAGAGGATCAGCGCCCGGCCGTACTGCCCGTCCACGGGAATCGACGCCGCGGCTGCGGCGCCTGTACTGATACATATATAATAAAGTGACATGACGAACAACAAAGAGTTCAAATCACTGAAAGAAGAAGCGCTCGAGCTGCACCGGCAGTGGCGGGGAAAGCTCTCCATCGAGGGCAAGGTTTCCGTGGCCGACAAGCATGCACTTTCGATTGCCTACACGCCTGGCGTGGCCGAGCCCTGCCTGCGCATTGCCGAGGATCCATCTCTGGTGGATTCCTATACCGGCCGCTGGAACACTGTTGCCGTGGTCAGCGACGGCTCCGCCGTGCTGGGCCTGGGCAACATCGGCGCCCGGGCTGCCTTGCCGGTTATGGAGGGAAAAGCAGTGTTATTCAAGTCTTTTGGCGCTGTCGACGCTTTTCCCTTGTGCATCGATAGTCAGGATGCCGACGACATCGTGCGTACGGTGAAACTGCTTGAACCCAGCTTTGGCGGCATCAATCTTGAGGACATTTCGGCGCCGACCTGTTTTGAAGTAGAGTGGCGCCTGATCGAAGAATGCGATATCCCTGTTTTCCATGACGATCAGCATGGCACCGCTGTTGTGGTTCTGGCAGGGGCTATGAATGCCTGCACCGTTACCGGCCGTTCGCTTGCGGATCTGAAAATAGTAATCAACGGCGCCGGCGCCGCTGGCATCGCCATCGCCCGCATGTTCCGGGCTGTTGGCGCCGAGGAGATCATTCTCTGTGACACCAAGGGCATTATCGGCTTGCATCGACCCGATCTGACGCCAGTGAAGAAGGAAGTCTCCGGCTGGACCAATCCCGGGTGCCGTGACGGCGATCTGGCGGCGGCGCTCAAGGGCGCCAATCTGTTCGTGGGCGTTTCGGTCAAGGATGCCGTCTCGGGGGCGATGGTCGCTTCCATGGAGAAGGACGCGATTGTTTTGGCGATGGCCAATCCCGACCCGGAGATCCTGCCGGCGGACGCCCTGGCCGCGGGGGCCGCGGTTGTCGCGACCGGGCGGAGTGACTTTCCCAACCAGGTGAACAATGTTCTCGGATTCCCCGGGATCTTTCGCGGCGCCCTCGATGTGCGCGCCAGCGTCATCAATCAGGAGATGAAGATCGCCGCAGCCGAAGCTCTGGCCGGGCTGGTAGCCAATAGTCTGGGCGCTGAATGCATCATCCCGGAAGCCTTCGATATGCGGGTAGCGCCAGCGGTGGCGGCTGCTGTTGCAGGCGCAGCGGTTGCGAGCGGCGTCGCCCGAGAGCCGAAAAAGCCTGAGGAAGTAGCCGCATCGACCCGCAAAATGCTCGGGATCGACTAACCTTGCCGGAATCGGGAGAAAAATAGCGATGCGGGAGATCGACTCAAGTGAAGTGACGGCACTTGTCTCCCGGCTCTACCAGGAAGCCAATTTTGCCTTGCCGCCAGACGTCATCGCGGCGCTTAAGAGCGCTTTGGCCAGGGAAGAATCTCCGCTTGGCCGGGAGGTTCTCGAGACGCTTCTGGAAAATGCCGCGATCGCCACCAGCGACCGGGTTCCACTCTGCCAGGACACGGGACTTGCAGTCGTGATCGCCAGAATAGGGCAGGAGGCATGCTTTCGCGGCGGGTCCTTCGCGGAGGCAGTGGATGCCGGAGTCGCCCTCGCCCAGGAGCAAGGTTATCTACGCGCCTCGGTTGTTTCCAGTCCCTGCTTTGACAGGAATAATACCGGCAATAATGCTCCGGCGATTCTGCATACCGAAATCGTTGATGGAGATGAAGTTTCAATTTCGGTGCTTCCCAAGGGAGCCGGCAGCGAGAACATGAGCCGCCTGGCCATGCTTAAACCAGCGGACGGTATCTCCGGGTTGATCGATTTTGTGGTAGAGACCGTCGAGCTGGCGGGCGCCAATCCCTGCCCGCCAATATTCCTTGGCGTCGGCGTGGGCGGCACCATGGACCGCGCGGCGCTCCTGAGCAAGGTGGCCCTGTTGAGGCCCGCGGGAACACCAAACGCCGACAAGCGGCTGGCCGAACTTGAAAACGATATCCTCGCAAGGGTCAACGCTTTGGGCATCGGACCCGGAGGTTTCGGTGGTACGGTTACCTGCCTGGGGGTGGCGCTGGAGGAGTTCCCCTGCCACATCGCTTCGCTGCCTGTCGCCGTCAACATCCAGTGCAATTCTGCCCGGCGTGCGACGGGGAGTTTGTGATGAGCGATCCTGTAAAAATTAGTCCTCCTGTTTCTGAGGAAAAAACGCGGGCTCTCAGGGCCGGTGACAAGGTTCTGATCACGGGGGTAATATATACAGCCAGGGATGCCGCACACAGGCGGCTGATCGAGCTGATCGAGCAAGGTGAAGAGCTGCCGCTTCCGTTGGAAGGCCAGATCGTCTATTATGTCGGCCCGACTCCGGCCTCGCCGGGAAAAGCCACCGGCTCGGCCGGTCCCACGACCAGCTCGCGGGTCGATCCCTACACGCCGCAACTGCTGGCCCAGGGCTTGCGGGTCATGATCGGTAAAGGGGATCGCTCGCCGGAGGTCGCGCTCGCGCTTTCCGAGTACGGCGCTGTGTACCTGGCGGCTGTCGGTGGCGCCGGAGCCCTTTTGGCCAGGAAGATAACCTCCGGAGTGATAGCCGCCTGGCCGGAGCTGGGTCCCGAGGCTATTTACAGGTTCGAAGTCTGTGACTTCCCCGCGACTGTTGTCATGGACTCAGCTGGCGGCAACCTGTATGCAACCGGACGCGCGGCCTACAAGCGGCAACCTTGATTTGCCCGTAAATCAGCGAAAAAACGGGCCTTAACCCCGCCTCTTGGCCTCTAAGTCACATTTACTATTTTCTGGTGAAAATAAATTAACACACCCAAACTGGAAAAATCGGAGTATATTGCTATACTATTTAGGCACAATGGGGGCTGCGGCAGTCAGTAAATGTACAGCACGGGGTGGGAACGGAATTTAAAAAATGCCGAACGAAACTGTACTTGTAGTTGATGACGATCCAGATATTCTTTTCACCACCAAGGAATGCCTGACCAAGGTGGGTTACCGGGTGCTGACCGCGGTAGACGGATCAGCCGCCAGGCAGATTTCCCGCGACGAGCGCCCAGATGTCATTATTCTGGACGTTGACATGCCGGTAACCGACGGCCACGAGATCTGCAAAACCCTGAAGAGCGATTCATCCCTGAAGCACATCCCCATCATCTTCCTGCATGAGAAACCGTCAACCGAGGATATCGTCGCCGGATTCGATGCGGGAGCCAACGACTATCTTGCCAAACCATACGATCAGGAAGAGTTAATTGCCCGCGTGGGCGTTGCCGCGCGCCAGAAAGTTGCCTTCGACCGGTTGCGCCACAAGAACGCCAAACTCGAAGCGCTTGCCAAGCATGTGCGGGCGGCGGTTCAGCACTACGAGCAGCCGCGCATCACGGGAGGCAGTGCTTCCGGTCAGGAGGATATGGAAGAAGAGGCGGGCAAGGCGATGGTGCGTCTCACACGCCGCGAACTGGAAATACTGCAATTGCTGGCGAGGGGACTGAATAACGATGTCATTTCCCGTCAGCTATATATCAGCCCTACGACAACCAGAAACCACATCCAGAATATTCTTGGAAAGCTCGGAGTTCACAGCAAGCTGGAAGCGGTTGCCTACGCGGTTCGCGCTGGTTATGTAGACTTCGTGGGGTAGCCTAAGTTGACATAAAACAGTCAGAAACACGTTTTTCTAGTAAAAAAGGATTATTTATTTAGACATTTTTCATTATAGACGGTATGATCAGTAGACGATATCATACTAACCAACATACTTTTCTTAGAGTAAAGGGCTTAATCGCCCCCCTTGGAAGGCCCCGAAACTATTCGGGGCTTTCTCCTTTTCTGAAGGTCTTTCCATTTTTTTCCGCTACAAGGTGTCGTAACTCATGTTCGCTACTCAGCGGTACAAAGCAAAATATCTGGTTTCGCCCACCAGCGTGAAGTTCGAGCGGGTGTATTGAATCAAGGGGCTGTAATTTTCTTCCACTGGAATAAATTCATGCGGGCCGATATCTTCGATCGTGGATTTTTGTACCAGGATGGTTACGTTCCCCCGCAAGCGTTCCAGGTCCCCTTTGGCCCGGGCGGCGACATCCGGATTGCTCAGCTCCACGTTAATCGGCCAGTCGATCGATAGCGGATTAGCTTGGGGAGCCTTGACCCAGTAGCCGGCAAAATCGGCGATGATGGCGTAGGTGCCGCCCGTCATCCCGATCGCCTGATTGACGTCGGCCAGGACGTCGCAGTTGTTCTGGTTCGTCTCAAGCAGCTGTGCTCCCGGGAACAATCCTCCCAAAGAACAGTTCAACTCGGATGCATGCAGATCGCGGTAAATATATCTGAGCCGCCCACGGGTGAAGCCGAAAAGACAGGACGCCACCAACGCCAGCATTAGCAGAAGATAGGACGCGCGCACGCCAACCTTCTTCCAATCCTCGATCGAACTGTAGCAACACAGAAAAAGCAGAACGAAGAGCTGGCCTGAAACCAGGCTGGGATTGTTATAGCCTACTGAAATCGACACGCTCCAGGCCAGCAGCGTCGTCAGAACCGCGGTTCTGAGGAAGCCGCTCAGCTCACCTCTTTTTTCAAAAAAGACGGCAACGCCCAGATAAAGGGTAGTCCCGGTGACGACACCGAAGATCGCAAAAGAGAAAACACCGAAGCCCAGGTCGGTATAACCCTCAGCCAGCAGCGATGCCCCGATAAAAGCGGCCGTGAAAAGCAGGAGCAGCATCAAGTGTTTTTCCAGCCGGACCAGCATTGATTCGCGCCCTGCTTCCTTTTTCAGGAAGAGCAATGCCGCCACCGCAAACCCGGCCGCCAGGCCAGCGATCACATAGCGGTTCAGGTAACTGTTGAGGCCGACCTCGACCAGGTCGCTTTGCGATCCAAGCTGCTGGATTGTATCGGGCAGGGCGCCCGCGGCAAACGCGAGCAGAAAATAAAGCACTCCAGGCGCCGCCACCGCCAGCCAGTAGCTCCGCCGCCGCCAATCCCCGAGAATGATAACTGTCAGCAGAGATGCCAGCGCGAAATTTTGCTTGCAGGTATAGGCAAGGCCGATGATCACGTAGCCAATGAACCTGCTGTTGATGAATTTCCAGCCCCGCGGTTCCCCGAGGCAGATATAAACGCCCGCGGTTAGAAGAAAAAGGGCGTCCACCGTATGCCAGGCCATGATCGGGAAATTATGCACCGAGAAGGTGAAGGCGATCAGTGCCAGTAGATATTTTTCTACGACGCCCAAATGCACTTTCATCAGTCTGCCAACGATCGCCATCCAGGTCCAGGCTATGAAGGCAAATTCAAACCAGACGAACAGCCGTGAAATCCAGAAAGTATAATCCCCTCCCAGCAGGACGAACGGGGTGTGCAGCAGTGGCGATCCCACCGGCCTGATGGAAATGAAGTCGCGGTGCGGAAACTGTCCTTCCAGAAGTCTGCGGCTGTAGGCAAGGATAAAACCGTCGTCGGTGGCGTTGAATCCCAGCCGGGAGAACATCAACTGGGCGCCGAGCGGAACCAGGAAAAGAAAGAGAGCGCCGGCGATAATATTTTGGTTTCGCCGGGATTGTAAGCTTGCGATGTTCATGGGGAGCTTAACAATATCACCGTAGCTATATTTATTCATTCGTGATAAGAAATATTTAGTTCAATCTCCAACCGACAGGGGTCCATTGAATAAATCTCTTAACCGGGAGATAACGGCAAAGGCGCTGGTCCTGCTGTTGTCAGTGGTTATTATTTCACTCCATTATTTCTACCTCAGACCGTGGATGCTAGATGATGCTTTCATCTCGTTTCGATACGCTGAAAACTTTGCCCACGGAAGCGGCCTGGTCTACAACCCGGGAGATAATGTTGAGGGATATACGTCTTTTCTGTGGGTGATCATTCTTGGAATGGGAAAATTCCTGGGAGCCGACCCGGTAAACCTGTCCAAGATACTGGGTTTTTTATTCAGTGCCGGCACTCCGGCGCTCCTGCTTTTTTTCCCGAGAAAAGGGCGGAATCTCGCCTTTCAGTCAATCATCGCCGTGCTCATGCTGTCGACCTGCGGATCTTTTACCGCCTGGGCCACAAGCGGTATGGAAACGTCCATGTTTATCTTCCTGGTCACACTGGCGTTTCTGCTTTATGAAGACATTTTGCAGGCGCCAAAAGACAATAAATTTATCTATCTGGGCCTGCTCGCAGGCGTTCTGACGCTAACCAGGCCGGAAGGCGCAATCTTCTTCCTTTGCATGCTCCTGCTGATAAATGTCTTCAAGTTAACGACGGTGAGACGATTCGCTGTTCGGGAATCGGTACGGCTTATGGTCCCGTTTCTGCTAATTACGGGATCCCATCTGGCCTTCCGTTTATGGTATTACCACGATTTTCTACCGAACACCTTTTTCGACAAGGTCGGCAGAGGTTTCCTTCAGATCAAGAGGGGCCTCGCCTATTTCCGGACGTTTATCAGATCTGCGGCCTTGATCCTGGCGCCAAATATTTTCCTGATTGCCATGCTCCTAAAGAAAGATGAAGACAGGAAATACTTTTTTTACTATTCGCTTCTGTTTTCCGTCTCCGTTTATTCCCTGTATGTCATCTACGTGGGCGGCGACGTCATGCCCGCCTACAGGTTTTTTGTTCCGGTGCTGCCCTTGCTGGCGTTGCTGGCCGCGTTTTGTCTGCAGGAAATCGGCTCGCTGATCAAGACCAGGTTGCATCTGCAAATGCGCTTCGCAGACACATTGCCCGTCATTATCCTGGTTGCGTTCATCTGCGTCTATAATCTTGCGGAAACACAACTGGACACCAGAATCAACCATGATCTCAAGGGCGATTCGGTTGCCTATCTTGGCAAAGAGGCAGGTTTGTGGTTAAAAGATAATTTTGACGCCAAGACGGTTATTGCCACCAATACCGCCGGTTCGATTCCTTACTATTCTGGATTAACAACCATTGACATGCTGGGGCTCAATGACAGAACCATTGCCAGGAGATCGATGCCGAATATGGGGGGCGGGATGCCGGGCCATGAAAAAGCCGACGGCAAGTACGTGTTTTCACGAAATCCCGACATTATCCAGTTTGGCAGTAGTCTGGGGAGCGCGAGTCCCATGTTTGAGAGTGACCTGGAACTTATCGAGTTGCCGGATTTCTCGGCCAAATATAAACTAGAAAGTTTTGTGATGCCGTCGGGAGACAGTATCCTTCTGTATATCAGGAAGGATTATCAGGGGGCGCCGGTTCCGGCGTAAGGGCAACTGCCGGGCAGGATGATTTCTGCGGGAACAACCCGGAACAACGGGAAAAATGAGGATGGAATTTTGGTGGACTCTGTAGTCCACTATCCGAACATCTACATTCTAAAGCAGCTCTTTGGATCGGTAAAGAAGGTTCCCGCGTAAAAAAACTACGCTAGCTTCAATTTCCTGGCAATCCCGATCAAAAAAGAAGTGATGGGATCAAATACTGCCCTGAGCTTCCAGACGAAAACCGCGGTAGCCAGTCCAACTGTGGCTCCGCCTAAAACATCCCCCGGGTAGTGAGTGCCGACAAAGATTCTTGAAATTCCAACCAGCATTGCCAGACCAAGCGCCAGAGATCCGATTCGCTTATCCTTAAACAGAAGTAGCCAGGCGATAGCAAAAACAAAAGCAGAGTGGTCCGAAGGAAAGGAAGGGTCGGCTGATTTTGCGAGAAGAAGGTTAACCTCATGAAAAGCAAATGGGCGTTGCCTGAAGTAGATATGTCCGATTAACTGATTGATGAGAAGGGCAATGGCCATGCTGAGAAGGCTCAGGAGCGCGACCTTCTTCTTGCTTTCATCTCCCTTAAACCACATGTAAAGAAGCGGTAGGGCCATAAGCAGGACGCCATATTTGGCAAGGCCGATCATCAGGTTGTCAAGAATGCCTGATTTGCCGGCAAATTGATTTACGAGCTGGAAAATCTTATAGTCCATATCCTTTCTCTTTCCTTTCTACCGGCTGAAGCTGTTGATGATTTCTCTTTTTATCTCTTCATATTTTTGAACGATTCTATCAAGAAAAGAAAGATCGCTGGGATCGATGGCAATCTTATCCTCGCTGATACTGCTTCCGTTCACGTGAACGAGCATGTAGAAATAGCGGTCTTCAGGGCCATGTTCAAAAAGATCAAACCGCGTTCCCTTAATGTTGGGCTGATAGTTCCCACCAGCTTTAACTGAGAAGACGTTTTTCACTCTGGCACTGGTCACAAGATCAACAAACTGAACGGAGTCTGAAGGAGCCTTGTAAGTAATTAGGAAAATGTTCTGGCTCCCTTTGGCCTGTTTCAGCTCTTTTGCCAGCCAGTCAAGATCAGCTGGCTGCGCCGACGTATCAGAAAAATGAGCCTGGAGTTCTGATAATCAAAACTGTAGTTTTCCGGACCGAACAGCTCTTTGTAAACCGGCTTTCCTTCGTCGATTGTCTCATGCTGGCCAATATCTGAATATAGCGGTTCTTTTAGCGAGTCAGTTTGATCCAGAAATGAGCGGAACTTTCTTTTCTCCCCATCACTGACGAAATCACCCGTGTGGATCACAAAGGCGGGGTGAGTGATGTTTATCGAGTCAAGAAGCTTGGAAAGGATAGACCCTGCGTCTCTGGTATCTCCGGTAACGGCGAATTCGTACTGGCTGGTTTGAACTTTCGGCTTAAGCGCAACCACTGTACTGGCTGATGGCTGCGGCGTGATATCAAAACCAAGCGACAGGTCGTCGGCAATGAGAAGATTTTCCACTGGCGTTGAGCTTTGAATATCAATATGCCTGGCATCGACGTTCCTAAAAGTCACCCTGGTTCTTTTTGGTTCGGAGCTCTCTCCTAAAGTCAGCTTTGGTTCTCCTGTGGCGGTAATGAGCAAGGCATTATTTTGAACGTCACTGATGAACCCTTGCTCAACATCAATGGAAACCTGACCCAAATTCCCGTGGATCAAGCCTGCCTGTTCTCCAGTTCTGGGAAGCACGATTAGAGTGCCAGTGACAAAATAGTAAGTGAAGCCCAGCAGCATAGAGATTGCGACTGTTCCGGCAATGAGCTTTTTACCCAGATGTTTCCGGATATGTCTCTTTTTCTGGTAATACTTAAAAAGGTAGGCAACGACAATCAGAGCTATAACCGAGAAGCCCGCCAGCCTGAAAATATGGAAGAATTTGAGCACAGCATCGAGGTTTCTCCCAAAGTAATAGGTAATGGCTGCCACCAGCGTCACAAAGGTTGCTGCGGCTGCCAGGTTAAAGCCAAGAAATTTCTTATACGGCATGTGGGAGATACCAGCGATAAGGGCAGCTGTGATTCTGGTAGTAGAAAAGAAATGAGCACTATAGACTGTGCGGCCGCCCTTTTCTTTAAAGAGAGACTCCATATAGTCCAGCTTTTCCTTGTCTATCCGGACGTAGCGGCCATACTTCTCGACCAGCGGCCTGCCGCCAAACCTGCCAATGAAGAAGCCAATGTTGTCTCCGCAGACGTCGCCCAGAATGGCGATGGGAATGATCAGCCAAATCTTTAAGACTCCCTGACCGGCAAAGAAGGAAAGAACAATAAGGGCCGTTTCAGCCGGAACGGGGATGCCAGCGTTTTCTAACATCATGCCGAAAAAGGCTACTGGGTAGCCATATGAATCTATCCAGGGGGATATGAGATTAATGTAATGCTGGGCTTCAGGACTCATGGGGATAGTTTAATGGAATTAGCCGGAAAGGCTGGGAAGGGAAAAGATATTATTACTATAGATATTAAAATTCATGTCTGCCGATAAGTCAACCGTACAAAATCCCAGGTCGTTTCTACAAACATTTCCAAGCAGGGACTTCCGCGCCTTAGCTCCTCTTTATATCAACTGGCTGATAAAGAAATAGACGGCAAAGACAAGCATAGTCACACCATAAAGGAGCATAACCATTTTTGATCGGGTGTGGATATCGAGCTTGGCGCCAAGATAAGCCATCGGAAAAACGCCGATTGCCATCGACGCCATCGTGGCCAGGTCCACATGACCCAGGGCGAATTGAACGGCGCTTCCGGGCAGAGCCAGGATTAGCACCAGCGGCAATGAAGTGGCAATTGCTTCCTTTATGCGCAGGCGAAAAAGCACAACAAACGCCGGGACGAAGAAGATGCCGCCGCCATTGGCAAGTACGCCCGACAGAATGCTGATGAATCCAGCCACCAGTAAAATCTGCCAGGCGGGCGCTTTCTTTCGTGGCTTGCTGATAACGAGGGTTTTCTCCGTGAAATCCTTGACGATAAAATCTATTCCCACGAGAGCCAGCACCACAGCGGTCAGCAGCATCAGGAACTTGCCGGGAATATAGGCAGTCAGCAATGAACCAAGCACTACCCCCGGCACCGCTGTTATCAGACTCAAGCCGGTGATGCGATAATCGGCCAGATGCCCCTTGCGATAAGCCAACATGGCAATGGAGGCGGTAAACACGGTCAGGGGTAAAGGCGTCGCCAGCGACTGCAGCGGTGGAAGACCCAGAAAAGTTCTGATTACAGGTGTGTCAATGCTGCTTCCGCCAATGCCAAAAAAAGCGGAAACGAAACCGGTGACGGCACCGATGATAATGGCAATAATGCTCATGAATAGACTGTATCACCAATGAGTACTATGTCAATAATGTCCCAATAATTCCAAATACAAGCGACAATTCAGATCCTGTCACATTCTCCACAGGTCAAATTTCTATATTCCAGATATTCAGCAGCACTCTGAGGACGGTTTCATCCTATCACCTGCAGCGCGCACAAATTATGATTCACTGTTTGGTCTGTTTCCTCCAGTCTAATAACCGTGAAAGTGTGGGATTCATACAACTTTCATAATTGAAATATATAATCAGAAACATGAATACCGATTTTGTAATCACGACCCAAAATTTAACCAAGAAATATGGTGACAAGTACGCACTCAAGGATGCAAGTCTTGAGATTGCCGCTGGTGAGATATTCGGTCTGCTGGGCCATAACGGCGCTGGAAAAACGACCGCCGTCAGTATCATCACAACGCTTCTCAAGCCCAGTGCTGGCACGGCCGAGGTCTGCGGTTGCGACGTCGTGAAACAAAGCATGAATGTACGACGCAGCATTGGTTATCTGCCGGAGAGTGTAGCACTTTATGACAGATTGACCCTTAAGGAGAACTTGGTATATTTTGCGCGCCTTTCGGGCTTGACAAAACCGGAAGGCCGCATCACGGAAGTGCTGGAGTTCCTGGATTTCTCCGGTCATCAAGAGGAGAGGCTTGAAACTTTCAGTAAGGGTATGCGCCAACGGGCTGGCATTGCCCAAGCAATTTTGCATAAACCGCGCGTGCTTTTTCTTGACGAGCCGACGTCGGGACTGGACCCCCAAGGCGTCATACAGCTGCGCGAGAGTATTATCCGTTTAAACAGGGAGATGGGCATGACGGTTTTTATGAATACTCACTCACTTGCAGAGGTCACCAAAACCTGTACCAGCATAGGCATACTGTGCCGGGGCGAACTGCTCTATCACGATTCACTTAAAAGGACAATGGCGGCTTTCCCGGGAGAAGCATCGCTAGAAGATGTTTACCTTAAAATCGACGCAGGCCAAAGATGAGCAATGCTGTTTTAGTTATCGCCAGACATGAGTTGCGAGCAGCACGCACCAATCGCCTGGCGATGCTACTGCTTGGTATCTTTATCGGTATGGTCCTGGTGTCCGGATTTATTGGCTGGACCACACATCGTACCGTCCTGGCTGTTTATAACGAGGCAGTGCGCGAAGGCGCGACTTCCGCGCCGAACCCCTTTTCCTACCAACCGCCATTGGGGTTGATAAAGAACACTGTCATTTACGTGATACTCATTGGCGCTCTGTCGGCGATCTTGCTAGGTGTTCAGTCCAGCCTGGGTGATCGTAAAGCCGGGGTTGTCGATATGCTTTTTTCGCGGCCCCTCACGACCAGGCAGTATGTGGCTGGAAAGTTGTTGGGAATACAATTCCTGACAGGGTTAATACTGGTTGTCGTCGGATTAATAAGCTGGGTCGGTATATTACTGATTCGAAGCCAGGCATTATCTTTTGCAGATACAGCCTCTCTGGCGGGATTCTTTCTACTCTCTTGGCTTTTTTTGCTGCCTTTCGCCGCTTTGGGGCTCATTTCTGGGGCAAACAGCCGTCGTGAAACAACCGCCCTACTCATACCGATACTCGTTTGGGTCTTGCTGGCATTTGTGGTGCCCCAGCTCGGAACTGCGGAGCATCCGGTTTCCTTGCTCAATCCCGTGCCAGCCGCATCAGTCTCGCAGGGACCATTCTTTATATTTAACCGCAGCGTTCTTCAGCCCGTCTCGATGACTGACCACTTTAAATACGCCAGCGAGGGGTTGCTGCACTTCGGTGAGGCTGACAGGTCTCACTGGTCTGACTGGCTTTCTTTGGGGGTCATTGCCGCAATCAGCTGTTTATCGGCAACATTTTTAATAAAACGTGAGAGTATGAGAAAGCGGCTTTATGAGTAAAGCGGTCTGGACAGTGTTCCTTAAGGAGCTTCGGGACGTACTGCTAAGCCGCTACTTTCTTGTATTATGCGTAGCGCTGACTGTCGTTGTCACGCTGTCCCTGGTAATTTCATCGTTAGATTTTCATGCTCAGCTGGCTGATTATCAACAGTATCTCAAGGCACTGCAGCAAAGCGGTGGAGCACCTCAGCAAGCAGCGCCCCAGTTATCCCCATTACAGCAACTTCGCGGGAGTATTGAATACCTTGAAATAATCGGAGCAATTTTAGCGATTATTATCGGCTATGGGATTATCGCGAAAGAAAAATACCGCGGGACGCTGCGCCTGCTTTTTAGCCGCCCGATTGGACTATTAGATGTAGCGGCGGGCAAAATTGCTGCCCTGGGCATGGTGTGGTTGATGGTGCTCGCTGCCCTGACCTTGGTCATCGTCGCAACACTGCGCATTGTGGGCGGTGCAGTTTTGTCTTTTTCGGACATAATTAAGCTTGTTCTGAGCATGGGCGACGCCTGGGTTTATCTGATGTTTTGGAGCACCCTGGCCCTCGGGCTCGCAAGTTTTACCAAACAGCTGAGTATCGCCCTGATTATCTGCTTCATTTTTTGGTTAAGTGTCGTTCTGATTGTGCCGCAGATAGGCGATACGATGGATCCAGACAACCAGGTACCGGGTGGATTATTTAAGGCTCTACAAGTAGATAAGCCTCACGAAGAGAGCGTTATGGCTCGCTTCGGGAGCTATGAGGGCACACGTAATTATCTTGAGGAAAGCTCAATCAGCAAGCATTTTGAAAGGGCGGGCTTTGCTTTTCTTGGGGTCAAGGACAAGTATGACCAGCAGCCAATATCTGACATCTGGGCGGATACTTGGAAAGACACCGCCTGGCCCCTGGCTGGTCTGGTCCTTAGTTCTGCTTTAGCTTTGAGCCAATGCAATAAGCGTAAATTAATAGAAAGGAAGACAAAATGAAGAAGAACATAGTAATTGTTGCAGCCATGCTTGGCGTCATCACCACCGGCACTATCCTAGTAGTATCAGGTTGCGGCTCCAGCTCCGGCACCTCCAACCCGACTCAGGGCACCACCAGCCAGGTATTGCCGGTGGCTGACGATCCCATCAAGAATAACGCCACGGCCCCGGGGTTGGTCATCGCTTCGGCTCAGGTTGAGGACAACGTTGACCCAGCAACCAACCAGTCTATCCCTGATAAATTGCAAATCAGCCTGAAAAACACGAGCAGCCAGACAATGAGCAACTTTGAAATCTATTACCGCATGACCGACAGCACTACGGGTGTCAGCGAAGGCTATTATGAAAAACTGGGTGGCTTAAGCCTGGGTCCGAACGAAACCAAGACTGTCTTTTTTGACAATCAGTCGTCGCCTAACCATTATCCGGAAAACAAATATAGTCTTTACAGAACCTCGAAAAATGAAGTACGTTTCACAATCGAGTTGAGCACGCCAGGATTTAAGGTCGCTACTGGCGAAACAAAGAAATCGGTCGGTACTGGTGAAAAACAGGATTAAGCTTCTTGAAATTATTGGAAGTGTTTATTGGAAGTGTTGTCACACCGGGATTTTGTCCGGCGTGACAACTACCCCGGATAAATCGCGTCTTTTGAGGCGAGGTTCATTCCTGCAAGCATCTGGACACTCAAAAAGTGCTCCTTAATCCAGTGCTGTCTGGAATTCATTTTTGCCCGGTTGAATTTTTCGATACATCAAAAACAACAACAACTTTTGTTCCTTCCCCAACCTTGCTCTCTATCTTTACTTTTCCCTTATGGAATGTGACTATTTCTTTGGCAATGGATAGCCCGAGTCCAGTTCCACTATTTGACCGTTCTCTAGCTGTATCTGATTTATAAAAGCGTTTGAAAACATGCTTTAAGTCTTCTCGGTTTATTCCTATACCCGCATCAGTAACTTCCAAAATAATTTCATTGCCCGATTGAAATAATGATAATTTTGATTCACCATCCTTCTTGTTGTAATCCACGGCATTTTTTAAAAGATTGAGAACAAGCCGCTTGATTTGGCCTTCATCGCCAGATATATGGAGGTTGGGTTGAACTGTATGGCTAAGGCGCACATCTTTTTGCTCAGCATAATCCTGCAGCAGCTCAACCTGTTTGGTGCAAATGGAAGAAATATTTACCTTTGTTCTAATGACCGGGAGTGATGATTGATCGCTGCGGGACAAGAAGAGCAGGTCATCTGTTAATTCAGCCAGGCGGTTGGTTTCCTCAAGCAAGTCGGTATTTAATTGCCGATAATCCTTTATCGCAGGTTTAGCGCCAATTTCCAAAGTCTCCAGGCCCGCCTTCATTATTGAAAGCGGTGTACTGAGTTCGTGAGCTGCGTCCGAGACGAACTTCTTCTGTCTTTTTAATGCCTCCTGAATTGGAGCAAGGGTCCTATCAGCCAAAAACCACCCAAGCAAGACGGATAAGGCAACGGTGCTTAAATCAACGATTGATAATGTAACTAGTAGTCTGTGTCTGGTTTGGCTGATTAATTGTTGTTGTAATACAGCCTCTTGTTGGCTGTCGCCACCCTGATATTCAAAATCCGTCCCGAGATTTCTGTTAAAAAGAAAATAGACTCCCAGGCTGAAAAGGATCACGATCAACAAAATACTGCCAGTATAGAAGGCGCACAATTTCAACTTGGCAGACCAAAAGATATTATTCCTCAATTTTATAACCCACTCCGCGAACGGTTTTAATATATTGTTCATTGTTTTCAGGATTTAATTTTCGGCGTAACTTTTTTATGTATACATCTACGACGTTACTGAAAGTGTCCAGATTCCAGTCCCAACAATGATTAAGAATCTGGTCACGATTTAACACCATATTTTTGCTTCGGATCATATATTCCAAAACAGCGTATTCTTTGAGGCTCAACGGTATTATATCGTTGCCTCTTTTTACCGTACGAGTTGAATTGTCCATAGTTATATCTTTTACCTTCAATATTTCCGGGAGCTTTTCTTTGGGCCGCCTTAATAATGCGCGAATTCTGGCAAGCAGTTCTTCAAAATCAAATGGTTTAACCAAATAATCGTCCGCGCCACAATTTAAACCATTGACCCGGTCTTCAATTTCTCTTTTTGCTGTCAACATAAGGATGGGGGTTGGAAGCCCCTTTTGGCGCAATGTCTGGCAGACAGCAATACCGTCTTTTTTAGGAAGCAACAGATCGAGCAGTATCAAGTCATATTCGCCGACCAAGGCCTTATGTTCTGCGGTGTCTCCGTCGTAAACACAGTCAACACTATAACTTTGGGCTTCTAATCCCTTTTTGATATATGACGCCAGTTTTTTCACGTCTTCTACTACTAATATTCTCATAATCGAACATAGCCTCTTAAATAATTGGGAATTACCCTACAGTCCCCCAGCGGAGCCTTGACTCATTTCACAGATATGCAGGTCATGCGAGCTGGATTACTCACCCCTCCAATAAAACAAATTACGACCTTGATGTCAAACATAATGATCGCCGAACCTCAATGCTATTTAAGGATGAATCCTGATCCGTAGGTGTGGCTGTTCATAGTCAAAATAATCCGTTTATGTTCATCGTAGGTTCATCTCGCCTGCCTATAATTATATAGAAGTCCACCGGGACTCATAAACAAATTTACACACAGAGGAGGTGAATATAATGACGAAACGAAAAGTGTTGCCGCTGGCAGCAGTGATGCTTGCTCTTCTTGTCGGATCTGCAGTTGGCATAAGTAAGATGAGCACTAACGCCCAGGCCGCTACAACTCCAACTACACAGACCGCGGTCCAGCAAACCGGTTCTGAGATAAAAGATACGGCTGAGCCGAATGAAGGCGTTGAGAAAGCAGAACCTGCCAATGAGCAGGCCCAGGAACAGAACCTTCCTGGAGGAGGGCATCAAGACCAGGGTGGAGCAGCCGATCACCAATACGAGGGTGTAGAATAATTACAGTCTCACTTGGTATTAGCACCACAAAACGAGGGAACTTGCTTCCCTCGTTTTGTGTATGGTGATGCGCCGGGCCTGCCCTTTTTGGATTTTTACCTTGAAAGCGCTGACCCCCTCTCGCGCTATTCCAACAATGAAGTTGGTGAAGTTGAAAAGGGAGAAAGCCAAACGCTTCCAAGAGGGCTGTCGTGCCGGATTACTGAGAAGGTTGTAAACAGAAACATCTGCCTTCCCCCCGCCCTCCCCGTCGCCTGCCTCAGATTGGCCAGGCGTTTTTCACTTTCGCAGACGGTCAGGACGCGAAAGTGATTAAATCCATACTCCTCTCCGTATTTCCCGGATTTCCAGTACCGTTTGTAAGCAACAACCTTTTCAGCAAACCGCGAAAACGTTTCTGTCCCCATGTCCACTTCCAAAAAGAAGATGTGTTTGCCCCTGGCGCTCTGTATGCCAAAGAAGGCATCGGGAGCCACAACAAAATACTTCTTCTTTGCACCCTGAATTGAGATCCGCCTGAGATGCGATCTTTCGCCGCGCTGGTAGAAAAAGATTTCTTCTTGTCTCTCAGTAAGCGCCATGTCGAGACATATCCTGAACTCTGAAACTCCGAGGGTATGCTCCATGAACAGCCATTCCACGCGGTTATGGTCTCGTTTCCATCTGACTTTGCACCTGTCGATCTCCAGGGTAACTGCAACAAATCAGCACCTCGCTTGTCGAGGGCGTAAACTGCCTGAGAAGCGCCAACTGCGACCGGCCTTTGCAGCTTTTCGAGAAGCTTGTGGTCGGAAAGCTTCTTGAGCCTGTCGCTCGTCGCCTGAAGCGAGGAACCGGCAAAGTGGAGCCGCTGAATTTGGTCACGTCTCAGGAACCGGTTCTCGTAAACGCTAAAGATGACTGATACATCTCTGGCCATCAGTTGCATTGGAGCTATTCGATCGTTTCTTTTTGCTGTTTTCATTTGTCTTTCCTAGGTCTTGATCTGAAATCAATAGGCATTGTAAGGGGCAGTTGTCTGCGGATGGGCAGTGGATTTGGTGTGGGAAGGCTGTTCAACGGTTTGCTGATCCGCTTTCTTTCTTACTCGGAGCTGCTCTTCAGCGTTTTTCCAAATGGCAGTAACCAACAAATCTAGTTGGTGTTTGACCTTCTTAGATTTAAGGAAGAGGAAGTGATTGGAAAGAAAACTATTGACAGATAAGCGATTGTCGATTAAATTAGAGACAGATATTTGTAAGACAGGGTAAGACAACATAAGGAGGTGAGTATGTTGGCCAGAAAATCAAAAACAGTAACCATTTCACTGCCACCGGAAGATTTCAAGGTGGTCGATAGACGGGCGCGCATCGAACACAAAAACAAAAGCCAGCTCTTCCGTGAAATGATCGCTGCCTATGAAGAGTTGCAGGATGAAAGAGAATGGGAAGAGCTAACCAAATACGGCGAGAAAAAAGCCAAGGAAGCAGGCATCACGGAAAAAGACATTGAGAGGATCATCCATGAGGTAAGAGGTGTATCTTAAAGTCGTCCTCGATACCAATGTACTTGTATCCGCCCTTCACTTTGGTGGTAAGCCGCGGACAATTATGGTCTATGCCCACGGCAGGACCACTTATAGATTTGACCTCTTTCTCTCCCCGTTCATTTTAAACGAGCTTTCCAGGATCCTTTCCGAGAAATTCTTCTGGTCCGTTCCAAGGCTTGAAAGAGCGACCCAGATACTCGTTAAGTGGGGCGATGTCGTCTCCACCAGAAAATCAATCTCCGTTATTGCCGCCCATAATGACGATAACCGCATTCTGGAATGTGCTGTAAAAGCCCAAGCCAATCTAATCGTCTCTGGTGACAAGCATCTCTTGAATCTGAAAGAATACGAGGGCATCAAGATCATGACCCCGGCTCAGTTTCTAAAGATTTTGGAGAAGTTGCGATGGGCAAGATCAACAAGGAATGGCACCAGGAAAACAAGATGCCGAAGAACCCCACACGGGAAGAGCGGCTAATCTGGCACAAAGAGCATTTGAAACATTGTGATTGCCGTCCGGTCACAACTAAGTTGCGAAAAGAATTGGAAGCATATTTTGGCAAAGAAAGATAGCCATGAACTGCCTCATATATTTAAGAGTATCAACCAAAGAGCAAGCTCAGACCAATGAGTCTGAAGGCTATTCTATTGCCGCTCAAAAGGAAAGCTTGCACAAAGTACGTTCAGGAAAAAGGCTGGACGCTGATTGATGAGTATACTGACCGAGGTGAATCAGCAAGATCAGCTCATAGGCCAATGCTTCAGGAAATGCTAAAGAGGGTCAAGGAAGATAAATCAATTAACGCCGTTGTCGTTCGCAAGATTGATCGCCTGGCCAGGAATCTAAAAGACCATGTTGAGATCACAGCCACGCTTCAAAAAGCCAAGGTTGGGCTGGTTTCCATTGTTGAAAATATCGAGGATACCGCAAAGCCTTTCAGTTATATGCCACAGGCGATTTTTCGCTGGATCACATTCGAGATTTTCTTTTTGTTCGTGGCATGAGAAACACAAAGAATCCTAAAAACTCTGTAAGGACAAGAAAGAATCCCCATTATCTAAAAGGCACCCTCTTTTGCGCTGCACTCACACAAAGCATACTCCCGCCGCTGAGATTGAAGCAGAGGTTGAGAAGCTTTAACGAAGATGTACAGATGTCCAAAGGTGTGGCTGACAAACTCTCCGCGCGCTTCGATGAGGAACTGATATCGAAGCAGTCAACCAACGCTATGGAAAAGCAGTTCTTGGCTAAGCGGATAGGTAAGCTCGCCGATGAGCAGATCAAACTTCTGAAAGCTTACTACGCTGAGGCGATTCCCTTGAATCTCCTCAAAAAGGAACAGGACAGGATCGCTACTGAGACAGCTGTCTCGCAGAACCGGCTGGAAATTATCGATATGCAGCTGGACGAACAAAAAAGAAACTCTTAATCTGGCGCTAGACATCGCCACACAGTGTGGGTTCGGTTACAAAGAAGCCAGTCAAAACACCAGAAGATTTTATAATCAAGCCTTTTTTGAAAAGATTCTCGTTAAAAACGGAAAGATCGTGGATAAGGAATTTACCGATTTATTCCACGATTTACTATCCGAAGGTTCGGACAAGTTAAGCTTGGTGGAGGATACCGGACTCGAACCGGTGACCTCCTGGATGCAAACCAGGCGCTCTCCCAACTGAGCTAATCCCCCAAAAAGGGTCCCGCGGCCGGTGGATGGTGGAGGATACCGGACTTGAACCGGTGACCTCTTGCATGCGAAGCAAGCGCTCTCCCAACTGAGCTAATCCCCCACGCGATTATGGTTGTGGTGGGCGATACTGGACTCGAACCAGTGACCTCCGCCATGTGAGGACGGCGCTCTAACCAGCTGAGCTAATCGCCCGCGAGATTCCCACCTACGGTATTGTAGGTACGCAGCCGCACTAAGGCAAGAAAGCGCGTCCGGATTTATTCCCCGAAGTCCTGGGGATTATCCTTCCGTATCTTCTCGGCCTGACTGCGCAGGGTTTCGGAATCGCTGTAGAGCAATTCTATCCGCTGCTGAATCGCATGGATCTCGTTGATGACTTCCTGGGTTCTGACCTGATCCCATCCGGCCAGGGAGTATTGTTCCTTGGTCAGCAGTCGCGGAATCTCCAGGGCGGCATTCACGGTATCGGTGAGCTTGTCATTGCTCTGCGTGAGCAGGCTCAGATATTCCTGATATTTTTCACCGAGTGTCAAGGATTGGGCGGATGTGAGCGCAGTATTCCTGCCGGCGAGATCGGCCAGGGCGCTATTGAGATCCTGCATCGCCGCATCGGAAGTGGATTTGGTCTGGGACGCGGGGAGAGATTGTCCGGCCGCGGCGCCCCGGACAACGTCATCGATAGTGGCGGTCGACTTTCGCAGCTTGTCCGAAGCGGATGTGCGCTGGGCATCGCTATCCCTGACGACCTGATTGGCGTCGGATGTAGCATTGCTGCAGCCGCTGAGGGGCAGGGCAATCGCCGCCAGTACGATGACTGGAAGCATTATGGACAAAACCGATTTTAACCTGAAGCTGTTCATGGGTATCGTTTATAGATGATACCAGAGTCCGGGAGCCTCCCTACCATCTACCATCCACTCGTGTTATCATTTCTTGTTCACTGAGAAGATGAGGAAACTGAAATGAAAAAAGACATCCATCCGGAATACATGGAGACCAAGGTACGCTGCTCCTGCGGCGACGAGTTTACGACCCGCTCGACCGTGCCGGAGATACACGTGGAGATCTGTTCCAAATGCCATCCTTTCTACACCGGCAAGCGGAAACTGGTCGATACCGGCGGTCGCGTCGAGAGGTTCAAGCGCAAGTATGCCAAGAGGCAGACCTCCTAGCCGGTCCCACCGGTGTCGGCTACTCTTAACGTAACCCTTCTTTATCATTCGCCCGAGCCCGAGCGCGCCGTGGCGTCCGCGGGCCGGCTTTGCTATTCGGCGTCGACGGCCGCCCAGCTCAAGGAAGGGATGTCGGCCGATGCGGTCGAGAAGCTGGTTAAACAGCTGGTGCGATCGGGGCATCTGAGCACTCTCGAGCATGCATCCTTCACCTTTGGCGTCGATGGCATTTCGCGCGCCTGCTCACACCAACTGGTGCGCCACCGGCTGGCTTCCTATTCGCAACAGTCACAGCGCTACGTGCGCTTTTCCGAGGAAAGCGGTTTCATTATTCCGCCAAAGATTGCCGAAGACCCTGAAGCGCTGGCGGTGTTTGAGGAGGCAATGGGGCAGGCTGAGGCGGCATACGCTCGTCTCGTGGAGCTGGGAACAGCCCGGGGCCTGGCCAAGGAAACAGTTCAGGAAGATGCCCGTTTTGTCCTCCCCAACGCAGCCGAGACCAGGATCGTGGTTACCATGAACGCACGGGAGCTGAGGCACTTCTTCCGTATCCGTTGTTGCCGCCGGGCGCAATGGGAGATCAATGTTCTGGCCTGGCGCATGCGGGCACTCGCGCTCGCGGCGGCGCCGATGCTGTTCCGGCGGTCGGGGCCCGACTGCCTCTATGGCAAGTGCCACGAGGGCAAAATGTACTGCGGACAGATTTATACCTTGGAGGAAGTGGCTGAAATGGAAGAATGGATGGAAAGTATTGAGTGGTAAGCACGGGGGTTCGCATCCGGCGGCGTCAGTAGGCGGGCAGGCAGTAATAGAAGGGGTGATGATGCGGGGGAAGCGGCACTGGGCGCTTGCCTGCCGCCGGCCCGACGGCGTCGTCAGCGTGCACTCCGAAGCTTTAAAACCCCTCGCCGACCGCTTCCCGATTTTAAAATGGCCCATTCTTCGCGGCATCATCGCACTGTGGGAATCGATGTCGCTGGGGATAAAGACCCTGGGTTTGTCCGCCAACGAATCGCTTGGTGAAGAGGAACATGACATCACCAAAAAAGAGATGGCGGTCAGCCTCGGCATCGGCATCGTCATGGCGGTGGCTTTGTTCGTCGTCCTGCCGCTCTTCGCCGCCGGCTCTGTGCGCGACTGGTTCCCGAATTCAGCGACCTTCGTTCTTGGCGAGGGGCTCCTGCGGATCGGCATTCTCGTCATCTATATCGCGGTGGTCTCCCGCATCAAGCAGCTGCGGCGGGTCTTTGAATATCACGGCGCCGAGCACAAGACAATCCATGCACTCGAAGCCGGCCTCGATCTGACTCCGGCTAACGTCAAACAGTTCTCGCCGGTGCACCCCCGTTGCGGCACGAGTTTTTTGCTGATCGTCATGGTGCTTGCGATTGCGGTGTTCTCATTCGTGGGGATTCCGACTTTATGGCTGCTGGTCCTGTCGCGCCTGATCGGCATTCCCCTGATTGTTGGGCTCTCCTACGAAGTGATAAAATATGCTGGAAAGCACAAGGATAATACTGTGATGAAGGTCATCATGTATCCGGGGCTCCTTCTGCAAAAACTGACCACCCGCGAACCCGACGAATCCCAGATTGAAGTGGCGATCAAGGCGCTAGAAGGCGTAGCCGCGCTTGAGCCCATCGAGATGGATCATGGGGGCAAGGCGGACGTGGAAGTCATGGCTTAATCCCTTATCCCCAAGAAATCTCATGATTGATAAATTAATTACAGAAATAGAGGAAAAATATAATCAACTCAATGAAGAGTTGAGCGATCCGGGTGTGCATAACGACCGGCAGCATTACGCCGAGCTGGCCAAGGCCCATTCAGACCTGCAGCCGGCCTACGACCTGGTGCGCCAGTATCGCGGCGCCGAAGCCAGCATGGCCGAGGCCGAGGAACTACTTTCTGGCGACGGTGAGGTGGAGCCGGAGATGCGCGATTTCCTCAAGGAAGAGATCCACAACTCGCGTGAGACAATCGAACGCCTGACTGAGGAGATCCGTGTCTCCATGCTGGAGGCTGACCCCAATGACGACAAGGATGTAATCATTGAGATCCGCGGCGGGGCTGGCGGCGACGAGGCCTCGCTTTTTGCGGGCGAGCTGCTGCGCATGTATGCCAAGCATGCGGAGAACAAGAAATTCAAGACCGAGATCCTGTCCTCCAGCCCCACCGGAATGGGAGGCTTCAAGGAAGCCATCATGGAGGTGGCCGGCAAGGGCGCCTACAGCGTCTTCAAGTATGAGAGCGGCGTGCACCGGGTGCAACGTATTCCGGTGACGGAGTCCGGCGGGCGCATACATACTTCCACCGCCACCGTGGCGGTGCTTCCCGAGGTCGAGGACGTGGAAGTCGAGATCGATCCCAATGATGTGCGCGTGGATATCTTCCGCTCCAGCGGTCCCGGCGGCCAGTCTGTAAACACGACCGATTCCGCCGTGCGGCTGACTCATGAGCCTACGGGCCTGGTTGTTTCCATGCAGGATGAAAAATCCCAGTTGCAGAACAAGATTGCGGCCATGAAAGTTCTGCGCGCCCGCCTCTATGAGATGAAGCTCGCCGAACAGCAGAAGGAACTTGCCGACCAGCGCAAGTCCCAGGTGGGCACGGGCGACCGCAGCCAGAAGATCCGCACCTATAATTTTCCCCAGGGCCGCGTAACCGACCACCGTGTCGGACTGACCCTGCACAAGCTCGATGCCGTTCTTCAGGGTGACATCGAAGACTTCACTGCCGCCCTCGCCGCCCAGGCCCGGGCCGAGCAACTCAAGGCCGGGGTGTAAGGCAATACGGTGGGGGCGCCGCCGCCGACTATAACCGACCTTCTCAGCAAGTCGGCCAACTGGCTTAAGGACAAGGGCACGACCACTCCCCGGCTGGACGCAGAGCTGTTGCTGGCGGAGGTTCTGGGCACCGATCGCGTCGGCCTCTACGTGAACTTCGAGCAGCCTCTGATGAAGGCCGAGGTCGACCGTTACCGGGAGCTCATCCGCCGTCGCGGAGAAGGAGAGCCGATAGCCTATATTATTGGTTATGCCTATTTCCGTAATCTCACCCTAGCGGTCGACCGGAGTGTGCTCATTCCCAGGCCGGAAACCGAGCATCTGGTCGAGGCCGCGATAGACTTTCTCATGGAGGGTGACTGGGCCGAGCCGCCCACCGTGCTCGACCTGGGGACGGGCAGTGGCGCCATTGCCATCTCCATCGCCGCAAGTTTTCCCGAAGCTGACATCACCGCCAGCGACGCCCGCGCCGAGAGCCTGGAAACGGCCAGGGAAAATGCTCGAACTGCCGGGGTGGCGGCGCGTATTGATTTTGTTCGTTCCGACATATTCGATGACCTCGACCCGGTAGCCACTTTTAACCTCATCGTTTCCAACCCGCCGTACATATCTGAAGCGGAGTGGGAAACACTTCCGCGAGACGTACGCGACTTCGAGCCCCGCGAGGCTCTCTATGGCGGCGCCGACGGCCTCGACTACTACCGGCTGCTGGCCGGCCAGGCGCCCCAGTTCCTCAAGCCTCGCGGAGCATTGATGCTTGAGGTAGGCTCGACTCAGGCCCCGGCGGTATCGGCTCTCCTGGAATCGGGTGGAAGCTTCGGCAGGGCCGGGGTGATTCAGGATTATTCCGGGCACGACCGGGTGGTGATGGCGCGGCGGTTGATTGTTATCGCTTGACTCTTGCCGGATGCAATAACATAATTCAGGGCACGGTCACCCCCGTTTCTAGTTACCTATCTTGAAAGAGGTAAAATTGCGCGGCTTTTCCCCAGAAAATCTTTTCCTCAGCGCGAAGAATTATGGCTGCGTTTAACGCATCCGGAAATAGCCGTTCAGTCCAGTCCCTGGTGGACAAGGGTATAAGGCAAAACGCCTCGCGCAATTATCAGGAAGCACTGCGGCTTTTTGACAGGGCTATCGAGACCGGCGAAAAAGAGATCGATACCCTGCGCCGTAAAGAGACCAAGTTCAGGGATAGTGGCCATCCCGAGAAAGCTATCCGCTGTTTCGACCGCATTCGCGAGGTCGAAAAACACAACGCTCTCATCTGGTTTTATAAAGGCACCAGCTACAGAAACCTGCACCGCTTTGACGAGGCGCTGACCTGTTACGACAAGGCCATCAAGTTTGATCCCTGGCATTCTGAGATCTGGTTCAACAAGGGTGTCAGCCTGCATAATCTGGAGCGTTTTGATGAAGCTATCGAGGCGCTCGATGAATCACTCGAACTCGACCCCCGTGACGCGGCCGCCTGGTTCAACAAGGGCGTATGTCTGCACAGCCTCGAAAGGTACCAGGAGGCACTCGAAAGTTACGACAAGGCGCTGGAGCTTGAACCCCGTGATCCGTCCGCCTGGTTCAACAAGGGCGTCAGTCTGCACAGCCTCGAACGGAACGAGGAAGCGATCGCCTGTTACGAACGGGCGATCAAGCTCGATCCCAATGATACCTTCGCCTGGTTCAACAAGGGCGTCTGCCTCTACAACCTCAACCAGTTCGATGCGGCCACTGAGTGTTTCAACACGATTCACGGCCTGGAACTTTGGGACCCGGCGGTCTGGTATTACAAGGGGATGAGCTTCCATAACCTCGCCCGTTTTGAGGAGGCAGTTACGGCTTTTCGCAAGGCACAGGAACTGGCGCCGAAGGTGCCGGCCAACTGGCTGAGCTGTGGCGTCAGCCTCCATAACCTTAACCAATATGATGAAGCCATTACCTCCTTTGACAAGGCAATTGAATTCGATGGCGAGGACTGCCGCCCCTGGAGCCATAAAGGCGCCAGCCTGATGCAGCTTGGCCGTTCGCAGGAAGCAATTGAATGTTTTGAAAAGGCTGTCGCAATTGATCCGCGCGACTCCTTTACGCTGAGAAACTTGGGAGCCGCCCTGAGGACGCTCGGCCGCTCACGGGAAGCAATCGAGATTCTCGACCGGGCGGTAGAGGTCGACCGGCTGGACGCCGAGGCATGGGCGGACCGCGCTGGTTGTCTGCGCGAACTCAATCGCCTCGGGGAGTCGGTTTCCAGTTTTGAGAAAGCGCTGGAGCTGGATGGACAGAATGCTGCCATCTGGTCGGGCAAGGGTGTCGGCCTCATGGAGCTGAAGAGATATGAGGAAGCCCTGGATTGTTTTGACCATGCGCTCAGCCTCGATCCAAAAGACGAACTCACCAGTAAGTATCGAGAGACATGCTTGAAGGAATTCACGGGAGCGCCTCAGGCTCCTGAACGTTTCGCTGTGGAGCCGGCGCAGCCGGAAGAACCGGAAGAGGAAGTCTGGGCCAGGGAGGCGCCTTCCCGGGATGCTCGGGAAGAAGCAGCCGCCGAGCCTGAAGAGGAATCCATCGAGGAGGTAGAGGCCGCCGAGCCTGAAGAGGCCGAGAGCCCGCGTCCCAATCTGGCGGAGCTGGCTAACTTCGGTGAGACCATCGAAGAAGCTGAAGCGGTTGCGGGACCACCTGAAGATATGGAAGCTCCGGTGGAAGAGGAGTTTGAAGAAGTGGTAAAAGCACCCATGGAAGAGGAGTCTGAAGAAGAGGAGAAAGCTCCGGAACTCGAAACCATCGCCAATATGCCTCTTCAGGAAGACGAAACTAAAGCCGGCGAAGAAGCTGAAGAGGAGGTCGCGGCGGCGGCAATCGAACTCGAGGTTGAAGAAACTCCATCCACCGAGGAAGAAGTTGTGCCGGAACAACCTGTCGAACTCGAGGCGATTATTGGCGACACCAGCACCACAGGGGCGGAAGAGGCTGAGCACGGGCCAGTAGAAGAAACCGTGGCTGAAGAGCCCGTTGAAGAAGAACCGGTAGCCGAAGAACCAGTTGTGGAAGAGCCAGTTGTGGAAGAACCAGTTGTGGAAGAGCCAGTTGTTGAAGAGCCCATTGTTGAAGAACCAGTTGCGGAAGGGCCCGTCGAGCCCGAGCCGGTTGAAGAAGAGCCGGTCGAGGAATTGGCTGAAATTCCAGCTGTTGCTGAAGTAATAGCGGAAGAGCCCGCAGCCGAGGAACCTGTCGTCGAAGAGCCCGCAGTTATTGCCGCCATGGAGCCGCTGGAAGTGGCGGCCGTCTACTCAATCAGCGCCGCCGCAGACCAGAGCCCGGCCGAAGAGGCTCTGGCCTGCTTTAACAAGGCCATAGAACTCAATCCCGCTGATGCCGAAGCCTGGCTTGATAAAGGCCTCACCTTGCAGATCCTTTCCCGTTTCGAAGATTCAATCGCTTGCTTCGAAAAGGCTGCCAAGCTTAATCCCGGGGAAACGGGATCATGGTATGGCAAGGGCGAGAGCCTGCGCAGCCTCGGACATTTTGAGAATGCCATAAAATCCTTCGACCAGGCCACGAAGCTGGACCCGAAATTCGCCGCCGCGTGGTTCGGCGCCGGTCTTTCTTACCAGAGCCTGGGACGCTTCCCGGAATCGCTGACTGCCTTTGACGCGGCCATCAAGATAGACCCGAGAAACGAGGAGGTCTGGTATAGCAAAGGCCTTAGCCTGAGCCAGCTGGAAAAATTTGATGAAGCCAACGGCTGCTTCGACCGGGCAGTGGAAATCTCGCCCGCTCATGCCCAGGCCTGGTACGGCAAGGGCTTCAGCCTTCAGAGCCTCGGCAGGGAAGCCGACGCCGTGACCGCTTTCGACAACGCTATCAAGATTGTTTCCTCAGAGCCGGCATTTCATTATTCAAGAGGCGAGAGTCTGCGCCGGCTTGGCCGGCACCGGGAGGCCGTCCGCAGTTTTTCAGCTTCGTTGGCCCTCGATGGCGGCATTGCCGCCGCCTGGTATGGTCAGGGAGAAAGCCTGCGCCACCTCGGACGTTTCGATGAAGCCATCGCCAGCCTGGACCGCTCGCTAAAAATTGAAGATAACGTAGCCACGACCTGGTACAGCAAGGGAGAGAGCCTTCGCTCCCTGGCCCGTCATAAAGAAGCGGTTTTGTGTTTCGACAATTCGCTTGGCCTTGACTCCGGGAACGCGGATGCATGGTCAGGTAAAGGCGAGAGCCTGCGGGCGCTGTCAATGCTGGATGATGCGATCGCAGCATATGAAAAGTCGATCGGAATAAATCCCGGCGCGGGCTCCTGGTATGGCATGGGGGAATGCCTGAGGCTGCTTGACCGTTTTGATGACGCGGTCCCGGCCTTTGACAAGGCGATCGGGTTCGATCAGGACCATCAGCAAGCCTGGTACGGAAGAGGCGAGAGCCTGAGGCAGCAGGGCCGATATGAGGAAGCAATAGCGGCCATCAATCGTGCGATCAAACTCAACGATCGTGATGCAGCGGCCTGGTACAGCAAGGGCGAGAGCCTGCGTGCCCTTTCCCGCTTCGAGGAGTCCATCAGCAGTTATGACCAGGCAGTAAAGCTGCAGCCGGATGATCGTGGCGCCTGGTATGGCAGGGGAGAAAGCCTGCGCCATCTGGGCCTGTTCGAACAGTCAATTTCGGCATTCGACAAAGCGCTGAAGCTGGATCAAAAAGATGCCGCCTCCATGTTTGGCAAGGGGCAAAGCCTGCAGAGTCTCGGCCGCCACGAGCGGGCTCTGACCAGCCTGGAAAAGGCAAGCAGAATCATGAGCGAGGATCCCGCCATCTGGAACATGAAAGGCATGGCCTTGCTGGCGCTGCATAGATTCGAAAAGGCCGTGCCCGCATTTGACAAGGCGCTGGAGCTCAACGCCGGCGCTCCCGCGTGGCTCGGCAAAGGCAGGGCGCTTCACGGACTCTGCCGCTTCAACCGCGCGGTAGCAAGTTATGAAGAGGCTATCGAGATCGACAACAGGCTGACGGCGGCCTGGTTCAGTAAAGGTGAAAGTTTGCTCGCCCTGGGCAGGTACGAGGAGGGCATCGAAAGTTTTGACAAGGCGATCGAACTGGAGTTCCGCCACGAGCGTGCCCTGTACGGGCGCGGCCTTGGTTTTTACGGTTTGGGTGAGTTTGCCCGTTCGATCGACAGCTTCGACAATGCGCTGGCAATCGATCCCGAAGACATGGAAGCGTGGTGCGGCAGAGGTCTCAGCCTTCACGGTATGGCGCGTTACGATGAGGCGCTGCGCAGCTACGAGAAAGCGCTGTCGGTGAATGACCGCTTCCAGCAGGCATGGTTCGCCCGCGGCGAAAGCCTTCGTGCCCTGTACCGGTACGAAGACGCCATAAAATCTTACGATCTGGCTCTGGATATTTTCCAGGGAGACGCCGGCGCCTGGTTCGGCCGCGGTGTCAGTCAGCATCTGCTTGGTCTGCGCCAGGAGGCGATTGAAAGTTTTGACAGGGCCGTCAAGCATGCGCCGAAGGATGCGGCAGCCTGGTACAACCGCGGTGTCTGCCTCCACGAGATCGGCAGCTACCAGCGTGCCGTTAACAGCTTTGACAAGGGACTCAAGATTGATGCGAAGGATGCCGCCAGCTGGCATGCCCGCGGACAGAGCCTCCATCAGCTTGAGCGCTTCAAGGACGCCGTGAACAATTTCAACCGGGCCATCCGCCTCGACTCAGACTTCTCCGAAGCCTGGTTCGACAAGGCGCTGTCGCTGGAAAGCCTTGGCCGGCTTGACCGGGCGGTTGAGAGCTTTGACCGGGCTATCGGGATCGATGGACGTTACGCTGCAGCCTGGTTTGAAAGAGGCCGGGTTCTGGGCCGGCTCGCCCGAAACGACCGGGCCATCGAGAGTTTTGATAAAGCCCTGGCGATCGACGACCAGATGGCCGAGGCCTGGCGCCATCGCGGACTCAGCCTTCACAGCCTGGGCCGCCACGAGGAAGCGGTGGCCAGCTTTGACCGCGCGCTTGCCATCGCGGCGAAAAATGTACAGGCCTGGAACGGCAAGGGTCTGTCGCTTCACAGCCTGGGCAGGTTTGACGAAGCCATCCGCTGCTTTGACAATGTGCTCGAAATTGACGCCAGGCATGCCGAGGCCTGGGCTAACAAGGGCGTCAGCCTGCGCGAACTCGCCCGTCAGAGCTGATTGTAAGCCTGGTTAATCCCCTCAGTTTTTCCTGAATATGGTTACCGAGATACTCAAAGAGCAGGCAATGGCAGCCGCGGATTGGGAGCGGGTTGGGGCTGCCCTCAGGGGCGGCGGTCTTGTGGCTCTGCCGTCCGATACCGTCTACGGCCTCGCCTGCCTGGCGACCATCTCCGAGGCGGTTGAACGCATCTATGACGTTAAGGGGCGTGACCGCCAAAAACCAGTCGCGCTTGTATTTACCGCGGTGGAACAGATTGGCGCGCTCATCCCGGACCTGCCGCCAGAAATCAGGTCTGCTCTCGCCGGGATCATGCCGGGGCCGGTTACCGCGATTGTGCCCTTCGGGGAAGGAGCCGGCGGCATTCACGTTCGCGGCGGCGGCAGCATCGGCGTCCGGATAATCGCGCCGCCGGAGGGTGATTTATACAGGTTTCTGCCAGGGCCGCTCGCGGTCACCAGTGCCAATCTTTCAGGTCATGAGGATCCTGGCGTTGCGACAGACATTCCGCCAGAGGTGTCGGAAGCCTGCGATTTTGTCATCGACTCCGGGCGAAGAGGAAGCTGTATCCCCTCGACCGTAGTCGATCTGCGGCCGCTGACCGCAGGAAAGACGCCAGAAATTTTGAGGGAAGGGACACTGGACTACCACGAGATCGTCAGATGCTGCGAGCAAAAGCAAAAATAAGATATAATTGTCGCTGTTGTATCCGCGCGGAATCGATGGAAAGCCAACGGCAGCCACGGACGTTTGCGATCCGATCGGTGAATCGGTCGGGTTCTATCTGAACGCTCTGGAAGTGCTCGAGCCCGCGCTTCCCGTAATACTTGGCGCCGCCCTTGGGGAGGAGACCCCTTGAAGATAGCCATAGCAGCCGATCACGCTGGTTTCAATCTCAAACAAAGCGTCAGCCAACGCCTGGAAGCAGGAGGACACAGTGTGTCCGATATGGGCACGAATTCCGCCAACAGCTGCGACTATCCAACCTATGCGGTTGAAGTATCGAGGGCGGTTTCCAGTGGTGAGGCTGAACGTGGAATCCTCGTCTGTGGCACCGGCCTGGGTATGTGCATCGCCGCCAACAAGATCAGGGGCATACGGGCCGTGGGCCCCTGCGATCCGGTGCAGGCGGAAATGAGCCGCCGCCATAATGACGCCAACGTCCTCTGCCTCGGCGAGCGGATGATGGGCGCGGATCTGGTTTTTAAAATAGTCGATGTCTGGCTGGCTACCCCCTTCGAGGGAGGCCGCCACGCCCGGCGCCTGGAGCTGATCTCGGAGCTGGAAGAAAAATGAAGCAGGCGGAGTCCAAGACACAGGCTGATTTCCTGGCGCCTCTGAAAGTGGCCGATCCGGAACTGGCCGGACTAATCAAGGATGAACTCAAGCGGCAGCGCCACACGGTCGAGCTGATCGCCTCGGAAAATTTCACCAGCCGCGCAGTGCTGGAAGCAGCCTCCTCAATCCTCACCAATAAATATGCGGAGGGTTATCCGCAGGCCCGCTATTACGGCGGCTGCGAGGTTGTTGACCAGGTGGAGACCCTTGCTATAGACAGATGCAAGGCGCTCTTCGGAGCCGAGCACGTAAACGTGCAGCCGCATAGTGGCTCATCAGCGAACCAGGCCGTTTACTTCGCCGACCTTGCCCTGGGGGATAGCGTCCTGGCCATGAAGCTGGACCACGGCGGCCATCTGTCGCATGGGCTCAAGGTCAATTTTTCCGGCCGGTTTTATCATTTTCACAGTTACGGACTCGACCGCGAAACGGGGCGGCTGGACTACGACGAGATCGAGCGGTTGGCAAAAGAGCTTCAGCCGGTGCTAATCGTTGCCGGCGCCAGCGCCTATCCCCGCCAGATAGATTTCGAGCGGTTCGCCGCGATCGCAAAAAACGTCGGCGCCAGGCTCATGGTCGACATGGCGCACATCGCCGGGCTGATCGGCGCCGGGCTTCATCCCGATCCGGTTGCGCCCAGCGACTACGTCACCACGACCACACACAAAACGTTGGCAGGGCCCAGGTCCGGTGTGATTATCTGCAAGGGAAAACATGCCACGGGCATCGACAAGGCCATTTTCCCCGGTCTGCAGGGAGGGCCGCTGATGCACATCATCGCGGCCAAGGCAGCCTGTTTCAAATTGGCGGATACGCCAGAGTTCCGCGAGCGCCAGAAGCAGACTATCGACAATGCCGCCTGTCTGGCCAGGTGCCTTCAGGACGGCGGCATCAATCTTGTTTCTGGAGGCACCGACAACCATTTGATGCTGGCGGATCTGACCAATATTGGTGTTACCGGCATCGAGGCTGAAAACCGGCTTGAGGACGTAGGCATCACCGTCAACAAGAACGCCGTTCCCTACGATGAGTTGCCGCCGACCGTCACCAGCGGCATCAGGCTGGGCACGCCGGCCGTCACCACCAGGGGATTCCGCGAGCCGGAGATGGAACAGATTGCCGAGATCATCCTGGCGGCCTTAAGTCCACATGTAACTGCCACGGAAATCCAGGGGCTGCGCAAGAAAACCGATAAGCTGCTCGCCGGTTTTCCGCTCTACCCGCACCTCTAATACGGCCCACACATCAACCGGTTCAGCTGGCCTTCATGACCAGGTTGCGTAGCATCCGCCAGAAAATGCCTGTAAATCAAGGTCTTTTTTCCCATACCTGACAGGCCTTGTAAGAATTTCCAAAATCTGTATAATAATGTACACGCTATCGGTAAATGGTGGCCAGGGTGTGCAGTTCCTGTCTCTGACAGGCTGTTTTTAGAAGTGCCGGGGGGCACTGCAAAACAGGTGGGGTAGGTTGATCAGCAGGATTATCCCCTTTTTCTGCGCAGTAAATTCCCTGAAGGACCCTGAGCGGTTCCATACGCATGTAAAATGCCGCCCCTGGAAGGAAGGGATTGTTGAAAAAACAAGCTTGGATAAAGATCGCAGCGTCATTTATGGCTATTGTTTTTATCTTCTGCGCTCTGGCGGTAACCGTAGCCTCAGCCAGCACGGAGGGTTCAGCCGGGACACCCGGTTCTTCGGGGACTCCCGTAGATAGCGGCACCCCTCCAACAACGACACCCAAAACCTATTACTTCACCTGGTACGATTCCAAACCCGAGAACGGGATGAATGGTGACTCGATTATCATCGGCAACCTCGAAGATACCAGCGCCACCGCACAGGTCTATTTCGGCACCGAGACCACTCCGCGCGAAACCATCGACCTGGGACCGAAGGACCGCACGGCAGTCTCCTGGCCCGACACAATAGGCGGTCCGGTGCGCGTTGTTTCCCCGAGCGGCGCAACCTTTGTGGTTACCCAGCGGGTCTTCTATGGCGACACTTTTAACGAAGTCGGCGCCATCGAGGCCAAGAATCTGGACACCGCCTACAACTTCACCTGGTACGACTCCAAACCTGAGAACGGCATGAAGGGCAACTGGATCCTCGTTTGCAACACGGGCACGGATACGGCACAAGTAAAAATCACCATCGATGGAGACCTCAAGGGCACCTATTCCATCGCCCCGGGTGAGAACGTGACGCCGCAATATCCCAATTACATGAGCGGTCCGGTGAGAGTGGAATGCACAAACGGTCAGCCGATCATCGCTTCGCAACGCGTTCTCTGGGGTACGAGCTTCAATGAGGTCATAGGCATGCCCGACCGGAACCTCGATACGATCTATTATTTCACCTGGTATGACATGATCCGGAGTTCAGGGATGACGGGCAACTGGGTTCTGATTTCAAACATCAACGATGCTCCCGTGCATGCGCAGGTATTTATCGGCATCGATCCGACTCCGAAGGGCACATATACCATTCAGCCACATCAGAGCGTGACGCCTAACTATCCCGAGCTTAAGGACGGGCCGGTCAAAGTCATCTGCACGGATTGCACTGGCGCTCAAAAGATCATGGTCAGCCAGCGCGTGCTCTTCAAACAGAGTTTTGAGGAAGTGCAGGGAACGCCGCCCACGGGCCTGACCGAACGCGAATTTTTCGGCTGGTATGATTTCACTGCCGCCAACTCCATGAACGGCAACTGGCTCCTGATCGCCAATGAAGGCCTCGACGATACAATTGTGGATGTCTTCATCGGCCCGTCAACAACGCCGATCGCGACATATTTTATCCATCCGGGCGACCGGGCGACCCCACAGTTCCCCGAAGTGCTGGACGGCCCCGTGCGGGTGCTCAGCCGTAACAACCAGCCGTTGATGGTCAGCCAGCGCACGATATACAAGAACAGCTTCAATGAACTCTTAGGTCTGACCAAGGCCGATGTCGGTATCCCCGCGGCGCCCGGTCCTGACATGCACCTCTTTAAACTGAATACACACTGGGACGACGAGCTTTACCATGACCGTGTCCTGGATGTGGACCTGCGTGTGTCCGATACCGGTCTTGGCGCCGCCTTCAAAACGAAGATCACGAAAATCACCGCCACCAACGGCGTCGAGGTTTTGACAGCTACTCCCAAGCTGCTCGCCACCCCTATCGCCGCGGGCGGCGGCTATGACAATTTCCAGATACAGGTGCGCGTTCCCCTTGATGTAACCGGCTTCAATTTGCAAGTGAAAGCAACATGTGAGGATGCCGACGGCGCCTTGTACAACTTTCCCACCTAGCCTCAGCTCCGGACTCCCCACCGGGGGGTTGAGGCGGAATAACAATTCCCAATAATTCATAATCTGGATCTAACTTGACTTAGTGGATGGTAGAGATTAATTTAAGATAATCCCCAGTTTCAAAACACTCCCCACGTCACTGGAAGATAATGTACCACTAGGGAACGGGTTTCAGCAGGTATTTGGCGATCCGATGATTTATATTGGGACAATATTTTTTTGCCGAATCCCGCCGGTGACGAAAAGGCAAACCACCCATCAGGAGAACAAAATGAGGAGACTGTTGCTGTTCAAGATCACGTTCGTACTAGCCGTCCTGCTGGCCCTAATCGTGGCCACACCGGCCTTTTCATCGGGGGTAGTTACTGGTGATGGTTCCTGGCAATGGAGCAATCCAACGCCTCAGGGGAACACCATGAAATCCGTTTCGTTTATCGACGCCAATAATGGTTGGGCGGCAGGCATCGCCGGCACCATTCTCAAGACAACCAATGGCGGCGCCAGCTGGTCAACCGAGGTTCCTTCGATAACCTGTGGGGCATCCCCCGTCATCGGCAGCGGCTGCAACCTTTCAGGCGTCAGCTTTGTCGACGCCAATAACGGCTGGGCTGTTGGTGATTACGGCACCCTCTGGCATACCAGTAATGGTGGTGCGTCGTGGACTTCCCAGACAAGCAATCTGCCGGCGGCCGGTTGCTCCGGCGGTGGAAGCTGTCAATCAACATCTCTTTCCGATGTCCACTTCTTTGATCTGAACACCGGCATTGCCACGGCTTCCGGTTATGCGTTTGGCACCACTGACGGTGGCGTTACCTGGGTTTTGGTCTCGGGAGTTTCCACTGACTATCTTTCCTCGGTGCAGATGACCGACAGCACTCACGCCGTTGCTGTTGGCAACCTCGGTACCGTTTACAAGATCAGCAGAAGCGGCGGCGCCTGGACCGCGGTTAAACAGACCGGCGGCGGCATCCCTTCAGCCACTGACCTTAGAGCGGTTTATTTCACCGATGTTAATCACGGTCTGGCCGTGGGCTCAACCAAGCTATGGAGGACGGTCGACGGCGGGGCCAACTGGCAACAGAATACGGCTTCGGCCACAACCAATTTCTGGGGCGTGACCGTTGTGGGCAACACTTTTGTCGCCACTGGCGATAACGGCACCATCCTCACGCGCAACTCGGTTTCCAACTGGACTGATTCCATGGATACCGTGATAGCGGGCATGAACGCCAGTCCCGCGGCTTCGAATACGACCAGCCGTTTATACGCGGTCGCTTTTCCCAGCGGATCCAGCACCGGGTATGCGGCGGGTGCCGGTGGCGAAGTCATTAAATCCATCGATACCGGCGCCAACTGGACGATTAAGGCCGGCGCCAGCGACAAGAGCTATAGCGGCGCCAGCTTCATTAACGACACTACCGGCTGGGTCGTAGCCGACAACGGATCGATTCTCAAAACTACAGATGCCGGCTCCAGTTGGGCATCCGACAGCAGCGGCATCGATCCCGCAACCAGCCTGCAGGGTGTGCAATTCCTCGACGCCACGACGGGCTTTGCCGTAGGTAATGCCGGCGGCATTGGTGTGGCCTATAAATATTCAAGCGGAACCTGGTCACATATGACTATGCCAGCGGGCGTTGCATCCTTGTGGAACGTGCACATGACCAGCGCCACAGCGGGATGGGCCGTAGGCAGGGTCACAGGCGGTGCTCCCACGGGGGTCGCTCTGCGGACAGCTGACGGCTCTACCTGGAGCTTTGCCGGCACCGGCATAGGCACCGATGTGGAACTCTACGGTATCGATTCAACCGATGCCGCCACCAACGGCTGGGCCGTGGGACAAAAGGCTAATGGTGACGGTGGCATAGGCATCCTCTATAAATATAGCGGCGGCACCTGGACCGCGACGGAAAAGAGCGACGTCAATTTCTTTACATCCATCGACATGGTCAATGGCAGTACCGGTTACGCTGTGGGTTATTTCAGCGACATAACAGGACCCGCCGGCAAGGGCTACAAAACGATTGACGGCGGCGCCACCTGGACCGCAATGACGATGAACACCAGCAAGCTGCTGTCTGAGGTATCTTTCCTTGACGCCAATACGGGTTTTGCGGCGGGCGAGGGCGGCCGGGTAGTGAAGACCATCAATGGCGGCACTACCTGGACTTCTGAAAGTGTGGGTACATCCACCAGTCTCAGCATGGTTACGGTAGTGCCGTCGACCTGGTCGGCGACCGGCTATCTCGCATTAACGGGTGGCTCCAACGCCGCCATCTTACGTTCGCCGATGCCGCCGGAGGTTGCTTCGGTAAGCACGAGCGGCGTGCCGGTGAATCCGGCTTCCAACATCTCGGCAACGTTCGATAAGGGATTGAACGGCGCCACCGTCACTGGATCCAGCTTTACTATCAAACGCCATTCGGATTCAGCGCCCGTTGCCGGCGCGGTCAGCTACGACGCGGGCAGCTTCACGGCCACATTCGATCCGAGCGCCAATCTGGATTACGCGACTACATATGACGCCACATTGACTACGACGATTACCGATTCAGCCGGAGATCATATGGTGCAGGCATATAACTGGAGCTTCGCAACCTCTCGAGCTTATTACTGGACCTGGTACGACAGCCAGAGCGCCGGCGCCAAGGACTGGGTGCTGATGGCCAATCCGTTTGGCTCGGGCAAGACGCTTAACTTTAGCCTGTCGATAGCGGGTAATCCCATGGATCTCTCGCAAGATAATAACGGCGTCGTCGGTCCGGGACAGAGCATCGCCCCCGAGTACGACACTGTCATCGGCGGCCCCGTGGTGGCGTCATCTCTAACCGGAGATAAGGGGATCACCTCCCAGCGCATCATCTGGGCCAATAACTCGCTCGAAGAGGTGCTCGGGACCGACGCCGCCAAACTAAGCAATCACTTCTGGTGGACCTGGTACGACGAAGAGAATGGCTCAGGTTTTAAGAACTGGATCCTGATCGCCAATCCTTCAGATTCAGCTACGGTCTACTACCGCATCAAGATCGCGGGTGCTTCGCCGGCCGGCTCCGCCGCCGGCCAGCCCACAGGCACGCTCACTCCGGGCCAGAGCATAACGCCGCGCTTCCCCGGGACCAAGAACGGCCCCGTGGAGGTCCAGGCCTGGTCTGACTCCCTCGACGGCTCTGTGCCCGCCAAGGTCATGGCTTCCCAGCGGGTCTTAAGTAACGCCAACACCGCCTTTAACGAGGTGCCGGGTATTCCCGACTCTGAGCTTACCAATCACTACCTCTGGACCTGGTATGACAATGCCGGGGCCCGCGACTGGGTGCTTGTCGCCAATCCGGCCACCAACGCCGATGGCTCGCTGAACTCCGATGCCATGTTCTACGAGATCTGGATCGGTGGCACAAAACAAGCCGACGATATTACCGGCGGCGGCGGTTACGGCCCTGGCACTATTGCTCCGGGCGCCAATATAACCCCCAGGTTCAATCTGCCGGCCGAGGGACCGGTGGAGGTCAAGACCTACAAGGACGCGGGCCATACGGTGGCTTTGCGCTCCATAGCCTCTCAGCGCGTCATCTGGGGCCCCTCATTTGAAGAGGTTCCCGGATATAACTACTCGGCCCTTACAAGCGACTACCACTGGACCTGGTATGACCAAAGCACCTCCAGCATGAGAAACTGGGTGCTCATCGCCAATCCCACCGGCAGCACCGTTCGTGCCCAGGTACTCATTGCCGGCGTGCCGCAGGTAAATACGATCCCGGGCGATCCCAACAATGGCTCCAACTTCTTCGACATTCCCACGGGTCAGAACGTGACTCCCTGGTTTGATACCCAGATCGGGGGACCGGTGGAGGTGCGCGGTTACACGCCGGGAGGATCCTGGCCGGCCAACCAGCAAAACGTCATGACCTCCCAGAGGGTGCTTTACAACGGCTTCTTCAACGAGACGCTGGGGACGGTTCTGAATTAAGCAGAAGTAACTTGGGGGCGGCCCAGTGGGCCGCCCCTACAAACGTTCGCGAACATCCAAACCACAGCCGTCCTCACAAGACCATTGGTAGGGCGGTAGCCTTTGGCGATGTGAGGGAGGGGAAGAAGGATCGATCATGGAATTTCCGGTAGAATTCGAGTTCGGTTTGGACACGCAACTGATGGCTATACGCCTGGCTGCCGATGCGGAAAGACTCAATGTTCTGGACGATATCTGGACCGCATATCTCAGCACCGAACCGGAACCATCGACCGTTGAGCATGACCTTCCCGAAATCCGAGGGCTTGTTGATGAGATATGTGATTTATTGGAGCGGGTTGGAAAGGGAAGCGTTGAGCTCCGCGGTGTCATCAGCGAGCTTGAGATGAGCCTGGACGACGAGCTGCGCGAATCTGTTTTACAGCACCCCCTGGGCGAGCGCCTGCTGCCTTTTACGAAAGCACTAGGCGTGCCTGGATTGCTAATTTCGGAATTGTTACAGCCCGAGGTTGGAATTGTCTGAAGGCCGGAGATATTGCCTCGGCAAGTACGTATGCCTCAAGCTTGTTTAGGTCACCCCCACGAAAAGGATAAAATCTCCCCCCTTAGCTGAAAGAAGCTATGACCAGTTACACTTTTAGGACAAAATATATCGGCTCAGTATGTAATTTTGATCGAATCCTGAAGTGGCAATTTTCGATTGCCTCTGTTTTAACGAAGGTAATATACCTGTTATGACATATCAATGACAACCAGCCGAGGTCTTTGAAGGCTTGGATTAACCAATCGAGATCTTTAGCTTTTTCCCAAGAACGGACGCAAAGTTTTCCAGTGTGGAGAGCTTTATATCCTCCGCATGATTTTCCATCCTTGAAATGGCCGACTTTTTGGTTTTTAGTCTTTCCGCAATTTCTGCCTGAGTGAGCCCCGACTCTTCTCTGGCTAGACGCAACATAGCGCCGATTTTAAAAGTCTGATAACCCTCCTCATATCCCAAGGCGAATTCTTTGTCGGTCCGCTGGCGCCGGCTAACATATTTTTTCAAATCACTCATGGAGTCTTTCTCACTTTCAAATAGTCTCTTTTACGTTTTTCGGCAATGCTTATTTCGCTTGGTGGAGTTTTCTGGGTTTTCTTCTGGAACGCGTGATTTAAAACAACCATCTCCTTGCCGGTCAGCGAGTCGAGGAACTCCTCGACTGGGGAGCGCCCCGACTTGCTGCGACAAAATTTAATTTCCCTCATCGGCTATAAGGTTAACATATAAGTTAACTTAATGCCGGCCATCGAGTGGCTGCCCTAGGCAACCCTGCCCCACTACCGCCGCCAGTGGCCGCAAACCGGCCCTCAGGTTCTTCAAATCAAATGGCGGCGGGTGAACGACTTCTTGTTCTGCCCCTAGTGAGAGGCTGCCTCGCATTGGCTTTCACATAGTAAGATTCCTGAAATAATCTCCCCGCCTTCGAAGATCACATCCCACAATTCTTCAAAAAGAATCTCTCCGGGATCTGATGTGAGAATTAAATCCTCTCAAATTGAAGCTGGCGTGACCGCCGGTATAGAATAGATAATTCGTAGGAGATTCCGCCGCGCGGTTTTTTCCTGTTAATCGAATTCAGGGCGCTCATGAGCAAAGATCCCGACACCATGATCCATCCGTCCGCGGAGGTTTCCGGCGGCGCCAGCATCGGCGCCGGCACGCTGGTCTGGCATCAGGCGCAGGTGCGTGAAGGCGCGGTCATCGGCGACGGCTGTGTTCTGGGTAAAGGCGTCTATATTGATATAAAGGTGAAAATTGGTAATAAGGTAAAGATTCAGAATTACGCCTGCCTCTACCAGGGCCTGACCGTTGGCGACGAGGTATTTATTGGTCCGCACGTTTGTTTCACCAATGACCTGAGGCCGAGGGCGCACAACGAGGAGTGGCAGATTGTGCCGACCCGGGTTGAGAGCGGAGCCTCGGTAGGAGCCGGTTCGATTATTATCTGCGGGGTGACACTGGGAGCCAACTGCATGGTGGCGGCGGGCAGCGTTGTTACAAAAGATGTACCGGCGCAAACGCTGGTGGCAGGTAATCCGGCGCGGCAGGCCGGAACGGTCTGCCGCTGCGGTGAGAAGATCGAAACCGGCGTCACTGAGTGCCCTGCATGCGGCGGGACTTTTTGAGCGCCTTCCCCAAAGCCATGAGCCGCGCTCCGGGGTTCAAAGTCACGGGTTGCTTCCAGGAGTCAAAATCATGACCGGCTCTGGCGAGACAGAGCGCATGCGGCTGGCGGCCCCGATAGTCGGCGATGCCGAGATCGAGGCCATTACCAGGGTCATGAAGTCCGGCAACATGGCCCAGGGCCCCGAGACCGCCGGTTTCGAAACAGAGTTTGCCACCTGGTGCGGCGCTCCCCATGCGGTAGCGGTCTCCTCGGGAACGACGGCGCTCCATACCGCCCTTCTGGCCCACGGCATCGGCCCCGGCGACTCGGTGCTTACGACTCCCTTTACCTTCATCGCGACCGCCAATGCCATCCTCATGGCTGGTGCGCGGCCGTTGTTCGCGGATATCAACCCCGCTGATTTCAATCTCGATCCGGCCAAGGCTGAGCAGGCGATCGAGCCTGATACCAAGGCCATCATCGCCGTGCACCTCTACGGCCAGGCGGCGGACCTGGGCGCCCTGCGCAGCCTCGCCAGCGACCGCGGCCTCATCCTGATCGAGGATGCCTGCCAGTCTCATGGCGCCCGCTTCGAAGGGGACATGGTCGGCTTAACAGGGACCGCCTGTTACTCCTTCTATCCCACCAAGAACATGACCACCGGCGAGGGCGGCATCATGACGACCGACGATGAAGAGGCTGACGCCAGGGCGCGCATGATCAGGTCGCATGGATCGCGCATCCGCTATCATCATGAGATCCTGGGTTACAATTACAGGATGACGGATCTGGCGGCGGCCATCGGCCGGGTGCAGCTGACCCGCGTTGATGAATTCAACGATCGCAGGCGCCGCAATGCGGAGCGTCTGACTGAAGCGCTAAAGGGGATCCCCGGTCTGGAAACGCCGCGCGAACTTGCCGGCAGGCGCCATGTCTATCATCAGTACGCGGTGCGGATAAAACCGGATTTTCCCCTGGACCGTGAAACCTTTCAAAAGGAGCTGGCCGCAAACGGTATCGACTCCGACATCCATTATCCCGTTACGGTGACCCGCCAGCCGTTGTATGATGGCATGGGCGTTTGGCCGGAACTGCCGGAGGCCCAAACGGCCGCGGCGGAAGTATTATCGCTGCCGGTACAGCCGGGCCTGACCGTGGATGATATGGACCGCCTGGCAGAATCAATCAGGAGGATAATTTCGTGAACATAGCAGTCGTCGGCGTTGGCGTAATGGGCGCCTATCATACCAGGATCTGTTCACAGCTGGCCAAGGCCAACCTCGTCGGCGTCTGCGATGTCGACAAGACGGTCGCGGAGCCGCTGGCGCGCCGCTACGGCGTCAAATATTTTGACAATGTGGCCGATGTTGCCAAAGTCGCCGACGCCGCCATTATCGCCGCGCCGACAGAGTACCACTTCAAGATAGCCTCCCAACTCATGGACGCCGGTCTGCACGTCCTCGTGGAAAAACCGATGACGATCACTCTCGACGACTCACGCCGAATGATCGATCAGGCGCGCCAGCTGGGACGGGTGTTACAGGTGGGCCACGTCGAACGCTTCAACCCCGCCGTTCACGAGCTGCCGCATGTCGTCTCCAAACCTCTTCTGATCCAGGCCGAGCGCCTCTCGCCGCAGTCGAACCGCTGCCGCGACATCGGCGTGGTCATGGATCTGATGATCCACGACCTGGACATCGTCGCCTCGCTGGCCGGCAGTGAAGTCAAGGAAATCGCGGCTATTGTTTCGCGCGTGCGGCCGGAATGTGAAGATGTGGCCGTCGCCACCCTGGTCTTCGAGAGCGGCATGGTTGCCAACCTGGTTGCCAGCCGCATGACCCAGAGCAAGGTGCGGCGCCTGGCGGTCACCCAGGAGGACGCCTACGTAGTCGTCGATTTCCAGCGCCAGGACCTGATGATCAACCGGCATACCTTTTCAGAATATTCCGGGGATGAAGACACCCGCTACGTGCAGGAAAGCCTGATTGAGATTCCCTACCTGCGCACGCGCGGGGAGCCGCTCTTCCTCGAGGTCGAGCATTTCGTCGATTGCGTGCTGGAAGGCAAAAAACCGCTTGTTTCCGGCGAAGACGGGCTCAGGGCCCTGTCGCTGGCCTACAGCGTACTGAAAGCCGCCGGCGCCCCGGAACTGGTGCCGGGAACCAAGGAGTGACAGGGGGAGTGACGGTGGGCTAATGTACAAGGGTCAGAAGATTGCCGTGGCGGTGCCGGCGTACAACGAGGAAAAACTCATCGGCGAAGTCATCAAGACGATGCCGCCGCTGGTTGACCTGATCGTCATTGTTGATGATCAAAGCGCCGACCGCACCTTCGATATCGCCAGCAAGTCCACCGACCCCAGGGTCATCGCCATCCGGCACGAAAAGAATACAGGCGTTGGCGGCGCCATCATGACGGCGCATCACCGTATCCTTGAAGAGGGCGCGGACATCGCCGTGGTCATGGCCGGCGACGGCCAGATGGATCCCGATTATCTGCCGGCGCTCCTTAATCCCATTGCCGATGACGGCTACGACTACGCCAAGGGCAATCGCTTCTGGTCCGAGGATTCACTGAGGGGCATGCCGCGCTACCGGGTATTTGGCAACGTCGTTCTTACTTTCATGACCAAGATGGCCTCGGGCTACTGGAACCTTTTTGATCCCCAGAACGGTTATACCGCGATCCGGACCGATGCTCTCAAGGAACTGCCGCTCGGGGACATCCGTCAGGGATACGTCTTCGAGAACGATATGCTCATTCATCTCAACATCGCCAACAAGAGGATTAAAGATGTAGCCATCCCGGCCAAGTACGGCAACGAGCAATCAAGCATCAAGCTCTGGAAGATCATCCCGCAGTTCATGAACTTTCTTACCTGGAGATACTTCCACCGCATCTACCATAAATACGTGCTGCAAAGCTTCTCGCCGATCGCCCTTTTCCTGCTGTCTGGATTTCTCCTGACTGCCTGGGGCATCGGCTTCGGCATCTGGGTGATCGTCCAGACAATCGGGCCGGCGACGGCCTCGACGGGCACGGTGATCCTTTCGGTGATACCGTTCATGACCGGTTTTCAGCTGCTGCTGGCGGCGCTTGTGCTTGACATTATAGCCGAACCCAAGTAGGGTGCCAAGAGGCTGTTAAGGAGTATGGCCGCTCGCCGCTGGTTTGCAAAAGCGGGTGCCGGCAGATAATCTATGTAAGGTTTTTTCTCCCACATGGGACCGGCGATTATGGATAAAAAGAAGGAAAGCAAAGAGGTTCTCGCTGCGGTTCCGCTTCCCCGGAAAAGAATGAATCGCCCATCCTGGGACGAATACTTCTTTCAGATAGCCCATCAGGTCGCGACGCGTTCTACCTGCATGAGGCGCCAGGTGGGAGCGGTACTGGTGAAGGACAAGCGTCTGCTCTCCACGGGTTACAACGGGGCGCCGCGCGGCATCAGCCACTGTATCGAGGTGGGCTGCCTGCGCGACGAGCTGAAAGTTCCATCGGGCGAGCGGCACGAACTCTGCCGGGCGCTTCACGCCGAGCAGAACGCGATCGCCCAGGCGGCGCTGCACGGGGTCAAGATCGAGGGATCGACCCTTTATTGCACGCATCAGCCGTGCTCACTGTGCGCCAAGATGATTATCAATGCGGGGATTGTGGAAGTTTATTTTGACGAGGGTTATCCGGATGAGCTTGCCACCGGCTTTTTTGCCGAGGCGGGCATCAAACTGCACAAGATCGGCGGATAGTTGGACGACTTTGTAGAAACTCCCATTGTTGGGACCAAGGTGGCGCTGATCGCTTTTGTGGTGGCTGCGGCCATCGTTTTCATCGTGACCCCGACCGTCGGATCCATCGCCCGCTTCGTTGGCGCCATGGACGAGCCCAACTCCCGCAAGATTCATGAGGATCCAACCCCGCGCCTCGGCGGCCTGGCCATCTTCTTTGGCTTCATCATCCCGGCGCTTTTGTTCCTGGAGCTTACCGATCAGATGAAGGGGGTGCTGGTGGGGGCTTCAATCATCACCCTTTTTGGCGCCGTCGATGATTTTCGCGGCACCTCGCCGCTGGTTAAATTCACCGGCCAGTTCATCGCCGCGGGCTGCCTGGTCTACTATGGCCTGCACATCGACTATTTCACGCTGCCGTACGTAGGCACGATCAACCTGTCGCCGGCCGTGGCGATTCCGCTGACGCTGATATGGGTTGTCGTCCTGATCAACATTGTCAACTTTATCGACGGCATGGACGGGCTGGCCGCCGGTGTCTGCACCATTGCCGCCGGCACTTTTGCTATCATCGCCATCTCGCTGGGAAGGCCCGGCGCCGGCATTCTGGCTGCCATTCTCGCCGGCACCACCCTCGGCTTTCTGCGGCATAATTTCTTCCCGGCATCGATCTTTATGGGCGATTCGGGATCGATGCTGCTGGGCTTTGTCCTGGCGGCCGTCACCGTGCACGGGGTTCTCAAGAGCGTCGCGGCCGTTACCCTGGTGATTCCGCTGTTGATCATGGGCGTGCCGATGTTCGACCTCTCGCTGACCATCCTGCGGCGTATGAAGAACCACCAGAACATTTTCCGGCCGGACCGCGGGCATCTGCATCACCGGCTGTTCAACATCGGCTTCTCCCAGCGGAAGGCCGTGCTGGTTCTCTATGCCTGGTGTACGCTGATGAGCTCGCTGGCGCTTTCCATGCGCTTTGCGCCTGGATTCGTCACCGTGATCCTTGCTGGCCTGGTGCTCAGCGTCAGCCTTTACCTCATCTATCTGCTTGATATTTTGCAGGTCCGCAGCCGCCGCGGCACCGACGCCGGCTAGCCGCCCCTTACCAATCCCATCTGGCAGCTACAGCGGCAAATTCACCTGGTGATTAACCCGGCCGCGGGATTTTCCACCCTTTCCGGACCTTGCGCTTGCGCTTATAACAGCTATCCGAAAATATACCCCCGGGGCTCTTGACTAATTTTTAAAGCCGCGATAAGCTAACGCGGTTTTTAATTTGCCTGACAACAATAAGAAGGCAAAACCGAATGGTGGTCGAGGGGGGAGCCCCCTGGGCTGGGAATGGGTCGCCTCATACCTGGTCGGCGGGGTGGTTCTCGGCACCATCAGCGGGCTGGGACTGGACTACCTTCTCCACACCACACCGCTTTTCCTCATCGTCGGAGTGTTTGCGGGCTTCGCTGCCGGTCTTTACGGCATCTACAAAAGCCTGTGAGTCTATTGCTGATTGCGTTTTTAAAGGGAGGTTTCGATCGTCAGGAAACTGACAACGATGATGATGGTTTTCCTTGCCGCCGGCCTGGCGGCGGGTATTGTTGTCCGGCCCCTGCTGGTTCCCTGGCTGCTGGCCTCCTGCCTGTTCATCGCTAACTATTCCATTTCCCTGCTTTTCTCTCGCGCGATTCCCCGGCTATCTGTTAGCGCCGCCGCCGGTGTCGCCGTCACCAGCTTTCTCATGCGTTTCGGCCTGATGGCACTGGCTCTCATCGCCGTGGCCCTGACGCTCAAGGAGTACTTCCTGACTACAGCGATCTGCTTCCTGCTGGTATATACCCTGTTTCTTGGACTGGAGATCGCCGTCGGCCTCAAAAGCCGTACAGTCTCCGGCGGAACCGCGGGAGGTGAGATGTGATTGGATTGATCGCATCGGCTGCCGAGGCCGGCCAGGCCGTAGCCGATGCCCCCGAGAAGTTCTCGCCGACTGAAGAATTTGAGGCCGCGGTCAAGCCGCTAAGTTTCGGCGGCCACGAACTCGCGTTCAAGCTGGGTCCCGTCGACCTCTCGATCAGCAAGGCGGTCGTCTATCTCTGGATCGCGGCGCTGATTGTCGGACTTTTCTGCTACATCGTTTCCAAGGGCGCCCGTATCCTGCCGAATCGCAAGCAGATGGCCTTTGAATCCCTTTATGAATATGTCAGCGACAACCTGGTGGGCGCAGTCATGCACGGCAAGATGGCGGCTTCGTGGTTCCCATATATCCTGTCGCTGTTCCTGTTCATTCTGGTCAGCAATCTCATCGGCCTGGTGCCGTTCTTCCTCGGTCTCGATCACCGGGGAATTCCCACAATTGCTACCTACGCCGCGACTTCGAACATCAATGTCACCGTGGCTCTGGCGGCGTTAACTTTTATACTCACGCACGTGTCGGGCATCAGGGCCAACGGCCCCATCGGCTATTTCAAGGGATGGGTCCCCGGCACCGCGCCTGGCGTGCTTAAACCGGTCCTCTTTTTAATTCACTCTGTTAGCGAGATCTTCCGCCTGGTTTCACTCGGCGTCAGGCTTTTCGCCAACCTGCTTGCGGGACACATCATGATCCTGGTCTTCTACGCGCTGATCTTCATGCTGTCATCGTACGCCATGATCGTCATCCTGGCGCCGGTAATCGAGTTGGGCGTGCTGGCCGTGAGCGCTTTCGAGATCTTCGTGGCTGCGATCCAGGCTTATATCTTCGCCATTCTGACGGCGGTTTACATCGGTGGGGCAATCCAGCAGGAGCACTAGCTGGGGACGATAGCCCGGAAATGCTGGGTCCGTCGACAATTTTGTATCTGTCATCTTGACTGAAGGAAGGGAGGTTAGTTCATGGATAATAAAGCGTTAGCTCTTTTAGCTGCCGGTATCTCCATGGGTATTGGAGCCCTTGGTCCCGGCATCGGCATCGGCTACCTCGTCGGCAAAAGCGTCGAGGGTATCGCCAGGCAGCCGGAGGCTTCAGGCGACATTCGGACCACCATGTTCATTGGTATCGGTGTAACCGAGGCCGTCGCTCTGTACGCCCTGGTTATCGCAATTCTGCTTATCTTTGTCGCTTAATTACAAGCGGCCGGGCATTATGCCAGCCGATGCGGGCCGCGGCGCCAGGTAGCGCCGCCGCCCCGTGTCTGCAAGGCCGCTTCGGGAGGTGCTTAACACAACAAGATGATAAATCCTGAACCCGGATTAGCTATTTGGACCCTGATCACTTTTGTGATCCTGTTCTTCTTCCTCAAGAAGTTCGCCTTCGGTCCAATCCAAAACATGATTGACCAGCGCCGCGACTCCATTGAAGAGAGCATCAAGGCCGCCGAGGAAACGCGCCGCGAGGCTGAGCGCATGCTGGCGGAGTACCGCGAGAGCATCGCCCAGGCCAAGCACGAGGCCGAGGAGATCATCGATCGCGCTCACAAAGTGGGCGAAAGCACCAAATCCGAAATCGTCGGCCTGGCTCGCGAGCAGGCGCAAAAGGAAGTTGATGGCGCCCGCGACCAGATTCAGCGGGAGACCCGCAAGGCCATACAGGAGATTAAAGACCAGGTCGCAGACCTGACCATCCTGGCGGCCGGCAAGGTCACCGGCAAGACCATGAACCGCGAAGATCATTTGCGGCTGGTGGATGAAGCCTTGGCAGAAGTTGACTTTGACCAGCTCGGCGCCGGAGGGCAGTAAGACTTGGGCGAATCCAAGATATCGAATGTATACGCCCAGGCGCTCTTCGAAGCTTCCAGGGATGCAAACACCCTTGAGGCGACGGCCACCGATCTGGCGGCCTTCACCGAAGCGATGCACGCTTCCCGTGAGCTGACCGCGGTCATGTATAACCCCCGCATCAATTCCGCGACAAAGAAGAACGTGGTGGCGGAATTGACTCAGGGAGGGGACCGCATTTTCGTCAACGGCATCAACCTGCTCATCGACAAACGCCACTCAGACCTGCTCTTCGATCTTCAGGAGCAGTTCCAGCGGCTCATGCAGAAGGAGCGGCAGGTCGTGGAGGTTGAGGTCACTTCGGCTATTGAACTGTCGGAGGAGACCAAGGCTGGCATTCGGAAGCGGATCGAAGATGCGATTGGCAAGAAAGTAGATATAAAGGAGACCATCCGCGCTGACATCCTGGGCGGGCTGGTTTTGAGATTCGGAGATGTAATCGTGGACAGCAGCCTGCAGGCGAAGCTGGAACAGCTGCGCGTCAGGCTTGCCCAAGCCAACATAGGGAGTGAGTAGCTTTGAAACTGCGTCCTGAAGAAATCACCGCGGTTCTCAAGAGCCAGATTGAGAACTACGAGGCCGAAGTTGAAGTCGAAGAGGTGGGCCGGGTCCTGGAAGTGGGAGACGGCATCGCCCGTATCCACGGCTTGGAACGCGCCATGGCCTCCGAGATGCTCGAGTTGCCGCATGAAGTTGTCGGTCTGGCCCTCAATTTAGAGGAAGACAACGTCGGTGCGGTGCTCATGGGTGAAGATACCCTCATCGCTGAAGGCGACCTGGTCAAGCGGAGCGGCAAGGTTATGAGCGTACCAGTGGGACAGGCTCTGGTTGGGCGTGTCGTTAACGCTCTGGGCCGGCCAATCGACGACAAGGGTCCGATCGAGACCAGCGAATACCGTCCAGTCGAGTTCAAGGCGCCCGGAGTTTTGCAACGCCAGCCGGTGCGAGTGCCGCTGCAGACGGGTCTTAAGTCGATCGACTCGATGATCCCCATCGGCCGTGGTCAGCGCGAACTCATCATTGGCGACCGGCGGACCGGTAAAACCGCCATCGCCGTGGACACCATCATCAACCAGAAGGGCCAGGACGTAATCTGCATCTATGTGGCCATCGGCCAGAAGGCCTCCAATGTGGCCAGCGTCGTGGCGAAACTCGAAGCCGAAGGCGCCATGGATTACACCATCGTAGTCATGGCCTCCGCCTCCGAGACGGCGCCGCTCAAGTACCTGGCTCCCTACGTGGGCACGGCCATGGGCGAATATTTTTGTTACAACGGCAAGGATGCCCTTTGCATCTACGACGATCTGACCAAGCACGCCGATGCCTACCGGCAGATGTCGCTGCTTTTGCGGCGGCCGCCAGGGCGCGAAGCATATCCCGGTGATGTTTTTTACCTGCACTCCCGTCTGCTGGAGCGCTCAGTCAAGCTGCACGACAGCCTTGGCGGGGGTTCGCTGACGGCGTTGCCGATCGTGGAAACACAGGCCGGTGACGTGTCCGCATACATCCCAACGAACATTATTTCAATTACAGACGGTCAGATCTTCCTGGAACCAGACCTGTTTTACTCAGGTGTCAGGCCTGCCATTAACGTTGGTATCTCAGTAAGCCGCGTGGGTGGTAACGCCCAGCTCAAGGCCATGAAGAAGGTCGCCGGCAAGCTGCGCCTGGATATGGCCCAGTACAATGCCCTCAAGGCCTTTGCCCAGTTCGGCTCCGAGCTGGACGCCGCCACCCAGGCACAGCTGGCCCGAGGCGAGCGTGTCGTTGTCTCTCTTAACCAGGGCCAGTTCATGCCCATGCCGGTTGAAGAGCAGGTAGTGGTGCTGTTCGCCGCCACCCAGGGATATCTCGACAAAATTGAGGTAGACCGCGTACCTGAATTCAACAAGGGCCTCATTGACCACATGAAGGCAGAACACGCAGACGTGCTTTCGACCATCAAGGAAGAGAAAGACTTAAGTGATGACACCGAGGCCAAGATGCGCACCGCGCTCGAGGCTTATCTGAAGGATTTCAACCCCGATCACGAGGAGATACCGGCGCCGGCCGCGACGGCTTAACCGCATCGGAATAAATCATGGCAAAACTCAAGGACATATCGCGACGCATCGGGTCGGTCGCCAATACGCGCAAGACCACCAAGGCCATGGAGATGGTGGCTGGGGCGCGACTGCGCCGGGCGCAGTCGCGCATTGAAGCTCTCAGGCCTTACGCCGAGCGCATGTATGAGCTGATGCAGGAAGTCGCCAAGCACGCCAGTGAAGGCGATCAGTTCCCGCTGCTGGAGGTCCATGATGAGATCAAGCGCATTGGTATCGTCATGCTTACCGGCGACCGCGGACTTGCTGGCGGTTTCAACTCCAACATCATCCGTCACGGCCTTTTGCTGCATGATGAGCTGGCAGCCGAAGGCAAGGAAGTAGTCTGGATAGTAATCGGGAAAAAGGGCGTGGGCACCATGCGTTTCCGCGGTCATACCATGAAAGAATCCATCCAGGGGATTACAGACCGTCCCAAGTACACGGACGCAGAGGATATTGCCCACCGGATCGCCACCATGTATGCGGCGGGAGAACTCGACCAGGTTCATCTGGTCTATAACCATTTTAAATCCCCAGTAGAGCAGATCGTGACCGAGCAGGTCATACTGCCTCTTGGCAAGGAACTGGTTGAAGCCCAGCCCGAGCCGGAGCCGGAAGGTATCAAGAAGCTCGAGGGCGATTTTATTTACGAGCCGAGCGCGGAAGCGATCCTCGCCGGCCTGCTGCCCACGTACGTGGACACGACCATCTACCGCGCTCTTCTGGAATCGACGGCAAGCGAGCACGGCGCCCGCATGACCGCGATGCGCAACGCCTCCGAAAACGCGGAAGAGATGATCGATAAACTGACGCTCGACATGAACAAGGCCCGCCAGGCGGCTATTACCCAGGATATTCTCGAGGTAGTCGCCGGAGCCGAGGCGCTGGGTTAGCCGGTGCGGCGCCAATTAAAGTTTAGGTTTTAAAGATCGGGAACTTACTAACGAGGAGTCGATGAGGAAATGAACACAGGAACGATAGTCGAAGTCATCGGGCCGGTTCTGGACGTTAAGTTCGAAGGGCAGTTGCCGGCCATCTACAACGCCCTGGAGATCCAGGTCCCCCAGGAAGACGGCACCAGTAACCGCCTGGTCGCAGAGGTGCAGCAGCATCTGGGTGACAATAAGGTGCGCGCGGTAGCTCTGGATAACACCGACGGTATCGCCCGCGGCCTTGAGGTTGTCGATACAGGCGACGCCATCAGCGTGCCGGTGGGCAACGCCACCCTGGGCCGCCTCTTCAATGTCATTGGCGAGGCCATTGACGATGGCGGCGAGGTCAAGGCTGACGAGAAGTGGCCGATCCACCGCAGCGCTCCGGCTTTTGAGGATTTGACCCCGACTGACGAGATCTTTGAGACCGGCATCAAGGTCATCGATCTGCTCGCCCCGTACGTCAAGGGCGGCAAGACCGGCCTGTTCGGCGGCGCCGGCGTCGGCAAGACCGTTCTGATCATGGAACTCATCCACAATATTGCTTCACAACACGGCGGCGTCTCAGTGGTCTCCGGCGTGGGCGAGCGTACCCGTGAGGGCAACGAGCTCTACCTGGAAATGACCGAGGGTGGCGTTCTCGACAAGACCTGCCTGGTCTACGGCCAGATGAACGAGCCCCCCGGGGCGCGTCTGCGCGTCGGTCTTACCGCGCTGACCATGGCGGAGTACTTCCGCGACAAGATGGGCCAGGATGTGCTCTACTTTTTGGATAACATCTTCCGTTTCTCGCAGGCGGGCTCGGAAGTATCGGCCCTCCTCGGACGTATGCCTTCCGCTGTAGGTTACCAGCCGACGCTGGCCTCCGAGATGGGCGAGCTGCAGGAGCGTATCACCTCCACCAAGAGCGGCTCGATCACTTCGGTGCAGGCTGTCTACGTTCCGGCTGACGACCTCACCGACCCGGCGCCGGCGAACACCTTCGCCCATCTGGACTCAACAACCGTCCTTTCGCGCGCCATCTCGGAAATGGGTATTTATCCGGCTGTCGATCCGCTGGATTCAACTTCGCGAATTCTCTCGCCTTTGGCCGTTGGTGAAGAGCACTACGCCGTGGCCACGCGCGTGCAGGAGATCCTGCAGCGATACAAGGAGCTGCAGGACATCATCGCCATCCTTGGTATGGATGAGCTTTCCGACGAGGACAAGATGACGGTCACCAGGGCTCGCAAGCTGCAGCGCTTCCTGTCGCAGCCTTTCCACGTGGCCGAGACCTTCTCCGGCCGCCCGGGCGTCTACGTTTCTCTCAAAGACACGGTCCGCGGCTTCAAGGAGATCATTGATGGCAAGCACGACGATCTGCCGGAGCAGGCTTTTTACATGGCAGGCGGCATCGAAGAGGTCGTCAAGAACGCCCAGGAGATGGGCGGCCAGGCAGCCGAAGCGGATTCAACCGGTTCCGATGAGGAGGAAGCTGCTTAATTGGCTGTAGAAGAGACCACAACCATAGGCCTGAAATGTGAGATCGTCACCCCGGAAGGGCTGATTTACGACGGCCGCGCTGATATAGTCGTTGTTCCTGGTGAGATGGGTGAACTCGGCATCCTGCCGCGCCACGCCTCGCTGGTGTCGCGGACCGTTGTCGGCGAAGTCCGGGTCAACGAGAGCGGCAATGGCTGGAAACCCATCGCCGTGGGTAGCGGTTACGTCAAAATGCAGTTTGACCGGCTGCTTTTGCTCGTGAATACGGCGGAGAACGCCGTTGATATCGACGTCGCGCGGGCACAGGCGGCTTTGGAGCGCGCCGAGCAGTATCTGGCGCGCGCCGATGAGCCCGAAGTTGACCGTCACCGGGCGGAACAATCCCGCCGGAGAGCGGCAAACAGGCTCAAGGTTGCAGGAAAAGTCTAGGGCCGCGTGGTAGAAGGTTATGGGCGGGTGGTGGAAATTTCCCCTCAAAACCTCTAACCTCTGGTAGGTATGGCCAAATATGTAATCAACGGTGGTGTGCCTCTGGCAGGCGCTGTCAGGGTTTCCGGGGCAAAGAATTCAGCCCTGAAGCTGATGGCGGCTTCGCTGCTGACCACTGGAAAAATCACTCTTAATAACGTTCCCCTGATTAAAGACGTCTTTATGATGGCGGACGTACTCCGTGAGATCGGCGCCGAGGTCACGATCGGCCACGACGCCGTGGAGATCGATGCATCCGGCGAACTCTCACACACAACCCCCTATGAGCTGGTGCGCAAGATGCGCGCCTCTATCGTGGTCATGGGGCCGCTGCTGGCGCGGTTGCACCGGGCGCGGGTCGCCATGCCCGGCGGTTGCAACATCGGTCCGCGGCAGATCAACTTTCACTTGAGCGGGCTCGAGAAGCTGGGCGCCCGCGTGGGCGCGGACCATGGCTTTATCAACGTAACCACCAATGGTCTTACCGGGGATGTCATCAGCCTCGATTATCCAAGCGTGGGCGCTACTGAAAATGTGATGATGGCGGCCTGCATGGCCCATGGCCGCACGGTCATTGAAAGCGCCGCGCGCGAACCCGAGATCATCGACCTGGCCAAATTCCTTACCTCAATGGGCGCCAACATCAGCGGCGCCGGCTCTGGCACTATCATTATCGAAGGTGTCGATGAGTTGACCGGTGCCACGCATACGGTTGTTCCCGACCGGGTCGAGGCGGGTACGTTCATGGTCGCGGCGGCGGCAACGGAGGGAGATGTGGAAGTCGAGGGTATTAATCCGCTTCATCTGGAAATTTTTATCAGCAAGCTTCGCGCAATCGGCGTGGATGTCAAAGAATTCGACCATAGCGTGCGCTGCCAGGGAAATGGAGATTATTCCAGCACTGACATCGCCACCTTGCCGCACCCAGGTTTTCCAACAGACCTGCAGGCGCCAATGATTGTTTTGCTTTCGCTTGCCACGGGGCACAGCATCGTCACAGAGAACGTTTTTGAGAACCGTTTTGGTTTTGTGGATGAGCTCAACCGCCTGGGGGCCAATGTCCGCGTCAGCGGCCATCATGCCGTCGTCCACGGAGGCAGCCGTCTCGAAGGCACCATCGTCGAGGCCCCCGATCTGCGGGCCGGCGCCGCCCTGGTGATTGCCGGATTGGCGGCATCTGGCTCCACCGAGGTTGGCCGCATCGGCCACATTGACCGCGGTTACGAGGAGTTCGAACAAAAACTGCAGGCGCTCGGCGCGGATATCCAGAGGGTCGAAACCAACGACCGCACTCGTTTCACCGCACCCTTTAACTAGACCGGGGACGTACGTTTCCTATGTTTCCTAACTCAAGACAATTTCGTGCCGTTGCGGCTGCGATCCAATAATTAGGAAACATTGGAAACGTACGTCCCCAAAATCTACGCGGTGAAAATTGGCAGCAGCACCCTGACCGACGAGCGAGGCGGTGTGCGCGACGGGGTGCTTGCGGAACTCGTGGACCAGATCGCGGCGCTGGCCAAGGCCGGCGACAAGGTGGTCATGGTCTCCTCGGGCGCCATCTCCTGTGGCCTCGGCCTCATCCCCGGAAAGGGACGTCCCACCGAAACCGTCGAGCTGCAGGCGGCATCAGCCGTCGGGCAGGGACGCTTATTCCATCGTTACTACAGGTTATTTGCCGACGCCGGCGTCACCGCGGCCCAGGTTCTCCTGACTTCCTACGACATCGAGGCGCGCCGCCAGTATCTCAACGCACGCAACACTCTGCTCAAACTGCTGGAATGGGGCATCGTCCCTATCATCAACGAGAACGATACTACCTCCCCAGACGAGATCCGTTATGGGGATAACGACTTCCTGGCCGCCCAGGCCGCCATCCTGGTGAAGGCGGACCTGTTGATGTTGCTCACCGATACGGAGGGGTTATATACTAATGACCCTTCTGCGGATACCAATGCCAGGCTGATCGATGAGATTACTGACTGGTCTCTGCTCGACGAGATCGAAGCGGGCGGCGCCGGCACCACAATCGGCTCAGGCGGCATGAAGAGCAAGATTATCGCGGCGGAGATGGCGACGAGCGCCAACATCGAAGTTGTCGTTGCCAAGGGTGACCGGCCGGGAGTGATTACCGCGATCGCCGCGGGAGAGAAGGCAGGAACCAGGTTCCGTCCCCTCAAGTCATCCATGAGCAGTTTTAAGCTCTGGTTGAAATACGGCCGGCCTTCGAGCGGATCCATTGTCGTGGACGAAGGCGCCGCCACGGCGATTAAAAGGCGCGGCAAGAGCCTGCTGCCGGCGGGCGTTACCCGGGTGGAAGGCCACTTTGCCGCCGGCGAAGCCGTGGACGTCCTCTTCCGTAAGGATGGACGCCGCCTGATCGGCAAGGGGATATCAAATTTCTCCAGCGACGAACTTCGCCGCATTAAGGGCATGCAGAGCCGGCAGGTCATGAAGCTGCTCCCTCACGGGGAAGAGGAAGTCATCCACCGTGATTATTTTGTTTTAACGGATTGAACGAATGAGGATGAAACGATGCAGATAAAAGAACTTTGCAGGAAAGCCAGACAGGCGTCGCGCGAGCTGGCGGCACTGCCGGCGGCCGACAAGAACCGGGCTCTCAATGAGATGGCCCTGGCGCTGGAGCGGCGCACGGCCGAGATCCTGCGCGAGAACCGCGATGACGTCAAGGAAGGCAAGGAGGCGCATCTTTCCGGCGCCTTGATGGACCGCCTGATGCTTGATGAAGATCGCATCCGCGAGATGGCCTGGAGCCTGAGGAGCATCGCCTCGCTGCCCGATCCCGTCGGCGAGGTCATCGATGGCTGGAGGCTTCCCAACGGCATGGAAGTCAAACAGGTGCGCGTTCCGTTCGGCGTCGTGGCTGTCATCTACGAGGCGCGTCCCAACGTCACCGTCGATGCCGCGGGCCTCTGCGTTAAAACCGGAAACGCCGTGATTTTACGGGGCGGTAGCGCCTCACTGCATTCCATCCGCATGCTGACCGAGGTCATAAACGGCGCCCTCATCGATGCCGGCCTGCCCGCTCACGCGGTCTCGCTGGTGGAGTCGCGCGATCGCAGCCATCTGAAACAGCTTCTGCAGATGAACGAATATATCGATCTCATCATTCCGCGCGGCGGACAGGCGCTCAAGGAATTCCTGGTCAAGAACTCGAAGATTCCTGTCATCTACGCCGCCGGTGGGAACTGTCACATCTTTGTTGACGCCAGCGCCGACATCGAGAAGGCGGTAAAGATAGTGATCAACGCCAAGGTGCAGCGCCCCGGGGTATGCAATTCAGCGGAAACGCTGCTGGTGCACAGGGACATAGCGCCCGACTTTGTGCCGTTGATGGCCAAAGATTTGCTCGCGCGCAAGGTAAAGTTGCACGTGGACGCTGAAACCCGCGCCCTCATCAAGGGGAAAACGGAGGGTGTTAGCGATGCCACCGAGGAAGATTATGCCACCGAGTATCTGGACCTGGAGATTGCGGTCAAAGTGGTTGATGGCGTGGACGAGGCGATCGAGCACATCGCCCGTTACGGCACCGGCCATTCCGAGGCTATCCTCACCGGCGATCTCGAGAACTCGCGTCAATTCAGCGCGCGCGTTGACGCTGCCTGCGTTTACGTCAATGCTTCGACCAGGTTCACTGACGGCGGCCAGTTCGGCATGGGCGCCGAGATTGGCATCAGCACCCAGAAGCTGCATGCGCGGGGTCCCCTGGGGCTCAGGGAGATGACATCCGCCAAGTATGTAATTACCGGGGATGGGCAGGTTCGCGGTTAAGACAAGGATTCCCCGGCCCCGCTCTTGAATGACTTAAGGTCATGGCAAGCGTGAAACTCGCAATTATGGGCGGCGCCTTCAATCCGATTCATATCGGGCATCTGGTCTGCGCCGAAGAGGCGGTCGAGCAGTTCGGCCTCGACGAGGTGCTTTTCATGCCCACCGGAACGCCGCCGCACAAGGAAGCGCCCCGGGGCGCCGGCCCTGAAGAGCGTTTCGAGATGGTGGTCATTGCCACAGCTTCCAATCCCCGCTTTGCGGTTTCGCGCTATGAAATCGACAAAAATGAAGTGGGATATACCGTGGACACCATGAGGCACTTTCGCCTGGAGCTGCCCGAAGCCGAGCTCTACTTCATTACCGGAGCCGATGCCGTCATTGAGATCCTGGAGTGGAAAGACCCACGGGAGATCCTGGAGATTGCGACTCTGATCGCGGCAACGCGTCCCGGCTATCCCCTGGACTCCATGCCGGCAAAAACCCGCGCATTCCTGGAGGAATACGGAGTGCAAATCATCGAGATTCCCTGCATTGGGGTGTCATCCAGCCTGGTCAGGGAGAGAGTGGCCCAGGGCCGGTCCATCAGGTATCTTGTGCCCGAGGGCGTAGAGAAATTCATTGAAAAAGAAAGACTATACATTCATAAGCATTCCCAGGCGTAGCCAGCGCCGGCGGCGCATCGCCTACGGCCCGCCCAATCGATCCGGCTACCGTCGCGCCAGGCTTTCGGTGCGGCAAAAGGAAAAGCGGCGCCGTCTGACCGCATTCATCGTCGTGGCCGGTGTCATGGCGGCGGTCCTCGTATTCGCGGGTGTCTTCCTATTGGTGAGAGGCAGAAGCTCTTCGGCGGCGACGCCGGAAGCCGGCGTCGCCGATAACGGCTCTGGCACCGTCATCATTACCGGAAACGATGATGACGGCCGCCTCAGCCAGCTGGCGGTGCTGGTGCCCGAAAACAGCGGCGGCTACAGCCTCTACACGCTACCGCCGCGGACCATAGCCGATACGCCGGGCCATGGCTTCCAGCAACTCGACCATGTGATTGAGCTGGGAGGACAGGAGCTTCTGGATCAGACGGTCGCCAACCTCCTGCAGCTGCCGATCCAGTATCACATTAATCTGGCGTACGCGACTCTCGAAATTGCCTCGACACAGGCAGGCACGGTTAATTTCAGGACCGACCGCCCCATGACCTTCGCCGCCGCGGGCGAAACTATCAATTTCACCACCGGCGATAATCCGGTCAGCTCCCAACGGGCTGTAATTTTCTTAAAAGCAGCCATGACCGACGGCAGGACCGGTCCCAAGGTGCAATCCCTTTTCTATCAGGGCCTGCGCGATTCGCTGGCGCTCAAGACTGAAACGGATCGCCGGGCGCTTGCCCAGCTTCTGTTCGGCAGGATTCAGACCGACATGGACGAGGGAGATTTTGTTGACCTTTTCATGGCGATAACTACCCAGGGACGCCCTTTCAGCGCCGTGCCGCTTCCGGTCAGTTTTGCCGGCGCCGGATCCGCCTGGTACCTGGAGCCGGTTCCCGCCGAGATCGAAGTTCTTGTTACCGGAAACTCCCAGGATGCAACCCTCTCCATGGAGATCCGTAACGGCACCGAGAATGCGGGCGTTGTGGAGGCCGCGGCTGACAAACTGGCCCCATTGCGCTATACCACCACTATGCAGGGAGATCCTTCCGGCGTCGACTTCGACAACACCCAGACCGCGTCGGCAGCGATGCTCTGGCCGCGGGAAACCGGATTCGCGGGGTTCTGGGCAAGGGCACCATCATCAAGGACGACTTTATGGAAAAGCGGCAAATCATTGTTATCATTGGTAAAGATATTACATTGGCCGAGCTGACCCAGAGATAACGGCAGAAAACCGCCACGGCCCGGCCGGCCAAAAACAGCCAACACGGACGAGGTAATCAATCACTAGCACTTTGAGCAGCGACAGCATGATACAGGCGATGGCGCAGGTGGCCGTGGAAAAAAAAGCGACCGGCATCGTTATTCTGGATATGAAAAATGTATGCAGCTACACCGACTACTTCCTCATCTGCTCCGGAAGATCCACCCGGCAGGCCAAAGCAATAGCGGATGAGATTCGCATACAGCTGAAACAGGAAGGCGTATCGCCCATGCATGTGGAAGGCGAGACGCGTGGGGACTGGGTGTTGATGGATTACCTCAGCGTGGTGGCGCATATATTTACTCCCGAGGCGCGCGATTTCTACCGACTTGAGGTTCTCTGGAAGGAAGCCCCCCGGGTCGAGACGGCGGTCTCGTGAATTCACGCGAAAGATTTCTGGCCGTCCTGGCCGGAGAAATCCCGGACAGGGTTCCCATTGTACCGGTTGTCGACGGCTACTTTGCCCCAAAGGTTATCGGCCGCGCCAACGATGAATGCTATCTCGACGGCGCCTGCCTCGCCGATGCTCTGGCTGCCTCGATGACCGAATTTGGTTACGACGGCGCCATCGCAGAGATGGGGTTGGGCCCGGAGCCCAGCGTACTCGGGTGCCCGGTGGAGATCGAAGGCAACGACGTGCCCCTGGTGGTCGAGACGATCGTGGGTGGACGTGACGATCTGGAGAATCTCATCATTCCCGATCCCTGGTCCGGCGGCAAGATGGAACCCGTCGAGAGGCTGGTTGCCGCGGTCGGCGCCGACCAAGCTGTCCTTGGCAGCGTCAGGTCACCCTTTGAATATGCCGCCACAGTCCGCGGCCTCGTGGAATTCATGACCGATTTCTATCGCGACCCCGGGTTTGTGCACGATCTCATCGACGCGGTCAGGCCGGCAACCGTCAAGCTGGCCGAGGCGCTGGCCGACGCTGGCGTCGACGCCGTCGTCCTCAAGGATTCCTTCGCTTCAACCAGCATGATTTCACCCGATCATTATCGCGAGTTCGCTTTCCCTTCTGAGTGTGATGCGATCGCCGAGATCGCCGGCCGCATTCCGGTGATACTGCATATCTGCCGAAACAGCATGCCGATTCTGGCTGACATGGCCAGGACCGGAGCGGCGGTTCTCGAAATTGACTCACCGGTCGACCTGGCGGCGGCGAAAGCGGCCGTTGGCAGCGCGGTTATCCTCAAGGGAAACATCGATGCTGTGACGGTGATGGAAAAGGGCGGCGCCGCCGATGTCGAAGCTGCCGTGGAGGCAGCCATGGGGGCGGCTAAAGCGGGCGGCGGTTTCATCCTCAGCACAGGTGACTCGATCCCGCGCCCGGCTCCGGAAGCGAATCTGGCGGCACTGGTTGAGTTTGGGGAAAGGTATGGCAATTATTAAATGAAAGATTCCGGGCATATTGTGAAGGGCATATGGTGAAGGGACCACTGTGAAGGGAACTCTGTGAAGGGAACTCTGGAAAAATTCGAGCTGGCCATTATCGACGGCAACGCCGATGGCAGCGCTGACCTAGCCGATGTCATCGTCGCGGAAGGCAGGGCTACGCCCGCCGAGATATTCGCACATTTGTCGAGCGCCATGGAGGAAGTGGGCGCCAAGTATGAGACCGGCGAGTATTTCATCCCCGAAATGCTGCGCTCCGCTGAAGCGGTCGAGAAGGCGATGTCGGTGCTGGAGACGTACCTCTTCGAGCGCAAGGACGGGCAGGCCGGCATCGTTGTCATGGGGACGGTCAAGGGCGACATCCACAACATTGGCAAGAATATTATCGTCTCCGCCCTCAGGGCGGCTGGCTATGAAGTGCATGACCTGGGTGTCAATGTCTCCGCGAAGAAGTTCGTGGACAAGGTGAAGGAAACCGGCGCCGACCTGCTCTTGCTGTCGGCGTTCACAACTTCGACCAAGCCGGCGCTTCTGGAGATAATCGCGTTGCTGAAAACTGAGGGTCTGCGCGACCGGGTCAAGGTTCTCTCCGGCGGCGCCTCGCATTCACAGGCCTTCGCCGACGAGGTCGGCGTGGACGGCTTCGCTGCGGATGTAAAAAGCACCCTTGAGGTCTGCCGGAGGCTGATGGGAGAGAGTTAGCTGGGATCGCGGCGCCAATGAGATATACAGCACAGCAAGAATTCCGCATGGCATCAATCGATTAACAACAGGCTGCCAGATGACGTCAGAAAAAATGAACAGTAACCTCAGAGTGTTGCTCCTGACGCCGCCGAAGGATCTTGGCATCGGCGATGTCAAACGTCCCTGGGTATCTACCCAGCCGCTGGGCATTGCCTATGTCGCGGCAGCGGTTCGTGATGCCGGTTTCGAAGTCAAGGTCATTGATGCCTACTCGCTGGGATTTTCCGGAGAAAAAATACGCACGGAGATTGAGGCTTACCAGCCTCACCTGGTGGGCATCTCAACGCTGACGCCGCAATGGCCGGACACCGTGAAGATGGCCGCGATCGTCAAATCTGTGGACGAGAAAATAATCAACGTCGTCGGTGGACCGCATGTAACGGCGCTGCCGGAGCAGGCGGCCGCCACGGAAGGGATCGACGTGGGTGTCATCGGCGAAGGGGAGGCAACGATGCAGGCTCTATGCCGCGCCATCGCCGAAGGCTCTGCCCTGGATGCGGTCGAAGGCATTGCCTTCAGCCGCGTCGGTGAGGTTATCGTGACGCCATCGCGCCCATATATAACCGATCTCGACCAGTTGTCTTTTCCGGCTCACGATCTGCTGTGGGAGCCGAAACTGTACAACCCGTATCCGTCATGGGGCAAGGCCGGTAACTTCTCCTGCATCATTAGCGGCCGCGGCTGTCCTTACAATTGCTCTTTCTGTGATGTCACATCCCAGCAGGGCAAACAATACCGCTTGAGAAGCGCTAAAAACATTGTTGACGAAATGATCTGGCTCAACCGCGAATTCGGTGTATCCATGTTTTCCTTCCGTGATCCGTCGATGGTCTGCAACCGCCGCCGCCTTCTGGAAATATGTGACCTCATTGGCGCCAACGGCCTCGATATCGTCTGGAACTGCAACGCCCGGGCCAACGAAGTCGATACGGAGATGCTGATGGCGATGAAAAAGGCTGGCTGCCGTGTCCTCCAGTACGGTATCGAGACAGGCAACCCAAAAATGCTCAAGGAGATCAAGAAGATTACGCCCGAGAAAGTTATCGCGGCGGTCGACGCCACCAGGCGCGCAGGCATCTATTCACATGGCTACTTTCTTTTTGGTTTCGTGGATGAGACGCGGGAGACGATCAAGGACACGATCGAGTTCGCCCGCCGCCTCGACCTCGACAGCGCCGGCTTCGCGGTGATGGTCCCCTTCCCTGGAACCCAGGAGTACGAAAAGTACAAGCGCGAGGGTCTGCTTTTAACCGAGGACTGGCACGACTACAACATCATGGGAAAGCCGGTCTATCGCCACAAGCATCTCACCAATGAAGAATTAAGAAAGGCGCCGCGGCGCGCCTACCGGCGATTCTACTTGCGGCCGCGGATGATCCTGCGGCATCTGAAGAGGATTACCTCGCGGCGGGTGCTGGTCAGCTACATCAAAAGCGCACGCTTGATGTTCGACTGATTCTTGATAAAGAGGAGCGACGTCCTTCGATCCCCGAATCTCTTGCTTACCCCGTGGTTTCCGGCCCGACACGATAGACACTGAATGTCTCCAGCGGCTGATTTGAGAAGGTGTAGGGCAGCTTGCCCCAGTAAGTGCCGTAAAAGCCGGCGTTGGCGGCGAAGTTCATCACTCTCAGGGGATTTCCCGACTGGACCGAGTCGGTTTCGACCAGGCTCATGCGGTCGGTTACCGATTTCTCGAGTGGCCACTCCATGAGTCCGACCCTGACCACCAGATCGCCCTCCCGGGGAGCGGTGCTGTCTGAGGTCAGGTAAAGATACCCCTGCGACTCCATGTAGTGCCGCAAGCCCCACTCGCCGACAAACCAGACGTTTCCTTCCGGCTGATAACTGTTGCCGACATTAAGGGCGAAATCCTTGTAAGTCTGGGCCAGCTGATAATCGGCGGTAGAGACGGTGGTCCCCGCGAGAATTGTCAGCGCTATGGCCGCGAACGCGATAATGGTCAGCGCGGAGCCGCCCTTGAGGTTGATTTCGAGTTCGCGGAAAAGGAGCAGCACGACCGGCGCCAGGAAGGGCAGCATGTACTTGGCGGTCGCATGGGGCAGAACCAGGGTCACGGCGCAGATCATCACGAGCAGCCAAAACGCCAGAAAGACAAAGTCGGTATCGACCTTCCTTTGCTTCACGGCATTCACAAGCTGGACGAAAGTTTCGCCCGATACGGAAGCAATCATCATGACGCCGGCGGTAAGGAAGACAGCAAATAAAACCGCCGTCCAGGCCGGGAAAAGGTCACTGGTTGAAACATAATAGGCAGCGATAGCCGCCGAACCGGCTGCGATCGGTATAAGCAGCAGGCGGCCGCGGCGGCGCAGACAGTAAATTGCCACCATCACCAGCGGGAAAACAGACGCGCCTCCCAGTTGCAGCAGGTTTCCTTCGACCCGCATCAGGAGGCTACTGCTCCCGAGGCTAAGCCCTTTTGCATGCGTGAAGCGTGGCAGGGCGCCGTAGCGCGCCAGGCTGAAGAGCGCGTAGGCGCCAAAACCCAGGGCCGGCACCGCTAGCGGCAGCGCGTTTTTCCACGAAATCTTTCCCTTGAGCACCGCATAAGCCGGCAATACCAACAGGAGCGCCAGCGATTGGTAACCAGTGAAAACAGCCAGCAGCGCCGCCATCCCGGCAAGCGCCAGCAGACGGCCGTCATCGCGGTCGACGCCGTATATATATGCCGCGGCAGCCGCCAGCCAGAATGCGGTCATCGGCAGATCGCCCATGAGTGTATGTGAGGCAGCCATCAGTGCCGGCGTTGCCAGCAGCAGCAGGGTTGCCAGGAGGGCGTTGCGGGTAAATCTCCTGGCCAGGAAATACATCGAGACCCCCACAATAACGGGGAAAAGAATAAAGCCCAAATGCAGCGGCAGCTCCTGATCGCTGCCGGTCACCCGCATTACCATCGACATGTAGAGCTGATCGAGCGGTGGGTGCGTGTCGCGCCAGTTTGGTATCTCCACACCCATGAGCCGGTATTCAGGCAGATCCTGCTGTAGGGGGGCGTTCAGGTTGAGCTTGGCGAAATCCCAGAAGATGGCGTCGTCAATATGAAATGCCTGGCTGGCGAAGGGGACTGTGATGAAGAGAACAAAGGCAAGAACCACCCCAAGGCATAAGACCAGCGCCAGACGGGGAGCGCGCTCGCCGATGCCCGCGTCCAGCTCGTAGGGAGCGGTGCGGTTTAGGAAACCGCCCCCGAGTGGCCGGGAAGCTCCAGATACTGCCTGGCTACTCTGCTGAACATAAGAGGATTGAACAATATGTTTGTGACGAAATAGCACTCGTGTGAACAGTAGCATCCCGAATTATTGATCTTTGCCCGGACCCGATCGGCCTGCTCCGAAAAAAAGACCCTGGGAAAATTATAATCCGTTTCCCTGATATTGCCCATTTTGTCGGAGAGGGTTTCGCAGGGAAAAACGTCCCCCACTTCATTCATGACGGCCGTAATCCTGCCTGCGTAGCAGGGCAGAAGCCTCCGTCCCTGCCGCACAGTCTCGTAGATCAACTGGCGCTGCACCAGATCCTGGGCCGTTTTTAAACGCGCCAAGGTGAAATGGTACATCTTGGAGTTACCGCCTTTCAAGTCTTTTTCCAGCCGCATGACCGCTTGCCGGTATTTCTCCAGGTCGATCTCCTTATAGGCGCTGTCAGCCGGATTGCCGCGAACCAGGGAGATGGTGTGGGTCTCGCAGCCAGGCAGCGTTTCCACGAAATCCGCGATCTGATCCATATTGTCCTGGTTTTCCCTGCAAAAAACGGTATTAATGCCGAGCTGGAGGTTATCGTAACGTTCTCCCAGCCGCCTCAGGCGCACCCAGGTTTCCATGGCATTTTCAAAGCTTCCAGGCGTATTGCGGATGCGATCGTGCTCCTCGCCGGCGCCATCGATCGAGAGCTTGCAGACAATGGCGCTCTCAGGGCTCCGGGCAAGGATCTTCTCCAGGCTGGGCTCGATCAGGTCCGGCGCCATTCCGTTTGTAGGCAGCGTGATGATAACCGGATGGGTGTGGCGGTAAAAAGAATCCACCAGCTCAGGCAGGTCCTTGCGCAGGAAGATCTCGCCGCCGGCAAAGAGCAGCCACAGCAGGTCTCCCATCGAGGACGCAATTTTTTCGACCTCTTCAGCTGTCAGCTCATCCTGAACCGTATGGCGGTCCTGCCAGTAGAAGCAGAAGGGGCAGCGGGCGTTGCAACGCGCGGTCACAAATAAAGTGAACTGCAGCGGATCACGTTTATGGAAAATCGAGGGGATGTACTTTAGAGGTGAATACACTCTAATAGATTAACATCTATGAATACTGGCGGGTAAGTTTGACTTCCCAGATGTATTTGAGGATGCCCACGAAAGCGCCGTAAGCCACAGCGAAGGGATATATGAACTGGAAATAAGCCGTGGCGCGAATCAGGAACCACCATCCCTTTTCCTTCTTGATGAGCCGCAGCAGGTTATGGCTGACGGCGGTGTTGATGCCGTAGAGAAAAGCCGCACCCAACAGGGGCCACCAGGAGAAGGTGGCAATCGCCGCCGCCGCCAGGATGATGTTGATGGTCTGCGTGCCGACGTCGACTTTGAGTTCGTACGAAGCGGCGCCTGAATCCTTCATGACATCGCGGTTATTCAACGAATACATGGTCCAGTACTTGCTCTTCCTGACGGCGTTGCGCACCGATTTGTGAAAATTGAAGCGGAACATATGCTGCACCTGGATGTACGACGGCCGCGCCAGCTGGTAGCCCGCCCGGATCAGGCGATGCGAAAGCTCCACGTCTTCGACGCTGGCGGCGTGCCCGATAAAGTAATCTTCCTTGAATCCGCCGAATTCATCGTAAGTCTTCTTCCAGATGGTCATGCAGTGGGTCGCGATGTAATCCGGGTGCTCCACCTTGGTCTCCACGTAATGGATGTAAATCGACTGGAAATTGCTGAAGAAATCCTTGTCCCAGGCGGCGGCGGTATAGGCGCCGCCAACACAGATGCTGTCTCCCTGGCGCAGTTTCTCCACGCACTGGCCCATGGTCTTGGGCAGCAGGATGCAGTCGGCGTCAATGAAAAGAATGATCTCGCCGCGGACTTCCCGGGCTCCCGCATTCCGGGCCTTGGAAACTCCCCGGTGCTCCGGGAAATCGATCAGCCTGAAGGGATACTTCTGGCTGAGCTCTTTAAGCACCTCGCCGGTGTTATCAGTGGAATAGTCATGGACGAGGATGACTTCGAAATCCTTGAAATCCGACCGGTAGAGGGCTTCCAGCACTACCGGGATGGTCGCCGCGCCATTGTGAATGGGGATGACCACTGAAACCTGTAGCTTGCCGGGCTCGGCAGCTCGGGGCTTTGCGGTCCTGGCGGCCTGTGGTTTTCCCGTTTTAGCGGCCTGCTGTTTTTTAGCTGCGGACACTAACCAGCCTTCTTCTTCGAATTCTCCGCGGGCGTTTTTTTCACAGTCAGCGAATCACGCTTCATCCAGAGCCAGAAGAAACTGGACGCGCCCTTGATAACCGTGCGGAAATCATACCAGCTGCGCACTGTCACCAACCGTTTGAGGATGAAACCCGGCCGTGAATAAAATTTGCGGAAAGCGATGCGGCGCAGTTCGTCGATCTCTTCCCTGGTCATGGTATAGGGCACGAACGCCCCTCCCTCAAAAGTATAGTCATCCGTGTTCGATGACATGGTCCCGTACTCGTCTATATTTTCATAAAGATCGGTTCCGGGGAATGGCGTCATCGAATGAAAGTTGGCGTAATGGGGATTGAGTTCGATAGCAAAATCTATCGTCTGCATGGCTTCTTCGTAGGTTTCCCCCGGAATTCCGATGATGAATGGAGTGTAGACCTTGAGCCCGGCTTTTTTGGCTGCCTTTACCGCGGCGCGGGTCTGATCCAGGTTAATGCCCTTGCGTAACGTGTTCAGGTTCTTCTGCACACCGCTCTCGGCGCCGTAGAGAATCGCCCAGCAACCAGCCTTCTTCATCTCTCTGAGCAGCTCGTAATCGACGGTGTTGACGCGCGAGGAGACATAGAAGCTGAACTTGAGCTTCTTGGCGCGGATCTGCCTGATGATTTCCATCACGCGCTCGCGATCGGCGGTGAAGGTCTCGTCGAGAAAGCGGATCTCACGGAAGCCATAGACATTGATCAGCCCCTCGATCTCTTTGACCACGTTCTCGACACTGCGGAAACGAATGCGCCTTTCGCCTTTCATCTGGAAGCAATAGATGCAGCGGGCCTTGCAGCCGCGCGAGGTCATGACGATCGCAATCGGCTTCTCCTTGTAGCTGCCGGGAGGTGATTCGTACTTGTCGAAGTCTCCCAGCAGTTCGCGCCGGGGGATGGGGATAGAATCAAGGTCCTCGATCAGCGGACGCGGCCTGTTCTTGACGATGGCGCCGTCATGGGCGCGGTAGGCCACGCCGGCGATGCCTTCAAGGGTTTCGCCGTGTTCCAGCCTGGCAATCAGTTCTGGGACGGTCTCTTCACCCTCACCGATAACAATAGCGTCGAAAAATTCGCATTGCTCGAGGCATTTTTCCTCGACCGCGGATGGATAGGGACCAGCCGCGGACACGTGAATCGAGGGGTCAATTTTCTTGATATCCTCGGCCGTCTTCATGGCCTTGGTCCACATGGAGGCATTGGCGGAAACACCCACAAAGCCCGGTTTGAACTGCCGGATTTTGTCGAGCACTTCACCGTGTGTCCAGAAGGCGCCGTCGATCAGCTGGACTTCGTGTCCGGCTTCCTGAATACAGGTGGCGATGTAAAGAAGCCCCAGCGGGTGCTGGTAGCTGATAGCTGACTTGGCCAGCCGTGATGGATAAATATCGTCCGGTTTCCAGGACGGCAGTACTACCACTGACTTCAAAAAAATCTCCTAGATGGAGCAGGCGGCGACAGGTCTCACTATGTCAATATTAATTTACGGATTCAATGAGAAGCGCGCGAATTAAACCAGTGGAGACACAGGCAACCGAAGCGTTACCCCGATAATTATTTCCTCACCCTTACAATACGTCTAGTTTATCAGACTAATATGGCCGTTTCCACGAGGTTTAAGGGGAGGCCCGAACTGCCGCCGATTGTTAGCTCCATCTTTTTCTGCTAGAAATATTGGCGTATGCTGGTAGAGCTGGCGAGCAGGCTTGAGTCGCTTACATCGCCGGCATCAGCGGGGCAAATGCCGTCGACATCCAAAGGTCGAATAATTGACGAATACTGACAAAGAGCATGACGAGGGCGCGGCCGCGGGTAAACCCGGCGGTTTCGGTGTTGCGATTGATGTTGGCACATCCAGCATCTGGTTCCGGCTGGTCGAGCTGGAAAGCGCCCGCGTGCTGGACACGCTCGTCGTTCCCAATCCCCAGCAGCGCTACGGGGCCGACATAGCGAGCCGTCTGGGGCTCGCAACCACGGATGCGGAAGCAAGGGCATCCCTGCATGCTGACGTCATCGCGACGGTAAACAAAGGCATAGCGGCGCTTTGCGATGACAGCGGCATCTCGCCGGGAGCGATCCAGGAAGTAGTAGCCGTTGGTAACTCGGCAATGTATGCTTTCCTGCTGGATCTTGATCCGGCACCGCTCTGCGGTACGCCTTATAACCTGAAGGGGGCTGAAGATTACCACGGTCCGGCTGCTGGGTTGGGAGTGAACCTTCCCGGGGCGGATCTTTTTATCCCCAGTCCTATCTTCGGTTTTGTCGGCGCCGATGCCCTGGCGGATATTTTGCTGCTTGGTATGGCCGGCAACGATGAGCTTGAACTGATAGTCGATGTCGGGACCAACTGCGAAATGGCTTTGGGCAACCGGGAAAAAATACTGGTCGCCTCGAGTCCGGCCGGGCCGGCCTATGAAGATACGCACATGTCGTTCGGCTTGTCGGCCACCGAGGGGGCAATCTATAAAGCGAGCCTGGACGGCGGGCGTTTCGAATATTCAGTGGTGGGTGGGGGAGCGCCGCGTGGCATTTGTGGCTCCGGACTCATCGACATCATCGCCGGGATGAGGCGAAGCGGCTGGGTGGATGAGAGCGGCCGCCTCCTGCGCGACGGGCCGATTCTGATCGCCGAAGGCGAGGGAGGGAGAGGCGGGGGCAGCGCCGGCGGCGGGAATGAAAATCCAATCACCGTCAGCCAGCAGGACATCCGCTCCTTCCAGCTGGTCAAGGCCTCGGTGCATGCGGCCATCTCGGTGCTCATGAAGAAATTCGGCGACTGTGTTCTGAGCCGCATGCTCATCACCGGCACTTTTGGCAGTTACATCAACCTCGATAATGCCCGGCTGCTTAAGATGTTTCCCGATCTGCCCAATGAGAGGGTTGAAGTGGTCGACGACGCCGCCTGCCAGGGGGCGGTCCTGATGCTTGGCGAGGATCACCGCCTGTCGCTGGAATCCGTTCGGGGCAAGATCAGGCACGTAGCCCTGCCGCTCAATAAGGATTTCCAGGACGAATTTATCCGCTTGATGAAGATTTAGGCTAATTGAGGTTTTCCATTCCCTCAGTGGTGGGAATCTTATTCCAGACTAAATTCCGGTTTGGCCGGCGCCGATAAAAACCGCCAGACTGGTTGGCTGACGCCGATAAAAACCGCTAATATGGAGTGGACGCAGGAAATGCAAGCGCCAATGAATTTGATGTATCAATGTGCGGCCCGCATGACCGCTTTGACAAACCGGATTAAAAGTGTCTGAATCTGAGCTAGGCAAGGAACCCCCGAGAAATGCTCCGCGGGATAAATGGAACCCCGACATTAAGGACTTCCTGGCCCCGCGGGTAAAGCATGATCGCTGGGTGACTGCTCCCCCGGAAGGTTGGGAAGAAGGCTCGCAACAGTCCTTCCGCCAGGAAGCCCCCGGTTCAGGCGCCGTTGGAACCGATACCACACCCTCCGGGCATATTGCTCAACCCGCACTGGCGCCCCCAGTGAAGTATTGGTCGGACGAGCCGAAGATCGCGGCCGCCGCGGCCGCCGCAGAAATCATCGAAGTACGGCCTCGCTGGCGTTTTTCTGTTTGGTGGCTTTTCAGTAGCATAATTTTTCCTCTGGTCATCGCCTTCGCCGTCGCCATGTTTGCCCAGGCTACCGTAGCCAAGCCTTATCAAATCCCTTCAGGTTCGATGTTGCCCACGATTCAGTTACAGGACCGCATTCTGGCCAACCGCATCATTTACAGGTTCCATGGGATCGAGCGGGGGGATGTCGTCGTTTTCCAACCTCCCGAGGGGGTTGATCAAAGGACTCCGTATGTTAAAAGGGTGATCGGACTTCCTGGCGACACCGTGGAGGTGCGAGGCGGCGTGACGCTTGTGAATGGGCAAGAGTTTGTTGTGCCGAACGCGGCCATTCCATCCTATGTAAAGCCGGCAGCGAAAGTTCCAGACGGCCAGCTGTTTGTTTTGGGTGACAATCGCAATGAGAGTTCGGACAGCCATATCTGGGGTTACGTTCCAGTGGATAACGTAATCGGCCGCGCTGAGGTTATCTACTGGCCGGTCAAAGACATGCAGCTGCTGGGCAACAACTAAACCAGTTCCGGGCTTTGGCTGCCGGCGGCAGAAGAATCAGTTCGAAGGATAATCCGCAAGATAACGCGCGCCTGCTTGGCATTCATATCCGCACCGCCGGCGGGCTCATGTCCGGAGCCAGGCACGCCGTGGAAATCGGCTGCACTACCTTCCAGATCATGTCGGGAAATCCCTCCGCCTGGAATCCCGGCTCGCTGGATGAGCGGCAAGCACTGCAATTCCGCGATTTTCTCGACGCCCACAGTCTCCGGCCGGTCTTCCTTCATGCAGGCTATCTAATCAATCTTTCATGCCGCACCGGCCGCAATGCGCCCCTGTATGCCAAATCTGTAAAGCTGGCGATCGATACGATCGAGCGGGCGCGGGCGCTTTCATGTGAGTACGTCGTGATGCATATGGGCAGCCGGCGGGGCATAAGTGCGGACGCGGCTTTAACGGCTTTCACGGATGGAATCATACGTATGGACAAAGCCGTCAATTCCGGAGGAGCAGGCCGCAAAAAAAGCCAGGGGCTGGAGGGATCGGTAATGCTGCTCTTGGAAAACAGCGCCGGCGCCGGCGATACGGTTGGCTCGACCTTTGAAGAGCTCGCGGAGGTGCTTGCAGCGGCTGAGGAGCGCGGGGTGCGGCTGCCGCTAGGAATTTGCCTCGATACGGCGCATCTGTGGGGCGCGGGCTACGATCTGCGCTCTGGCGCCGCTGCCCGCCGTGCGATCGATGATTTCGACCGCGTTGTCGGCATCGACCGGCTGCATCTTATCCATCTAAATGACTCACCGCTAGAGCTGGGAGCAAAACGGGACAAGCACGAGCATCCCGGCTGCGGCCTCATCCCCATCAAGGGGCTCGAAGGCTTAGCTCGTGATCGCAGGCTGCGCGCCGTCGCCATGATCATGGAGACACCGGGCGGCACAGACCCCAGCGATACGCAGCGAATGGATGACCTGAGGGCACTGGCGGGGGTCTAGTTTTACGAAAAAATCTGCTGCTCGACTATGATCAGTTTCAAGTCGGGGATACTTGCCCGATGAAGATGTCCTACAGCCAGTCCGAGCTCAGCGGCAGGCCGTGAAGCCGCGAGATGTGGGCATCGTAACCACGCTTGTTGCGCGCATATAACGCCGAAATTATGGCGTTGGCGAGGCTGAAGGCGCCGACCAGCGACGGTGCGAACGAGGTTGAATCCAGCTGGCAATAAAGATTTTTATCCGCGATTTTTGAAATTTCGGCCAGCGTATTCTCACTGATGCCGACGGAAACGGCGCCACGTTCACGTGCCGTTTTGATTAACCGCAGGACAAACTGGTGCGCCGTACGAAAGCCGACGGCGATTAAGACTGTATCCTCCCCAAGAACATTAAGCCGCGCCACCTGCTCCTCAGAATTATCCGTCACCGTTACCACTGGCAGCCCCATTATGCCCAGATAGTAACGCAGGTATCTCACGATCATGGCCGCCTCGAACATTCCAGCAATATAAATGGTCTGCGCCGATTCCAGCAGCTCGACGATCTGGAGAAACTCGTCGGCCTGGTTTTTTTTCATGGTTTCCTCGAGGATGCTGACGTCGACGCGAACCGAACGCCCGGAGAAATCATCATCCACGGGAAAAACGAGTTGACCCTCAACACCGCCGCCGGCGCTCACGGAAGCCAGCCGGTGCTCCTCCCAGGCGGCTTTCATCATCTGGGGAAAGCCGGAGAAGCCGAGATGCTGGGCGAAGCGGACGACCGTGGAGCTGGTGGTGCCGGTGTGGCGGGCGAGGTCCTGCGCCGTCAGTACCGGAGCTTCGGCGAGATGATCGATGAGATAGCGGGCGATTGCCTTGCGGGCCTTGGAGAAGTTTTCGAAGTCATCGTTAAGCGCGCGCAGCAGACTGCCATTGGTCGCTCGTTGTTGACGGCGCGCATCCATGGTGAGGAAAGGTTACATTAACAGTTTCGGGGACACAATACTTAATTCTTGGCAAGGAGACTGCATACCGCAAGTACCATGATGAATTAAGTATTGTGTCCCCGAAACTGTTGCCTACCCCATGCCTACATCCTGCTCGCGCTGCAGCTTCTTGCCTTCGGTTTGCAGGGAGGGAGCTACCATGACTTCCGCTTTCTGGAAAGCCTGGATATTCTCGTAACCGCAGGTCGCCATCGAAGTTTTAAGGGCGCCGAAGAGGTTGAGGGTGCCGTCGTTCTCGGTGGCGGGCCCGACAAGAATCTGCTCGAGAGACGCCACCTGGTTGGTCTTGACACGAGTACCGCGGGGAAGTTGCGGATGGAACGTCGCCATGCCCCAATGATAGCCGCGGCCCGGCGCCTCCGTGGCGCGTGACAGCGGCGAACCGATCATGACCGCGTCGGCGCCGCAGGCGATTGCCTTGCAAATGTCGCCGCCCGTGCGCATGCCGCCGTCGGCGATGACCTGGACGTAGTCGCCGGTGTCCAGCAGATGCTGGATCCGTGCTGCCGCCGCATCCGCGATCGCGGTAGCCTGGGGAACGCCGATGCCGAGCACGCCGCGGGTGGTGCAGGCGGCGCCCGGCCCGACTCCGACAAGCACGCCAACCGCTCCGGTCCTCATCAGATGCAGGGCCGTAGTATAAGAGGCGCAGCCGCCGACGATGACAGGGATCGGCAGCTCAGCGATGAATTTCTTCAGATTGAGCGGCTCGACGACCGAGCTTACGTGCTCGGCGCTGACAACCGTGCCCTGGATGATCAGCACGTCGAGGCCGGCGTCGAGCGCCAATTTATAATATTCGGTGACTTTCTGGGGAGTGAGCGATGCTGCGGCCAGAACGCCCTGATCCTTGATCTCCTTGATGCGCTGGGCGATCAGCTCCGGCTTGACCGGCTGCTGGTATATCTCCTGGAGCCCTGCGGTTGCCTGCTGGGCGGGCAGCTTGGCGATCTTGGCCAGCTGCTCGTCGGCGTCCTCATAGCGTGTCTGGATTCCCTCCAGATTGAGGACGGCCATACCGCCGATCTTACCCATGGCGCCGGCGAAACTGGTATCGACGACGCCGTCCATCGCCGAGGCCAGGCAAGGAAGTTCGAGCTTGTGCTGTCCTAACGACCAGGTAATGTCCACATCTTCGACATCACGTGTCCGGCGGCTGGGAACGATGGCGATGTCGTCCAGCCCGTAAGCTCTTCTGCCCTTTTTGCCTCGTCCGATTTCGACTTCCATGAACCCTCCGCGGAGATGAAATTTACCTGGGAAATTGCGGCCGAAAGCCCGTCTGAGAGCTTCAGGTTAGGGGGATGCTACACCCTGCAATTACAAGTTTCAACCCGTCGGCAAACCTCAATTTGTAAGCCTGACAACGGTCAGATAAGATGTTTGGACGCAATATATGGAGGTTTGAGAGCGATATGAGTGATATGAAAATAGGGACAATGACCGTCAAGGCGGGGCTGGCCGAAATGCTCAAGGGCGGGGTCATCATGGATGTCACCAATGCCGAGCAGGCAAAAACAGCTGAAGAGGCGGGTGCTTGTGCCGTGATGGCGCTGGAGCGGGTTCCATCCGATATCCGCGCCGATGGCGGCGTTGCCCGCATGTCCGATCCGGAGATGATCCAGGAGATTCAGAAGTCGGTGACCATCCCGGTGATGGCCAAGGCCCGTATCGGCCATTTCGTCGAGGCACAGATTCTGCAGTCGCTCGAGGTTGATTATATCGACGAGAGCGAAGTGCTGACCCCTGCCGACGAGGCCAACCACATCAATAAATGGAAGTTCACTGTGCCGTTTGTCTGCGGCGCCGTCAACCTGGGCGAGGCGCTCAGGCGTATCTCCGAGGGGGCGGCCATGATCCGCACCAAGGGCGAGGCGGGTACCGGGAATGTAGTCGAGGCGGTGCGGCACATGCGCACAATCACCGGCGACATCAGGCAGCTGGCCGGCATGGATGAAGATGAGCTGTTCATGGCCGCCAAGGAGTTACGGGCGCCGATCGAGCTGGTCCAGTGGGTAGCGAAGAACGGTAAGCTGCCGGTGGTCAACTTCTCCGCGGGCGGATTGGCGACTCCGGCCGACGCGGCGTTGATGATGCAGCTGGGAGCTGAAGGCGTTTTCGTGGGCTCTGGCATCTTCAAGAGCGAGGATCCGGCAGGCCGCGGCAAGGCGATCGTCGAAGCGACCACTCATTACAAAGATCCCGAGGTGCTCGCACGCGTCTCCGCCGGCCTCAAGAAAGCCATGATCGGCATGGAGATCAAGGATATCGGCGAGGAAAACCTCATCCAGCACCGCGGCTGGTAAGCCCTAATTCGGGGACACAATACTTAATTAATGCCTGATTACGAGCATCTGACCGTTGGCGTTCTCGCTCTGCAGGGCGCTTTCCGCGAGCACGCCATCGCCCTCGAAAAATGCGGAGCCACTGCCCGCAAAATTCGCCGCAGGCGAGATCTGGCTGGACTTGATGCGTTGATCATCCCCGGTGGTGAAAGCACCACCATCGGCAAGCTTATGGTGAGCTACCATCTACTGGATGAAATCAAAGGCATTGGCGCCGAGGGGCTTCCCATCTTCGGCACCTGCGCCGGGCTGGTAATGCTGGCCAGAGAGTTAGTCGAGGGTGACCAGCCACTTCTCGGTCTCATGGATATAACCGTTCGCCGCAACGCATTCGGCCGGCAGGTAAAAAGTTTCGAGGCGGCGCTGGAGATTCCGGCGCTGGGAGCTGAAGGACCCAGCGGAATACCTGCCGGCGGAGGGCAGCCGCATGGTCCCTTCCCCGGCATTTTCATCCGCGCCCCCTGGATTGAATCCGCCGGAGCCGGCGTGGAGGTCCTGGCCGAGTATGACGGCCACGCCATTGCCGCCCGCCAGGACAAGATGCTCGTCACCGCCTTTCATCCCGAACTCACAGATGACCTCCGGCTCCATGAATTATTCCTTCAAATAATGGGTGGATCCGACCCCGCAAAAACATGACTTTTGCGATCAGTTCAATTCCTGCACTTAGAGGGTACTTCATAGCATGAGCCCCGAAGCCCAGCACTTTATCGATCTGCTGGCGCCATATATCGATTCTTACGGTTACTGGGTGGCCTTCTTCGGCATGATGGTCGAGAACGCTGGCATTCCCGTGCCGGCGGAAACGTCCCTGATAATCCTCTCGTTTTTTGCCAGTCAGGGCGTCCTCAAAATCTGGCTGATCATCCCCATCGCCATCATCGGTGATACCGCCGGCGATAACATCGGCTACGCCATCGGCAGGTTCGGCGGCAGGCCGCTGGTCGACCGTTATGGCAAGTACATCCGGCTCGATCCTGAGAAGCTCGACCGCATGGAAAAGCTGTTCCGTGAAAAAGGCGGCCGCACGGTGTATTTTGCGCACTTCCTGGCGTCCACGCGCATCACGGCGGCGCTCACAGCCGGCATGGCGCATATGCGGTACCCCCAGGTTTCTCATGGTCAATGCCGCCGCGGCCGTAGCCTTCGTCACCCTGGTCGCCGGGATCACCTACTCTTTCGGCAGCAATATCGACGCCGCCCTGAGGTTTTTCCGGATCTATCGCTGGGCGGCGCTCTGTGTCCTTGCCTCAATCGTGGCCTGGTTCCTCTATCGCTATTATAAAAAGAACCGGAATGCCCACAGATACCTTGGCCTCAAGATCGTCGGCATCTTCGCCGCAGTCGCCGTGGCGGCGTTCCTGATCGCGTATTACGCCGGATATCTGATCGCCGCGGTTTAGCGGCCTCATTGGGGCCTGAAGAGCCGCGCAAACATTCCTATTTCTCTTTAATGTTGTCATGACAGTAGAATCATATTGTGGTCACAAATTGTGACCACCTCTACTGTCGCCAATCCTGGCAACTTCCATCCAGCACTTTGTTATGATGCGTTTATCCACTAGCCAAGTCCAGATGGAAATGGTAACAGTTCGTTTGAGGTCACAAATTGCGCCCTCAAAGAAGCCTTGATTTGCAGGCAAAACAAATTTTGAGGTCACAAATTGTGATTTCAAGATTGCAATGGCGGAGAATCATCTGCCCAGGATGCTAAGAGCGAAAGGAGCAGAAATGATTGATAAGAAAATGGTCCCTTTTGAACAGGTCGGATATTCAATCATCGTTCTTAGGGGCCGGCGTGTGATGATCCATACTGACCTGGCCAAGCTTTACGGTGTTACGACTCGCAGACTGAACGAACAGGTAAGAAGGAATCCGGAGCGCTTTCCAAAGGATTTTATGTTTCAGTTGACAAAAAAGGAGAGGGATGAGGTGGTCGCAAATTGCGACCACCTCACAAATCTAAGATTTACTCAAAAACTTCCGTATGCGTTTACGGAGCGCGGCGCAGTAATGCTGGCAAATGTCTTGAATAGCCCGCAGGCGGTGAAGGCCAGCATTCAGGTAGTAAGGGCTTTCATCAAACTTGGAGGAATGCTTGCCTCTCATGAAGATCTGGTCAGCAAAGTCGACGCCCTCGAAAAGAAATACGACATGCAATTCAGCGTTGTCTTCGACGCCATACGTCAGCTGATGGAACCTCCCAAGCCGAAGAAAAACCAGATCGGGTTCCACTGGGATAAAAAACAGGTGGCCGTGAAGAAAGGGACTTCAACGAAGAAGAAGACTTCGGCGCGGAAGAAATTGCCTGCAAAGAAGGTCTAAATCAAATTTACACAAGGAAGTTCGTCCTTCTCCGGTGATATAATCGCCGCATGTCAACTATCCCCAACTCCCCCGATGAAGCCCGCGTCCGCATAGAGCAGTTGATCGAGCTCTTTCGCTCCAACGAGACTGCCTACAAGAACCCTGCCTACAACGAGACCCAGACCCGCCGCGAGTTCATCGATCCGTTGTTCAAGGCACTGGGCTGGGATATGGACAACGAACGCGGCTACGCGCCTGCTTACAAGGATGTAATCCACGAGGACGCCATCAAGGTGGGCGGCCTGACCAAGGCGCCTGATTACTGCTTTCGCATCGGCGGGCAGCGCAAGTTTTTCGTTGAGGCCAAGAAACCGTCGGTGGATATGAAGAACGACCCCGATCCTTACTATCAGCTGCGCCGCTACGCTTACAGCGCCAAGCTGCCACTTTCGATCGTCACCGATTTTGAGGAACTCGCCATCGTCGACTGCCGCGCCAAACCTTCACCCAAGGACAAGGCCAGCACCGGCCGCATCCGCTACTGGCGCTACGAGGAATACCCTGACCATCTTGAAGAGCTGCTCGATACATTCTCTCCAGAGGGAATTAAAAAGGGCGGCCTCGACAAAATGGCGACCACGGCCAGGTCGAAGCGCGGCACCGGCGAAGTCGACAAGGAGTTCCTCAGGGAGATAGAAGCCTGGCGTGAGCTGCTGGCGCGCAATATAGCCCTGCGCAATCCGGGCCTTAGTCAAAGAGAACTTAACGAGACGGTTCAGGTCACGATCGACCGCATCATCTTCCTGCGAATCTGCGAAGACCGCGGAATTGAGGAATACGGCTTGCTGCACGGCATGCAGAATGGCGCCAATGTCTATGCGCGCCTCCGTGAACTCTTCCAGAAAGCGGACGAGCGCTACAACTCGGGCCTGTTCCATTTTAAGGAGGAACCGGGCAACCCCAGCCACCCGGATGTGCTGACCCTCGGCCTGGCAATCGACGACAAGCCCCTGAAGCAGATACTCAAAGGGCTTTACTATCCTGACAGCCCCTACGAATTCTCGGTGTTGCCGATCGACATCCTCGGGCAGGTCTACGAACAGTTTCTGGGCAAGGTCATCCGCCTCACCGCCGGCCACCGCGCCATCGTCGAGGACAAGCCCGAGGTCAAGAAAGCCGGAGGCGTTTACTACACGCCCATCTATATCGTGGATTACATCGTGAAGAACACGGTGGGGAAACTGCTGGAAGGCTCAACCCCAACCAAGGCCGCCAAACTGCGTATTCTCGACCCGGCCTGCGGCTCCGGCTCGTTCCTGATCGGCGCTTATGAATATTTGCTCGACTGGCACCGTGACTGGTACTCGGACAATGACGCGGATAAGTGGGCCAAGGGCAAAGAGCCCCGCCTGTTCGCCGGCAAGAACGGCTGGCAGCTCACGACCGCTGAGAAGAAACGGATCCTGCTCAACAACATCTACGGCGTGGACATCGACCCGCAGGCGGTCGAGGTCAGCAAGCTGTCGCTGCTGCTTAAAGTGCTGGAGGAAGAATCGCAGGAGACGATCAACGCCCAGCTCAAGTTCTTTCATGTGCGCGCGCTACCGGATCTTGGCAACAACATCAAGTGTGGCAACTCACTGATCGGGACGGACTTCTATGAGGGGCAGCAGATGGGGCTGCTGGATGAGGAAGAGATGTACCGTGTCAATGCGTTTGATTGGGACGGGCCGAGTGGATTTGCAGCAATCATGAAAGCCGGGGGCTTCGATGCGGTGATTGGGAATCCGCCGTATGTCAGCACTATTGGCGAGGAGAAAAGCTATTACACTTCCCACTACAAAGTATTCAGCCCGACTGCTGATTTATATGTGAATTTTATTGAAAAAGGTCTACAACTTCTTAGTAAGACTGGATTGTTCGGGATGATTGTCTCAAACAAGTGGTTGCGAGCAGCATACGGGAAAGGGCTTAGAAAATATCTGGTCGAAGAAAATTCAGTTCAGCAGGTCCTTGATTTTGCTGGGCTTCCGGTATTCAAGGCAACAGTTCGTACCATTGTAATCGTTGCTGCTCCTATTCCAGGAATGGTTACATCTATCAAGTATTTGGCGCCAGTACCTTTGGATGAATTTCAGACCATTCATGATGGCCAGCAAATTCAGGCTTTATTTGATCAAAATGCCATGGATATTGAACTTTCCCATCTTGACCCGAATGGCTGGGCGTTTCTAAATTCTCAAGTGTTTGATGTCATGGAAAAAATTAAGGAAGGGAAAGTCCCGTTACATAAATATCTTGATAGAAAGATGTACCGTGGAATTGTAACAGGCCTAAACAAAGCCTTTGTAATTGATGCAGAGCAGAGAAGTGCTCTGGTCAATGAAGATGCAAAGAGTGCAGAAATTATCAAACCGCTAATTGCTGGCCGCGATGTACGGCGTTACTCGATCGATTACAAAGAAAAGTATTTGATCTGGACCTATATTGGTGTCCAGATTGAAAGATATCCGGTTATCTTGAGTTACCTTACCCAATTTCAGACCGCATTAGAAAAACGCTGTGATAAGGGCAATTATTGGTGGGAACTTCGAGCCTGCGACTACTATCAGGAATTTGAAAAGCCAAAGATAATTTATCCGGACATTGCAACAAACTGTCGTTTTACTTTGGACGGAGAAGGCTTTTTTAGTCCGAATACTACGTATTTTATTCCAAGCGAAGATTTATATTTGTTAGGAATACTTAATTCCAAGCTTGCCAATTTCTACCTAGCAACTGTATGCGCTGGACTTGAAGGAAGTGGAACTGTTTATTTAAGATTTTTTGGTCAGTATCTCGAGGCTTTTCCGGTTCAACCGATCGAGTTCTCCGAACCCGCCGACAAATCCCGCCACGACCAGATGGTCGAACTCGTCAAGCGCATGCTCGATCTGAACAAGCGACTACAGAAAGCCATAACCGCCCACGAAAAAGACTCTCTCCAGCGTCAGATCGACGCCACCGACCGTCAGATCGACCGCCTCGTCTACGAACTCTACGGACTCACCGACGTGGAAATTAAGATAGTGGAGGGTGAAACAAGTGTCTGAATCGCTAAAAGAATTGAGGGATTTGTCTAGTGAAGAATTGACTACGAGATATGATCGCCTCGCTCTTCATATGGATCCCGGCATTAAGCATTATCAGACAGAAATAGCTAGAAGAGCGCAGGACAAACAGACAAAAACTATGATTTACTGTACTTTTGTGATAGCTGGAATGACTTTTCTAATACTGGTGCTCACCGTAGCCAATCTGGTGTTCATTATGAAAAAATGAGGTTATGAATTCTAAACTAAAAATAAGTGCAGCGGTTCTCGCCGACTTCTGCCGCCGCAATCACATTCGCAAGCTGGCGTTCTTCGGCTCAGTTCTGCGCGAAGACTTCCGACCCGATAGCGACGTGGATGTATTGGTGGAATTCGAAACCGGCCAGGTGCCCGGTTTCATCCGTCTCGCCCGCATGGAGCGTGAACTCTCTGAACTTGTCGGGCGAAAGGTTGATCTGCGCACCCCCGAAGATTTGAGCCGTTACTTCCGCGATCAAGTGGTTGCCGAAGCCGAGGTCTTATATGCGGCCTGACGATGTAATACGCCTGCGTCACATGCTGGATGCAGCCAGCGAGGCGCGGGAATTTGTTGCTTACAACTCCCGGAATGATTTGGACACCGATCGGAAGCTGACTTTGTCACTCGTAAAATCCATCGAAATCATAGGTGAAGCAGCATCCAAGGTTTCCGATGATACACGCAAGTTCAGTCCTTCAATTCCCTGGCAGGATATTACCGCAATGCGGAATCGACTCATCCATGCTTATTTTGACATCAATCTTGATGTCGTATGGGATACCGTCACTGAAGAACTACCTTCCTTGATAGATGCGCTCAAAGAGGCTCTGGCCGGCGAGTGACATGCCAACCGCGCTTCGCCAGATCGACGCCACCGACCGCCAAATTAACCTCCTTGTTTACGATCTCTATGAACTTACTGACGAAGAAATCCAAATTGTTGAGGGCACACTTTGACCAGCAACCCTTCGATACACCATTATTTTGTGGATGAATCGGGCGATCTGACCCTCTTTAACAAGCGTGGGTCGGTAATTGTCGGCAACGAAGGGGTTTCGAAAATGTTTATGGTTGGGGTGGCTCACATCCCTGACCCTGACCGCGTACACCATGAGTTGGAAACTTTAAGGAGTGGCCTTCTGGATGATCCTTACTTTAACGGGGTTCCTTCCATGCAACCTGCTGCAAATAAAACTGCAATATGTTTTCATGCGAAGGACGATCTCCCGGAAGTTAGGAGAGAAGTTTTTGGCCTTCTTTCAGAACTTGGCATAAAAGTTCAGATTGCCATTAGACGCAAAGCGAAACTAGCTGAAGCGGCGAAAATCTCATACAAGATGGGCAGCAAAATTCAGCAGAATTCGATATACGATGATTTGGTCAAGAGGTTATTCAAGAACTTGCTTCACAAAGCTGATGGTAATGCTATAACTTTTGCTCACAGGGGCAACTCGCCCCGTCAGGAAGCGCTGGGGGAAGCAATTACCAGGTCAAAAATCAATTTTGAGTCATTATGGAATGGCACAAAGATGGTGAGCCCGACTGACATTCTTTCGACTACCCCATCCAATTCAGCAGGATTACAGGTTATCGACTACTATTTATGGGCCATTCAGCGCATGTATGAGAGAGGCGAAGACCGCTTTTTCAACTTGCTGGCTTCGGATTATCGCCTGATCATGGATCTCGATGATATTCGCAACAAACCTTACGGTGAATGGTATAGCGATTCAAACAAGCTATCGTTGGAAAAGATAAAGCTCGAAGCAAGCTAGGTTCCAGTGGACAGGCCACCTGAACACACGGCATGAAGCCGACTTTCGCTTACTACGAGCTACTTTATATATACCCTTTATTGATGATTATGGCAATGTTTATTCAAGTAACAACTATCAGAGTTCATTGGAATTTTCGGGTTTTGAATAAGGAATATTGATAATAAGGAAGGGGCTAACAAATGACAATCTCCGCCTATCAAACCACAATGCTCCCTTTGATGGTCTTCGCTAGTGACGGCCATGAACACACGCTAAGGGAAGCGGTAGACCGTCTGGCGGATCAATTCAAACTGACCGCCCAAGAACGGAAGACGCTCCTGCCAAGTGGACAGCAAGCGATGTTCCTCAACCGTGTTGGCTGGGCCAGGACTTACCTAAAAAAAGCCGGCCTGCTGGACTCCCCCCGTCGGGGCTATTTCAAAATCACTGAGCGAGGATTGCAGGTTCTTAAAGAATCACCAGCAATAATAAATGTTTCTTTTCTCAAACTGCTCATCCGATTAGCTCAGGAAACGACCAATTGCGCATAAGTCACTGGCCCAGTATAAAGGACACATCGATTGAGCAAGCGGCGGAAGAGGTCGGTCCGGTTGCGGCGGCGGTTTAAACGAT
>JAJYOG010000005.1 GCA_021785935.1 Actinomycetes bacterium
ACATCGGCATCGACGAGATCTCCCGCCGGCGGGGGCATGTGTATGTCACCAATGTCTATGACCTTAAAGACCGCCGGCTTATTTGGAGCGGCGAGGGCCCCGCGCCAATCCCAGTTAACTTTGTCCGCTTTTTTCCGGAATAAAATGTCCGCTTTTTAACGGTCTTGGTTGTCAGGTTTTCAGCGGTTCTTTCTTCTCCTCATCCTCTTCGTTGGCTTCCTCCTTTCTGGTCCGCTGTTTTTCCAGCATTCCGGCCTTTTTCTTCTCCCTGAGCCGGTAACTGTCACCCTTGATGGAGATCACCGTGGAGTGATGAAGCAGCCGGTCGAGGATAGCGGTGGCCATCACCTGGTCGCCGAAGATCTCGCCCCAGTCGGTGAAGCTCTTGTTGGAGGTGATGATGATGCTGGCTTTCTCGTACCGGCGGCTTAGAAGTCGGAAGAACAGGCTGGCGTCCTCGCGGCTCATGGGCAGATAGCCCATCTCGTCAAGGATCAGCACTTTGGGGTAGACCAGCTGCTGCAGCTGCCGATCGAGCCGGTTCTCGCTTCTGGCGCGTGATAGCCGCATGATCAGGCTCTCCAGCGTCAAAAACAGCACCCGGTGGCCGGCTTCCACCGCTTTTACCCCCAGAGCAACGGCCAGGTGGGTTTTTCCCACACCCGGAGGACCCAACATGATCACGTTCTCAGCCCGCTCGCAGAACGCTAGGCCCGAGAGTTCACGCACCACCTTACGGTCGATGCTGGGCTGGAAGGCGAAGTCGAACTCGTCGATTGTCTTTACCCAGGGGAGCCGTGCCTGTACCAGCCTGGACTCAACCCCTTTTAAGTGCCGGCCGCGCCATTCGGTATCGAGCGCGAGGGTGAGGAACTCCTTGTAATTAAGGTCCTTCTTGGCCGCCTGCTCGCAGACGCCCTCGATCTGCGGCGCCAGGTGATCCATCTTCAGTTTTTCGATAAGCCCATCGAGCTGCATCTAGATCACCTCCTCGTAGACGGAGAGGTCACGGTACTGGGCGCTTAAGGTCTCGCGCCAGAGCCGGGCATGATGGCCTGGCACTGTCGACCAGCCATCGGCGGTACTTTGCAATTGGTGTTCTGCAATCAGCGCCGTACCATCACCCGAGTAGACACGCAGGCGGCCATCCAGGCTGATCTTCACCGCCACTTCTCTTGCCCGGTAGTCGTCGGGCACCGAATAGCGGTTGCCGCCGACATCGATGTAACCGTCGAAGCCGACCTGCCGGCGCTCGCGGTAGGAGGTGTCGAAGCGGACTGCCGGCAGAGTGAGCAGATGGGGCCGCTCGCGCTTAAAGCGAACTGAGACAATCTCCTTTACCGTGCCGTGCAGCCGCCTGTCCGTGACGGTCGCCAGCCAGGCGAGCGCCAGGTTGTTGGCTTCCTCAATGCTCGCAAAGGAGCGGTATCTTTGGAAGAAGTTGTGCTTGATGTAGCCCACCATACGCTCATCCTTGCCTTTGGTGCGGGCGCGGTAGGGGCGGCAGGCTCTGGGAGTGAACCCGTAGTAGCCGGCCATGTCCAAAAAAGCGGTATTGTAGCGGACCCGGCCGCGTGAGTCGTGGCTTATCACCATCGACTTCTGGTTATCCACCAGCACCTGAGCTGTGGTGCCGCCGAAGTACTCAAAAGCGCGGATAAGACCCTCGTAGGTGTGCTCGGCGTCTTCGCGGTCAGTAATCCAGAAGTGCAGGCGGCGTGAGTAGCCCAGCGTGTTGACCGTGAAGTGGAGCTTTTTGGGCTCACCAGCTACCATACTCCACAGCTCGCCCCAGTCGTTTTGCAGCTGGACGCCGGGGGCCGTCTCGAAGCGCACTGTCTCGCGGCTCTTTCGCAGTGACCGTTTCGGTTTGATGTAATCCGCCAGAATCGTATAGCCGCCTGTGTAGCCCTGCTCGCGGATTATGCTCTCAATCACGCGCGCATTCCATACTCCTTGCCTCAGATGCTCATCGATCAAGACTTTGAACGGATCCAGCTTGCTGGTTTTCGCCAGCGGCCTCTTACCGGACGGGGCCGAGCGCCGCTTCAGCGCCCGTCTGATGGTTTTGGGGCTGACGCCGAGATTGGCGGCGATGTCTTTCTGATAGACACCGCTGGCATGTTCCGTTTTAATATGCATGTAGTCCTCCTTGGTGAGCATCGATACCTCCTGTTTAAAGATTGTGAGTCTTCAAAGCAGAAGGATATTCGATTGCTCAGCTTGGGGGACAAATTATTCCGGAATTTAGGGGTAATTTAGCACCGGCACTGACAATGGAGCTAAACCGTGCCGGGTCGCCGACCTCCAGCACCCAGGTAAGAGCCGTCACTTCGCTCACGCCGTCGATGGTCCTGAGCCTTCTTACCCGCTCGCGGATCAGTGGATCTTGTTTGAGCTCGTTAAGAAGGCGGCGCTGCGCTGCCTGGAACATCTCCAGGCTGGCACGGCTTAGTTTAAGCAACTCGATGACGGAATCGGGCACGTCCTCGACCTCCTCCAGCAGCTGAGCGAAGTACTGCTGGCCATGGAGCCGCTGCTTGCTGTAGTCTGCGCCTACCTCCATGAGTAGGCCGGACATCTTGTTCTTCGTCTTTACCGCCATGCGCACCACCAGGTTGCGGTAGCGAAGGATGCGCCGGAGCTCCCTGATCTCCTCGGAGGCCATATGGCATTCGGGCAGCAGATCTGCCCTTAGCAGGTCTGCCAGCTTCTCGGCGTCGGCCCGGTCGTTCTTCTTCTTTGCCGCGGTGATGGCTTTAAGCATCTGTGGGTGGGCTACCTTGATATCCTGGGCCACCGGTTTTAAGAAATCGTAGATCCAGGCGGTGAAGATGGTCGCCTCCATTGCCCCGATCCAGGGACCGGGTATCGTCCGAGCCCACTTGCCAAGGGCTGTTCGTCTGGCTGCCACCGTGCCAGAAGATACTTTGCTGCCGTCTCCCAGTTTGATGCAATACGCGACCGACTTCTTGTGGACGTCCAGGCCAATGTAGTAGATACTTTCCATGGAAGCCTCCTTCAGTGTTTAGTTCTGGGCGAGTATTTCTCGGCCCAGAACGCTTCAAGCGATTATTAACACCGGGAGGCTTCCCTAGCCAGACCTGAACTTATACATTCAAACACAATACTTAATTATTCGCTATCCTGGCGTTTGGCAGGACGATTTGCTATCAATCATGGTGCCCGCCCGGGACTTTGTGCAAATAATTAAGTATTGTGTCCCCGAAATTTTCCCCGAAATAGGAAGCGGCCGGGCTCCTACCAGCCCGGCCGCACAGTTCATTCTGTGATTATACGTATTACTACTTATATTTTATATTATAACTGGTAACCCGATTTGATTATCAGGGATCCCGGCTCAGGCGCAGGTCCATTCACCTTTCCTGCCCTGGGACCACATCCAGGCGGCCGCCTGTATCTGCGCGTGCCCGTCATAGATGCTCTGGCCCCCGAACGGAGTACCGGCCCAAGTGCTCGGATTGAACTGGAAAAGCCCCTTGCAGACACCATTATCGGCGCTGGAATCTCCCTTGCTCTCGCAAATCATTACCCTGAAGAGCAAGTCCGGATCCTGACCGTATGTCTCGGCGGCTGCGACCAGGTCGGGCCCCCAATCGCCGAAACGTGCAATCGCATCGGCGTTTTTCTGCTGCGCAACCTGCTTTTGTCTTTCCTGTTCCTTGAGCGCCGCATAAGCCAGCCTGGCGCTTTCGAGCCTGTTCTTCCAGACAGGGAAATCCGTTGTTGATACTGCTTCCCTGCCAGGCCAATCAATCAGGCGGCTGTCATGCGCCGCCTTTCCTTGTGCCGCCTGTGCTGCGTAGATCCCTATTCCTCCTACGACCAGCAATCCAATCGCGACAGCCATAGCAACATATCGCATGCATCCCTTCCGGCCTTCTGAGGCCTGTGAATAGCTTTCATTACAGGCAGACGTTTCACCGTTGGCATCTTACGTCTGCCGGATTGCAAGGCGTTTCACCTCCTCAAATTGTTTGACAGTTACATAAAAATAGCGCTCATATTGGCGCCGCGGGCAATATTCGCACTCAGATAAGCCAATCCTTCAATTTCCCCGAGCTTCTTTCGGCAGGAACATCCCCATGTTTTAGCCGGCCACAGGTTTGAGCACACCGATACGTATGAGTAATCCACGGGGGCAGCACAAAGAAAAAGGAGAAGAAGCTGAGAAAAACCCGGGGGACCGCCGCTGGAAAATATTGCCTGCGGCGATATCATTCAGTTGTCTGAGTGAACTGAACTATTCTACGTAAAAAGCTACTAATACTCAAGAAAGATAGTGGCTATTGATACATGCATAGGGATAAGTTCGGGAGATAACACCACTATTGGAGCGTCCACACATATTGGAGCGTCCACACATTTTCCCGGTCTAACTGGACGCAGGGCGACGGGCTCCGCGCTGGCGCTCAGTCTGACAGGTCTACAATGGCGATGAGACGGTAGCAGGGACCAACATTGAGATAGCTGAGCAACCCCGCCAGCGGCATCAATCCCAGTACGGTCAGGTTGTAATAGAAACAGTTCCGGCTTATCCACCCCTTCATGAGAAAGGAGCGCAGCCAGATATTGGTATTTTTCCTGATCGAAAACGATCCCTTCCTGCCGGTACGTTTGAGGGCGCGGGTGATCAACAGTTCCAGTTCGTCCCGCTGCGGTAATCCGTTCTCCAGGTGATCTTTAAAAAAAGGGTATTCCTCACCGCGAACTCGCCTATAGCGTTCAGCCAGATGCTGGTCCTGAGCCTCAGCCGCGGTTCCGGCAGGCACCGCGATCACCGCGCGCCGGTAGGCCGTCCTGACGATCTCCGTAACCGCGATATCCCTTTTATCCGGCGGGATGTGCTCGAGCGAGTCCACCGAAACAACCGCGTCAAAATCACGCTCGTCATAAGGTAGCCGGGTAGCCGAGCCTTCAACCTGATCCATATCTGGATTATCCTGCTCGAAGGCACGGTCCACACCAGTAAGATCGAAATCCAGTGAATAAGGCGTAAGCCCCAGGTCGCCGGAGCCCACTTCGAGCACCTTGCCAGCGCCGCTCTCCCTGAGAGCGCGTACAACCGGCAGATATCTCAGCGCCACTTCTGTGGACTGATCCGGATACCTGTGCATGAGCCACTCTACGATTTTTCCTGGAAGGGACATCTCTTGCTAATTGTAGCAATATTGGCAGCCGCAATGCATCCGTGAGACCTGGGACCAGAAGCAGCTTTCAGCTAGTAATCGATCGCCGGGTTGATCCCCACGAACTGATGGCAACGGTCGCAGAAACTTGCCTTGTCGCTATGGCAGGCCGCACATTGTTTGGTGCTCTGACCCGGCTGCTTCAAAATATTCATGTGGTTACGCATGTAGTTGAGATCCACGGCGCCGTTGGGCAGCAGTGGTTTGGGAAGATTTACCGCATATTCGTCCATGAGAGCGCCATACTGCGCAGCCTCGGCGCTAATTGAAACCGGCCGGGGATCGCCATTAAAGATGTTGCCGCTGGCGGCGTGTATCGAAAATGGCAGATAGAGAATAGCCGCGAACAGGATCAGGACGATTACTGCTTTCACTCTCATGTTCATGCTTTTGCTCCCAGTTCTATCGCCCTGCCTACCAACTGGTGCACACCCCCCGCCACACTCATTGGTATCCCGTACTTGGGCATTATTTTTGTAAATTGGGCCTTGCAGATTGCGCAGATCAGAGCCATGAAATTAACCCCATCGCTTTCGATGACGCTGTGCAGCGCCTGCATCTTGGGCATGGCGCCCTGAATCCGGATCTGCAGAATCTCATCGGAGAGCAGACCGCCGCCGCCGCCGCAGCAGAACGTCCTTTCATGGATGGTGTCCTTATCCATGTCCACAAATTTATTGCAGGAGGCCTTTATCAGCTCCCTGGGAATGGTGAACTGCCCGCCCGGGCGGTCTCCCATTGAGGATCCGCGGGCGACGTTACAGGAATCATGGAAGGTAACGGTAAATTCGTCGTTCGCCGACTTGTCGAGCTTGATCGCTCCGCGCCGCACCAGATCCAGCGTAAACTCACAGATATGCTGCGGGGAAGGATACTTCGGATCCAGCATGTCGAACGGCCCGATTAACGTATTCCAGAACGAGTAGGCAACCCGCCATGCATGCCCGCATTCGCCGACGATCAAACGCTTGGGCTTCATTTCACGGATGGCATCGCTTACACGCGAGGCAACCTTTTGCATCTGATTGTAGTTGCCAATGAACATTCCAAAGTTGCCGGCTTCAGAAGCAGCCGTGCTCAGGGTCCAGCTGATTCCTGCCTGGTGGAACACCTTGGCGTAACCCAGCAGCGATTCCACGTGAGGCGAGGCAAAGAAATCAGCCGAAGGCGTAACCATCAGAACCTCGGCTCCGGCCTCATCCAGAGGCAGCCGTATCTTCTGACCTGTCTCTTCCTCGAGGTCCTCTTCCGTGGATTCGAGCGTGGCCGCCAGAGCCTTGGGGTTCATCCCCAGGTTGTTGCCGATCGTATGGACCTTGCCCAAGATTTCGTTGACGTACTTCTGGCCGAGCCCGATGCTGTCCATGATCTCCCGGGCAGCCATGGAAATCTCTGCGGTATCGATACCCTGCGGGCAGTAAACAGAGCAGCGCCGGCATTGAGAGCACTGGTGGAAGTAGGCATACCAGTCACCGAGTACCTTGAGGTCGAGCCTGTGCGCGCCTGCCAGTTTTCCAAACAGCTTGCCCTCAGTCGTGAAATATTTCTTGTAAACCTGCCGAAGCAGCTCAGCGCGGGCAACCGGCATATTGTTGGGATCGTTGGTGCCGAGAAAGAACTGGCACTTATCGGTGCAGGAGCCGCACCTGACACAGGTATCCATGTAAACCTGAAGGGATTTGTATTTCTCCAGCAGCTCTCCCAGCTTGCGGACAGCGACCTCTTCCCAATTGTCCACCAGGGTCTCGGGAAAGCCGAGCTTGGCCTGGATCTCCGGTTTGGCCATATGAGGTTTGACGTCAGCGGTCACGCCTTTGACGATCAAGCCCTCTTCAACGCGCGGCATGAAAATCTCGCCGGTAAGCTCGGGAGCCTTGAAGGCCTTATTCTGCTTCGCTTCAGAAACTATCTCTGCAGGAGTCTTATCTACAGTTTGTTCTGCCATTTTTATCCTCTCACAACTACAGATCGCATTTGCTACGACTGATTTGTTTCAGGAATCGGGCGTGTCTTTGCTGACGATCAGCGACGGCTGGACTGGCACGGGCTCCGGAGATCCGGCGCGGCCAGGCTTTTTGACCGTCCAGGGTCCCCAGCGCTTTACCCTTGAATTATCAACCTGGTTCCGGGTGGGGCTGAAGAAGATGCCAACCGCGTGAACCAGCTTGCTGAAAGGAAAGTAAATGAGCAGCAACATGATCAGGCTGAAATGGGTCAGGAACAATCTGTTGTCGGGGACGGTCCCCGGATTAAAAGTGAACAGTCCGCCAACGAACACCTTGATGTCGGGGAGGTCGGCCCTGACACCGCCGCCTTCCCAGAATCTGGAGAGAAGCCCGGTGGTGGCAATGCACATGAGCAGACCCAGCAACAGGTAGTCATTGAATACTGAAATATAGAAATGCCGGTCTATAACCAGGCGCAGGATAAACAGGAAGGCAAGGGCGGAGAGAAGAATAAATCCGGTATAAAGGTCAAAATTAACCAGGTTGTCAAGAAAAGCGGGAGTTGAAGGAAAGAGAAACCTGAGGTGCTTCATGAAAACAAACAGAAGGCTTAAGTGAAATACGTAACCGCCCACCCACAGGAGTTTGTTGCTTTTGAAAAGGCTCTTGAAAAGAACTATTTCCTGAAACATTCGCGAGCCCACGCCTACCGTTGTTTTGGGCGCTGGCGTCAGGGGAATCTTTAGCGGAGCTGGCGTGGCGGCGTACTTCCATATTTTTAAAAGCAGCCCGACCAGAAAGATGTCAACGGCGATGTAGAAATAAGCACTAAAAACCAACGTTAATCCGGTCATACTTCCTCCTTAACCGCCAGAATACCTCCATAGGTATGGGCTATTATGATGTATACAATGAAATTAGTCAAATAAGTTATATTGAGATGCTCCCACGGGGGTTAACGGGAAATCGATTGGGAAATCTTCCTGAGTAAGTGAGTTAAACCGGGAGCAAACGGACTACAGAGGGAACAAGGGGGCGGCCGCTGAGGTTATCCCTGGAAAACAAACCATGATCAAACACTGAAATCCTTTTTTTGGTAGGCGTACCTTGATCCCGCTATCATAATGGCGGCTGCCACCAGGGTAAATACTATGTACCAGATATCATAGGCATGCTCGGCATAGATCGTTTTGGCATCGAAGTATTTAAATGGTGTCGCATATTTCAGAAAGCTGACCTTGCCGGATATGTCTACAACCGCGGAGATGATAAATGTAGCCAGCAGCACCGAAGCTGAAGTCATTCCCGCCCATCTTGGACGCCTGGCAACCGTAGCAAAGAGAAACCCGATTAAGAGAAACCAGAGCTGTATGAAAAAAACAGATGGCATCAGAAACAGAATGTCCCCATTAATGGATGGCCCTTCCGAGAACAATGGCAAGGTGACGATCGAAGACACCAGGGTGACCAGGTTCAGTATCATTATCGCTGTCAGGGCGGCCAGAAGCTTAAAAAACAATATATGGGTTCTGGATGCCGGTTTGGTGCATAAAAATTCAATGGTCTTGTCTGTTTCCTCTTTCGAAATGATACCGGAGCCAAGCAGTACGGCATGCACCCCCAACATCACCGCCAGATAAAGGACGCACATGGCAAAGAAGCCACCGGCGCTCTGCAGGTCAAGTCCCTTGAAGCCCAGAACCGCGCCGATTCCCGCAGGCATGCTGCTGACGAAATCATTAATTGAAGTGCCTGACTTGGCATAGCCCTGATATTTGCTCATCGCCGACAGTAAAAAGGCGACGATAGCCAGCGACCAGAAGATCAGCGACTTTCGGTAATCCCTCAGCTCTTTAAGGTATATGTTCATCGCATGGGGCTCATAACGTTGGAATGTCTTTCTTCTGGTAGACCATAAAACTGGCGACGAACGCCACGATTGATAGCACAGCGAGGTATAAAAGCATGCCGGTTTCGTAACTGCCCCCAGACGTCAACATATTGACATCAAAAAACTTGAACGGCGTCATGTATTTAATTTTTTCTCCAACCACCGTATCGAACAGCCCAATGATATAAAAACCAAAAACCGCCGGCAGTGAAACCGCAATTACTGACTTGATCCTGCGTCTCGCCGAGCCAAGCAGAAATCCAAACGAAAGAAAAAACAGCTGCACCAGAAACAGGCTGCTGGTAGCCGTGAAAAACGTCTTGAAGCCATATGGCTCGTTAACAATGGCCTTGATCAAACCCCAGTCAGCTGCCAGGAAGATCAGATCCGTCACAATGATAATCGTGAAAATAGTGAGCAGCTTCTGACGCAATACGGATACCCGGCTGATTGGCTTGGTCAACAGAAAATCCGCCGTCCTCTCGCGCACTTCCTTGGAGGTTATGCCCGCGCCGAGATTCATCGCCTGCACCGCTCCCCCCAGCAGCAACAGGTTCAGCACCAATCCGTAAAAACCGCTAAAAGCGTTCAGAGTATTTTCTGATATGTCAAAAGTCTTCTTGAAAGCTTCCGGAAAATTTTTGTAAATATTGGCGATAGCCGGGTTCTGGGCTACCGACGGATAAAGGGAAATGTAAAGAGCGGCGATGGCAATCAGCGCCACTATCCACACAATGGTGGAATTTCGGTTCCGCTTTAGCTCGTGGAAAAAGACATTCATGCGATCAGCCGTAGTAGTGCATGAAAATTTCTTCCAGATCCGGCTCTTCGACCATAAAATCAACCAGATCGATCTGCGCGATCAGTCTGGAAATAGTGTTTACATCACCCTTATAGAGAAAGCCCACGTTACTGTTTTCTATCTTGAGGTTGCTCACACCCGGTAGCTGGAACTGCTCATGTTTTACTTTTTGCCTGGTCACCAGATGCACACGTTTGTAATTGTTCTGGATCAGGTTTTCCATCGATTCGATGTTAATCAGATCGCCGTCCTTGACGATCGCCACCCGGTCGCATATTTTCTGGACTTCACTCAGAATGTGAGACGAAAAGAAAATAGTCTTGCCGGCCTGGTTTTCTTCCCTTAGAAGTTGGAAGAAATTTTTTTGCATCAGCGGATCGAGTCCGCCGGTCGGCTCGTCGAGGATGATAAGCCGCGGGTCATGGAGCAGTCCCTGGACGATCCCCACCTTCTTCTTATTGCCGTAAGAAAGGTCATCTATCTTTTTATTGAGATCCAGCTTCAGTAATGCGGATATGTCCTTGATGCGTTTCGAGCAGTCCTTGTGGTAGAAACTGGCGGAATATTCAAGCAGTTCTTTCACCCGCATGTTCTCGTAATAAAACACCTCCGACGGCATGTAGCCGATTTCTCGTTTGATCTCGGGGCCATATTCAATGACGTCCTTGCCGAAGATGGTGGCGCTGCCGCTGGATGGATAGATAAGCGATAGTAAAAGCCGTATGGTCGTGGATTTGCCAGCGCCGTTGGGACCGATAAAGCCGAGGATCTCGCCCTCCTCAACGCTGAGGCTTAGATCCTTGATGCCGGTGACGCTGCCGTAATATTTCGTTAGATTTTTTGTTTCAACAATGTCCATTTACACTTCGTAAAAAATATAGGGTCTCACCGGATTCGAAAAATTACGTTTATGTACCAATATACGCGCGGAAACACGCAAACACCTGTATTTTTCGGCTATCCGCAATTACACCCGGTCAATCATTTCCCGGTGCATCTTTTTTCCTGCGTAAAAAATGCCTCCGAGGAGGCATTTTAGACTGAGTTGATTTTGACGTGCGATTACTTCTTACCGTGCCGCCGCAGGGAGAATGCCCCCAGTCCGCCCAGTGCCAGCCCGGCCGCGGGCAATATCAGCATCAGACCAGTGTTCGGCAGGGTGGTTGCGGTACTGGCCACAGGATATGCATCCATGGGCACAGTGGCTGCCATGGTAGTACCGATTACCGTGAAGGGAAATGGACAGTTCAGGAAACCTTCACCATTTGGTATCCGGAACGTTATTGTGTGTGCGCCCGGCGTTGCGTCGGCTGGTACAAGCAGCAGCCCGTTGAAACTACCGTCGATGTCCTGTGTCGCCCATGCTACGCCATCAAAAGAAATCATCAACGTGCCAAAACCGCCGATGCCGCTGTAATTAACAGTGCTACCGGCCGCCCCTGTATTAGTAGAAAGTATAACCGTGTCACAATAGGACTGGGCCAATGCGGTAGTGGAAAATACCATTGCTATCAGTAACCCCAGTGCTGTCACTAAAAAAATTCTCTTCATGATTCCTCCTTGGCGGAAGCTTCTTAAGTGCGCTTATTCACCACTGTTTTTCTGTTTGCCTGTTGCCTGCGTATGCTTCTCTGAGTTTCTCAATGTCAAACTTCTTCATTTGGAGAAATGCTTCAGTCACCCGCGCAACTTTCTCTTCGTCCTTGTCCCCGAGCATTTCGTCCATGACATTGGGGACTATCTGCCACGAGAGGCCATATTTGTCTTTGAGCCAGCCGCACTGTTCCGCTTCCGGAACCGCGGTGAGTTTTTCCCAGTAGTAGTCGATTTCTTCCTGCCCCTCGCAATGCACTATGAAAGAAATGGCTTCATTGAGGGCAAAGTTATGCTCGCGAGCGCTGTCCATGGCGGCAAACTCCTCACCCTCGAGCGTGAAGGCCGCATGCCTAATTGTGCCCTGCCGGTCGGGTTCCTCATCCTTGCCATAGCGCATGATGGAGCCAACTTCAGCGTCATGAAATACCGATGCATAGAAATTGACCGCCTCCTCCGCCTTGCCGCACACATCGCCCACGAACATGATCGTCGGGATGATTCGTTGCGTAACTTCGCCAGCGACAGAAAACATTAACTGCCATGAAAGCCCGTATTTGTCCTGTATCCATCCATACCTTTCACTGAAAGGATAGAAGCCAAGCTCCATGAGGGTGGTGCCTCCCCCCGCGAGCCCTTCCCAGAATTGATCGACTTCTTCCTTTGATCCGCAGGCAACCAGAAACGATACGGACGGATTGAATTTGAACAGAGGCCCAGCGCTGACAAGCGTGAATTCCTGACCGAAAAGTTCAATTGTGACTAAATCCGCATCTCCCGAAGGAGTGCCATTAAGCGTGGTCGTGTCCTTGATCACCGCATCAGTGAAGACAGATAGATAGAGTTCGGCTGCTTCTTTCGCTTCTTTGTCAAACCATAGATTCGGCGTGATTTTTTGCTTATGTGAAATGTTGCCCGCCACGATGTCTCTCCCGTTTCATGAGAAGAATAATTTATATCTTTTTGCCTACCCAGAGATTGGCGGTTGTAACCTGTCCGTCAAAGAAATTTGAAGAAATAAGGGACATCCGGCAACACGTATTAAAAAAGTCCCTTAGGGTATGAGAGCGCATAATTCTGAATATAAATCCATCCTGGAGAGCAAACTGGTTTGCAACACGCCGCCTGAAAAAGGACAAGTTCATGCCAGCTGCCGATAGCGGTTCGGCCTTGGTTATAAACCGCGTGGTTCTGGAAAAGTCTGCCGGCCAAAGTTACCAGGAAGTCAGACATATCGTGCTGCGGGGCACTAATGAAGAGATAGGCCGGGCAATCGCCCAGATTGCCAGAGATGATTACCAGGCGCTGTGCCTTCCCCTCGGATCGCTCCAAAATAAAAGCAGCAGAAACAGTTACATCCAGATACATTTTCCCTCTTTGGCCGAGCGGCAGAAGAGGATTGCGGCTTACTACGGCTGAGGTGACAGTGACTTACACGACAGCAGCCCCCTGTGGTACGACCTGCAGCCGGTTAAATGCTCCGCTATCTATTTCCCCAAAACTGTCACGGCTAACGGCCATTCGCTGCAGACTCGCAACATGGAATTCTACACGGTCGACATGTTCGAGTTCATGTTTCATGGAAGCGCCGGCCACGGGGACAAGATGTTCTCCCGCAACTTTGTCATGGAAACATATCCACAGGATGGCGGCTACGCATCGCTGGTGGTTGGAACTTTTGATCTGCTGAACGGCGCCTATGACGGGTTTAACGAACATGGTCTGTGCATCAGCGGGCTTGTGGATCAAAATCTGGAACAAAAAACCGTGCCCCTAAACGAACTGGAACAGCAGGAAGGCCTGAGCTACCTGCAAATGGTCAAGGCCTTACTCGAGGGGGCGCGCACGGTTGATGAGGCCAAAGAGCTTGTTTCCGATCTTAAGGTGTATTTCCCGATGGACGGCATCCATTTTCTGCTTGGCGACCGTAACGGCAACTCCACGATCCTGGAGTTTTCCGAGGATGACCTCTCGCCCAGGTTTACAGATCCAGCCTCTCCCGGACCGTCAATCATGACAAATCATTCAGCCAGGAATTATCCAACCGTCGATACATTGCCGCCAATTGATAAATCGTTGCCGTATGATACTTGAACGAAAAGTTGGCCAATAATTTCTGTATGTATTTGTTAAATGCTCAAAAGTCACTACCCACGTCTCTTTCTTCTTTCGCAGATCGAAAACGGCGAAGCCCCCGGAATTCCGGGGGCTTTCTATGAAGTCATATTGTGAAGCTGATCACTTGTTCACCATGACCCTAAGCGTTTTTATTAGGAAATCGCAGCACCGCCTGGCGCCTGTTATTCTCCCGCCTCTGCCGGTTCTGCGGCCCCTACAGCCTCTGCTGGTTCTACGGCCTCTGCTGGTTCTACGGCCTCTGCTGGTTCTACGGCCTCTGCTGGTTCTACGGCCTCTGCTGGTTTTGTAGCCTCTACAGGTTCGACTCCTACATTGGTATTGTTCTGATTACCCTGGTTGGGGATATCCACATTCAGCACAGCCCTGGATGCATCTTCGGCGTAAGTACCCGGCAGATCGACGCCTGCGAATGCGAGCCCCGCTGTGATCAGCATCAGACCTACTAATACGGCGGCTAGCTTTAAACTCCTGAATACTATTCTCTTTTTCATTTTGCCACTCCTCTGTTTCGGTAGCCCGGATACCTGCAGTACAGGCCCGATGGCTTTGCTTGCCGGCCTCACGACCAGGTCGCCTTTCTCGATCAGGCTACTGGATGTTTCAATAATCGCAGCAAGGTGGCTCTCCTCTGTCTCGTTGGAAGGGGGCTCCGTTAAAGCCGTCCGAGCTTCCATGAGGAAAGAAGCGAGGTCCTCGTACTGGCAGTCTCCGGCAGGCGCCTTGCCTTCGATAATTCGGTCGAGGTCGCTATCGCTGTGATTAAGGAAACGTCCCATGTAGTCATAAGCGTCAAAATCGCTCATAGGGTTACGCCCTCCTTCAACATTTCTCGTCTGAGTGACTCCAGCCCTCGTCGTTGCAGAGCCTTGACAGCACCAGACCGTTTACCCAAAGCCTGGGCAACTTCCTCCACAGTAAGCTGGCCTATAAGGCGCAAAATCAGAACGTCTTGCTGGTCTGATGACAGCCGGCCAATTAGATTTCGGATCCTATCGACGAGTAGCGATTGCAGCGCCTCCTTTTCGGTGTTTTCCTGAGATGCCACATGCACCATGATTTCATCCAGACCAGAATTCTCAGGGCGGCGCGTTCGGTAACGTACATCATCCAGCAGACGATGGTAGGTGATTGTAAAGACCCACGTACGGAATGCTCGCTCATCGCCTTGGAAGGAACCGAGATCTCGCACAACCTGCAAGAAGACCTCACCAGTCAGGTCCTCGGGATCTGCCGCGCCCCGGACGCGCAGGAAACCAAGCACCGACCCCGCCAAGTCGTGGTATATCATCGACCATGCCCACTCGGCACCAACAAGGGCGGCCTGTATTATCTGATTGTAATTTTGGTCAAGCATGTCTATTTATCCATTTTGATAGTCAATTTACATCGGGTTTGATATTCTGAAAGCTTAATTAACGAACCCGATATGCGAGGCTAAGGGGTATGAATTGCCCCGATGAACTCGGGGCAATTCATGAAGTCTACTACCGCGTAAAAGAGGAAGCTGAAAAAGAGGGAAAAAGTTCATATCCCCTAAGCTGTCATCGATATACCAACAATAAAATGGCTCAACAAAGCAATTTATGAGAGGTGCAGGGTCAAAAGTTGGTGGACCTTATGGGATGCTATTCGAACATCGTAATTCTTGATGATCTTTTTGCAGCTGTTGCCAATTAACTCCGGCTAGTGTTCGCTTCCATTATCCTGACTGCAGGCGGGATAATTCACTAAGTTATCATGTGCATTTATAGTTGTCCGGCCGGTGACATTAGAGATCTCTTTATCGAGACAATTCGAATAGATTTCCGCCGCTCCCGTCGACTCCTCAGTAACCAGAATCGAGTCTCCGGTACTTTCGTAGCAGACGTTATCGCGGATACTCGCCTGCAACCCCGCACCCATTGCGCCCATAAAAATACAGGATCGCTGATTGTTGCGGATAGTATTATCATAGATTTGAACGCCCGCAATCCATTCACCGCTTCCCTCTGCATCAGAATTTCCCAGCAAGATTCATCATATGGTCCCGTGTCGATATCGTTGTGATGTATGCGCACGTTGGTAGTCCGTTCTCCGGCCGTATGTCCATATAATTGAATGTGGCGGCCGTCGCGTTGTCGAACCAATCGATTGTAAGCAACTTCGAGATCGGTGTTCGTTGAGGCGACCCCGCCATGGTAGATACCGTGGGAGTTGTTCTCGTCCGGCACTCCATAATCGAACAGGTAATTTCCCAGGACCCGGGTATGACTTGCTTCGTCGAATGTGAGCACGCCTTCATCGAAGTATCCGATGTTCGTAAACACATTGCCGATAACGCGATTCGATTCCCCATCCGCCCGCACTCCGACAGTCGTACCGTTCACCATTCGCATCTTTGCGACAACCCAATGGTCACCAATCATGATATCCGCCGGACCACCTCACGCATTCCCGCATCGAGGATCGCCGTTTCACCGGGATAGCCGATGATGGCGTATGGCCGGTTTTCGGTACCATCCATTTCGAGGGCGTGAAACATGGTTCCCCAGGTTTCAACATCGATATCCGTATAAGTGCCGGCGCGAACGTATAATACGTCACCCGCACGCATCTGGGTGCGGGCAAATGGCAGGGTCTTCCAGGGGCCGCCGCTTTCCGCTTGATTTCTTTCCGAAAGACCGTCACTACCGTCATTACCATTCACTTGATCAACGAATAAAATCCTACCAGTATGTTGCGCTAGTGGCAGTGAGCCTTCGACGCCGTCTACAGTTACGGAACCTGCTCCGCCCACTGTCTGCCGGAATTCGATGCGGGTCAGCCAAGGAATGTTAGGATCCGGTCCCTACGAGAGAATGTCGCTGCCCTTGATGGCACCCCCCCCCCCCCAAAGCGCAAGGTCCCGGAGGTGCCGAGGTCCTTCCCCCATACCGTCACGTAGCCGTTAAGGGGAATTGAAACAACATCACTGAAAATTGCGGTTGACTATCCGCCCGCAGCCACAGAGTCCGTCCTGTTTTCACCTTCTCTGATGGTTTCGTCAACTACGCCTGCATCTTCCTCCCCTCCGCAAGCGACGGGGACGAGAGCAAAGAGAATGACAATCATCAATAAGCATAGTTTGACCAGTTTAATTATCATCCCTCATTCACATTCAGGACCGTTAGGAAAAAACGTCCCTTGACCTCTCCTTGACCTCTTCAGCTGGTGACAGGATTGTCTAGTCTATCCGGGCGCCACAATCCCCGCAGAAGTGGTTGCCGTCTTTTACGGCGCTGCCACAGTTTGTGCAGTACTTCGAAGACCCGGTCGGCGTGTCAGTTGTTGTGGCCGCTTCCTGCGCCTGGGCGGCGGGAGAAGTACTAATGGGGTCATCCGGCGCGAGATGCGTATGTACGAGGCCACCCGTAGCCTGAGCGGTAGCGGCCTTCGACTTTCTTTTCCAGAGGAACAGCAACACGACAGCGCCTGCAACAGCTGCCAGCACGACTAACAATATGCCCAGCATATACAGGCCATAAGTCCGGGCCTCGCTCTGCTCGGAATCGATGATCTCTTTTTCCATCTGCGCAAAATCCGGTGGGCTTTCGCCGGTCATGGCCGAGAGGCCGCCAAACCCTGAATCATCCATGTCCAGAACATTTCCGGCGCTGACTATTTTCTTTCCCCCACCAGTGAGGCTCTCAGCCTCTACCGTTCCCTCATAGACCTTCAACACCGATTCTTCCTGGTTTGTGGAGATTTCGAACTGGGTCCCGATGATCGACCACTTTGCCCTTCTGTCCTTGAGATAGATCTTCTTCCCCTGTTTCGCGAAGGAATAGTAGTAATTGCCAGTCTCCATGGTGAAGGCTCCGTTTGAAAAAGTGGCGGTGGAGCCTTCCCTGATGATGAACTTTGTACCATCCTTGAACTGGATTACCGCCCTGCCATCTCCGGTCTTTAACTGAAAGCCGTCGGTGAGGTACATGCCTTTTTCCGGATCGACCCTCACCCTCCAGGGCTCCGGGTCATCTTCTCGTCCAGTCAGACCATTAAAGACCGAGCCCAAGAGCTTGTATGACTTATCCAGAATGCCTCGCTGCACCGATGGGTCGGATATAGTGACGTCACCATATATCCCGCTGATCGTCAGCTGGTCTTCTCCGAGATCGCTTTTCGCGCCGTCGGCGGTGGAGATATCCTCAGTGGAATATTCATCGAAGGTCTGGTTATTGGCGGCTTTAAATGCCTCCGGGGAAAAAGTGACCTGCCAGAGAACTTCACCACTTTCCCCGCCAGATATATCAACCATCATAGTTCCATTGCCAGAGCCATTGGCGTATAAATTGCCGCTAAAGCTGCCACTGGCCCCAGTTTCTATTGAGCACTTTTCCGATGCCCTCGTTCCATTCATGTTTCCGGCAACCCTGCCCCCATCGCCACCATCAAACGTGCCCTCCATGTTTCCTGTCAATGTCGAAGGGCATTCCCCCGTGGCATTTGCTTGACTGAAACTCCCGGTAAAGGATCCACCGGCAGGAGAAAAATGTACCGTGAGTGATGCCGTGCCCATTACCGTTCCCGCGCCTGAGATGGTCTGCGCTTGCTGTGCGCCGGCTGCAAACGTCGGTAAGAACACCAGAAAACTGATGAGCGCAACAATGATCAATCGCTGTAATATTTTGAAATGTTTGATGGCTCATCTCCTTTATAGAGATATAGAGATGTTTATTGTATTACTTCGAAAGGGCTTATTAAACAATATTAATTATCGTTCATGCATGTGAAACAATTCTGAAGTCCTTTTTGATAATCAGCACATCTGCAACTACGAATATTTCCGACCATTAATAAATCGCCTTTCAGAAAAGATTACCGACCTTTTATATATTTTCAGTTTATCTGATGTGTACATGATTAAGTTCGAAGCCCCTATGGCGCCATCGATATAGGAACAAAATAATGGCTTAGGTAAGCCATTTGTGAGGCATAAGGAAGTGGTGGACCTTATGGGATGCTATTCGAACTTTTCGGCTCTGGATGAACTTATAGCGGCGGTTTCTGAATAATTCAGCAGCTTGTCCTCGTCTTCGGTTATGCCGCAGCTTCTTCTTCAACGTCCCAGCCTGGGAACACCAGAACGGCAGGATGGCAATTCAGGGCGCGAGCGAGAACTTTTGCCCTCTCCACCCCTAGCTTCACTCTATCGTTCTCTATGGCAGAGAGGGTCGACTGAGGAATGCCGGTCAGTTCGGAAAGCCGGTTCTGACTAAAGCCCTGAAGCTCTCGAATTATCCTCACGGATTCTCCCACCGAAACCTCTATTCTCTTTTTTGCTTTCTGATAATCCTTCATTTTTTCCTCCGGTAATCGTGCGCTGACAAATCGACAACTTCGACTAAGACTTGCTGTGCCTTAATACGGTAAATAATTCTAAAGCCAAGTCCCAGCCTTGAAGATCTATGGCCTCTCCACTCTCCCCTTAGGCTCTCGTCGTGAAAACCTTTGATCTTACGTAGTCCGGAAGGACCTGAAATCATCACGATGTCTTTCCATTTCTCGTAACGCCTTAAGACTTCTGCTGGCGCTTTTTTAAGAGATTTATCGGCCCGCCGGTGCTCATATACTTCCCACATATCTTATTTATACTATACTGTTTTTGTTATATCAAGGTTGAATATAAAAAAGTTCGAATCCCCTATGGTGTTTACGATATTTGAAAGTAAATATGGCTTAACAAAGCCATTTGTGAGGGTCAGAATTTGGTGGAGGATAGGGGATTCGAACCCCTGACCTTTTGGCTGCCAGCCAAACGCTCTCCCAGCTGAGCTAATCCCCCGCGACAGATGAATTACCGGACCCTGGCGGATCCGGCTCGTGTTGAATTCGCGAGAACGCGAATCCAACCTTACAGATTATAGAAGCGCCGTAGTGCAGGCGCAAGCAGAATCCATTTATAGAAGCGCCACCCTAAAAGCGTAAGCCACTACACCCCTGGCGGGATAGCGCACTGCAAGCGCGCGCAATTCCCTCCCCAACACTACTCTACTTCTCCTCCCCCATGACAATCTCGTTCTCGCGCAGGGCTCGAGCCAGTTCGCGACGCAAGACACGGGCCACCTCGGGATCCTTAAATGGCTCCGTGCGCGCAACCAGGCGCACAGTGACCGTCCTGCCGCTGATCTGCTCAACTCCCAGTACATCGGGGCCACTGATGATGAAAGGCCTGACCTCAGGCGCACGTGCGGTCTCCTTCGCAGCCTGCCCCAAAACATCCCAAACCTTTTCCAGGTCTTCGTGGTAATCAATCTCAACATCTATATTTACCCGCGACCAGCCCTTGGTGAGATTGGATACGACTCTCATCTCGCCATTGGGAATAATATGCAGGATGCCCTCGCCGTCGCGCACCAGGGTCGTCCTTAGCTTGATAGCCTCGACCTTGCCCTGGACCGTTCCCACCTTGATGACGTCGCCAACATAGAACTGCCCTTCGAGCAGCACGAAGAAGCCGCCGATGAGGTCCTTGACCAGCGTCTGCGCGCCAAAGCCCAGAGCGATGCCGGCGATGCCGGCGCCCGCGATCAACGGCCCGATATCATAGCCCAGCTCGCGCAGGATCATTAATACAACCACGGCTACCAAAACACCGATAATGAGCCCGCGGGTAATACCGGCCAGTGTCCGCGCCCGCATCTCCTGCTCGCGCGAGACCAGGTCGGAGTCACTTACCTTTCTGCCTGCCACCTTGATCACGCGGCGCGATAGGGTACGGATGAAATAATAGAAGATGATCGCCCCAACAATCATGCCGACGATGCGCACACCGCTGGTGACGGCCCAGTCGTACAGCCTGTCGGGCAGATTAGAGTTCAACATGTCCCCCTCGGTTAATCCTGGTTAACTCTCGAGCCTGTAAATGATAGTTTCCTGATCGGTCCCCTGGCCCTGATGGTATACCGCCCGCAGCGATGGGCCCGCCTGCGACGGATCCATCAGGCTTGCCAGTTGCGGCCGCAGCGAATCCACCATCTGCCGCTGCAGGACCAGGTAATCGACGTTATTCCTGCGGCCGTAATCAATGACTTCGTCCACGGAAGCGTAGGGTAACACAACCATGGTGCCACCGGAATACCATGAGGTCGATGCCTCGCGGCTCATAATCCGGATGTCGTCTCCCCCATGCCCCTTGAGCCATTCTCCCGCCTGCCGGTATTCGGTTGGATAATTTGTGTGCGAGATGCTCCAAAATGACAGCGCTATCAGGGGGACCAGCACCAATACCGCAATACCTTGCTTGATCATCGACCTGCGCCTGTCGCTCACCTCGCGCCAGCCGGCGATCTCCTTGACCGTATCCACTCCCCAGTCCTCCAGATGAACCCAGCCGCGCGCCACCCAGAGCATGATGATGCCAATATACGGCAGCATAAAACGCGTATCGCCCCAGGCAACCGGCACCAGCACCAGCGGCGCCATCACCAGGGCGAAGTATCCGTACTTGAGAGCCTCCCTGCGAGTCCAGGCAAGCCGCAGCATCCCCACACCGATCAGCGGAATCAGCCAGACGGGTACCAGCCCCTGGATTCCCCGGAAGTAAAAGTTGTAATCGTTGCGAAGAGCCGCCTTGGTCAGCCCGACCGGATCGCGAACCAAAGTACCGAAAATACCAGGGCCCTGTTGCAGCTGAGTCAGTCTAAGGTTGCCGTTGGCGTCGAGGCTCATCATCTCGCTGTCCCGCGCTTCAGTGCCCGCAACCAGTTTGTGCACCGAGGCGTATATCTGGTCGGAGGGACGGTCATCGATAGTGAGGCGCGAATTCTCCCAGGTCATGAATGCCACGTTGGGAATAGCAAAGACCAGAAAGAGCAGCACGAAATGCACCGCGGCCTTGTTGGCGTAGTTGGCGAGTTCCTGGCGGAAGCCAACGATCACCAGCAGCGTGAACAGGATCACCAGGTAATACAAAGCGGATGGATCATCAAGGTAGGCAAGTCCAAGGCAGGTTCCGGAAAGCATGCCGCACATGCAGCGCTTGGTGAACTGCATGCGGTAACCAAAGAAGAGTGAGCACATGAGCCAGAAAGCGAAGAGATTCTGGCCGTCAACCAGGCTGCCCTTGCCCACCATCACCGGCAGCACCGCCACGAGTGCCGCCGCCGCGGTCGCCACCCGTTTGTTCCACATAACCTTGCCGAACATGTATGTGGGCAGAATCATCAGCGAGCTGAACAGCACCGACACCGCATATCCCGCGGCAACGTAATTGTGACCAAAGACAGCGAAAGAAGCTGTTACCAGCGGATAGAGGATGGAGAAATGGGTCGCGGACAGGCCGGTGATGTCGAGTGGATGATGCCCAAGGAGAAGGTTCTCGGCCATGCGCGCGCACGTGGTCTCGTCAAACTGAATCATTTCGCGCGTGAAGACGGCGATGGTTCGCATCGCCACGGCCAGGAAAAAGATTACAACCAGCCAGAAGATCTCGGAATTGATCTTCTTGATGCCGGTCTTTCCGGCGCCGGTATCTGTCTCAGCCATTGCGGTTCTCCTCATCGGTGAGCGTTCTGTATAAATCCCACCAACCCAGTTATCCATGATACCGCAATATTCCTGCCGACCGGCACGGCAGAGTCATCTTAGCAAAAAATAGAAACGTAGAAATGGACAGGTTTATCCGCGGCCGGGAGCCCCCAAAACACGCCCTGGGCGGCCAAACGCCACGAAATTGACTAACCGCACGCCCGGAATCGATTACCCGCGCGGTTTATATTCACAGTTATTTCTTCGCAGTTCCCGTCTCCAGGTGATGATCAGCTCACCCACCGTAAAAGCCACCAGCAGGAAACCAAAACCTATCACCGTGAAAGCCTCAATGATTGCCATGTCGGTCATTGTCAGTCTCCTCTACTCGAAACCGAGATAAGCCAGCGATGCCAGGAAGACCGCTAACAGCACTCCCAGGGCGACCAGCGTATGCAGCAACAATCTGCCGTAACGCCACTTGGTGATCTGCTTGTAGAACAACGGGAACAGAATCAAAATCGGAGGAAATATGATAAAGGTCAAAATTATGCCAACGGTTTTGGGCACGTACTTGAGAATCTGATAAACGCTCAGGAAGTACCATTCCGGCTTGATCCCCGCCGGAGTCTTCAGCGGATCGGCGGGCTCTCCCATCGGCGCGGGCATCAGCGTGGCCAGAAAAACAACAAGCCCCAGCACCAGAGCCATCACTGCCGCCTCCTTGACGAAATGATCGGGAAAGAAAGGCACTCCGCCCTCGTGCTCGTCTTTATCCTTTTCCGGTTCGTAACTTTGGTTGGGACTCATTTATTCACCTCGCACCATTTATAGCGGATCGGCAATGCCCTGCTTGCGGACCATAAGAAAATGGGCCACAAGCAGCGCCGACAATGTGATCGGCAGGATTATTACATGGATCGTATAAAAGCGGGTCAGGGTCGCATCGCCGATTTTGTCTCCCCCCAGGAGGAAAGCCTGAACGTACTGACCGATTAAGGGTATGGCGCCGGCGATCTCGGTGCCGACCTTGGTAGCCCAGTAGGAAAGCTGGTTCATCGGCAGCAGATAGCCCGAGAAGCCAAAGGTTATGGTGATGAAAAACAGAACAACGCCCGTGATCCAGTTAAGCTCCCGCGGCGGCCGGTAGGCGCCATGGAAGAATACTCTGAGCATGTGGAAGACCACCATGATGATCATGATGTTTGCCGTCCAGGCATGCAGGCTCCTGACCAGGACTCCAAAAGGCACGTTATCCATGATATTGAGGACGCTGCTGTATGCCGTAGTTGTCGAGGGTTCGTAATAAAACGCCAGTAGCACCCCGGTCGCGGCCTGGATCAGGAAGCACAGGAAAGTTATCCCGCCAAAACAGTATAGCCAGTTGACGTGATCGGGAACCGGATGGTTGGCGAACTCCCTGGCCCCTTTTCTGATTCCAAAGCGTTCGTCAAGGAAATCGATTACGCTCATGCTATTCCCTCCACGTAAATGTCAGTACCCTCGACCGCAATCTTGTATTTGGTCAGAGGTTTCGGCGGCGGGCCGGCGATCGGCTGCCCGTTTTCATCAAACTTGCCGGCATGACAGGGACAATGAAAGTCCCTCTTGGCCGCTTCCCACTTGACTATACATCCTAGATGTGTGCAAACGAGGGAATAAGCGGCGAAACTGGAATCCTGTAACTGGATCAGCATCGAAGGCGTGTCCATGTAATCGAAGCGGACGCCATCGGCGGTCACCTGTGCAGTGGATGCGATTTTTTGCTTCTCAAAGACCTGGCCCTTAAGCACCGGATAGGCATATCTGGCCAGCGGCGCCGCGAAGGCTCCCAGCCCCACCGCCGTCGCTCCAGCGAAACATATCGACAGGAACCGCCTCCTGGTGATAACAGCGGCACTTTCCTTTTTTGGGGTTGTCATTCCGCAAGATTCTTTATTTTCAGTCACGACCTGACAGCCTCCTCCTTCTCGGCTTGAGCACGCCCTGGTGGAACAGGAATATCAGCAGGCTGGCGCTCGCCAGGAGATACGCGATCCAGAGGGCAAGCGGTCCTACCTCACGGCTGCCCCCGGTGGTGCCGGCAACCTCGACCAGCACGCGGTAGAAAGCGTAGATATCAGTCGTAAATACCGCCACGCTCAAGGCCACGGCGATCCAGCTTTCGAAGATGAAGCGTTTGGCTTTCGGCCAGGGTACCAGCGTCAACATGAAAACTCCGATGACCAGTCCGAACATGCCCAGCGGCGCGGCGCTGGCCTGTTGAGCTTCCTGGGTCGGCGCGAACGTTGGCGCCGTATGGAAATGACAGCTCTTGCAGTTCTTGGCCTCCGCCGGTTCTGCGTGACAGGCGAGGCACGTCTGTCTCTCAATCTGGTCGTACTGAACACCGTTGATTTCACCAGGCCCGTGGGCGAGCTTCCAATGGTTATTGCGCCAGATCGCGGTATCAATCTTTGGCGCTCCTGGATGCTCACGTCCAGATAAGGTGATCGGACCGAAGATAATTGGCGCTACATCTCCCGAATGGCAGGTCGAGCAGAATTCGGGCTTGGCGGCAGCCTGCGGTTTGTCACCGGTCAGTTCGGCCCCATGGACCACTCCGGAGTGGCAGTCGGCACACTTGAGCTGCACTTTATTCACATGAAAATCATGCGGAAAATATATGGTCGTCTTGTCGGGACTGTACTGGTCGGTAACAGCAATCTTCGGATAGGAGGGATCGTTAGGGTCGGTAACGCTGATGCCATCCTCATAGCCAGGTTTTCGTTCCGAGGCTTTGCCATGGCACTGCAGACAGGATGAGTTGGTGAGCAGATCGGCGGATGGCGGCGGGCGGTCGTAATTCTGAGTGCCGTACTCAGTGAGTTTCATCAGGGAATAAATCTTGCCACGGGCGTATCCAAGAACGCCAGGCTCAAAGTGGCAATCGATGCAGGTCACGTTCCTGTTACCCAGCTTGCTGCCCATGAAAGAGGTTTTCCAGGCAGCTACATACGGCTGGATTATGTGACAGCTATCGCAAAACTCAGGATTGTTGGTATAGCGAACCCCCCAAATAGTCGCACCTACCACGACAATAAACAGTACTACAAGCGCCCCGGCCAAGATGGATCTGCCTCGCATATACCTCTCCCCAAATCAAGGAATATTACTGAGAACCTATACTACTCGTGCCATTTTGATACGCCGCCCGCCAAAATCGTACACTCTCAATACTATTGCTGTCAATATGATTAGTTTAATTATTTTTGACAAGTTTATCGCAATAGCTTAAAATCAATTCGCCATCCTGTCTTAAAGTGATGTTCTTGGCGTTCTGATGTTTTGGTACGTTTTCAGGAAGCCCCGCGCTCGGGTTTTTGTTCATCAGCAACATTTATTGCTTAAATGTTCTGTTTTAAAACCTGAAAGCCTGCTTGCACCCGTTCGGAGCCATAGATATTATTTCTTCCAGAAGGCAGGTAAGGGGCGGGCATCGAATATTAGTTATTGTATTCGCATGCGGTGGTATACTAAATTACAAACCACTATTTGCCCTGGGAGGTGAAGACAGTGCCGGTTGAAGCCATTATTTTTCTATTTTTCATTCTGGTGCTGGCCCCGGTAGTAGCGGTGCTCGCATACTGCGGTATCAGAGGTACCTGCGGTCAGAGCGATGAAGAGGGCAAGGGTTCGCAAAAACCTTAAGGCCCGATCGTCTCGCGGTTGGTGTAGATTTGGGGGATAAATAATAACGTCCCGTGCCAGAAAATTTAAGGTTTATTCAGCAATTTATATTTTAAAAAGGCTGCGATGAGAGCGCAGCCTTTTTCTTTGCGTCGATTGTTTTTGCGTCAATTTTTTTCGGCGGCTTTTTCGCTGGATGTCTTCACGGCGGTTTTGCTGATGATGCTAGTGATATGGACCGCGGGATGCGCAACCGATGAATCCCCCACTTCTGCTTCCTCGACTTCTGCTTCCCCCGCCTCTGCTTCTTCAACAGGAAATGCCCTGAAGGGAAATATTGCTTCCGGGGGCTCGACGGCTTACCAGTCAAGGGTTGTCTTTCATCCTTCAGACGGAAGCGAAGCGGCCTTGCTAATAGAAATCGCGCGCACGACCCAGGAGAGGGCTACCGGGCTGATGGACCGGTCCACACTTGCGCCCGATGCCGGCATGATCTTTGTGTGGGATAAACCGGTAAGGGATTCATTCTGGATGAAGAACACCTACATCCCGTTATCAATTGCTTTTATCTCGCCGGACGGCACCATCGTGGACATCCAGGACATGCAGGCGTTATCGGTGGAGACTCATTCACCGCCCGTTAACTATATTTACGCAGTTGAAGCCAATCAGGGATGGTTCACGGCCCATGGGGTTAAGGCGGGAGACAACGCTGAATTTTTCGAGCGGTAACTAGCCAGAATCGCTAGCGTTAGTTCGTCCGTCGTAAGATAGATCCGGCAGGGAATTACAGCGACGACTGAACTGCAAACCAGCGTCAGCTGAGCGGCGCCGGTTCCACCTGATCCTTAAGACGGCCCTTAAGCCGCAGGATCGCCTTCGTGTGGAGCTGTGAAACCCGCGACTCGGTGACACCGAGAACATCACCGATCTCACGCAGCGTCAATCCCTCATAATAGTAGAGGGCGATGACGATCTTTTCCCGCTCGGGCAGATTCGAAATCGCATGCGCCAGGCGTTCCTTCACTTCATTGATGTCAACGACTTCTGCGGGATTCTTGCTCTGGCGATCCTCGATGGTATCGATTAGCGCTACCGATTCGGTGCCGGTGCTCGAAATTGTCCAGAGTTCTTCCAGGGCGACAATCGAGCTGGAGCTAATGCGGGTGAGGGCGTCCTGGAATTCTTCATCGGTCATGCCCATGTCCTTGGCCATTTCCTGATCAGTGGGAGCGCGGTGCAGCTTGTTCTCCAGCGCGGCGCTGCATTTTTCTATCTGCCGGGCGATGCTGCGCACCGATCGCGGAACCCAGTCCAGCGAGCGGAGTTCATCGAGAATGGATCCCTTAATGCGGGTGATGGCGTAGGTTTCGAATTTGATATTGCGCTCCGGCTCAAAACGCTCGAGGGCTCCGATGAGCCCGAGCAGGCCATAGCTGATAAGGTCGGATTCATCCACATGTGAAGGAAAATTGGTGCCCATGCGGCCGGCTACATATTTTACGAGCGGCGCGTAGTTAAGGATGAGCCGGTCCCGTGCCTTGGCATCGCCTTCCTGTTTATAGAGGCGCCATAGTTCGATTATTTCCTTATCTTCTTCCGGCATGTCTCTCCTGGTCGGAAATTGTCATTCGATTCATTAGCTTTGCACGACAGCACCATGGTTTTCAACCCGGGGCGGCTTTCTTCTGCCCCGTTCCAAGCCGCTAGCTGCGTGCACGGGGGTGTGAGCGCTCGTAAACCCGCCGCAGATGCGCTCCACTAACGTGTGTGTACCGCTGTGTCGTCGAAATCGATGCATGCCCCAATAGCTCTTGAACTGCCCGGAGATCCGCTCCGCCTTCCAACAGGTGCGTGGCGAAGCAGTGCCTGAAAACGTGCGATGACGTTTTCGTCTCCACCGCAGCCTTGCGTACGTATTTTATAGTGCGCCGGCGAATATCCGAAGTCCCGAGCTGATTGCCCCTCGACGAGAGGAAAAGCGCTTCGGGTTCGGCGCCGCCTTCTTCAACTGATTCGGGCAGCAGCTCCGGCCGGCCTTTTTTGATATATTCCCTGACAGCGGCCAAAGCAATCTCCCCCACCGGCAATATACGTGTTTTATTTCCTTTGCCGGTGACGCGGATCTCTTCTTGCTCGAAATCAACCTCCGCGACCATGAGATTGACTACTTCTTCGCTCCTGAGACCACAGCCGTAAAGCAATTCGAAAATGGCCAGATCGCGCAATCCCAGAGGTTTGGCTGTATCGATCGCCCGCAGAAAAGCCTCGATCTCGTACGGTCTGAGCACCGCCGGCAACTTTTTGGGCAGCTTCGGCGATGATAGAGCTTCGGCCGGGCTGGCGTCTACTAGACCTTCAGAGCGGCAGAAACGGAAAAGTCCGCGGACAGCCGAAAGCTTCCTGCTGATGCTCGACTTCTCATACCTGGAAGTGGCCAGATGAGCGGCATAACGTCTCAGAAAACGGTAATCTACCGCTTTTGGAAACTCCCTTTGGTCGCGAGCAACGTAGCGCAGAAAATGGCGGCAATCGCGGCGATAAGCCACGACTGTCTTTTGCGAACAGCCAGACTGGTTCAAAGAGACAAGGTATCGCTCCAGGATGTCCAGGTCCTGCTGCCGCGCTTCTCCTTTTTTATATGCGGCTTCCAATTATGCGGCTTCCAATTAATATCAATTTGCTGCCAATTGTCATATTTTCGACGCCGAGGCGTCCAGTTCCTTGAAAGTACTTACTTCATGACCCCTAGCGGCTATAGCCGCGGCCGGGGACCATGTGCGCGAGGCCGTTTAGTTCCAGGGATATGAGGGCGGCGGCGGCGCTGGCGCCGTCAATGCCGGCGAGTGTGGCCAGGCGGTCCTGGTGCTGAGGGCGTTCTTCGAGGACGAGAATAATTTTGGCTTCAACTGGGGTGAGCCGGGATGGCGCGGCGTTGGTTAATGTGGATGGATTGGCGCCAGTCAGATCAAGTGTCAGATAGTCTGGAAACGCGCGCGGAGATTTGGTGGTGATATCTATCCCGAGACTTTCGAAAACATCATCAGCGCTCGTTACCGCGGCGGCTCCGCTTCTTATTAGTTGATGCGGCCCGGCGGATAGATCCGAGAAGATGCTTCCCGGTACAGCGAAGACTTCACGGCCCTCCTCAAGGCTGAAGTCGGCGGTAATCAAAGCACCGCTCTTTTCTTTTGCCTCGACGACGACGACGGCATCAGCTAGGCCAGCCATAACGCGGTTGCGTGCGGGAAAACGCCAGGCCTGCGGTTTGGTTCCCGGTGGATATTCGGAAATGATAAGGCCATGCTCAAGCAAAGAGCCATAAAGATTGCGATTGCCGCGCGGATAGATGACATCGGGTCCGCAGCCGAGCACGGCGATACTGCCACCCCTCTCCTCAACCGAGCCGCGGTGAGCGGCGGCATCGATCCCGAGCGCCATGCCGCTGATGATGCAGGATCCGTTAGAGGCGAGTCCGCGAGCTATCCTGGCCGCCGCGTCGATGCCGTAATCCGAAGCGGCGCGGGCGCCGACGATGGCTACTCGCGTTCTTTGTATAAATTCAGTTAGTTTATCAACACCTCCGCGTATAAAGAGCGCCGGGGGCGGATCGTGTATCTGCGCAAGAGGCTGTGGGTAGTCTTCATCCCCGAGGGCAATCATGTGTAGATCGCTGCGCGTTAACTCCGCAAAAGCGGATGCGATTGAAAAACTTTTCCTGAACGCATTTAGGCGAGCCAGTCCCGGTTTTGGCAGTTTCAGGCGGTCGGCGATGGCACGATCGGTGCCGCTCCAGATCTCTAGCGGCTTCAACTTTCCTGTGGGCACTCGCAGAGGCCAGCCGTACTCGGCCAGGAAACACGAAAGCGCCAACGCCGCTTCGCGGTTCGCGGACTTGCGGCGCTCCCGCCTGCGCTCATGAATGTTATTGTCGCGGTTAGCTACCATCCCAACCCTTCCGGTCGATGGCGCGGTAACTGATGGCTTCTGCCAGATGCGATGGACCGATGTCATCGGCGTCGTCTAGATCCGCGATTGTGCGTGCCACCTTGAGGATGCGGTGATGGGCACGGGCGCTTAAGGCTAACCGGTCTATGGCTCCCTCCAGCAGGCGCGTGGCCGGCGGGTCTAACCGGCAAAATTTTTCGGCCAGTCGCGTGTTCATCTGGGCGTTGCAAAAAACTCCATCCTCCGCCTGCTTAGGAGCTTGCAGCCTGGATGACTGGCGCTCGCGGGCGGCACTTACTCGGGCGGCGACTTTTGAGGACGGCTCCCTGGGCGAATCTTCGAGCATCTCTTGCCTGCCGAGACCGGGTACCTCCACGGCCACATCGATGCGGTCCAGAAGCGGCCCACTAACTCGTCCGCGGTACGAAGCGATCCTGTGGGGAAGGCAGATGCACTGCTGCCGGGGATCGCCCAGGTGTCCGCAGGGGCAGGGATTCATGGCGGCGACGAGCATGAAACTGGCCGGATAGGTTACCCGTGCGAGCGCCCGGGAGATAGAGACGCTGCCATCCTCCATGGGCTGGCGCAGCGTTTCGAGCGCAAGGCGCGAAAATTCCGGCAGCTCGTCGAGGAATAAAACCCCCAGGTGCGATAAGCTGACCTCGCCTGGCCGGGGCGATCCTCCACCGCCGGCAAGCCCCACATGAGAAATTGTGTGATGCGGCGAGCGGAACGGTCTTCTGGAAATGAGTGAGCCTCCAGCGGAAAGAAGACCGGCGACGCTGTAAATTCTCGTCACCTCGACCGCTTCGCGGATGCCGAGCGGCGGCAGGATCGAGGGCAGGCGCCTGGCCAGCATGGTTTTGCCCGAGCCCGGAGGCCCGATCATGAGCAGATTGTGGCCGCCAGCGGCGCAGACTTCAAGCGCCCGGCGGGCGTGCTGCTGGCCCTTGACGTCAGCGAGGTCAAGACTACCGCCGTTGTTATTACTTTCAATGAGAGCTACGACATCCACACGAATGGGAGCGATCGTAATCTCATCCTGCAGAAACTTGACCGCCTGCTTGAGATTGTCGACCGCGATGATTTCGATGCCCTCAACCAGCGCGGCCTCCTTGGCGTTGGCGGCCGGCAGCAGCACTCCCCTGTGCCCAGTCTTGCGGGCGCCTTCGGCGATTGAAAGCGCCCCGTTGATACGCCTGATACCGCCGTCGAGCGACAACTCCCCCGCGGCGCTGTATCCGGCGAGGCGCTTCTGCTTGAGTTGACCGGAAGCAGCCAGAAGCGAGAGTGCAATCGGGAGGTCGAAAGCGGGTCCCTCCTTGCGCACATCAGCCGGCGCCAGATTTACCGTAATTCGCCTAAGGGGAAATTCATAGCCGGAATTGGACATGCCAGCGCGGACGCGTTCTTTGGATTCGCGGACGGCGGCGTCGGGAAGGCCCACCATGTTAAAAGCGGGAAGACCCCATCCCAGATCGGTTTCGACCTCGACCGGGCAGGCATCCATGCCTATTACCGCATGGCTGTGTAATCTCGCAAGCATCGGCATCACTCCTTTGAGGAGGATGCTCCCGCGGCGGGGATCAGCGTGGGGTTGTCAGATTACCAGATGGTGAGTTGTTTGGCAAAGAGGCGTCTGATTCAGCAGAAAGCGTTTTCAATATGCGTAATTTCTTCCCTACCCTCCATGATCGAGATGACATCGAAACGGAAATCGCACTCGCGCAGCCCGCGGTCTCCCTGATGCGCGGCGATCCACATCATAGCCATACGCCTGATCTGATTCTGTTTTCGGAGGCCGACGGCCTCGAAGGGCTCGCCATATTTGCGGTTTCTGCGGGTTTTAACCTCGATGAAGGCGATGATGTTGCCGCGCCTGGCAATAATGTCTATCTCGCCGTAGCGGCTGCGGAAGTTGACCTGCAGGATGAAGTAACCATGACTTTCGAGGTGTTGGCGGGCGGCATCCTCGCCGGACTGTCCGAGAGCGCGGCGATGATCGCCCGGGGAGCGCCCAGCTCCGACTTCACCGGCCCGGCTCAAACCTACCCGTGGTCGCTGCGGAGAATGGTCTTACCTTGAGCAGTAGTATCACGTGGAGTCTGTGCCTCACCGTCTTCGAATAATGTCTCCGAAATTCGCGGCAGCGTCACATTGAACGAACGGCGATGCTGCGGCGAGTAACCATGCGCGGCGATAGCTTCGCGGTGGTCAAGCGATCCATAACCCATGTGGCGCGAGAAGCCATACTCCGGATATTGCTCGTGCAGTTTCAGCATCAGGCGGTCCCTGATTACCTTGGCGACGATTGAAGCCGCGGCGATGCAGGCGCTTTTGGTATCGCCCTTGGTGATCGCCTGATGCTCGACCTGGCAATCCGGCAGCTGTTGCCTGCCGTCAACGAGCGCTGTTTTCGGGCAGGGTTCCAGCGACTCGAGGCTTCTGGCAAGCACACGCAGGTTGGTCTTGTGCAGGCCGCATTCATCGATGGTGCGGCTGGAATAGCTGATGACGGAAAAGCGGGATATGTTTCGCAGGATCAGGGGATAGAGGCGCTTGCGCGCAACCGCGGTCAGTTTCTTGGAATCGCCCAGGCCTTTGAGTGTGGCCGCAAGCGTTTCAATATCAAGACGGGAGTAATCGAGGGTCACGGCGGCGGCCACGATGGGACCGGCAAGGCAACCGCGTCCGACTTCATCGGCGCCCGCCATCTCCCCCGCTCCGCCGCACATCTCCAGGTCATACTCAAACAGAATCGCGGCTGGGGAAGTTTCGGTGGCGGCCATATCTATCCTAATTCAATTGGCCCAGGCGCCCAGGGGGCCAGTAGGTGAAAAAGGCTTTGCCGATAACGCTATCCACCGGCAGCCAGGGAGGATCCCAGAAACGGGCGTCAAGGCTGTCGGTGCGGTTATCCCCCATCACAAAAACATTGCCGGGCGGAATCGTTGTCGGGGGGAAATTGCTGACATCGGCCACCAATGGATTGATATAATTCTCTACTTGTGGTTCACCGTTAACGATGACCTGTCCACGCCTGACCTCAACCGTGTCGCCTCCGAGAGCAATAACCCTTTTGACGAAATCGGTGCCGGGATCGGTGGGAGCGGGAAAGACGATGATGTCACCGCGCTGGATCTCGCCGTAGCGGTAGGCTAGCCGGTTTACCAGCAAACGATCCCCAGGATCAATCGTCGGGACCATCGACGGAGTGGGAATCTGGAAAGGTTTGATCAGGTAGGCCTGGCAGACCCAGGCGACGATGACGGCGCCAAGGATTATCCCGATGGTTTCGAGGATACTGCGGGCGACGCTGCGGGGCATCAGAGAATCCGGAAGTCTAGCGCTGCTTTTCCCGGACCTTGGCTTTCTTGCCGACCTTACCGCGCAGGTAATAAAGCTTGGCGCGGCGGACGTCGCCGATGCTCAGGACTTCGATCTTGCTGATCTTCGGGGAATGGAGCGGGAATGTACGCTCGACGCCAACGCCGAAGGAATGCTTGCGCACGGTGAAAGTCTCGCGTGAGCCCTCGCCCTGGCGCTTGATGACAATGCCCTGGAAAACCTGGATACGGCTGCGGGTTCCCTCAATAACCTGGAAGTGTACCTTGACGGTATCCCCGGCCTTGAACTGGGGTATTCCCTTGCGGAGCTGCTGCTCCTCGAGCCTGGCTATGGTCTGATTCATGAATTTCTCCCCGCTTCTGCTGGAAACGGCCGCCTGTTGCGGCCTGTCTACGCCGGATTTGCGGCCTAATTGGCGCCTGGTTGCCGCCCAACCCGGCGATTTTCTATATCAATGGTGCCAAGTTCGAGATTTTAGAGGTTTTTTGGAGGGAATGCAATATAAGGCGGGCAACCTGGTACTGGTTTTGATATCAAGCGGCCCCTTATTTCCTCAATTTTAACTTCATTGCTGTCAAAGTTGCTCTCAAAATATGGAGCCTCCAGGAAACTCAGTGTTGTTCATTGGAGTTGGAGTTGAGTTTGCTGGCAGGATTCGTCTAGAGAGGTACTGCCAGCGATATAAGGTTAATAGCGACCGTCAGGCTCTCTGCTTTTTATCTTTCTGTAAAACGAGCGCCAAGAGCGCCGTTTAACGATTACATATAGTGGAAAAACTGTTATATCAATAAAAGCAGAAAGGGTCAAAGAACCGGAAAATAGGTTCAGATATCCCAAACCAAAGAGCGCGAACCAGATATAGTCACCGGCCTCCCAGGATACCGTCATGGCGGAAACCAAGCTAAAAATGATTGTCCAAATCATGATTTCATCACTTAATGTTGTTTCCTTCCGGTGCAAAGGATTTGTTGCCGCCCAAATATAGATCGCCAAGATAAGGAGAACAGAGAGAGTGCCAATGGCCAGCGTTGATTTCCTCAGCTTCAACGAGTCCATGTCATCAATGTCTCGACTCGGGATAGCCGGGTACTTGGTCATGGCCGTTTTGCTGGCCCCACCAATCGCCAAAATCAAAAATGCCTGTAAGGAGGAAATCTGAAAGAGATTGTTTCCAAGGCGTCCATTCCATTAGCTTTATCACTTACATGTTTGTCTTCACCCCCTTCGCCGGGCTTCACAATGTCGGCATCTTTGAGCCGATCTGGCTTGCACAAGTTTCTCCTGTGCCACTGGCAATCACTGATTAGCTGAGGTCAGATAAGAATTTCTAACAATTCGTAGAAAAGAATATAATTGACAAAATGACTCGATAATATAAAATGTTACTAGCCCTATTCACTGGGCTATATTGTAAAAACAACATAATGGTGATGAAGCTCACCGAATGCTCTCTTTTGAGCTAATGGCTTCTGCAGCAGATCTGCAGGAGCTTTTTTTGTGAAATGCTGGAGAATTATTCAAAAATCAGAGAATCGCTGCTGGAATTGCCCGCGAAAGTTGCCTCGGCAACCGAGAGTGAGGAATCGCGCCGGGCACTTTCGGCCATCGCCAAGAGGCTGGCAGAAAATGAGTTCTGCCTGGTTGTGGCAGGCCAGTTTAAGCGCGGCAAAAGCACCTTCATAAATGCCTTCCTGGGAGACGATCTGCTGCCCACGGCGATCATCCCTGTCACTTCAATAATCACTGAGATCCGGTACGGTGAGTCCCTTCGAATTAACGTAATCTTCAATGATGGCTCAGAAAAAGAAATTTCTGGAGAAGATCTGGTTTACTACGTCACCGAAAAAAATAACCCCAAGAATGCGAAGGATGTGAAAATCGTGGTAATTTTCCATCCTTCCTCTTATCTGAAGAACAACATCCGCCTCATTGACACCCCCGGGGTTGCATCGATTCACAGTCACAACACGGACGTGACATACAGTTACCTGCCCAACGCCGATGCAGCGATTTTTTTGGTCAGTGTTGACCCGCCGATTACAGACGCCGAGTACCACTTTCTGAACGATCTGAAGGGATTTGCCACCAAGCTTTTCTTCATTCAGAACAAGATCGATACAGTCAGCGCTGCCGACCGGAATGAGTCACTTGAGTTTACCCGTGAGGTAATAAACAAGCAGGCCGGGCTTGAGAATACAATCGTATATCCGCTCTCAGCCAAGAAAGCGCTGGAGGGAAAACTTGGCCAAAACCGCGGCCTATTTGAGGAAAGTGGACTTGCGGATTTTGAATCCATGTTGGAAAGCTTTCTTATCGAAGAAAAAGGGCAGGTGCTCCTCGCCTCGGCTGCAAACAAAATACGAAACATTGTCGCTCAGGAGTCTTTTTCGGCAAGGCTTATGCAAAAGTCACTTGGCGAGCCGCTAAAGGACTTTGAAGAAAAGATTAAACACTTCACTGACGCCGAAGTCGATATCTCTCAGGAGCGCCGGGATAGCCATCACCTTGTTCGCGCCGAAACCGGCAGTATGGCGAGTGAAATCCTGATCCCTGATCTTGAGGCACTGAAAGCGGAAAAATCGGCTGCCCTGGTCAAAGCGATCGGTCAGTATTACGAGTCAATCCGTCCGATCGGTAACAGGGAACTTGTAAAAAAGATGAATCATTTCGTCCATGAGCAGATACACGATACCTTTGATGAGTTTCAATCCCATGAAGAAGGTATTCTGAGAAGTCGCCTTGAGACTATCCTCGAACGGCTGATAGCCAGGACTAATCAGATGATAAAAAATATCATCAATCTGTCTGTTGACATCTTCGAGATCGATCTGCAACCGTTCGCAATAGAAGAATCTCTGGCCAAAGAATCAGGATTTCGGTTCAAAATCGATGAAGACGTCAAGGTTTCGCTTGAGTTCATCACGGAGTCGGCAACGCTTATGCTCCCCAAACCGCTGGCACACAAGATCATCCTCAAAAACGCTCGTGAACGGATGCGAGAAATGGTTGAAAGACATTGCGGGCGTCTACGCCAGGATTTCATGGTACGGATTGATAAGACCGTCTCTGATTTTGAAAAGCAGCTTGACGGGATAGTCGAGGCAAGCCTGGCAGGAATCCGCGGTGCCCTTAACGCGGCTCAAAACGCGAAGAAAGAGGGAGAACACGGAGTTTCAAAGAACGAAGCCGGTCTAAACAATCGTCTTGATATATTCGAAAGCGTAGTCCGTGAGCTGGACAGCCTGGAGGAGGGAAATATGCTGAGCCAGCAAATGGGGGCAAGTCATGAGTGATCCTTTCACTATCGCGGCCGTCTGGTTCGCGTTGGCAGTCTTAGCCACTATCATTGCCAATAAACTGCGTGTCTCGGTGGCACTCATAGAGATTTGCGTTGGTGTCGCAGCAGGTGCGGTGGCTCTGCGTTTCTTTGGCTCGGACTGGCTTGGAGCAAATACAGATTGGCTTAAATTCCTAGCCTCATCGGGAGCCGTAGTACTGACCTTCCTGGCGGGCGCCGAGCTTGAGCCTGCTGTCCTTAAGACAAAGTGGAAGGAAGTAAGCGTCGTGGGGCTCATAGGCTTTTTTGCGCCGTTCTTGGCATGCACCGCTTTGGCAAAATATGGATTAGGCTGGGATTCAAAGGCTAGCTTGCTCGCAGGCGTCGCCCTCTCGACCACTTCTATGGCAGTTGTTTATGCGGTGATGCTGGATACAGGGCTAAACAAGATCAGCTTCGGGAAGGGAATCCTTGGTGCCTGCTTTGTGAACGATTTGGGCACGGTAATCGCGCTCGGGCTCATCTTCGCGCCTTTCACGTACAAGACAGCTGTTTTTATCGGCGTAACCGTTCTAGTTCTGGCTGCACTTCCTTTTGTAACGAAATGGTTGACAAAAAAATATGCATACGGTACAGCGGCCATCCGCACCAAATGGCTGCTTTTAATCCTTTTTGGTTTGGGAGCGCTTGCCACTTGGTCCGGCAGTGAGGCGGTGCTTCCTGCCTACATCGCTGGCATGGCACTTGCTGGCGCAGCAGCCGAGGACCATAACTGGATGCGGCGGGTGCGCACATTGACCGTGGGGCTGCTCACGCCCTTTTATTTCCTGCGCGCTGGTTCGCTGGTTACTATCCCTGCAATCATAGGCGCGCCTTTTGTCTTTGTGGCGCTTCTGGGAGGCAAGGTAGCATCAAAAATCTTTGGCCTATACCCCGTGATTGGCCGTTATAACAAACACCGGAAGGAAAGATGGTATTACACGCTGATGATGTCAACGGGTCTCACTTTTGGCACGATTTCCGCACTTTACGGATACAGTCACAACATCATCAACCAGGACCAGTATTCATTCCTGGTCGCAGTTGTCATAGCTAGCGCTGTTGTGCCCACGTTAATTGCAACGGCTATATTCTTGCCAAAGCATCTATTTGAACACATTCCGATGCTTGACGAGGAAGATGAATTCAACGGGGGTAATAAGAATGGAAATGTAAGTCAGAGTTCGGAGAGAGGCGGGTAGGCGTTGGCGGATAATTGATCTACCTTGAAAGAACAAGGCCGATTATATTATCCCAGCGGATAGCGATTTTCACTTTTGCGGTCATGGTGGGTTTATCCGTATTTATAGGTTATATCTTAAGCAACTGCGTTCTACAGAATTAAGATAATGTTTTTGCCGCCCCGCACCACGACACTTGCAATTATGTTTTATGAACACCTGCATAATCCTGGCAGTAAGGTAGGTTAACAAAAGACCCGTAATCATAAAAGGACTGTCGCGACGATAGCCTTAAACACAGGAACATTAAAAGCAAAATGAAATGTTAAAAAACTGTTAATATTCCAAGGCTTATTGTCGCTATCAATGCCAAAGGAATCCATTTACGGTTTTGATCTTCATTCATTAAAAGGTTCCCTAACCGCGCGCCCAGATATGCCATCGGAATAATTCCTATCCCCATGGAAATCATTACCGGGCCATTCACATGCCCGAGGGCGAATTGGATGATCGTTCCCGGCAGGGCCATCACCGCCACCACCAACAGTGATGTGGCTATCGCCTTCTTGACGGGCAGTCCGTAGATGACCACGAATGCTGGCACGAAGAAAATGCCGCCGCCATTAGCAAGCAGGCCCGAAAGAATACTGATAAACGCCGAGACCGTCAGCACCTGCCACACCGGTGGCCGGGGTTCAACCTTGCGGCCGGCGAACGACCTCTCGGTCAGATCCTTGACGATAAAATCCACCCCCACCAAAAAAAGAACCACGGCAGTCAGCAGCATGAGAAATTTGCCGGAGACATATTTTGTCAGCAGTGAGCCAACGACCATTCCCGGCAAGCCGGTTGCGAGGCTCAGCAGGGCCAGCCGGAAATCGACAAGATGATGCTTGCGGAAAGCGAAGAGGGCGATGTTCGCGGTCAGCCTTGTCAGAGGCAGCGGCGTGGCCAACGCTTCGAGAGGCGGCAATCCTGCCAAGACCCTGATCAATGGCGTGTCGATGCTGCTGCCGCCGATGCCAAAGAAAGCCGACACGTAGCCGGTAACGCAACCGATGGGGATGGCGATCAAGCTCATGGCAAGCCCCTACTTCAGATTTTCCCGACGCCACTTCTCGATCCCGGCGTGGTTCCCGGAAATTAGCACTTCTGGTACCTTCCAGCCGCGGAATTCGGCGGGTTTGGTGTAGTGCGGATATTCGAGCCGGCCACCAAACTCATCTGAAAACGACTCGAAGACAGCGCTCTCCTCACTCCCGAGCGCTCCGGGCAGGCGGCGCGCCAGCGCATCCATGAGCACCATCGCCGGTAGTTCTCCCCCGCTGACGACATAATCTCCGATCGAGATCTCGCCGGTGACCAGGTGTTCGGAGACGCGCTCGTCGAATCCCTCGTAGCGGCCGCAGAGCAGTGTGAATTCCTTAAGCTCCGTCATCTCCGTCAGCAGTTTTTCGTCCAGCCGTCTGCCGCGGGGCGATAACATATACACGGGACGTTCGTCCTTCACCGCCTCGCAATCCATTTCGTATACGCCCTCAATGGCAGCGCAGACCGCGTCGACGCGCAAGACCATGCCGGCGCCGCCGCCGGCGGGGGTATCATCCACCTGGTTGTGTTTGAGCGGCGTGTAATCGCGAAAGTTGAAAAGCCGCGCCTCGAAACCCCCGCCCTGCATGGCGTTGGAAATGTGGCGTTGCTCAAAGAACCAGTTGAACCACTGGGGAAAAAGTGAAAAGATGTCTATCCGCATGCCACGCTCCCAGGCTTTTTTCTCATCCATACGCAAGAAGAATACATTAATCGTGCTGGTGCTTCTAACCGGCGCCGTCGCTCTGCGTGTGCCCTGGCGCGCTCGGGTGCTCGACAATTGGGATTCATCGAACTTCTCGCTGGCGATGGAGCGCTTCGATCTGGCGTCACACCAGCCCCATCCGCCCGGTTACATACTCTATGTTGCCGTGGGCAAGCTGTTCAATGTTTTTTTCCATGATCCCAACAACGCGCTGGTGGCCCTAAGTATAACCAGTTTTGTGGTGTCAGTCTTTCTCGTCTATATGGTGGGAGGCTGGATGTTCGGGCGTTCGACCGGCATCGTCGCCGCCATAATCCTCATTTTTTCACCGCTTGCCTGGTTCCACAGCGAAGTCGCGCTCTCTTACCTGGCCGAGCTACCGTGGGTGATCCTGGGGACCGGGCTTCTCTACCAACTCTTTTTCCATCGCCGCTACGCGATATTGACAGGGGGGGTTTTAGCGGTCGGCGCCGGTTTTCGCACGGATGTGTTCCTCTTTCTGGGCCCGCTCTGGTTTGTTGGCATCTGGCGGACCGGCTGGCGCACGGCGCTGTGGTCGCTGCTGGCGGCGGGTGCGGCCCTGCTTTCCTGCCTCTCACCGCTCATATATCTATCTGGCGGCTTTTCAAGCTATTTCGATGCGAGCCAAATCCTGTATGGTGCGGTCACCGGTCCGACCAATGTTTCCGCGAACGGCATGCAGGCATTCAGACAAAACCTGATGGATGTCTGGAAGGCAGTCTTGTGGTTCACCGGCCTCGCGGCGCCGCTGATATTTTTCCTGCCGCTGGCGCTGTTGCGGACATATCGGGATACCTGGACCCGCCTGCTGTTTTTGCTGGTTCTGCCCTTGCCGGCCCTGGTCGAATTCCTGTTCGTATATTTTGGACATCCGGGATATGCGTTCATTTTCGGTGGCACACTTCTGCTTTTGCTGGCCCGATCTGTAGTGATGATGGGCGAGTGCGCGGGGCGGGCTGAGAGGTATTTCGCAAGCGGTAACCGGGGAGAACTGGCAACCGCAGCAGACAGTAACATGAGTATGTCTGGCGCTACGTTAACCGGCTACGTCTTGATGGCTCTTTTTCTGCTCGCTGTTTCGGCGGGAAATTCGTACCTGTTTCTCAAGGCAACGAAGATCAACCACGAGGCGCCGTTCACGGGCTATTCAGTGGCGACCCTGTACGGGGGATATAGTGCCGGGGGCCTGAGCGCGGCGGAGACTAACACGAATCTGCTGATCGATGAGGTCCGCCGCTTCGAGCCGGGCGACACCATGATTGTGAATGCGTACCCGTACGACCTCAAGATCACTGACTGGCGGCGGACACTTTATTATCTGCCGGAGTTCAGGGATGCAATCCTCTGGATGACATCGGGAGCGGAGTACTCCGTCGCCTGGCATCATACGGTGGAAAAAAGGATGACGACGAGCGTAACTGTCGACGGGGATGTGCGGCAGATCCTGTTCATCGGGCTGGATGGCAGCCAGGTGCATCAAGCGAATCAGAGCGGTTCGCAGAGCGGGCTGCAGACAGCTGTGACTTCGGAGGCCCTCCCCGCAATCGACGACGTGCCGTTGACGCTGGTGCGGTTTCCTGCCGGCGGCAGCACCATCACCGTTGGCCCCTATACGATCGGGCGGTAAATGGTCAGACCAGGAATCCCTCGACTATCTCTATCCGCTGTTTATCGAGATCGATTTTTTTGATTACCTGACTGATAAATGGTATCAATACCGGCTTCTCTTCGCCGCCAGGATCGATTTCGATGTAGGGGTTGGCCTTGGGGAGTTCCTGCAGCTTGATTACGACGCCCACACGCTTCTCTCCCTCATAGACCTCGCAGCCTTCCACCTGAAAAGCGTAATAAGTTCCGGCTTCCGGTTCGTCAAGGTCGGCTGCCGGTATGAACAGCGAAGCGCCGAACAACTCCTTGGCCTCGTCGCGAGACCCCACGCCCGACAGCCTGACGATCGGACCCCGATCCGATTCACGGCTGGTCTCGATCGAAACCGGCGACCGCTCTTCCTCGCGCTTGCGCATGAGGTAAAGTTGGGACCCGGCAGCGAACCGCTCCAACCGATCGGTCAGCGGTTTGATCAGCAGCTCACCATTGTTGCCATGGATGCGCTTGACCATCCCGACCAGTATCCACTCGGGAGCGTCGGTCATGAAGTTATGGATTCGATGAAAGCCATATTGCCGCCCTCATTGAAAGTTGTGCATATGCTTGATGCCTCACCCGTTTCGGGAGCCCGCCCTCTGTGAAACAATCCCGGATTAATCAAAAGTGAGTTTCAGTCAACTATTTCGACGATGGCACGCTTGCCGTTCTTGACGGCGCTGGCCTTGACGATCGTCCGGAGCGCCCGGGCGATGCGGCCCTGCTTGCCGATGACCTTGCCGATGTCATCCTTGGCCACGGTGAGTTCGAGCACGACAGTCGTGTCCGTCTCAGTCTCCTGCACCTTGACCTCGTCAGGTTTGTCCACCAGGGACTTTGCGAGGTATTCGAGTAACTCTCTCACTTTCTTCCTCCGTTTCCACTTTAGAATTGCAACTTCAAGAAATCCCCTTAATTGCCAGCAGCTTGGCGACGGTAGCCGTCGGCTGGGCGCCCTTCGACATCCAGTCGCGGGCCTTGTCCTCATCAACCTCAATGAGGGATGGATCTTCCTGCGGACTGTAGCGACCGATGTTCTCGATCACTTTGCCATCCCTGGGGGAACGGGAATCGGCAACAACAATCCGGTAGATCGGTTTCTTTTTCCTGCCAACACGGCTGAGTCTTATCTTTACCGACATTCAATCACCTCCTTCGCGTATAAGTAATGTGTCCCTGAAATATTTAATAAGTAATGTGTCCCTGAAACTAAAATCCGCCGCCGCCGAGCATTTCCGGCGGGATGTTTGGCATTTTCTTGCCGCTGGCGAACTGCTTCATCATCTTCTGCATCTGCTTGAAACGGCTGAGCAGCTGGTTGACCGCCTGCACGTTGGTGCCGCTGCCGGCGGCGATGCGCTTGCGGCGGCTGCCGTTGATGATTTCCGGAGCCCGGCGCTCCTCCAGGGTCATCGAGCAGATGATCGCCTCGACACGGTCGAGTTCGCGCTCGTCGATCTGCTGATTCTTGATCGCCTTGGGCACTCCGGGAATCATGGCGAGCATTCCCGCCAGCGGTCCCATCTTGCGCATGCTTTGCATCTGTTCGAGGAAATCATCGAAAGTGAACTGGGCCTTGCGCAGCTTCTGTTCAAGCTCCAGAGCCTTCTTCTCGTCGATCTGCGTCTGGGCGTGCTCGATCAGGGTAAGGACGTCGCCCATACCGAGGATGCGCCCCGCCATCCGGTCCGGATGAAAATAATCAAAAGAGTCGAGCTTCTCGCCGGTGGAAGCGAACTTGATCGGCTTGCCGGTGACGGCCTTCACCGACAGGGCGGCGCCGCCGCGGGCGTCACCGTCGAGCTTGGTGAGGACAACACCGTCGAAGTTGACCTGTTGCATGAACTGCTCGGCCACGTTGACGGCGTCCTGGCCGGTCATGGAATCGAGCACCAGCAAAATGTTGTGCGGTTTGACCTCGGCGCGGATGTCGACGAGTTCGGCCATCAGTTTCTCGTCGATATGCAGGCGGCCGGCGGTATCGATGATGGCCACGTCGCGCCCGCCGCTCGCCGCATCCTTGACGCCCTGCTTGGCGATCACGACCGCGTCGGTGCTGCCGTCGATGGAGAAGACGGGCACCTCGAGCTGGCTGCCGAGCATCTTCAGCTGGTCGATGGCCGCGGGACGGTAAATGTCGCAGGCGATCAGCTCAACGTTCTTGCCCTGCGCCTTGAGGAAGCGTGCCAGTTTGCCGCAGGCTGTGGTTTTACCGCTGCCCTGGAGGCCGACCATGAGCACGACCGTCGGCGGACGGGGTGAAAAGGTGAGCTTGGTGGACGCGGCGCCCATCAGAGCAGCCAGCTCCTCGTGGACAATCTTCACTACCTGCTGGCCCGGCGTCAGGCTTTCGAGCACGTCTGCGCCCATGGCCCGTTCCTTGACGGCGGCCACGAACTGCTTGACCACCTTGAAGTTAACGTCAGCTTCCAGCAGGGCCAAGCGGATCTCCCGCATGGCCTTGTTGATGTCGTCCTCGCTCAGGCGCCCCTGTCCCTTGAGGCCGCCCAGAACACTCTGTAATTTTTCGGATAAAGTATCAAACATGGCTATTTTTTCGTGACGGGCTTGAACGCGACCGGCTCTTTCGGCACGCTTATCGGCGCAACGCGTTGCCGCTCGTTACGATAAGGCGTGACGATGATCGAGGCGAAAAGCGGCAGGAGAATTCCGGCGCCGTGAAGACACCGGTGCGGGAGATGAGACACACCGATCGGCACGTCCGAATTTAATTCGGAGGTTGTCCGGACATGGGTAATCCCAATTTAAAAACAATCTCACCGCTGCAATCCACTGTCCGCTTTTCGAACTCTCCGTAGTCACTATCCTCGGCAGGGAGCTTTTTGAAGCCGCGGCCTTCGGGCTCGCGTTGTCCCGGATCGCTCCCGGCACCTCTCAGGCGCGTCAATGTGCCTGTCAACAAGTCTTAATATTAGGAATTAGCAGAGTGAGTGTCAAGCCTAATGCCGCATGAAATGGGCGGAATTGCGTGATTTAGCTAAAAGCCGAAGACTGAAAAAGGAGGTAAATGATGAATACAACGGCAATAATGATAATTCCAACGGCAATGATGATGTCGAGCGTGACCGAGGTCTCGCAGCGCCCCTGGCGGATCGCTTTGTCTATATACCAGAATCTTTTAGTCGCCATCCCTATGATAAAGGCTCCGGATATCATCAGTACAATGCCGGCGATGCCGGAATAATGGACGAAATTGAACTGTTTTTGCGAAACCTCGGCTGAAATCGCTTCGAGGAAGGTACCGGCTTTTTCGACGACGAAGCCGAAGGCCAGCAGGGCGATACCGGTTCTGATCCAGGCCAGAAACGTGCGTTCGTTCGCCAGTTGTGTGGTCAGGCGGCTGTACTTGGCCGATCCTGGCTGCCCCACCGGCGGCAAATCACAGCTTTCATCTGACTTTTTTACCATGCTTTTCCTCTGTTTACGCTTCAAGCAGCGCCGTGGCAAAATCAGCCGGGTCAAAGGGACGAAGGTCTTCCATCTGCTCTCCTACCCCTACCAGCTTTATGGGTAACCCCAGTTCATGGGAAATGGCGACGGCGATGCCGCCCTTGGCGGTGCCGTCGAGCTTGGTCAGCACCGCGCCCGTCACCTCAACCGCGGCGCCGAAAAGCTTTGCCTGGATAAGGCCGTTCTGGCCTGTGGTGGCGTCGACGGTAAGCAGGGTTTCATGCGGGCCGCCGGGAATCTGCTTGGCGATCACGCGTCTTATCTTTTTCAGCTCCTCCATCAAGGGTACCTGCGTGTGCAGCCGCCCGGCGGTGTCGACCAGGACCACATCGGCGCTACGCGAGCGGGCAGCCGAAATGGCGTCGAAAACCACCGCGCCGGGATCGCTGCCGTGCTTCTGGGCGATGACCGTGCAGTCCACGCGCCTCCCCCACTCCTGTAGCTGCTCGATGGCGGCGGCGCGGAAGGTATCGGCCGCGGCCAGGATGACACTCTTGCCCTCACGCCGCAGGTGCCAGGCAATTTTGCCGATGGTGGTAGTCTTGCCGGTGCCGTTTACGCCAACAACGAGGATGACGGATGGCTGATGGGATACGTCGATCTGGAAATCATTGCCGCCCACGAACATTTCCGAGATGGACTGCTCGAGGTAGGAATAAAACTGGTCCTTGCCAAGGATCTTACCGTCATTGGCGGCCTGCTCCATGCGCTCGACGATGGCAACGGTGCTGTTGACTCCGCAATCGGCAAAGATCAGGGTCTCTTCGAGGCGCTCCCAGAGATCAGCGTCGATCTTGTCGAACATGACCGCCGACAGGTGCTGCTGCATTGTCTGGCGGCTCTTGGAAAGACTTTCCTTAAAGCGCCTGAACCAGCCGCTCTTTTTTTCTTCCTCCTCTTCAGCCGCGGATTCGGCCGCGGTTTCGCCGGGGACGTCGACGCCCTTGAAAACTTCGTGCCAGGAACGGGTCATGAACTAACCGGCGATGGCGGTGGCTTCGACGTCGCGCTCGATGGACGAGGAGCCGGCGACTGTTTCCGATTCTGTTGCGGGAACGGCAGTTTCGTGCGATTCGCCCGCTTCAACTGCGGAATCGGCAGTTTCTTGTGTATCCGCCGCGGGCATCCGCCTCGAAAGAACTTTCGAGGTGCCGTCGGCGCTCATGCTGACGCCGTAGAGCACGTCGGCGACTTCCATCGTGCGCTTCTGATGCGTGATCACAATGAACTGCGTCCGGTTCTGGTAGCGCCTGAGCATGGTCAGCAGCCTGTCGATGTTGAGATCGTCCAGTGCGGCCTCGACCTCATCAAGGATGTAGAACGGCGCCGGCCGGGCCAGGAAGATCGCAAAAAGAAAGGCGATGGCAACCAGCGAGCGTTCGCCGCCCGAAAGAAGGGAAAGGCTGCGCAGCGCCTTGCGGGCCGGCTTCACCGAGATTTCAATGCCGCGGCGGTCGCCGATTGAGTTTGCCGCTTCTCCAGCTTCGGCCTCGGCTTCCTCGCCAGGCTCCCCGTCCTCGTCGACAGCGGCGGTTTCAGTCTCCACCAACGTCAGGCGGCCTTCGCCGCCCGGGAAAAGCGTTCCGACAACATCGGAAAAGTGCTGCCGCACTGCTGCGAATGTCGCCGCGAAACTGGTCTCGATGCGATCGGTCAACTCCTTGATCAGGCCGGTGAGCTCATCCAGGCTCTTCTCCAGATCGGCGCGCTGCTCGGTGAGGAAGGTCTGGCGTTCTAACGCCTCCTCATATTCCTGCTGCGCCAGTGGATTCACCGGGCCGATAAGCTCACGACGGCGCTCAAGCCGTTCGATCTGCTCCTCAAAGATTTCAAGCTCAGAGACTGGAACCGGCTCCAGCTCGGTTAGACCGGCGTCAGGATAGTGCTCCTGGAGAGCAGTCAGCCTCGAAGCCTGCTCCTCAACCTGATCCCGGAGACGGGTGACGCTGACTTCACGCTCGGTAGAGGCGTCGCTGGCGCGGCTAAGCTCCTGCTGCAGCCCGGCCTCTGCGGTTGATAGCTCGCGCAGCCCGGTAGAATGCAGGTTGCTCTGCTCTTCCCCTTCCTTGAGCTGCGCTTCCAGGCCAGCAGCCATCCGCTCAAAAATTGTCGCTAGCCTCTCGATGCTCGAAAGCAGCGCCGCACATGCCGGCTCGAGTTTGCGATAGGCGGCCAGCTGCCTCGTATTGCCGGACTGATCACGGCGAATTCGCTCCAGCGCCGGGCCGATGCGGTCGATCGCCTGCACGGCCACCTGTTCGCGCTCGCGGTACCTCGCAACGGTTATCTGCAGCTCCGTAACCTTCTCGTAAAGATCGTGACGGCGCTTTGCCAGCGCTTCGTCATCTTCCTCAGGCGCAGATCCAGAAACGACTCCGGCATCGGCTAGCGCCTGCTCGGTCTCCTCCAGACGCTGTCGCGCTTCGCTAATTTCCTCATCAATTTTTTGATCCTCGGCCACCAGGTGTTCGCGAGAAGCTTCCTTGATCTCGACTTCCTGGGCCAGCACCCGGCGCTTACGCTCGATGCCGGCAAGTGCGCCTTCAGCCTCGCGCATCTCGTCGAGAATACCACGGGCTTCCATCTCGGCGTCGGTGTGCCGCCGGTCGGCGTTGGCCAGCTCCATGACAATCCGCTCGAGCTGCGTCTCGAGTTCGGCGCGCCTGCCTTCAGCCTCTTCGCGCTCCGCTTCAAGGTTATGTCGCTCGTTGCGCTGCCTGAGAACCACCGATGAAGGCGGATCGGCCTTGTAGCTGAGAAGCCCACGGCCGGAATGATAGACAACGCCGTCACGGGTGACCAGAGTTCCAGAACCACCGGCGCTTCCGTCCACATTCATGCCGGAACCGCCTTGAAAGCCCGCTATGTCGTCTACAACCCGTACACCTGCCAGGAGGCCCGCAATGCGGCTCTGCTGGCCTCCTGAAACCTTAACATGGTCAATGAGGTAATCCTCGCCCTCGTTGCGGACATGCGAATCTTTGTTTTCCCGGGGAAGCAGGAACTCGACGCTGCCAAGCTTGGCCGTACGGGCCTGGGAAAGAAGCTCCCCGGCCTGGCCGATGCCGTCCACCGCCAGGGCAAAGAGCATGCCGCCCAGAACCGCGGACACAGCCTGTTCGTAACCGCTTTCCACATCTATCAGCTCGACCAGTGCCTTGACGTCGTGATCGATGGCGATCTTCTTGGCGGCGGCCGGCAGCGCGGCACGGTCGCGGTCGCTGTCACCGATAAAAGTAAGCCGCGCCTTGGCTATCTGGAGATCCTCGCCTACGCGGCGAAGGTCCGATCTGATTTCCTGCCGCTTGGCTTCGAGCTCGGCGCGGTGCTTGATCAGATCCTTGAGTTTTGACTCGGCGGCCTCGGAACGCTCACGCCAGGAACCGAGTTTTTCTTCATCCAAACCAGTCTGCTGGTCAAGCTCCGCAAGCTCGCGCCTGTGGGCAGCGGTTTGCTGGATCGCGCGCTCGATGGAAGCGGCAAGCCTCTGCTTGCGCTGACTAAGATATTCGGACTGATGGGTATAGCGTTCGCGCAGAGCGGCCAGCTCTCCAACCTTGCGCGTCTTTTCCTCACTGGCCTCGCGGCGGCGGTTCATCTCAGACTCGGCGGCCTCAAGCTCCCGCTTGCCGGAGGCAAGCCCGGCTTCAATTGCTGTGAGGCGGGTAGCGTCGCGCTCGTGCTCGGCAATGGTTCTCTCGAGTTCGGCTTCAGTCCGCTCGGCCTGGCCCTTGAGATTTTCAATTCTGGCCTCGGCGCGCCGCGCAACCTGTGCCAGCATATCCCGGCGCTCGGCCATGGCCGAGCGCCGGTTGCCCAGGGAATCCTTCTGGGACTTTAAACTGTAATAGCGGGCGGCCAGTTGCTTGTGCTCATGGAGAGACGCTGATAACAGCTCTTCAGAGAGGCGGCGCTCTTCGGCCGTCGCCGCCAGTTCCTGCTCCAGCTCACCGCGCCGGAAGCCGGCTTCACGGGAGGCCTTTTCCGCGGCCTCCAACTCGGCGGTTAAAACTTTCAGCCGCCCCTTGATCAGTTGCGTCTGCGCGGTGGCGATCTGCCTGTCGAGTTTGGATCCTCGTTCGGCCGCCGTTGCCTGCCTCTTCAGTGGACGCAGGTTGGTCTTGACCTCTTCCTCGACGTCCGCGAGCCGTTCCAGGTTGCGCCTGACCGCGGCCAGCTTGTGCTCCGCGCGGCGGCGGCGCTTCTTGAACTTGCCCAGCCCCGCGGCTTCCTCGATATGGGAGCGCCTGTTAATCGGCTTGCTCTCGAGGATGGAATCCACCTTGCCCTGACTGACGATCGAATGGCCGTCTCTTCCGAGTCCGGCGTCGGAGAGCAACTCGGTAACATCAATGAGCCTGCAGGCGGAGCGGTTGATGAAATATTGTCCTTCGCCGTCGCGATAGAGGCGGCGCGATACAGTCACTTCGGAAAACTCAATCGGCAGCAACCCCCGGGAATTGTCGAGCGTGATCTCGACCTCGGACATCCCCGCTGGGGCCATCTTGTCGCTGCCGGAAAAGATTACGTCCTGCATGGTGGCGCCGCGTACAGCCGACGGGCTCTGCTCGCCCATAGCCCAGACGACCGCATCAGAGATGTTGCTCTTGCCGCTGCCGTTAGGACCGACCACCACGGTGATGCCAGGCTGGAATCCAAACTCCACCGGGCGCGCAAAGGACTTGAAGCCCCGGGCTTTTATCGACTTGAGAAACATTTAACTCCTTTCCGGCTGCCTGTTACGCTTACCTTATCCCCATACAAAAAGAGCCCGCAACCGGTGAGGCTGCGGGCGGCGGGGTCAGGAAGAAGCTTCCTTGCGTTCCCGCAGTACATTCAATGCCTCTTTCGCCGCCTCCTGCTGGGATACCTTCTTGGTCTTACCGCGCCCCCGTCCGAGGATCTCGCCATCGAGCGCCACCTCTGACGTGAACAGACGCGCGTGCGGCGGACCTTCGGCTTCCACCACTTCATAGGTAACCTCGTGGCCGGTCTTGGCCACTTCCTCCTGGAGGACAGTCTTGTAATCGACGTGTTCACTGGCGGCGTAGACGATGTGCTCATCGAACGCATCAACGACAGCGTCAATGATTTTTCCCAGGCCCATCTGCAGATAGAGAGCGCCGATGAGAGCTTCGACGACGGCCGCCAGGACATTGGCGTTTTCCGCCAGCTGGACGGCGTTGGCGGCTTCAGCTTCTTCCGCCGAACGCACCAGGCGCTCGGAGAGATTCAGCGCCAGTCCTACCTTGGCGCAGGTGTAGCGGCTGACGACGTAGGCGCGCACCTTGGCCAGCTCGCCTTCGTTGTAATGAGGATAGCGGGAATAGATCTCGGTGCTGATGCATATCCCCAATACACTGTCGCCTAAAAATTCGAGTCGTTCGTAGGAAAGTGTCCTCTCGGACACCCAGGAGGAGTGTGTGAACACCTGCCGGGCCAGTTCCGGCCGCAGCTGCTCAGCTAGTTGGGCAAGGGTTGCCACCAGTAACGTTACCTCTAGGAGTGGGCTGTGACAAACTCCACTGCGTCTTTGACAGTTAGTATTTTTTGTGCTTCCTCGTCGGAAATCTTGACGCCGAACTTGTCTTCCATCTCCATGATCAACTCGACCAGATCGAGGGAATCCGCATCGAGATTATCCTGAAAGGAAGCTTCCATGGTCACATCCTCTTCGTCAACTCCGAGCTGTTCAACCAGCATTGCCTTGATCTGGGCAAAAACTTCCTCTTGGGTCATGCAACAACCTCCGTGGTTTCATTTAAGGCAGGGTAATTCATTCGAGTGAATCTACCACGATAGGCCGCAATTTTCAAAAGGGGCCTGAAGCCCGGCGGCGCCTAAACGGGCTGCAGCTCTTTTATCCGCTCCTCCAGCTTGCCGATCAGCTTTTGCTCCGCGGCCCGGGCCGCATACTTCAGGGCGCTGGCGATAGCCTTGCGGCTGGAGTTGCCGTGGCAGACAACCGCCAGCCCGCGCACCCCCAGGAGGTAGGCGCCTCCGAATTCCTCGGTGTCGATACTCTTCTTGAACTCCATGAGTTCCTTCTTGACCAGGAGCCCGCCAATTCTTGCCTTGAGGCTGCTGTTGGCCGCTTTTTTGACCTCTTCGACAATCAGGGACGAAGTGCTTTCCATCAGCTTGAGGCAGACATTGCCGGTGAAACCATCCGTGACGACAACATCGACCACGTTCCTGAGAATATCCCGGCCCTCGACATTGCCATAAAAGTTAAGATGGGGCGAATCGGCCATGAGGCCGTGCGTCTCCAGAACCAGGTCGTTGCCCTTGATGGATTCCTCACCGATTGATACCAGCCCCACGGATGGGTTGGTGACTTCGAGGACATCCTGCGCAAAAATGCTCGCCATGTGGGCAAATTCAAGCAGATGGATGGGCCGAACCTCGGAATTGGCGCCTACGTCGATAAACAGGGTGGGCTTGCCCGGAGTCGGCAGGACAGCGCAGAGGCCCGGCCGTTTCAATCCCTTGATCCGCTTGAGATTGAACATGGCAGCCGCCAGCATGGCACCGGTGTTTCCAGCCGAGACCACGCCATCGGCACGGCCTTCGGCGACCTCGCGGCAGGCGATGACCATGGAAGAATTGGTCTTGGCCCTGACGGCCTTCACCGCATCCTCATTAAAGCTGATGACCTCGGGCGCTTCGACGATATCGAGATATTTCGCCGATGAGGAACCGGCCTCGGCCAGACATCGTTCGATCTCGGCCCGGCGACCGGTGAGGGTGACTTTAAGCGAAGGGCTGGCGACTGCAGCCGCACCCAGGACGATTTCGTCGGGCGCGTAGTCCCCGCCCATCGCATCAAGGGCGATAACAGTCGTGGCGCCGGTTTTTGATTCATAAGGAGTCATAATTGGATGCGCTCTCGCAATTGACGCCGCAGCTTACTCCGACGGATTGAATTATAATATGATGCAGCCCGGGAAGCCGCATCAACCGATTTGCCTCAAAGGAGACGAAAAGTTTGCCCAGAATAGCTTACCTTATCATAACCGTCGCCTGCTTTATCACTGCGATTTCACTCTGGGTCTCCGGATACCATGGATATAGCGGGCTGATGGTGGCAATAGGCCTGGCGGCGTCGATCAACCTGAAGCGTTAGCGGAAAGTCCACCCGGTTCGACGGCTAAAACGTGAACGCAGCCAGCAGTTTAGGAAACATAGGAAACGTACGTCCCTAGTCGATGGGTCAGTTCCTCGCGCAGGTTATCAAGGGAAAAGTGTTTGCGGCCAATCTCAAAATTGCGATCCGCCATCTCTTTCATCAGCGCCGGATACTCCATGATCTTCGACGCCCTGTCGACCGCCCGGTCATCCAGCGGCAGAAACTGGAAACCGTATTCCCTCAGCTCCTCGAGCACGGGATAATCGGCTACCAGCAAAGGCTTACGGTGAACCACTGACTCCAGCACCGGGTTACCAAAACCCTCGCGCGAGCTGGGAAAGGTCACCATGTCGCTGACAGCATAGGCATCGCGTACGTCGTAGCGTGAGCCGGCTCCAGGTTGGTTTCTGTGGCTGCCCAGCCAATTGGGAACATGCAAAACTTCAGCCTTGGAGCTGCGGCACATGCGTCCGAACTTGATGGCGTAGCCCTGCTCACAGGGCCCGGTGACGACCAGCCTCGCCGGTTTGCCGCTGGCCGCCACGAAATCCTCAACAAACCTGAGCGACAGGCCGATCCCTTTGCGCTCGATCGCGCGCGTTGGCTGCAGGAACATGACTACATCCTTATCAATCCCCAGATCGGCCCGCAGAATAGCATTGAACTCGTCGAGCTTGCGCGGTTTCTCAAAATCGAAACAATTGTGGATACAGGTGGCGCTCACACCCGTACGATGGTAAAGCTCCTCGCGGCTGCGGCGATTGATGGTCACATGCCGCATCACTTCCATCCTGGGAGGAAAGTAACGCTCCAGCAGTTCCGCGAACAGACTTTGGCCAAGCTTTGGATCCTGCCAGTACAGGTCGTGATGAACAGCGATACAGGTGATATTCTCGCGCTCGAGAAAACCGTGAAGAGCTATGGTAAAGGGAAGATTGAGCGGCAGGGAAAAAACATTCTCAGCGACGATCAGGTCGGGTGCAATCCCTTCGAGGATGGGCGTCAACCGCCTATCCAATGCCTCAGTCAGTATGCCCAGCTCGCGCTCGAGCACGTCCCGGTCCTGCCCCTGATCGAAGGCTTTATTCGAGAACGATTCTACCTGGGGATCAAGAAAATTCAGTTCGCCGATTACGTGGTCGTACTCACCGGCATCCGGAATCTGACCTGCCACCCGGTGGATCTCGCATCCCCATTCCTGAAAAATGTCTATCCATTTTTCTGCTTCCGCGGACACGCCATCAAGCGCTCTAAGGCGAAATGAAACAAAGGCAACCTTGGTCAATCCAATCCTCCGATCGCCCAGGCCCGTTCGGCCGCAACTGGGGATACAACCTTTTTAATTTTCCGAATGGATCATTATATTGCGACGGCGCGCTATCGCACAATCATGATTGAAACAGTTGCTCTAATAATGAATTCACTTTGAGAAAGAACTTCGGGAAATCGTGAAGAACGTCTGGGAAGAAATCGCTAAAGGTTTTTTTCTTTTTTCCGATAGGAATTCTGCAGGTTTTTTGGTGGGTACGAGAGACCGGCTTCATCCTAATCAATTGGTGATTGAAACAAGGTGAAGCTTCCCGTTCTCCGCAGACGGACACCGAAACTCCTTTAAAACAGCTAAAACACTCTTCATCCTCCAAAAAAGGAAGCCCGGTCAGCTTCCTTTTTTGATGCCGTTTTCCAGGCTTAGAGCCGGACCGTGTGCTCCTCGACCTTCGTTTTGGGGATCAGGCGCTTCATTTCATGGACGTCAAAAATGCCGGCGCCATATTTCTGGGTATTGGCGGCTCCACAGGCTACCGCGTAGCGAAGACACTCGCCGTCGTTCTTGCTGGACAGTTTCGCCGAAACAAAGCCAGCCAGGAAGGCGTCACCGGAGCCAACGGTGCTGATCGGGTCCAGCGGCGGTATTGAAACCTTGTACGTCTTCAAACCGCCGTCGCCATCGTCAAGAAAAGCGTAGCAACCGCTTGGATGGGTGATGATAGCCGAACCGGCGCCCATGCGGTTTAGATGGACAGCCGCATCAAGTGAATCTTCATCCTCGCCAAACTCATGGCCGATCAGCGCCTCAGCCTCAAAGATATTCGGCGATACGAGCCCCGGTTTGGCTTTGATGGCGACCCTTAGCGGTTCACCGGCTGTATCGAGCACCGTCAGGGCATCAGTGGCCGACAGCGCCCCGATGATCTCCTTGTAAAAAGAATCCTTGACCTTCCTGGGCAGCGAACCGGCGATGATGACGACGTCGGCGCCCTTGGCGATGTAAGTGAATTTCTCCATGAAGGCATGCAACTCACGGGCGGTAACTACGGGGCCGTATTCATTAACCTCCGTCTGGGTGTTGCTGGTGGGGTCGATGATGGCTGTGGACGTACGGGACTCACCGCGAATGCGCACGAAATCATTGAGGATTCCCTCTGCCGTCAGATCTTCCACGATCCTGATTCCCGTCTTGCCGCCCGCGAGGCCGGTGGCGATTACCGGCTGGCCCAGTGACTTCAGCGCCCGGGCAATATTGACGCCCTTGCCGCCGGGAAGGGTGAGGCTTTCGCTGGCGCGATGGCGAAATCCAGCCTGGAAATTCGGCACCGTCAACGTGCGATCCAGCGCAGCGTTAAGTGTTACGGTCACGATCATACTTTATAGACCTCCCCCTGGCCGCTTCGGCTAGCCGGGCTTGATAGCAGACAACAGGAATCCAAACGCTGATTTAACGTAATAACCTACTCGTTCCCCCATTCCGGGGTCGGCGAAGTCTTCCGTTGCGATAAGGTAGGAGCTGCCCATGAACTTGCCATTGTCCTGGACCTCCACCAGTCCGATTCTATCACCCTTGTGAATGGGCAGGTGTAATTCCTGGGGCAGGACCAGCTTTTGCTCGATTTTATCCTTGATGCAGACAACTCGCGTTAGGCTGCTTTCGGCTGCGAGTGACAGCTTCTTGTTGTAATAAAACGGCACATCGATCGACGCGGTTTCAGCGCCCTGGGTTATCACGGTCTGCTCCCGAAAGTTGTCAAAGCCGTACTGCAGCATGTTGAGCACGTCTGTATCCCGCTCACCCAGGGATGGCCCTCCCAGGTACGAGAGGATGAGATTGACGCCGTTCTTGCCGGCGGAGACGACCACGCATTGCCCGGCCGCATCCGTGAAGCCGGTCTTTATTCCATTTATGAAAGGATAGGTCTCCATCAGGTGAAGATGGGTTATCAATGTCCGCGGGTAGGGTTGACCGGGCCAGGGAATGTTGTATTCGGTGCGCTTGACGATCTCGCGGATCTCGGGATGCTTCATTAGCTCACGGCCGAGTATGGCGAAATCGGCGGCGCTGGTGAAGTGGTTGGGCTCATCCAGGCCGTGCGAGTTTGTGAAATGGGTGTTGGTCATTCCCAGCTGGGCGGCGCGCCTGTTCATCTGCTCGGCAAAGTTTTCGACGGTGCCGGCTTCGTATTCAGCCAGGGCGATGGCGGCGTCGTTGCCGCTCTGGATCAGCATGCCGTTGAGCATCTCGGTCACGGTAAGCTTCTCGCCTGCCTGCAGGAAAATTGAAGATTCGCCGATCTCGGCGGCGCGCTGGCTGGTGGTGACCTGGGCATTCAGGTCCTTGCAGTTCTCGATTATGAGCAGCGCCGTCATCATCTTGGTGGTGCTGGCCATCGCCAGATGCTCGTCGGGATTGACGCTCATGAGAACCTGACCGGTGTCCGCGTTGATCATAATGGCGGACCTGGCGGCAATGGCCGGCGGCGGCGGTCCGTCCTCGGCCAGTCCGGCGGGTGCGAAGAACAAGAGTATGAGGAGGGACAGTAGCATCGGTGCGATCAGCCACAACGGTACGGCCAATAACTTTCGGTATGTGTGAAGATTTACGGCGGCTGTATTTTTCATTTTTTAAGGGATGGTGAGCCTGGTGCCAGAGGTCAGATTCTGCGGATCGACATTGGGATTCAGTTGCGAGATCTCGGCAATGGTGACGTTATATTTGCGGGCTATGCTGTAAAAGCTGTCGCCATCGGCGACGATGTGGCTACGGGTTCCGGTCGTCGCGGTCTTTGCCGGTTGTGCTCCCTGGTCAGCGGCCGCGGTGGAGCTGCCGATCGCCCCGGTTGTATCGGCGGAGCTGTTTTTGCCGCCGCCAAGAACACCGGAATTAAAGGTGACGAAAATGGCAAAAAGGAAGGCGGCGGCGAGCCCTGTGATGGCCAGCGATTTAATAATTTTGGGTTCATACCGTGAATACATCCGCGGTACCTCCGGCTGTCGTGCCTTCAGCACATTTCCGTGCAAGATGCGTATTTGCCCCCGGAACAGTCAGACGTTTCCGAGGCTGCTTTGCCAAAGCTCGTCCCTCATGGCCGCGGCCGCTTCGGCGGCGCTCGCGGCGAAATTTTCGCCGGCACCAGCGTAGATTATACTACGAGATGCCGTCACCAGGGCACCCAGCCCCCGTTTGTCGAATGCCGCGGACATATCGGCGGCAACGGCGCCCTGAGTGCCGTAACCAGGAATGAGAAAAGGCGTTCGGGGAAGAAGTTTGCGCAGGGATGCCAATGTCTCCGGATGGGTGCCGCCGATTACGGCGCCAATGCTGCTGTACCCTGTCTCCCCGATGAGATTCTCGCCCCAGCTATCAACCAGGGATGCCACTTTTTCATGGAATTTGCGGGTATTACTTGCTGCGCTGCCCGCGGTTGGAGAGGATGAGCCGGATATGACTGAAGGTGATTTTTCGCCCGCGACTATCAGGTCCTGAAGATCCGCGGAGCCGGGATTGGATGTCTTGACCAGCACGAAGATGCCGGCTCCGTACTGAGCGCAATCATCGATGAATGGCTGCATGGCGTCAGTGCCGAAGAGCGGATTGACGGTTAGGGCGTCGGCGCCGAGGTTGTCGATCTTGCCGTCGAAGCCGTCGGGACGGCCGATATACGCGGCTGAATAGGCGGCGGCGGATAGCCCGATGTCGCCGCGTTTGGCGTCGGCGATCACCAGAAGCCCCTGTTTGGCTGCATGGTCACAAAGGTGCTTGAACGCCTTGAATCCCGGCGGTCCGTACTGCTCGAAGCAGGCCAGCTGCATCTTGACGGCTACCGCATGCGATGCTACCGCGTCGATGATGGCGGCGCCGAACTCGTAAAAACAGGCTCCGATCTCATGCCTGCCGCAGCCACAACCCTGGCGGGGCTGGTCACGATAGCGCCCGATCAGCGATTCCGGCATGTGGTCGAGGCGCGGGTCCAGCCCCACGCAGACCTGGGAGTTCTTGGCAAGAATGGCGTCGTTAAGCCTGTCCGCAAAATTTCTCATTGAAGGATCATATGTCAGAAAGCCGCATTTTTCACCATAACTCGAACTCAACCTCACCGATGATTACGTCTTCTCCCGGCGCGGCGCCTGCGGTTCGCAGGGCGTCACTAACGCCGAGGCGTTCCAGCCGCTCCTGGAGAAAGCCGACTGCCTCCTCATTTTCCCAGTCGGTGCGGGCGATCATGCGTTCGACAACACTGCCGACGACGCGGTAACGGCCTTCCTCCTGAATCACTTCCCAATGGTCGTCAGCGCCGGGGCGGTAGGTGATGTGGCCTTCCGGCTCGGCGGCGTCAACGACAGGCTCGGTCAGCCAGGCCCGCTGCAGCAGGCTGTAACTGAGGCGGGTCATATTTTGCACGCCGGCGCCAGTGGCTGCCGATATGCGAAGAATCGCCGCCTCGCCATGGACGGCGTCCGGTTCGCCCGCAGCATCTTCCAGAAGCCAAGCGAAGGCCGGATCGTGCGCGCGGCAACGCACTTCGATCGCGGCGGCGAGCTTTACAACCAGTGCGGCGGCGGTTTCGGCGTCCACCAGATCAATCTTGTTCACTATCACAAGCTGCCACTTGGCGGCCAGCTCCGGGCTGAAACCGGACAGTTCCTTGTTAATTGTCAGAAAATTATCAACCGGATCCTTACCGTAATAGCCGGTCGCGTCCACAAGATGTATAAGCAGGCGGGTCCGTTCGAGATGGACCAGGAACTGATCGCCGAGGCCGACGCCGTCGCTGGCGCCCTCCAGCAGGCCAGGGATGTCGGCGACGGTAAATTGATTACGATGTTCCGGTTCCTCGACGGTGCCGAGCATGGGTGCTACGGTGGTAAAGGGGTAATCGGCAACCTTGGGCCTGGCGTGGGAGATCATCCTCAGTAGCGATGATTTACCGGCATTGGGAAATCCGAGGAGGCCGGCGTCGGCGAGCAGTTTGAGTTCCAGAGAGATCGTCCGCTCTTCGCCGGCAAGGCCCAGCTCGGCGAAACGCGGCGCCCGGCGCGTGGAACTGGAAAAGCGGGCGTTGCCCCGTCCGCCCTTGCCGCCCCTGGCGGCCGTAAAACGCTGTCCGTCCAGCGTCAGGTCGGCGACGAGATCGCCGGCGGCATCCAGGAGTTGCGTCCCGGGAGGCACCAGCACAAGCTTTTCCTCCCCGCGGCGTCCGTGCTTGTTGGCGCCCTGGCCAGGCTTGCCGTTCTCACCACGGAAATGGCGCTGGCGCTGGAAATACATGAGGTCGCGAATGCGGTTCGAGGCTGCAAAGATAACATCGCCGCCATCGCCACCATCGCCGCCATCGGGACCGCCTTTGGGCACGAACTTCTCCCGGCGGAAGCTGACGCAGCCGTTGCCGCCCTTCCCCGCTCTGATTTCAATTTTGGCGCGATCGTAAAACAAGGATTAATTACGGCATATCTCCGGGCCGCTATAGGTTCTCCGGTTGGTAAGTGGCCGATCCAAAAGCAAGGATGGGGATGAAGATGAATGGCAGGAAGATGATGCCTGCGCCAAAACCGGTTCCCTTGCCAAAGTTCCTGGCAATCCCAAGGGCAATGAGTATCTCGATTACAATGTTGACTATGGGGACAAAATACAGAACCAGCCACCATCCCGGTTTTCCGGCCACCTTGATCAACAGATAAGTGTTATATATGGGGATAATTGCTCCCGGCCCGGATATCCGGCCTTGACCAAAAGCTTCCAGCAGGCGGCAATGAAAAATACGATTATTGCGGCATAGATAATTACCATCAACGCTACACTCATAATTCTCTCCTTTGCGTCAGGTACTTCCCATTATTTCTTCCCGTTCTTTCCCCTTCAAGAAATAATTCCTTTCAACAGCGCACCAAAAAAGGCCACCTGATGGCGGCCTATACTTATACTATCTTCGATCCGGGGTGAATGTCAGGAAGTTTCCTCAACCGGAATCACGCTGATGGTGCGGTTGGCTCCCTGGGTGAAAACAACACGGCCGGACACACGGGCGTAAATGGTGTCGTCGCCGCCGATGCCTGCTCCCGGCCCCGGGCGGAACCTGGTGCCCCGCTGCCGTACTATGATGGTCCCAGCGTTGACGACCTGGTCGCCAAAGCTCTTGCAGCCCAGTCGTTTGGACTGCGAGTCGCGACCGTTTCTACTTGTTCCTGCGCCTTTTTTATGCGCCATTTATTCCTTCTCCGTCTTAGCGTCTGATTTGGCCGATTTGGAATCTTTTTTAGAATCAGCCTTGACTGCCTTGGTGCCGGTCTTGGTTTTAGCCTCAACCTTGACTGCTTTGGTGCCGGTTTTAGCCTCAGCCTTTTTGGTCTTTGCCTCTGGCTTCTCAACCTTCGCCGTCTTTGTTTCAGCCTTCGCCGGCCTGGCAGCTTCCACTTGCTTACCGCCGGCAGCGGTTATTGTCTGAATGGCAACGCGGGATAGGCGGCTGCGATGCCCCTTGTTGCGCCGGTAACCGCTCTTGGGCTTGTATTTGAAAACGCGAACCTTGCCGCCGAGGAGGTGTTCCTCGACCTTGGCTTTCACCTTGGCGCCCTTGAGCTCTGCCGCGGTTACGGCGACGGTATCGCCACCGACCAGCAGCGGGGTCAACGACAGTGATTTACCCTCGTCAAGATCGAGCCGGTCGACAAGTACCTTGTCGCCTTCGGCTACCTTGTATTGTTTGCCGCCAAGTTCAATTACCGCGTACATAATATCCTTGTCTATCGTTTCTCGATGTGAGATTTGGCCGGATTAGGTGAGGTGCAAACGTGCCTAATTTTAGCCTTTGGAAGTATAGCAACGCCGCTGGGTAAAAGCCAGCTTTACTCGTGATCCTCGCGGCCGATGCTCCAGTCATGCCGCTTGGGCACGTCAACATCCTGGCTTTTCTTGGCCGAGGCCGCAGCTTCTGCTTTAGCTTTCTCGGCGCCCTCCTCGACCACAGAGCCGTAGGCGCAGGTGCGGCTGACGCTGTCGATGTGAATCTTCCGATCCTCCCCCACCATCCTGCCGGCCCCGGAAACACTGACGACATAGCCGTCGATCCGGGCGATGCCATCCGCGGCGTTATAGGTGTGCGGCTCCTCAATCCGCAAGCGGACCTCATCGCCCTCAGCCACGGGCAGCGACGCCCGCTGAATGGCTTCGCGGCTACCCTCGGCCGATACCTCAAACGTATCGATGGGGATGGTATCTAGCCCTTCAAAGCTGAAGTATTTTCCGGTGTCCTCCTCGATCTCACGCAGTTTGGCTCCGCCCTGGCCGATCAGCATTGCCGCCACCTTGGGATGCACCTCCACAAGAAAAGCCTCGTTGGGGGATGTCTCCGCCAGGCGCCTGAGCCGGCGCTCGATGTCGAATGCCATGGATTCCTCCGAGATAATCACGCCCTCACCGGAACAGGTCGGGCAGGTCTTGGTGAGGATGCCCCTGAGGCCCTCGGTCACGTTCTGCCGGGTCATCTCCACCAGCCCCAGCGGCGAGAGTTCGACGATATAGGTCTTGGTGCGGTCGGTCTCCAATTCCTGGCCCAGGGTATCAAGCACCTGCTGGCGGTTGCGCGGCCGCGCCATGTCAATGAAGTCGATGATAATGATGCCGCCGATGTCGCGCAGCCGGAGCTGGCGGACAACCTCCTTGCAGGCTTCCATATTGGTCTTGAGGATCGTGTCCTCGAGCCGGGTGCGGCCGACAAAGCGGCCGGTATTGACGTCGATGATAGTGAGCGCTTCGGTATACTCGATAACAAGATAGCCGCCGCTGGGAAGGTCGACGCGGCGCATGAGCGCTTTCTTGATCTCCTCATCGACGCCGTAGGTTTCCATTAGCGGTTTGGAGCCCTGGTACATCTCTACCCGTTCCGCCAGTTTGGGTGAGGTCTTTTTAATAAAGGAACGGATCTTGTCATATTCCTTCTGTGAATCTACCAGCACCCGCTCGAAGGTGTCGTTGAAAATGTCGCGGATGACCTTGAGGGACACTTCCGCCTCGGAATAAAGCAGCGCCGGGGCTTTGGCGGCCTTGTCACGTCCCTGCACCGTCTGCCACATCTTCTCCAGGAACTTGACATCGTTGAGCAGTTCTTTCTTGGTGACGCCCTCGGCGGCGGTGCGCACGATCAGGCCCGCTCCCATGATCTTGAGTTCACGGCAGAGCTGGCGCAGACGCTGGCGTTCATCATCGGGCAGACGCCTGGAGACGCCGACGCCGTCACCGCCGGGAACGTAGACCATGAAACGGCCGGGGATGGAAAGCTGGGTGGTGAGCCGGGCGCCCTTGGTGCCCATGGGATCCTTGACGATCTGGACCTGGATCTCCTGCCCCGAACGGAGCATCTGGGTGATCTTCTTGGGTCGCTTGTCGGGGTCTTCATGAACCATGACCTCCTCGACGTAGAGGAAGCCATTCTTTTCCAGCCCGATGTCGACAAATGCCGCTTCCATGCCGGGAAGCACATTCTCGACTTTGCCCTTATAGATATTGCCGGCCAGCGGCCGGCGGCCTTTCCGTTCAACGTAAATCTCGACGAGCCGTCCGTCTTCAAGCACTGCAACCTTGAGTTCGTTCGGCTCGGCGCTCACCAAAATCTGCTTGGCGCGGCTAGCCATACGTTCATCAACCTTTCTTCAAATTGGGCGGCCCGGGCGCCCGCGGCAGGCGATCGCCCCTGAGAGCAGACCTCCAGCCACGCCCGCAGCCAAAACTTTTACATATAATCTTCCGCAAATTGGCCCGTGGGAAACCACTCGCCGCGCCGGTACCGCATTTTCCTGCCGGCTGGCGGCCACGGGGCGAAAAACTTTTCGGGGAATAAAAACCTGCATGCTCCCGCCGTAGGCATTATATCCGTTCAGTTGGGGAGATTCTAGAAGTGCCCGGCGGTGGCCGGTTTCAGCTTCGGCCGCGCCTGGAAGAGCGGCCACCGGGGTGGTTGCCGTGGCGTCCGGAGGAGCGGCTGCTGTGGCGTCCGGAGGAGCGGCCCCCGGGACGACCTGCGATTCGGCCGGATCTGTTCCCATAACCGGGAGCCGACGGTTGTTCTTCCTCGGCAAGTTCGATCCCGGTGCGCACAATGCGCGCCGCCCGCAGCTCCTTTCCGGAAAAGTCCGAGAGCGCCCTCACGATCTCATCGGGGCGGGCCGTGCCTTTGGCGGTAACCTTCATGGTGAAGCACAAGCCGCCGCCTTCGGCCAGATCCAGGCTCTCAACATATTTTTTGATATCGACTTCCTTGTCGCCCTTGGGGCGTTTCCTCAAGATAATAAGTTCGCCCGCGAGGTTATAACTGTTTACCGCATCCGCATAATCCGTGGCGGGACTGTCAAGATCGATCCGGTAGCCACAGCTCTCCACCCGTGAGGCTGCCTTGGCGCGGTCGAATGACAGGCCTACCGATTTGAGCGCCATACCCCGCGGTAACTCGCTCTGGAGTTTCCGGGCCAGGTCGTTTAGCGGCGCCCGCTGCCGCAGTGAGAAATCACAGATCTCATCTTCACCCTCAACGCCAACTCCAAGTGGCATGGCCAGACTCAGGATCGGCTTGGGCCGCATCCCCTGGGTGAAGGCCAGCTCGAAACCGGTCCGGCGGATTGCCCTGGCCAGGCAGCTGAGCGTATCCAGATGCGAAATAAACCGCGCCCTGCCGGTCTTGGAGTATCTCAACTGATAATTGAAATTCATGGCTTTACCAAATTCATCTGCAATTCATCCTCGCAGACGCCGCAATCCCCGCAAGGTCCCCAACGGCAATCGAGTGTCGCTTCTCCGCTCTCGGCCTTCTTGTTTTCTTCCAGCAGAAATTCACGGTCGACGCGGGAATCGATGTCATCCCAGGGCAATGCCGCGTCCAGCGCAAAAGAGCGGGTCGCCTCCTGCTCGATGCCGCTGCCGATAGCGACGAACCCGGCTTCCCAGGCTTCAAAATTGAAATGCTCACTCCAGGCGTCGAAGGCGGCGCCGGCGCGCCAGGCGGCTTCGATCGCCCCGGCGGTCTCCTCCCGCCCACGGGCGATAGCGCTTTCCACCAGGCTGGGCTCAAGATCGTGCAGGCTCAGCTTGATCTGTTTGCGCGGCATGTTCCGCCGCAAAAATTCATGCTTGCCGGCCAGTTCCTCGCGTCCGTTCATGCCAGCCCACTGGAAGGGCGTGTGCGCCTTGGGCGCAAAACTGGCGATGCTGACGTTGATCTGTACCCGGCCGGCGGCGGCTTCCTGACGGCCGATCCGCCGGGCCGCAGTAGCGATGTCGATTATTCCCTGAAGGTCAGCTTCGGTTTCGGTAGGCAGGCCAATCATGAAGTAAAGCTTCACGGTGGTGCGGCCACCGCGGAATGCTTCGGCTAGAGCTTCCTGGATGTCTTCACCGCTCACCTGCTTGTTGATGACATCCCGCAGCCGCTGGCTGCCGGCCTCCGGCGCCAGTGTAATCGATCCCTTACGTGATGACGTGCACCCCGCCATGCGGATTGCCGCCGGATCAACTCTCAGCGACGGCAACGAGACTGTCAGCCGCGGCATCGACTGGGCCAGCCGCGCGAGCACCTCCTGGATACAACTGTAGTCGGTCGTCGAGAGCGAGCTGAGCGAGGCCTCTTCATAACCGGTGGCCGCCACCATTTCCGTGACGGCCCGCTGGATGTCGTCGGCCGGGCGTTCCCGGACCGGCCGGTACCAGTTTCCCGCCATGCAAAAACGGCAACCCCGGGTGCAGCCGCGCATAATCTCGAACGTAGCACGATCATGGACGGCCGCCATCGAGGGAATGACCGGTTTCAGCGGAATCATCGAATAATCAAGTTCGCTTACCGCCGCCCGCCTGGTGAGGCCCGGCGTCGCCGGAACATAAATGCCTTCCATGCCGGCCAGTTTCTTTAAGAGTTCCCCGCGCGGTGTTCCCTTTTCGGCTTCGCAAACCCTGAGCATCTCCGGCACGACCTCCTCGCCGTCGCCGATGATAAAAAAGTCGAAAAATCTCGCTACCGGAATGGGATTGCTGGCACAGGGGCCGCCCGCAAAAACCAGGGGGTCGCCGTCGCCCCGATCCTTCCAGTGCAGCGGTACTCCGGCAAGATCGAGCATGTCGAGTATGTTGGTATAGGTAAGCTCGTGCTGCAGGGTAAATCCCCAAAGGTCCGCGCCCGCGACCGGCTCCCAGCTCTCCAGGGAGAAGAGCGGTACGCCATTTTCACGCATTAGCCCGGACATATCCGGCCATGGGCAATAGGCACGCTCGGCCCAGACACGTGAATGATGATTGATAAGCGAGTAGATAATCTGTACTGCCTGGTTGCCGGTACCGATCTCGTAAACGTCGGGGTAGCTGAGGATGACCCGCAGGGGGTATTCCTGCTTGATGACGCTGCCGACCTCGCCGCCGATATAACGGGCGGGCTTCTCCACCCTCTCGAGGAGGCTTTCGATGCTTTGTTTGAGTGTTTTCGTCACCAGGATTCGAACCCGGGATGACCGCGAGGGCCGCTAGCCTCTGAGTTTCTTGAGCTTGTCGACCAGCGGCGACAGCCGCGACGGCGTCACTCGCATCGAGCTGTCGAAATAGGCATGGGCGGCTTCACCGAGGGCACGGGTACCGCTCCAGGCAACGCCACCCTTGACTACCCAGCCGGGACCTGGCAGAAAATCCAGGAGCTGGCGGGCAATCGCCCTGAAACCAAAACCGCTGCCGATGACCCCTAAAAGCTCAATTGCGCGTTCAGCGCCGACGGTCTCACCATGTGCCGCGGCAATGCGCAGAATCATCCTTGCCTCATTCAGCGTCATCACCGGCATGTCGGCTCCGGGGATGATGAAAAGACAGCCGACAACCGCGTTTTGCCGCGAAGTCCGCCGGATCAACTGCCGGCAGGCTTCCCGCCTCAGTACTGGCAGTTGCGCCGCCAGCGCCACGGCGCCCTCGTCGGCCGCATCCGATACTGCCTCGGCCAGAACATCGGCCGGCAAAATCCCGCCTGGAGACATGCCAACAACGTGCCTGGGACCAACGCCCGGGAAAGATACCTCAATGCCAGGCGCCTCGGTTAAAACCACGATCGCCTGGGCGCCAGCCCGTTCGGCTTCGGCCAGGCGTTCGTTAAAAGCCCCTGAATCCATTTCCTTGGTGGAAATAACGATGATGACTACATCGCCTTCGCCGACATGGGTAAGCGGCGGCAGGGGTTCTTCTTCTCCGCCGGCCACGGCATCGAGCAGACAGACCGTCTGGCCGGGGGCTCCCGCGGTCAGAGTATCGAACACCGCCGTCACGGCCTTGCGGTCCGATCCGGTGATGAGCACACGGGTCGCGCTCTCGCTCTGCTGGCGGATATCGCGCACAGCCGAGTATATTTTCATCGGTTTAAGCGGTAGTTTGGGCACGCCTGTACCTCCTGTCACCCGCCAGCCTGCTGCGCACGTGTACGCTCTCAAGCAGACCGATGGCCAATAGATTTGCCACCATGGAACTCCCGCCATAGCTGACGAAGGGCAGCGGGATGCCCGTGATCGGCATAATGCCGATGGTCATGCCAATGTTAACAAAAACCTGAAACAGCAGCATACTGACTACGCCACCGGCGATAAGACTGCCAAAAAGGCTCTCCGAGATAATGGCGATCCTGAGGCCCCTCCAGATAACCAGCACGTAGAGGGCCATCAGGATTGTGATGCCGATAAAGCCCAGCTCCTCCCCCAATACCGAGAAAACAAAATCGGTGTGATGCTCGGGCAGGAAGTTAAGCTGTGTCTGCGTTCCCTGATAGAGGCCCTTGCCGGCCATCATCCCTGAGCCGATTGCGATCTTCGACTGTAGCAGATGATACCCCGAACCGCTGGGATCATGTTCGGGATGCAAAAAGACCAGCAGCCGGTCGATCTGGTAGGGCTTGAGGATCTGAATGCCAATCAGGGGCAAAACCTCGATTATCATTACCAGGGATCCGGTGATAGCGGCAATAATGACGCCGAAATGTAGCCAGCGCGTGCCATAAAGGAACAGGAGCGCCATGGTCACGGCCGCCAGCACCAGCGCCGTTCCGAAATCAGGCTGGATAAAAACCAGCAGGGCGGGAATGGCGGCGATGCCGAGCGTTGTCAGAGTCGTCTGTGACTCCAGCTCGCCCCGGCCCCTCTCCGAAAGATAGGCGGCGAGCACCACAATCATGCCTACCTTGGCGATCTCTGATGGCTGCAGGTTGAAGAAGCCCAGGGGAATCCAGCGCGTGGACCCCTTAGCCTCGGCGCCAACAATGAAGACCAGCAGGATCAAGCCGATGATGCCAAAGAAAATGTGTTGGCGATAGTTGCGGAGGCCACGAAAATCCATAAAGGCCAGCACCGCCATCAAGACCGTCCCGATCGATGCAGCCGCCAGTTGCACCTTGACATAATAGAACGGGCTTGGCAGGTTGGGATCGGAGTGAGTGGCGCTGTAAATAATCAGGGAACCGTAGGCGACCAGGACGGCCACGGCTGCCAGCAGGGCGTAATCAAAGTGTCGCAGATAAGTACGGAACTCCAACTTTTATCACCCGCCTGCCGGTGTTGCCGACGGTTGCGGATAAATTCCCTCGAGCACCTTGCGGGCTGTCGGCGCCGCCACGGAACCACCGCCGCCGCCCTGCTCGATCAAAACAACAACAACGTACTGGGGATTGTTTGAGGGAGCATAGGCCGCGTACCAGGCATAGTCGGACTTACCCGTCACCTGCGCGGTGCCGGTCTTGCCTGAAACCGGCGTGTTGAAACCGACCCAGGTATCGCCAACGGTCGTTCCGGACGCGGTCGCTCCCGCCAGGCCATCCTGGATGGCGTGAAGATTATCGCTGCTGATCGGCAACTGCATGGCATCCTGCGGCTCCAGGCTGGCCGCGGTTTTCCCGGTTACCTGGTCTTCGACCCGCAGTCCCACATGCGGCGTGACCATCCTGCCGCCGTTGGCGATAGTGCTGTAAACGGAGGCAAGCTGCAGCGGCGTCAGCAGAATGTCCCCCTGTCCAATGGAAAAGTTGACACTGTTACCCGGCATCCACATCTTGTCGATATCGGTCTCGCCGGTACGGGCCTTCCAGTCCGGATCGGGAATGCGCCCAACGGCTTCGCCGGGAAGATCGATTCCGGTTTCCTTGCCGAGGCCCAGTGTACGCGACCAGTTCTGCATGCCGAGGCTGTTGGCTTTATAGAAGCGGTAACCAACGTTGTAGAAATAAGTATCACAGGACATGACGATCGCTTTTTTGAGGTCGACGTCGCCGTGAGTGCCCCAGCATTTAAACGGTTGTGACAGCACGTCCCAGACTCCGGTGCAGGTGAAATCGGTCAGCTGGGAAATTATGCCTTCCTGCAGACCAGCGATGGCGGTCACCACTTTGAAGGTAGATCCCGGAGGATACTGGCCCGACATCGCCCGGTTGAGCAGCGGATCGCCGGAGCCTTCCTGCGTCAGCTGCTGATAGGCGCTATCGCTCATGCCGCCGACCCAGACCTTGGGATCGTACGTAGGCATGCTGGCCATCGCTAGGACCTCACCGGTCTGGGGATTCATGACGATCGCGGCGCCGCCATTGGCCGGATAATTTTTTTGATGCGCCAGGTCGATGCCCCAGTTCAGCGCCGCTTCCGTGGACTTCTGGATATTTGAGTCGACCGACAGCACCACGTTGTTTCCGGGCTGCGATTTAATATTCTTGATGTCGCTCTTGGGCCGGCCAGCGGCGTCGACCTCAACCTCGCGGCCACCGTCAATCCCCTTTAAATATTTGTCGAACTGGAACTCGACCCCATCCTTGCCGATCTCGTCGCCAGCCTTGTAGCCCACGTACCTCGGTTCGGCAAGCTCCTTCTCGTCGATCTGGCCGACGTGACCCAGGAGGTGCGCCGCCTCGGTGGCGCCGGGATACTCCCGCAATGGAAATTTTTTGATATCGACGCCTGGAAAATAAAGCGGTATACGCTCGATCAGGTAGCTCTTCATCTCGGGAGTGATATCCTTCTTGACCACCACGGAGCTGTAAGTATCTTCCTTGTGGAGATCAAGCTGCTTCTGGATCTCCTCGTAAGGGACCTGGATGATCTTGCTAAGCTCGGTCAGCTCCTGCTGCGGATCTTTAAGCGCCGGCGGAAATACGGTCACGGCCAGGCCGGCCCGGTTGTCCACCAGTGGCACCTTGTTGCGATCATAGATGATCCCGCGCGGAGCCTCTTCGACGATAAACCGTGTGCGGTTATCTTCGGCCATGGCCACGTACTGGTCGCCTGAAAGTATCTGTAAAAACCAGATGCGGAAGATCAGGACGGCAAACAGGAGAACAGCCATGCCGCCGAGAATGCCGGCCCTCAAGGCGATGGAAGGCAACTGGCGGTCATTTTTCTTGCGGGGTTTGCTACTCAGTAAAGAGCCCACGCTTTTCACCTCCAAGCCACCAGCGGCTGACAACAAATATTGGCGCCGCCAGCAGCGCGTTCAGGACAGCGGTCGGTAAGACGATCCTGAGCAGGATGAAACCCACGGAAGACTCAATCCCGAGCAGAAACATGATAACGGCATGCAGAACCTGCACTACCGCGGTACAGACGAAAACGGTAAAGACCGGCGGAAACCACGAAGACGGATCGACCCCTTCGGCGTAACGGCCGCTAAAATAGCCCGCAAGCGTGAACAGGAATGATGAAATACCCAAGGTCTGAAACAGGGCGATGTCGATCAGGAGCCCGGCGGCGAAACCGACGGTGGCGCCCCATAGCGGCCCTCGCAGTATCGCCAGGCAGACAACCGTTATCAGGGCCACGTCCGGCTTGGCTCCCAGGACGGTCAGATAAGGCGCGACTGAAGTCTGGACAACAATCGCCACCAGGACCAGCGCAAAAACCTTCAGGGGGAGGATCGATCCCTCGGGTGAGGCTGATAATGATGCCGCCTCCTCGTTGCGGTGTAATATCTTCAAACGCTTTTTAGGAAAACGCGGGGCCATTAATGTTCCTTCTCGACAAGCGGCGGCTGGTCCGCGCCCGGAGGCGGAATCAGCACCATTACTTCCTCAAGCCTGCCGAAATCGACAAACGGCGTGATAGATACACTCTTGAAATATTCGGTTTCCTGGTCGGCGGTCTCATCGACGACGCCGATCTGGATTCCCTTGACGAAAAGCTTTCCTACTCCGGATGTAACGACAACATCATTCTTCTGAACCTTCTGGTTCTTGTCGACGAAATCCATCTCCAGCAGTCCATTGATGCTGCCCATGACTGTTCCGGTTGAGGCGGTGCCGTTTTGTAGTTTGGCTTCCACATGGCTGTTCTGATCGATGATGAGGAGCACCTGGGAGGAGTTGCTGGTCACGGCCGAAATCTGGCCGACGAGCCCCTGGCCGCTCACCACCGTCTGCCCCAGCGCAATTCCGGCGTCCGTGCCGCGGTTGATGGTGATGGTGGCATTCCAGGCCGAGCCCGAGCGCCCGATGACGCGGGTGGGCACGAACTTGTAATCCTGAGGATAGGAAGGCTGATTAACGAACCCGAGCATGTCCCGCAGCCGTTTGTTCTCTTCGGATTGCTCGCGGAGAGAGACCACTTCGGTACGCAGCCGGTCCGACTCTTCACGCAAACGTTCGTTCTCACTTTGGGCCGAGAAGAGATTGGTAACCCATTCGAAGGAATTGCGAAACGGATCCAGAGCCGTTGAGACTCCGGATTCAACCGGAGAGATCACCCGAAGCCCGCCCCTTTGGGTGGAGTGGAGAACGCCCCCCACGGGTTCGCGGAAGTACCAGGTGAGCATTGCCATGGATACCAGCAGCAAGGCCGCCAGCACCGCTTGACGTTTAACTACAGTCTTGCGGGCCAAGATGAAACCTTAGGTATTGAGCTTAAAATCGTCTTTTTGACTTCGCGTGCCGGGAGGACTTGTGCAGCGCCTCGAATTCCTCCAGCGAACGCCCCGAGCCAACCGCCACGCATGTGAGCGGAGACTCGGCCAGGTGGATTGGCATGCCGGTCTCCTCACGGAGCCGTTCAGCCAGGCCTTGCAGAAGCGAGCCGCCGCCGGCCAGCATGACGCCGCGGTCCATGATGTCGCTGGCGAGTTCAGGCGGCGTCTTGTCGAGCGTGGTCCTGAGAGCGTCGATGATCGACGAGACCGGCTCGGCAAGAGCATCCCGTATCTCTTCCGAAGTCAAGACTATGGTCTTGGGCAGGCCGGTGACGAGGTCGCGGCCCCGGATCTCAGCCTGCTCTTCTTCCTTCAGGGGATAAGCCGAGCCAATTTCAAGCTTCAGCTCTTCCGCCGTCTGGCTTCCTATCATCAGTTTGTACTCTTTTTTAACGTGAGCCATGATCGCCTCATCCATCTCGTCGCCGCCGACGCGAATCGACTGCGAGGTGACGATGCCGCCCAGGGAGATGACGGCGACTTCACTGGTGCCGCCACCGATATCGACAATCATGTTTCCGGTAGGTTCGCTTACAGGGAGCCCGGCGCCGATTGCAGCCGCCATCGGTTCCTCGATCAGATAACAGAGCCTGGCGCCCGCCGACAAAGTTGCTTCCTCAACGGCTCGCTTCTCCACACCGGTGACGCCCGACGGTACACAGACAACCACTCGCGGATGAGCCCAGCGGTTCTGGTGGACCTTCTGGATGAAATGGCGGAGCATCTGCTCGGTGACGTCAAAGTCGGCGATAACTCCATCCTTGAGAGGACGGATGGCGCTGATTGTTCCCGGAGTACGCCCGAGCATTCGTTTGGCCTCGGCGCCAACCGCATGTACCTCACCCGTGCGCTGGTCAATCGCCACCACAGAAGGTTCGCTGAGCACAATGCCACGGCCACGCACATAAACAAGCGTGTTGGCAGTGCCGAGGTCGACAGCCATGTCGCGCCCGCCGAAGCCGGCAAAATAGGCAAGAAAACTTATGCGAATCTCCTTTCGGGAATAGTTACGGGTTCTTATGGTAGCAAAGAGGAAGCGCCACGGCACCCCCTCAATACCCCGAAATTGCGGCAAATATACTCTTGACGGAGCATGATATTATATAACAATCACAGCGGGGGGCAAAATCGTGGGTTTATACCATAAAGTAAAGGTTTATGGTTTTGAGGATCGCCTAAACGGCCGCTTGACCCCACTCCCGGGGAGGCCATGATCCCTTTTCGCGCAGCATCCCTACAAGCAAGGGTACCGGCAGCCCAACGATGTTGGTATAGTCGCCTCGTATCTCGTCGACAAACGCCGAAGCCCGGCCCTGGATGGCATAAGCGCCGGCTCGTTCCCGCCACTCGCCGCTGGCAATATAAAGCTCCAGTTCCCGCTCTGTGATATTGGAGAAACGAACCTCGGTAACGGCGTGGGCGGTTTCTTCGATTCTCTCCCCCGGCCCCTCACCTGCCCACAAAAGTGTAAGCCCGCTGTAGACCAGATGAGTCTTGCCGGACATGCGCCTGAGCAGTACGAACGCTTCGGCTTCACTCGCAGCCTTGCCAACCGATTGACCATGTACCACTACCATGGTGTCTACTCCAAGCACCGGCCTGTCGGCTTCAAGAGGGCCAATTCCGGCAATGACGGAAAATGCCTTGCCGCGGCTGTGGCGCTCCACGGTTTCGGCGGGGAGCTGGCTCAACGGATTTTCCTCGAGATAATCAGGGATGACAACTTCGAAATCGATTCCCAATGATTCGAGCAGCGCCTTGCGCTGGGGGGACTTGGAGGCAAGATACAGAAACATGAGGGACCCTAAGCGCCCCCGCTAGACTATATCGTCTTCGCTGAAATAAAGCGCGATCTCACGCTCGGCGCTCTCGGGACCATCGGAGCCATGAACGATGTTGGCCTCGATATCCAGGCCGTAATCACCGCGGATCGTACCGGGATCGGCTGCCATCGGATTAGTAATCCCCATCATCTTGCGGGCCACCGAGATCGCCTCGGGTCCTTCCAGGACGAAAGCCGCGACGGGACCGGACGTAATCGAGCTTACCAGATCGCCGAAAAAATCTTTTTCCTTGTGCTCGGAGTAGTGCTCCTCAGCCAGCGACCGCTCCATCTGCAGATATTTCATCGCCCTGATGCGAAACCCTTTGCGTTCGAACCTCGCCAGAATCTCGCCAACCAGGCCGCGGGCGACAGCCCCCGGTTTAACCAGCACAAAAGTGCGTTCCAATTTTCCTCCAGAGAAATTAGTTTTTCAGAAAACCCGGCGGCAAGCCGTCAGGCGAAGAGTTCGTCTTCTTCCCCAACCACGCGTTTGGCTGCCTTCTTCGAGCCCGTAACCTCGTTGGCGCAGTAAGGGCAGACCTTCCAGGACGGATCCAGCGGCTTGGAGCAGTTTGTGCAGGCGACCTTAAGCTCACGCCGGCATTTGGGGCAGACCAGAAATTCGTCGCGTACCGGGGTACGGCAGGCCGGACAGCGATTGGCGCCGCCCACCAGTTCCTGCTCCCGCGCCCGGATCTCCAGATCGCGTTCCAGTACGTCCTCGAGGTACTCGGGAGGACGCAGAATCACATAGAAGAGAGTGCCGATATAGGGAAAAATCAAGGAGGTCGCCACGGCCACGCCGATCATCATCGGGTCGGTGATGCGCCTTTTGGCGTCTTTATAGGTCCAGAAAACCAGCGCCAGCCACATCGCGACCAGCATGGCCTTTGCCATCGTGGTGGTGAACTTCCACCAGGGAGAGTCAAAAAAGCTCGTACTCTCCGTAACATCAGCCTGCAGGATGAGGAATCTCATGGCACCTGTCTTTTCTGTCTCACGCCATTCTTTTTTTAATATCCGCCAGCAGATACAACGAACCGGTTACCAGAATGACGTCGCGTGTGGAGGCCAGCTTGAAGGCGCTCTCGAGGGCCGACTGGCTCTCGCGGGCGACAAATGTCTGGACGTGGCTCTCCTCCACTACCGGCAATTTGGAAAGCTCCTGTGCGGAAAGGCAACGTGGATTGGAGTTCTCAGTGACGAATAAGATATCACAAAATTCAAGGAGCTGCCCGAGCATGGCGTTAGCGTCCTTGTCTTTCAAAATCGAGGCGACGCCGATGATGCGTTTCCCCGTCACCAGAGGCGTCAGCGATTCGATCAGCTCGGCGATGCCGCTGGGATTATGGGCGCCGTCAAGGATGACCAGCGGCCTCCATTCGATGATCTCCAGCCGCCCCGGGATAGTTATGCGCATCAGGCCGCGCTTCAGTTTCTTCTCATCAAGTTCCTTGCGTAGAAACAGCTCGGCCGCCTGGAGAGCGACGGCGCAGTTGGTGCGCTGGTACTGACCGAAAAGCGTCAGCTCCAGGTCCGAGTACTGGCTTTTGGGGGTCCAGACGTCAAATTTCTCACCGCGGCCCTTGAGCAGTGAGAATTCCTCGCCAAGAGTGGAGATTTTGGCGTGTTTGCCCTTGCAAACCTTGAGCGCTTCCTTGAGTGCTTCTTCGGAAAGGGCTCCCAGAACAACATTGCCCTTTTCGGGGATAACCGCTGTCTTCTCCTTGAGGATGGCGGGGATGTTCTTGCCCAGAAGGTCGGTATGTTCCAGCTCGATGTTTGTCAGGACCTGGACCTTGGAATCGATGACGTTGGTGGCGTCATAGCGTCCGCCCAGACCGGCCTCGATCACAGCGCAATCAACCTTCTGTTGGTGAAAATACAGGAAAGCCGCGGCGGTCAGTATCTCAAACTGGGTCAGCGGGCCGCTGCTGCGCGACCGTTTGTTTACTTCTTCCGCTTTGTCGCGCACCTCAAGAATCAGCTTTTCCAGCTTCGGCTCGGGAATATCCTTGCCATTGATGAGAAAACGCTCATTGAAAGAAACCAGGTGCGGTGAAAGATATGCTCCGGCCTTGAGTCCCTGGGAACCCAGGATCGCCGATATCATACGCGCCGTAGAAGACTTGCCATTGGTGCCGACAACATGGATGGTCTTGACCTTCTTCTGCGGATTTCCGAGCGCCGCGAGCAGCTTGTTGATCCGCGTCAGCCCGAGCTTAATCCCGAGGCGGTCCAGGTCGTTTAAATATTTCTCATAATCAAATGATGGCTGTGAAGGCCGTTTGGGAGCGGGTTTCGGTCTGATTATCTCTTTGGTTATGGCCTTGAGCGTAACCGGTTTCTTGGCCCTGACAGTCTTTGTTTTCGCGGCGGCCTTTTTGACGGAAGCCTTGGCCTTCGCGGCGGCCTTGGCTTTCACGGGAGCCTTGGCTTTCACGGCTGGCTTGGCTTTCGCGGGAGCCTTTCCCTTCGCGGCGGCCTTGGCTTTCACGGCTGGCTTCGCCTTTGCCGGCGCCTTTTTCTTGGCTGCCGCGGCCGCCTTTGCCGCCGGCTTGGCTTTTACGGCAGCGCGCGGCTTGGTAACAGCCTTTTTGGTTTTGGCGGGCGCTTTGGCCTTTCCGGCGGCTTTCGCCTTGACCGGTGCCTTGGTTTTATCTTTAACAGGCGCTTTGGCTTTACCGGCTGCTTTTTTCGAAGCCTTTTTTCCCGCGGCAATTTTTGCCTTTATTTTCACCACATCCTTGGCTTTCGATGACTTCCTGGCCTTGACGGCCACTTTTTTCTTATTTGATCTCGGTCTAGCGGCCATTCTACTCACCAAAATAACGGTTGTATTGCTGTTCAAGCTCGGCTAAATCGCGTCCGTGCTGTTCCAGCTTGGCTTTTTCCTGATTTACCAGCTCTTTCGGAGCCTTGGCAACGAAGTTCTCGTTTGCAAGTTTTCCCTCTGCCCTTGAAAGTTCCTGCTTTTTCCTGGAAATCGCAGCTTCCAGGCGCGTTTTTTCCTGGTCGATGTCGATGAGCTCCGCAAGAGGAACAAGTACTTTGCCACCCGGAATGATCGTCACGGCGCACTGCTCGGTTGCGGTTGTGGCCTGGCTTTCCTCGGCTACGCTCTCGGAGATAATGGTTCTTGAGAGCGATTCTATCAAAGAAGCATTATTTTGTACCACATTCCTGACTTCTGCGTCCGCGGATACCAGTGCCGCGTGGGCTTCCTTCTTCGGCGGGACATTGAGTTCATTGCGCATGGTTCTAATGGCGGTAATGGTCTCCATCAGCTCTTCCATGTCCTTTTCCACCTGCCGGTCGCGGGCCTTTTCATCCCCAGAGGGGAAAGCCGAATCAACCAAAAAACCTTTCCGGCCCGGCATTAGCGCCGCCAGCTCTTCGGTGAGGAAGGGCATAAAGGGATGCATCATCCTCAGGATATTGTCCAGCAGGTAAAGCAGATGACCCGAGACCTCGGCCTTGGCCGCCTCATCGCTTCCATAGAGGCGAATCTTGGCGATCTCCACGTACCAGTCACAGAATTCGTTCCAGACAAAGCGGTACAGCACGCGCGTCGCCTCAGAAAATTCGTATCCATCAAGCAGCCGGTTTACATCGGTGGCTGTGGCCTCCAGGCGGCTCTTGATCCAGCGGTCGGCCAGCGTCGCCGTCGCGGCCGCCGGCTCTACGTCAGCCACTCCCAGCAGCACAAAGCGTGCCGCGTTAAAAATCTTGTTGCAGAAATTACGGCTCATCTCGATCCGCTCGTCAGCGAAGCGCACATCCTGGGCACTAGCCATGTTGAGCAGGCCAAAACGGGTGGCGTCGGCGCCGTAGGTGTCAATCAGCTCCAGGGGATCGATGCCGGTCCCCAGCGATTTGCTCATGCGCCGGCCGTCCTTTGCCATGATTGTGGGATTTATGATGACGTCGCTATAAGGGATATCACCGGGGAACTCGATCCCCATCATGATCATCCGCGCCACCCACAGAAAGATGATGTCGCGGGCGGTGACCAGGGCGTTAGTGGGATAAAATTTCTCGAGGCGCCCGGTGGCTTCCGGCCAGCCCAGCGTGGCGAAGGGCCACAGCGCAGAACTGAACCAGGTGTCGAGCACGTCTTCCTCCTGGCGCAACTCCGAGGATCCGCATTCAGTGCAGGTCGCGGGGGGTTCTTCATCGACCATGACGGCGCTGCATTCCTCGCAGTACCAGACGGGCAGGCGATGTCCCCACCAGAGCTGTCGCGAGATGCACCAGGGCCGGATCGAGCGCATCCAGTCGAGGTAGACGCCGGACCAGCGATCCGGATAAAACCTGACTTTCCCCTCCTCGACCACATTGATGGCCGGACGGGCCAGCTCATCCATCCTCATGAACCATTGCAGGGAAATATACGGCTCGATGACCGTGTTACAGCGATAGCAGACGCCCACCGAATGGGCGTAGGGCTCAACCTTCTCTACCAGCCCCTCGCTTTCCAGCCGGTGCATGATCTGAGCCCGGGCCTCTTCGAGCGTCAGCCCGGCGAAATCGCCTCCAGCCTGATTGATGCGCCCGTCAGAGGTAAAAACATTTATTTCATCGAGGTCGTGCTTCTTTCCCAATTCGAAATCGTTGGGGTCGTGAGCGGGCGTCACCTTGAGGGCGCCCGTGCCGAAGGCCATGTCGACATAATCGTCAGCGATGATCGGAATCTCTCGGTCCGCCAGCGGCAGATCGACGTGCTTGCCGATCAGATGCGCATAGCGTTCGTCATTCGGATTCACGGCGACAGCGGTATCGCCCAGCATCGTCTCCGGACGAGCCGTGGCGATAACCAGATGTTCATCCTCACCGAGTACCGGATAGCGCAGATAATACAGCTTGTCTTCGTTTTCCTCGTGCTCGACCTCGAGGTCGGAAAGAGCGGTGTGACAGCGGGTGCACCAGTTGACCATGTATTCGTCGCGGTAGATGAAGCCCTTCCGGTAGAGGGAGGTAAAGACCCTGTAAACGGCCTTGACGTAGCCAGCGTCGAGCGTAAAGCGCTCGCCCTCGTAGTCGAGTGAGCAGCCCATGCGCTTGAGCTGATTGATAATGGTGGATCCGTACTGGTCGCGCCACTTCCAGACACGCCGCTCGAACTCCTCGCGCCCGATCTCCTGGCGTGTCAGCCCCTCACCTGCCAGCTGTTTCTCCACCTGGTTCTGGGTGGCGATGCCGGCGTGGTCGGTGCCGCAGACCCAGAGCGTGTTCTTGCCACGCATTCGCGCCAGGCGGATCAGCAGATCCTGCATCGATGAATTGAGCGCGTGGCCCATATGCAGCGAACCGGTGACGTTCGGTGGCGGCAAAACAATGCAATAAGTTTCCTGGTCGGAACTCTCTTCGGGGGTAAAAACGTGGGCTTCCAGCCAACTCTCCATCCATTTGGACTCGATGTCAGAAGGAGAGTAACGTGTATTGGACTTAAGTTGTTCGCGTGTATTTGGGTTCATCCAGCGGAAATTCTATCACAAGCGCGATAATCCGCGTGCCGTTTTCGCGTAACCGGCAGTTTGATGAGGCGTAATCAGTGGAAAACCGGACGCTTTGTCACCGGTCAGGCCAGAGGCTCATGCGCCAGCCACAGTTTGCCGGTGACGCTGTCGTAGACAAAGAGATATCCGGGATTGGTATCAACAAATTCTCCCCGTGCCAGTTGATGAACGTTTAAATCCCGCCCTTTGTACATGCCGCGGATCGCGGGTTCCAGCATGGGCTTGCACCAATAGACGCGGCTGGAAGCCGGGGCGAACCTCTCCTCGATGAAGATCGTCGTACCCGCTGGCGGATCGGGCAGGTTGGCGGCAATTCCCTGCATGATCTGAGCCTCCTTGACTGAAACCCCCTCCCAATACAGGTTGTTCTGGTGCAATCCCCAGAAGAACAGCGGCAATAGAACCGCAAGGGCGCAGGAAGCAGCAACGGCCCATAGCCGCCGGTTCCAGCCGCAATCAATCAGGCAGACGCACATGGCGGCCAGCATGGCAGCGGTGGGAATATAAAGCGTATGGGTCCATTGAAGGTCTTGGCCGATCCCCGCGAAGACTATGCCGGAAACAGGTATCGCCGCCAGCAACATCATGCAGGTCATGAATAACACTACGCGCTTGGTCATGCCGGCAATCTGCCGGTATCGCCAGACAAGCAGGAAGATACCGGCCGCCAGCAGCAAAATGATGTAAAACCGCATGAAATCTGCAAGTCCAGGCGCCACAAACAACGGGCTCAAGGGAGCCAGAAAGGTAGATAGAGTATTCATGGTCGCATCCGGGCCGCCATAGGTGAGGTTCCCCCCCTGCCCCACCAGCGATCCCAGTATCAGATAGCGGACCGTCAGGTAGAAAAGGAGCAGGACGGCGAAGGGCGCCAGCCGCGCTGCCCGGTCAGGGATCTGCGCTGCAATCCCTTCCTCCGGCCGTTTCACTGTCCATTCCACTGTGCCGCCGCCCATCCTTCCGGAGAAGAGGATGTCGGCCAGCGGAATCAGGAGGATCAACGGGATCGCCACTTCCTTGCTGAACATCGCCGCGGCCATGGCCAGCAGTGCGCCAGCATACACCGCGAGCCGGCGACTCTGCAAGAAAACGACGTAGAAGTACAGCGACAAAAGGATGAAAAATAATGGCAGTGTGTCAACAACGCCCGCCGGCCAGGCAACCGCTTCCGGCGCCACTGGGGTCAACGCGAAAAGAACCGCCGCCAAAAACGCCGCGATCCTCGAAACCGACAATTTTTTCAACAGGAAATAAATCATCGCGGCGCTGGCGGCGTGCAGAAGCACATCAGCCAGGTGGTAGGGCCAGGCTTCAAGGCCCGCGAAACTGGAGATCAGCGACCATAGGCCAAGCGTCACAGGCCTCACATAGATGAGGTACTCGCCGTAAAAGAGCCAGCGGATAGCGGATAATTGGCCCAGGCCGCCACCCCCAAATACGTGCATTTTATCAATACCGATCAGATAGTAATCATCGCAGACAAGCGTGTTCTTGAAGGTGGAGGCGTAGGCAACAAGGGAAATCAGAAAAATTCCGGAGAGGACAAGAAAGCTGATTCGTTTGTCAGAGCCAGGAACGCTTCGCATTGCAGAGACCTACCCCGGGTCGCCGGCGGAAAAACGTGCACTGGAATCTTACATCATTATCAAGTAAACAGCTTGTCGATGACCTGGCTGAAGTCATCGACGTAGACAAACTCAAGGGCCTTTTTCACCTTGGCCGGCAGCTCCTTGATGTCCGGTTGGTTAGTCTTGGGAAGGATTACCGTCTTGACGCCCATGCGCTCCGCGGCCAGGCATTTTTCGCGCAGGCCGCCGACGCGCAACACCTTGCCGCGCAGCGTAATCTCGCCGGTGCAGGCAACGGCAGGCCGGATTGAATGGCCGGTCACAGCGGAGAGCATCGATACAGCCAGGGCGACTCCGGCGGAGGGTCCATCCTTGGGGATGCCTCCCTCGGGCACATGCAGCCTCAGATCCTTGCTTGCCATTGCCCAGTTGCCGTCGGTATCCAGGCCAGGCGCATCCTTCCTGAAAAGATCCCTGAAGCGCTTGTCGGTCTCAACTTTCGAGAGCAGATAGCCCCAGGCAGTCGAGGCCGATTCCTGCATAACCTCTCCCAGCTGACCGGTCAGGATCAGGTCACCCTTGCCGCTTGAGACCGAGGTTTCTATGGTGAGAACGTCACCGCCGTCTGAAGTATACGCAAGCCCGAGGCTGGTCCCCTTGAGCGCACGACGTTCGAGGCGTTCCTCCATGAAAGGCGCCGGGCCGAGATAGCCCTCCAGGCCGCTGGCCGCGATCCGCGCCGGCAGTTTGGCGCCCTGCTCCAGATACGCCCGTGCCACCTTGCGGTAGATCTTGCGCAGATTACGCTCGAGGTCGCGCACTCCGGATTCACGCGTATAGAAACGGATGACCGCCTTGAGCGCCGCCGCTGAAAAGTTTACGTCACCCTTCTTCAGCCCTGACTCCTTGGCGATCCTTGGCAGCAGATGGCGTTTCGCGATCTGCTGCTTCTCCTCGAAGGTATAGCCTGACAGCTGGATCGTCTCCAACCGGTCATAAAGAGTCGCGGGGATGCCGTCGTCATAGTTCGCGGTCGCCAGGAATAAAATTCGGGAGAGGTCGTAATCCAGCTCCAGGTAGTTGTCACGGAACTCTTTGTTCTGCAGCGGATCGAGCACTTCCATCAGCGCCGCCGCCGGATTGCCGCGGAAGTCGGCGTCCATCTTATCGATTTCATCTAACAATACTACCGCGTTATCAACCTTGGCCTTGGTGATGGCATCGATGATGCGGCCAGGCATGGCGCCGACATAAGTGCGCCGGTGGCCCCTGATCTCGGCCTCGTCACGAACACCGCCAAGTGATATGCGAACGAACGGGCGGTCGAGCGCGTCGGCAATGGCGCGAGCCACCGAGCTTTTGCCCACTCCCGGCGGTCCCACAAAACAGAGCGTCGTGTTGGGCTGGTCCTTCCCCAGCAGTTTGCCCACCGCCAGGAATTCCAGCACCCGTTCCTTGACCTTTTTCAGCCCATAGTGGGTGCGGTCGAGATGACGCGCGACCACGGGCAGCTCATATTCTGATTTTTCCGCCAGGTCGCCCCACGGCAGGGCAAAGACATTATCAAGATAGTTGCGAATTACCGAGACTTCCGCCGAGTATGGCGAGGCCGCCTTGAGCTTGCCGATCTCTTTCTTGACCACCTCCGCCGCCGCCGGACTCATTTTTTTCTCGGCAAGCAGCCGGATGTATTCCTGGACCGATTCATCTTCGGCCTCGGGTGAATTTTCCAGTTCGTCACGGATGACCTTAATCTTTTCATGCAGGAAGATCTGCCGCTGTGTCGCCTCGATCTTGTCCTGGACCTTCTGATTGAGTTCACGCTCCATGTCGAGTACGGCGTTCTCTTCCGCCAGGATGCGCAGGACCTCGCCCAGGCGCTTCTCACTGTCCCCCATCTCCAGCAGCAGCTGCTTCTGTTCGTAGGGAATCATCATGTGGGCGGCGGCGGCGTCGGCAAGCTCGTCAGGATCGGCGACCGCGGTAACAATCTGGCCGATCTCATCCGGCATTGCCGGGTTGGATTCAACGTAACGGACGAACTCGCGCATGACCACGCGCGCCAGGGCGCTGACGCGCTCGCTGGGTTCGCCTACCACACCGGGCATTAGGGAAAAATTGACCTGGAAGTGTGGCGACGTCGCCGTGAAGTCGTCGATCTTTACCCGCTGCTGGCCCTCCACGAGAGCCTTGATCGAGCCGTCAGGCAGCCGGTAGAGCTGTACGACCGTGGCCATGGTGCCGATGCGGACGATGTCCTCGCTGGAGGGATCGTCCAGGTCAGGCTCCTTCTGGGTGGAAAGAATGATCGGCGATTTGTCTTCAAAGGCGCGTTCAAGGGCCTTGATCGACTTCTCACGGCCCACGAAAATGGGCGCGACCATGCGGGGAAAAACTACGAGTTCTCTTGTTGGAAGAAGTGGTAGAGACTTATCTGGTTTAGGCTGACTCTTCGTCAAGTTGTGGCAATATTCTTTCCGCTTCCGTCACCAGGGTCGGATCAATCTCGCGTTCAATCGTATCCTTGGTAACTACACACTTTCGCACGTCGCCGCGCGAGGGAAGCTCAAACATAACATTTAGCAGGGACTGCTCGATTATAGAGCGAAGGCCACGGGCTCCGGTTTCCAGCTTCAGCGCCTTGTCGGCGATGGCGGCCAGCGAATCCGTCCCGAAGACCAACTCTATGTTATCAAATTTGAAGAAGCGCTCGTACTGTTTGACCAGAGCATTCTTCGGAGTGGTCAAAATGCGTACGAGATCGTCCCGCGAGAGGTTGTGGATGGCGCTGATCACCGGCAGCCGCCCGATGAACTCGGGGATCAGACCGTAATCAAGCAGGTCTTCCGGCATTACCTTGGCGAAAATGCTGCCTACATCCTTCTCGCTGCGGCTCTTGACGTCGGCGCCAAAACCCATGCCCTTGTGGCCCACGCGCCGCTCGATGATCTTGTCCAGATGAGCAAAAGCGCCGCCGCAGATGAACAGGATGTTAGTCGTATCGATATTGAGAAATTCTTGATGGGGATGCTTGCGCCCGCCCTGTGGCGGCACGCTGGCAACTGTGCCCTCAAGGATTTTTAGTAGCGCCTGCTGCACGCCTTCGCCGGAAACATCCCTGGTAATCGAGGGATTGTCGGCCCGGCGGGCGATCTTGTCGACTTCGTCAATGTAGATAATGCCGGTCTCGGCCTTCTTGACGTCATAATCCGCGGCCTGGATCAGCTTAAGCAAAATGTTTTCGACGTCTTCGCCGACATATCCCGCCTCCGTGAGAGCCGTAGCGTCAGCTATGGCGAAGGGAACGTTGAGAAAACGCGCGAGCGTCTGGGCCAGCAGCGTCTTGCCGCAGCCGGTCGGTCCCAGCAGCAGGATGTTCGACTTCTGCAGTTCGACCTCGTTATCCTCCAGAGCGGACATTTGCACACGCTTGTAATGGTTGTAGACAGCGACGGCGAGGGTGCGCTTGGCATCCTCCTGGCCGACTACGTACTCATTGAGCGCCTCGTAGATCTCGGTCGGTTTGGGCAAATGCTCCAGATCGAGGGTCGGCGGCGCCGCCAGCTCCTCGTCGATGATCTCGTTGCAGAGATCGATGCATTCATCACAGATATAGACGCCGGGACCGGCGATTAATTTTTTTACCTGCCGCTGCGACTTGCCACAGAAGCTGCAGAGGAGTTGTTCGTTGCCGTCAGTCGGTCGAGCCATGTTCCGTTATGCCTCCTTGGAGGTGGTAGCGCGATGTGCAAGGATGTCGTCGATCAGGCCATAAGCCTTTGCCTCTTCGGCGGTCATGAAGTAGTCGCGATCGGTGTCCTGGGATACTTTTTCGATGGTTTGTCCTGTATGCAGGGCGAGGATTTCGTCGAGGCGTTTGCGTAGCGCCAGGGCTTCCTTGGCGTGTATCTCGATATCGGCCGCTGGTCCCTGGAAACCGCCGGACAGCTGGTGGATTAAAATCTTGGCGTTAGGCAGCGCAAATCGCTTGCCCTTTACGCCTCCCGCGAGAATTAAAGCGCCCATGCTCATAGCAATCCCCACGCAGGTAGTTACCACGTCCGGCTTGATAAACTGCATTGTATCATAGATGGCCAGACCGGCATAGACCGAACCGCCCGGTGAGTTGATATAAAGGTTGATGTCTTTGTCCGGATCGTCGGACTCCAGATGCAATAGCTGGGCGACGACGACGTTGGCTACTTCCTCGTTAATACCGCTGCCGAGGAAGATAATGCGCTCGTTCAGGAGCCGAGAATAGATGTCGAAAGCACGCTCGCCGCGGCTGGTCTGCTCGATAACCATGGGAATTAATGGCATTTGATCATGCACCTCTGAATGGTCGGATTTTATCCTGTGATTGAACTGCATTTTTGAATTCCATTTAATAGCTATTTTGACGCTTCCGGCGCTGGTTTCGCTTCTTTTTCCTTGGCCGGCTCTTTCGCCGCCGTCTTTTCCGCCGTGCCTTCCTTGGCTTTGGCCTCAGCCGGCTCCTTCTCCTTAGCCTTCCCGGCCCTAACCGGAACCGCTATTGCCTTATCCGCTATTAAGTGCAAAGCCTTGTTTCTGAGCAGATCGTCCCGGATCTCCTGTTCGCGATTCTGTTCCCGGGTCTTCTCCAGCAACTCCTTGGGATCCTTGCCCATATGCGCGGCGGCACTGTTGAGTTCCTCCTCGAAATCCTCGTCGCTGACTTCAAGGCCCTCCTTGTCGGCGATCGTCTCCAGCAAAAGTTCCTGCTTCAGCACAGCTTCGGCCTGTTTGTGAAAATGTTCGCTAAAAGCCTGCTTCTGCTCATCCGTCTGCTCCATGTAATCCTTGACCGACGCGCCCTGGGCTTCCATGGAATAAATAAACTCCAGTTCAATCTGATGGGCTCTGGATTCAACCATGGGCTGCGGGATGACAACCTCCGCGTCCTCGAGCACCTTGTCAAGCACCCGCTGGCGGAAAGCGCTCTCGGCGGCAGCCTCGCGGCTCTTCATGATGCGCGCCTCGATATCCTTGCGGAGTTCGTCAATCGTGTCGAATTCGCTGTTCTCGCCGGCAAAAGCGTCATCGGCCTCGGGCAGCACCCGCTCCTTGATCTCCTTGACCGTTACGTCAAACTGGGCCTCCTTGCCAGCAAGCTCTTCCGGCTTGTAGGTTTCCGGGAAAGTCAGCGTAAGCTTTTTCGACTGGCCTTTCTCCATTCCTGCAATCTGCTCCTCAAATCCGGGGATAAACTGCTGGCTGCCCAATTCGAGCATATAATCGGTGCCAGCGCCGCCATCGAGGGCTTCACCATCGAGATAGCCGGTGAAATCAATGAGAACATAATCACCGTCAGCAGCCGGGCGTTCCTCGATTTCCTCGAGCCTGGACACGCGCTTGCGCAGCCGGTCGATCTCTTCATCGACCTCGCCATCCTTCAGCTCCGGGGTGTCCTTCTCCACTTCGAGGCCGGCGTATTTTCCAATTTTCGGCGGCGGCATCACCGCCACGGTCGCTTTAAATAAATACGGCTTGCTTTCATCCTCGATCTGCTCGAAATCGATTTCAGGCTTGTCTATTGGCTTGGTCCGGGTTTCCTTGACCGCGGCCTCGTACCAGCCCGGCAGCGCGTCCTCGAGCGCGTGCGCGTGAATGGCATCCTTGCCGAAATGGGAAATGAGCACGGGGCGGGGCACTTTACCGGGGCGGAAGCCGGAAATCTTCACTCCGCGTCCCAGCTCCTTGATGGTCTTGTCGACTTGCGCTTTCACTTCCTCCGCGGGAATCTCCACCACGAGTTCGACCTTGTCGCCTTCGAGCGTATTTACCTTCGTTTTGATGTCAGCCATTGGGCTCCTATTTCGGGGACACAATACTTAATTCAATACTAAATTTTCGCCAAGCCTAGATGTTAAAGAAGATTGACGCCAATGTCCAAATCCTTGGTGGATTTCAGACGTCAGACTGGTGCGGGCGAGAGGATTTGAACCTCCACAGGGAGAACCCTACCAGCTCCTAAGGCTGGCGCGTCTACCATTCCGCCACGCCCGCTAATATTGTGATGCGTTGCAGGCCTCATTTGAAATGCGCTGCAGACATTGTGCTTAAGCATGGATTATATGACATTCCATACAAATCGCGGAAGCAGGCTAAAGCCCTGTTTGATATATTTCCACACTTTTTGACACTTTGACAAAAATATATTTTGTATTTAAAAGTATTGTGGTCAAGTTTTACAAGTTCGAGATACTGCGGTAAAATAGAAAAGTCCTGTTTGCGGGAAAGTACATTCTTGTGATGAAAACAATAATCCTCAGCCCACTAATTTTCGTCGTCTGCCTCCTGGCATTTACCGGAACCGCCTTCAGCCAGACCGGGAAAGCGCTGATTCTCGTTGATGAGCCCTTCGCGCCGGGAACAGCCGCCGCCTCCCAGCGAACCCTCGAAAATCTCCTTGGCCATTTTGACCTCGCCTATGACGTCAAGACCGTCGATTCATACGCGGCAGGCGACGTCGACCGTTACCAGGCAACCTTCTACCTGGGCTCCACTTTTGACCGGGCCCTCCCCCCTGTTTTCCTCCAGGATGTGCTTGCAACCAACAGCCGCGTCGTCTGGATCAGCTACAACATCTGGAAGGCGGCCTGGGATTACCAGGCCCAGTTTGAAAGCCGTTTCGGTTTTCGTTTCATCCAGGAACTGGGAACCGGAAATTTCAAGAAGGTTAACTACGGCGGCCAGACTTTTGTGCGCACGCAGTCGGACTACGGCCAGCTTTCCATCCTCAACGCGGCCAAGGCCAGTACGAAAGCAACCATCACCAACGGCACCAAATCCCGCCCTTATGTCATCCAGAGCGGCAATTTCTGGTATGTGGCCGACGACCCCATGTCACAAGGAGCCGAAGACAGCCCCTACCTGGCATTTTGCGACCTGTTGCACGACATGCTTGGCATCCAGCACGCGGCGTCACACAAGGCCCTGGTGCGCATAGAGGATATTGACGCCACTGAGGATCCGGCCCGCATCAGGGCGATCGCGGATTATCTTTACAGCGAGTCCGTACCGTTCAGCCTGGCGGTTATCCCCAGCTTCCGTGATCCCCTTGGCGCCTGGGGACCTCCCATGACCAAGGAAATCTATCAGAGCCCCGAGCTGGTGAGCGCGCTTAATTACGCCGTCACGAAGGGCGGAACCATCATTATGCACGGCTACACCCACCAGTACGGCACGGTGGCAAACCCCACGAACGGTGTCTCCGGAGTAGACTCAGAATTCTACATTCAGCAGACCGACGCAACGGGTCAGATCAACGACATCGGCCCCGTGCCCGAGGACTCACCCGCCTGGGTGCAAGGCAGGATCGACAGTGGCCTTGGCATCCTGCAGACGGCCGGCTTCGCCCGGCCCAGGATCTGGGAGACGCCGCATTATCTGGCCGCCGATGCCGACTATCCCGTTTTCACCAGTAATTTCGACGCGATCTACGAACGCTTCGACTACATCTATTTCCCCTATATAATCAACCGCACTGAATACGGCGGCCGGCTAATCCCAGAAAATCTTGGCTATATTTCAGGCACTGATAGTCCACCTTCGCTGCTCATCAACCGCGCCGGCAAGAACCTGGCGATCAGGGATGGCTTCGCCAGCTTCTTCTTTCATTCCGAGGAGAACATCAATGACCTGAAGGCAACGGTTGCCGGCATCAAAGCCAAGGGTTTTACCTTTGTCGATGTCAACATGCTAATGCCTGCCGCGGATACAACCGCGCCGGAGATCATCGCCCACTGGCCGGACGGAACCATCTACGGTGACGCCAATACGGTTTACGTTCGCTACGCGGATTATGGTGGCAGCGGCATCGATCCGGCGACAGGTGTGAGCGTCACTCTCGACGGCAAGGCGATGAGCGGATGCACTGTTACCGACGAACTCGTCGGCTGCCCTTATCAGGGATTGGCTTCTGGCGTGCACCAAGTAGGCGGCAGTGCCACCGACAGGGCTGGCAACGCGGCGGCGATTAGCTTTGTGTTTACGATCGCCGATACAACCGCACCGGAGATCATCGCCCACTGGCCGGACGGAACCATCTACGGTGACGCCAATACGGTTTACGTTCGCTACGCGGATTATGGTGGCAGCGGCATCGATCCGGCGACAGGTGTGAGCGTCACTCTCGACGGCAAGGCGATGAGCGGATGCACTGTTACCGACGAACTCGTCGGCTGCCCTTATCAGGGATTGGCTTCTGGCGTGCACCAAGTAGGCGGCAGTGCCACCGACAGGGCTGGCAACGCGGCGGCGATCGGATTCGAGTTCACGATTGGGTAATAGGAGATTTGACCGAGTATTTTGATCCGAATGTACATCCGAATGTACACATATTGAAAAAGCATTGTAAATCAATTATCATCGTGAAGTTTACATAAAGCGGGATTTTAAGATTTCAAACTGACACGAGAACTGGAACTCCATAAAAACAGAAAGCACCCCAACCCGAACGGCTCCCCGGTTAGCCGACAAGGCCAGTAGCTCCCTGAAAAACCGGGAAACGGAGGTCATCAAGGAATGGCTTAAGGCAACCATTGACGACCTGGAGCTGCTTTCCCTCCAGACTTTTCCTGCACAGGCGCTGTCCACCACCCTCCCCCGGCTTATCTCCCATATAGCAGAGAACTTGCTCACTCCTTCCGGGGATGCCTTCGGCGGCGCCAAATTCGAGGAGCTGATCTTGCAACTGGCCAGCGTCCGCAAAGAAAATGCCTCGATAATCAAGGTTTTCGAAGATTATTCCCTATTGCGCCGCCTGCTTATCGAAGCCCTGGCCAAAGACCTACGCGGTTCGGACCAGGAATTAATTCTGGTCCTGAAGAGCCTTGACGAGTGTTTCGAACAGATATTCAAGCATGGCCTTGAGCTTCATATGGAAAGAAGTTCCGAGGGACTCCAGCGCCTGGCGGATACCGACGCCATGACCGGCCTGTTTAATGTTCGCCATTTCGAGCGCCGGCTGCACGAAAACCTGGAGATGTTCAATCGCTACCAGATACCGTTTTCCATGATGATGATCGACATTGACGGAATGAAGCAGTTGAACGACACCGAAGGCCACCAAATGGGAGATCGGGCCCTCATACATCTGGCTCAGATCATGACCAGCCAAAAACGCGAAACCGATATCGCCGTCAGACATGGAGGGGATGAGTTCTTCCTGCTGATGCCAGGGATATCCTCCGGGGATGCTGAATCAGTAGCTGAACGTATCATCAACGATGTCAATTTGATTCATGAGAGCACCGGAGGCCGGGAAATGTCCAGCGTATCCATCGGCGTCGTTTCCTGCCCCGAGAACGGGACCGAAGCTGGGCTCTTGCGTGCCCGCGCAGACAAGGCGCTCTATCTGGCCAAGCGGATGGGCGGCGGCTCTGTAGCGCGTTGCCGTGAAGGGGAAAAGTAACCCTGCCTCTTCCGTATTCACGTTATTTCAGCCACGCTCCAACCAACTTCAATTTTTTTCAAGAATTACCTGCGGCGACGCCTGATGATCAGCGTACCAAATCCGGCTGACGCCAGGCCAATCGCTGATCACTATACTTAAACCCAAATTGCGGGCTCTTTATGAAAAGTGCTTGCCATTACTTCCATAGCGTTGGATGCCGTTCCATCCGCTTGGCTGTCGGTTTGGCTGTCACTCGAAGGTTCTGGACGATTCAGTTGGCTAGAGGCGTCACTGTAAGTAATTTTATCTAGCTTCCATTCTCCATCCTCAACAATGAGGCGTACAATAATCTTGTCTGTCACTTGCTGTTTTTCAGTGATCATCGTTAACTCGCCTTTAGCAACCGCTCTATTTTCTCTAGTGGAAACCTCGTCGATTCTGACAGTAATGATATTCTGTACTACTTGAAGCTGTTCTTGACAGGCTTTGAGTTCTTCAGCGTGACTTGCACCCGGTTTATATTTAAAGTTTGAAGAATGCAGGTCCAGGTGTTTATCACAATCTTTATCATTTGCAGCTTGGAAATATTCATTAATTGCTTGCTCCGGCGTGTTTGATATCGAATTTCCACACGCAATTATCATCATTATCAAAGAGCTTACAAAAATTGTAGCGATGAGGAAAATTATATATTTCATTTAACTGCTCATCCTATTAGCTCAGGTTCCGTCCGGACCGGCTGATATCTTCTGTTTATCAGCAGATCTGCCAAGCAGGAGGTAACGCCGTGAACGGGCCCAAGACACTGATAGAGTTTATGGAAATGTACAAAACCGAGGAAGATTGCCGCAGTGCTCTTTTTAACCACAAATGGCCGGAG
>JAJYOG010000037.1 GCA_021785935.1 Actinomycetes bacterium
GCCTGCGGCGCGCCGCCCCATTCCCTGACAAAAAACAAATTTTTCAGCGATCATTAGAGCATTCCAATTCTGGGTATATATAATGCTGTTGGCTAAATGCCCGGGGCTAAAAACTGACGTGCTACTATTAAATCATTTTGGAAATGTGAGACATAGATCTGTTGACAATGAGTGAAACCAATAACGAATACGTAATCCAGACCACCGGCCTGAGCAAGCGTTACGGCCCCAGTCTCATGGCGGTGGACGGCCTGACAATGAAGGTCAGGCGCGGCGAGGTATACGGCTTCGTCGGACCCAACGGCGCCGGCAAAACTACGACCCTGCGCATGTTACTGGGGCTGGTTCGTCCCAGCTCGGGTACATGCGAAGTCCTGGGCGACAGACCCGGCAAGCCCCAGACGCTGGCTCGCCTCGGCGCCCTGGTAGAGATGCCGGCTTTTTATCCTTATCTTTCCGGACGCGATAACCTCAAGATCATGGCGCGCCATGCCGGGATCGATTATTCGCGCATCGACCCTGTCCTCGACGAAGTCGAGTTGACCAAGCGCGGTGGCGACCGTTTTAAAACATACTCCCTGGGAATGAAGCAGCGCCTGGGAATGGCTGCCGCCCTGCTGAAGGACCCCGAGTTGCTGATCCTTGATGAGCCGACCAATGGCCTGGATCCGGCCGGCATGGCCGAAATGCGCCACCTGATCCGCGGGCTGGGACAGGGCAACCGCACGGTACTGCTCTCCAGCCATCTGATGGGGGAGCTGGAACAGATATGTGACCGTGTCGGCGTAGTCAAGGATGGCAAAATCGTCACAGAGGGAGCCCTCGGCGATCTCCGGCGCGGAGTGAGAATCAAGCTTAAGGTCGAGCCTGTCGGCAAGGCTCGCGAGCTGTTGGAAGCCATGGCCGGCATCGGCAAGATCGAAACCTCCGACAGCAACGTGATCATGGTCGAAGCCGATACTTCCCGCAGCGCTCAGATCAACCGGGAGCTGGTCAGCGCTGGAATCGAAGTCAGCGAAGTATGCACGGTTACGCATTCACTCGAAAGCGTCTTCCTTAGCCTTACCGGGAAGGAAGTAATACATGAATAGCCTGATTGCCGAACTGATGCTAATGCGCAAACGGGTCGCTTTCTGGGTTCTCCTGGGATTCTGGTCGGGCATGTCGATTTTGTTCTCGTACATCCTTCCCTATTACGCCTACACCAATAATCTGAAATTTCACGGACGCGCGGTCGGGCCGGCGCTGCTGCTCGTGCTTCTGCCGCAGAATCTGGTCGGCACCATCACGACTTCGTTTCCTTTCTTCGGCGGCACGATGGTGCTCATCCTGGGAGCCCTGGCCATGGGCAGTGAATACAACTGGGGGACGCTGACTCCAATATTTACCCAGCGCGACAGCCGGCTGAAGGTCTTTCTTTCCAAGATGGCCGCCATCGGCATTGCGCTGGTTCCATTTGTCCTGGCCGTATTTTTCCTGGCCTACATCGCCAGCATGATCATTGCCTGGCGTGAGGGCGTATCGATGGAAGCACCACCGATGTGGGACCTCGTGCGCGCCATGGGGGCCGGCTGGTTTGTTATGGCGGTGTGGGCGTCACTCGGAGTTCTACTGGCCGTGTTATCCCGCGGGACGGCGATGGCGATCGGCCTGGGAATAATATACGGCCTGGTGATCGAGAGCCTGATATCCTCGTTCAGCTCGCAGATCGACCTGCTGGCCACGGTGTCCAAGGGGCTGCTGCGCACTAACGGTTATTCCCTGATTTCATCGTTGGGGGTGTCGCTTCCCAGCGGCGGTGCGGGACCGGGTGGATTCACCGGTGAAAGCGTCTCCGGACTGCATGCGGCTATCGCGATGGCGATATACGTGGTGCTTTTCGTCAGTGCCGCCGCGGCATTCGTGCGCCGTCGCGACGTAGCCGGCGCCAGTTAGTTTAAAACCCCAGCTTTTCCCCTACCAGCTCCAGATATATCTTCCGGTAGGGACTCCACTCCCGTGAAAATATCAGCGTCTTGTTGATACCGCTGCCGGCGGCGCCGGTACTTTTCATCCGGGCATCCTCCAGGGGGAATACATATTCCTTGATGCGGTTAAAGGCCGACTCCAGATCGGGTACGATCTTTTGCGACCCCGCGACCCAGATTACGTTCCGGGCAGTAAAAGCGTAGGCTGGCAGCTGGCTTCCGGAAGCGGAAGCGATGACAGCCTCGCCCCCTTCCGTGATCGCATGCACACTTCCCAGAAAGAAATCGCAGACAACGCTCGCGCGCCGCAGATCCATCTGCCGGGCAGGATCGCTCTCGGCCAGCATTTCGTTCTTCAGGTTATTCCAGGGATGTTTCCCGGACACCAGCAAATCGATGAAGCCGATCTCCTCCAGGGTCCGTGAGGCCCCCGTCATCACCGAAGCACCCTCCGGGATCAGCTCGGCAATCCTGGTCAGGGCCAGGCCGCGGCTTTCGATGAAATCAGCCAGAATGCCTCTCTCGCGCAACGCCGGCAGCGTCCTTGCCACCGTTTCGGTTGCGGCTAGCTGATCGTATTTCAGGACACTATTTCCCATTATGTTGTATTACCTTCCTTTTTAGCTCCCGGGATAAACAAGGCGGAGATTCCCGCAACGGTTTCGGCTTTGCCCGCGCGAGAGTTTCCGGGCGCGGTTTCGGCTTTGCCCGCGCGAGAGTTTCCGGGCGCGGTTTCGGCTTTGCCGCCAAGGGGGATTAAGTGCCCGTACAACGAATTAGTCGGGGATAAATCCACCCAACGAGGGAGGGAGATCAAATGAACGTTGCCACGCAGGGACACGGCGGTACAAATCTCGTGGCCGTCCAGATCGTGCCGGAGAACTGGAAATGGTTTCTGACGCTTGGTATCATCCTGATTCTGGTGGGAGGGTTCGCCATTATCTTCCCCCTGGGAGCCTCAGTGGGCATGGAGATATTCATTGGCATCATTTTGCTGATCAGCGGCTGCGCTTATCTCGTGCACGCCTTCGCCGCTCACGAGCAGGGTTTTTTCTGGCAATTGCTGCTGGCAATCCTCTATCTTGCAACCGGGATTTTGCTCCTGGTGTATCCGCTTTCAGGGGTCGTGACGCTGACGTTGATTCTCGGCATCGGCTTCCTGGCCGCCGGACTGTTCAGAGCCGTGGTGGCAATCGGCTCCCGCTCGACCAACGGCTGGTCCATGCTGCTCATAAACGGGCTGCTGGGCGCCGTGATCGGCCTGCTTATCCTGACGAATTGGCCAACCTCGTCAGAATGGGCGATCGGGGTCCTGGTCGGCATCGATCTGCTCTTTAGCGGCATGACCATGACCATGCTGGCTCTGGCCACGCGCAACTCATAAGTAAAAGGATAGGTAATTGAAAATAGTTATTGTCGGTGGGGTCGCCGGCGGCGCTTCGGCCGCCGCCAGGGCGCGCAGGCTCTCCGAGGATGCCGAGATCGTGATCCTCGAACGGGGCGATTACGTTTCCTTCGCCAACTGCGGCATGCCTTACCATATAGGTGGAGAAATCAAAAAGCGCAGCGATCTCCTGATGTCGACCCCGGAATATTTCCGGGAGCAGTTCCTCACCGATGTACGAATCGGACATGAAGCTACCGCGATAGACAGAAGCGGCAAGTCCGTGCGCGTTATCGAGCGCGGCACCGGGCGCGAGTACGACGAACCCTACGACAAACTGGTTCTCTGCCAGGGCGCGGCGCCGATCCGGCCGGATCTGCCCGGTATCGATCACCCGCGCATCCTCTATCTGCGCACTATTCCCGACATGGACCGGATCAAGGAACTGGTCGACGGCGGCGCTAAAACCGCCATCGTCATCGGCGCCGGATATATAGGGCTGGAGATGGTTGAAGCACTGGTGCACCGCGGCCTCAAGGTCGACCTGGTGGAGCTTCAGGAGCAGGTGCTTCCCGCACTTGATCCGGAGATGACCAGCGACGTGCAGTACCATCTTGAAGAAAAAGGTGTGCGGGTCAGGCTGGGTACCGGCGCCAGGGCTTTCCATGACGTCAGCGGGCGGGTCGAGGTCGAACTGGATAACGGTGGCAGTGTCGCGGCCGATTTCGTCCTCATGGCCATCGGCGTTCGCCCTGAATCACAGATGGCCGAAGCCGCGGGCCTGGAGCTGGGTGTTCGCGGGGCGGTCAAGGTTGACGCGCATATGCGCACATCCGACCCCGACATCTATGCCGCCGGCGACATGGTTGAGGTGACCGACACGGTTACCGGAGAACCTGTCAATATCCCCCTGGCCGGCCCGGCGAACCGGCAGGGACGCATCATCGCCGACAATATCCTCGGCCGCGAGAGCACTTACACGACGTCCCAGGGAACGGCCATCGTCAAGGCATTCGACCTCACGGCCGCGGCCACGGGAGCGTCGGAGAAGACACTGCGCCGCGTGGGTCGTGAGTTCACGAAGATCTATCTGCACCCATTCGGGCATGCGATTTATTATCCCGGCACCGCGCACATGCACACGAAAGTGATTTTCGATCCCGAGGATGGGAAAATACTGGGCGCGCAGATCATCGGCCGTGACGGCGTCGACAAGCGTATCGACATTTTTGCCGTAGCCGTACGCACCGGGCTCACGGTGTACGACCTCGAGCAGCTGGAGCTGGCCTATGCCCCATCCTACGGCTCGGCCAAGGACCCGGTGAACATGGCGGGGTTTGTGGGCGCGAACGTGCTGGACGGGATTATCCGTTTCTGGTTTCCCGAGGATCACCCGGGGAAGACTTCACAAGGCACCGTCCTAGATGTGCGCACACCCAAGGAATACGGGCGCGGGCACCTGTCCGGCGCCGTCCTGATTCCTCTGGACGAGCTGCGCTCGCGCCTGGAAGAAGTTCGCAAGCTGCCGGAGCCAATCTATATATATTGCTTAACCGGAATCCGCAGCTATCTTGCCTACCGCATTCTGGAGATGAACGGCTTCAAGGATCTTTATAATCTCGCCGGCGGCTGGAAGACCTTCAACTGTTGCCACCGGACGCGGATGCCCGACGGCAGCATCGGGGCGCTGCACGCCGAGTATGAATAATCGCCGGGCGGCTGCGCGGCGCTGAAGTGCGGTTTACCGAGCCTACCGCTTGCGCAAGACACAGAAAAGGGCCTTGGGAGGCGCCGTCAAATTCCGTCCGCTAAAAGTTGTATGTTCGATGGCGAGAACATCGAAGTCAGAGGTGAACAGGTCCTCGATTTCGTCGGGAGCTATCCGGTACGGCCCCTCCGGCCGGGTCTCAAGATAACTGAAACATTTTAGGAGAAGATAACCGCCGGGCCGGATCAGACGGCTGACCGCGGGAACGTATTCTTTCCGTTTCCCCCGCGGGAAGAGATGAAAACAGCCGCGGTCAAAGACCACATCAAAGGTACGGTCGAGATGGCTCACCAGAATGTCATCCCGGTGAAAAACGATATCGAGCCCCTCTTCCCTGGCCTTAACGCAGGCCTTTTCAACCGCGGAGCCGGCGATGTCCATGGCGGTGACACTGAAACCCTGGTCCGCCAGCGCCATTGCCTGGGTTCCCGGGCCAGTGCAAAGATCCAGCACCTCGCCGATATCGATTTCATATTTGACTAGCGCCGTTTCAAAGTCGGGATCAAGCCCGGGATAATACCAGGGCAACGCCTCCACATCTTCATCTTCGTAGAGGCGTTCCCATCTGGCTTCATGTTTGGCTTCGCTGTTTTCCATTTTTTCCACGTTTGCCACCGGAAAGATTGCTGGACAGATATTTCTGCTTTAGGAGATCTTTCCCAAGAGCGGGAAGATTCAATCTTGCTGCCTCGGGGGTATATAAAAACGTATAGCCTTAATGACGAAACCGGGGAGGACATGATGACTGTTCAGAATATAGTCGAGCAACAGGAAACTTTCGAAGCTGGAATCAAAAAGTGGCAGGAAATCGAGGATGAGACAATCAGTTCCTGCGACGCCATTCTTGGCGCCACCGAAAACGTCCTGGTGAAAACAATTGCCGAAGTGATCAAGACTGACTCCGAGAAACACAAACACGTGCTGGAAGTCATCAGCCAGACTCTGGAGGGCACGATCACGCTTACTCCGGATGAACTTGGCGTCATGTCAGAACTGCTGGACAAGCACCTGGAACTGGAGAGGGGCACAGTGGCGCTGGCTTCCGAGCAGCTTGACCGCAGTCGCAACTTCGTGGTCAAGCAGCTGTTAACCTACCTGCTCGAGGATGAGAAGAAGCACTACCTGCTGCTTAAGGAGCTGAACGACTTCAAGAAGAAGTTGTATCCCTACGGATAAGAATCAGGAGACAATTCGTCTGAGGCCGGGGATCTTCGAGATAATGAAAGCCAGGTACAGCGACAAGGTAAAAACGGCAACCGGGTAGATAAAAGGCCTGTAGGAATTCCCGAGCGGAAATTCCGTCTTCACGAGGTACGTGATCGCGACACCTTGAATAGCATACAGACCAAGTGTTAATTTTGCCGCCGAAGAGAGATATGAGGTCACATGGTTTATGCGGAAGCGATCCCGCAGAGCTAAAGCCAGAAGAACCAGGACTGCGATTCGTAGCGATGGCCGGTAATCCTTGAGAGCGATCAGCATGCCGATGCCGACAAACAGCGAAGCGAAGAAGGGCCCATTCCTGGTGTTGAAATCGGTATAGAATCCAACCGGCGTCAAGGCGTAAGCGCCGGCCAACAGACCAAGGATGTAAAGGATTACGGCAAAATAGATATACCCTGAACAGAAATCATACTTTAGAAACAGAAACAGGAGGGACAGGCCAATTAAAAGGGCGGGGAAAAACCAGAGGTGTGAGGTCATGTTCGGCCCCAGTTGCGCCCATGGATCAAAGTGTCGGTTGACTATATAGATCGCCGCACCGTTGATCAGCGACCAGACAACAAACAGCATCGTCAGCCTCAGGGCGTATCGCCGGTATATTCGACCGGGAAACTCGGCTTCCCGAACATTCTGCGTAAAAAAATATCCTGACACGATGAAGAAAAAAGGAACAGCAAAGCCGGCCGCCTGATCAAAGATAAAATACCCAAGCTGCCGCATGTTCTCGCCGACATGGGAATGGATAAAGACTACCGAGAAGGCGGCAACCAGCCTGAGGAAGTCAATGCTCTGAATGCGTCCTGATACCGCTTGTCCAGCTGCCACTTATTTGCCCCCGCTTTATGTCTGTTCCGTTGCGCCTTTAGAGTCCGACAGGCGTGATCTTGTATTCGAATGCGTGGTCGTTGTCGGCGGCGATTTTTTCTATGCTGCCACGGATATCCTTGAAGTCAAACTTGTAGTCGTACTGCTGGCCGAAAGGGTTTGACTGTTCCTCGATCGTGCCCTCGCGTGGGCCGGCGCCGGTCTTGTAAGTTTCCTTCTTGAAGCCGAAACCAGGTGACATGCCGCTGTCGAAACCGCCGCCGCCGCTGGAGATTCCCGATCCCGATTCCTTCAGCATCTCGTTGAAACGAATCATTTTTACATCTTCGTCAATGCGGAATTTAGCGATGTATTCAAGCTTTTTCTTCGAGAGGAAGGCCTTGCGCTCGGCGATGACCGTCTTCATGGTCCATACGCCTTTCTTTTCCTTGAGTTCGGCATTGATGCCGTCCGCGATTCCCTTGATGCCGTCGTTGATACTCATGCCCGCCTCACTTTCCATTTTACGCAGTGGCACTGTATGTGATTGTACTCGTCGGCGGCAGGCTGTCAATATGTTATTCGATGGCGTTACCGAAGGTGAACCGGGCCTTAGTAACTATCTCAAAACAGGAATGTCCTCCTCATTCTCGAACTGATGGCTGATGCTGTCAATCGAGCAGGAGGTTGTCGTGAGTGTCAAGGTGAGGTATAACAACAAGCCATTGCCAACAATCTGGGAGATCCCAGACGAGTTGTGGGCGCGGATCGAACCGATTTTGGCGGCGCATTATCCCCCGGCAAAAACAGGCCGACCTCAGGAAGGTGCTAAATGGGGTCATTTACCGCCTGCGCTCGGGGGTGCAATGGAACCAGTTGCTCCTGGAGTTCGGGGATGATTCAACCGTGCATCGCTGGTTTCAGACGTTTGTGAGGGATGGCGTGCTTGAGGAGGTCTGGGCAGCGCTGCTGGCGGAGTGTGAGGCGCTGGACGATCTTGACTGGACC
>JAJYOG010000016.1 GCA_021785935.1 Actinomycetes bacterium
AACCAGGCTGACCCATCTTCGCCTCCCGTTATATATTGATGACGAGCGGCATACTATCATATTTATGCTTTATTGTCAAGTATTAAATTGGGTATTTTTAGAGGTGCCCTATACAGTGTCTGAAATACAGGGTATAAGTACAGGGTCAACGATATTCGACCGAAGGTCCCTGAAGGCATGTTTCTCGATAGAGTAATAGTCAAACAGCGCGATCCCCGCCAGCAGCGGATGGCCAAATCGGCAGCCTGGATCTACTGGCTGGGGATAATTGTGGTGCTCGTCGGCACCATGCTGCCGGTCGAGCCCGACTTCAATCAGGACGCCGTTCTGCTGCTGACGCTTGGCGGTTTCTTCACCACTATTGCTCTCATTCTTATTCCCTGGGACCGTTTCAGTTATAAGGTTTTCTACGCGACATCGTTTCTCGCCTGTTCTCACATAGCCACGATCATCTATTTTAGCGGCGGCGTTCAGAGCCCGTACGGGGAACTTTATATTCTGCTCGCCATCTGGGCGGCTTACTTTTTTTCCTTCCGCGGATATGCGCTGGTGGCGTCGGCCTGCATCGTCAGCTTTTTGCTGCCCTATTTTTACGATACCGAATACGATATCGCCAGCATCACCTCGGCGATCATCAAGATTCTATTTATGTTAATTTCCGGTGGGCTGGTAAACCTACTGGTGCAACAGGTGCGCGATCGCAACGTAGAACTGAGCCGCACGACCGACCGCCTGGCGCAGAAGGTGCGCGAGGTTCTGCACGAGCAGGAAAAGACCTCAGCGGTCCTGGCCAGCGTTGCCGACGGCGTCTACGTCGTCGATACCGAGGGACAAATCGTGCTCTGGAATCAGGCGGCGGCCGAAATCACGGGATTCACCGAGAGTGAAATGATCGGCCAGGGGTGCTATGGCGCAGCCGGCATCGCAACTGGCGTTACTCCTGAGGATGGCGGTACTTGCACGCCTTTCTGTGGAGGCACCCATGAAGTCACGGCGGATTTCTCCAGCACCGGATACGAAGTTCTGACCTGCCGGAAGGACCAGGAAAAGATATGGCTGTCGGTAAGCGCCGCTCCGATCCGCGATCCCGATGGAACTATCGCCGGCGTCGTCCACGTCTTCCGCGATATCTCCGAATACAAGGAGATCGATCAGATGAAATCGGACTTTGTGGCCACGGTTTCACATGAGCTGCGGACGCCGTTGACGTCAATTCTGGGATTTTCCAAAACGCTTTTGCGCACCGACACGAAATTTTCCGATGCCAGCCGGGAATCCTTCTTGCTGGAAATTGTCAGGGAGGGAGAACGTCTGGCGCGCCTGATCGAGGATGTTCTCAGCGTGAGCCGCATCGAGGCTGGCAAGCTGCGGCTTGACCTCAAACCGATCGATGTAGCGCCCACGGTCGGACAGGTAATCAAAAACATGGCCAGATTGACATCCATCCATAATTTCGTAATAAATGTTCCTGATGATCTGCCGCAGGTTAAGGCGGATCCCGACAAGCTTTATCAGGTGTTGCTCAACCTGGTGGTCAATGCCATCAAGTACTCTCCCGACGGTGGATCGATTACGGTTACTGTAGGCAAGCAGGAAGGCAAGCTTCGCTTCGAAGTCGAAGACCGCGGGGTCGGTATCAGCTCCGAGCATCTGCCGCATGTGTTCGAGCGTTTCTATCGTGCGGCCCGCGGCAAAAGCGGGGCCACCGGCACCGGCCTCGGCCTCTATGTGAGCAAGAGCCTGGTGGAACAGATGGGCGGCAGGATCTGGGTCGAATCGGAGGTAGAGAAGGGAAGCCGGTTCTTCTTCGAGTTGCCGATTGCGGTAGCCGAGGAAGCAGTTGAGCAGATGATCGCATCCTGATAGTTAGCTAGGACGCGCTATCGGGGATAAGTGAATGAGAAAAGGAGAACATGGAATCAACCGGCATGAAACCAAAACGAATCCTGGTTGTCGATGACGAGGCTTCGCTTAGAACCCTGGTGAGGGCGAACCTCGAGGTGGACGGTTTCGAGGTCAGCGAGGCGATCGACGGCGTCGAGGCGATGAACGTGCTCGGGGAGATTATTCCCGACCTCATCCTTCTCGATATCATGATGCCGCGCAAGGATGGCATTGAAGTCCTGGAGGATCTGGCTTCGAATGAGAAGCTCAATAACATTCCAGTGATCCTCCTGACGGCCAAGGGGGAACAGGAGGACCTCGAAAAGGGTGCGGCTCTCGGTGCTCGCGGCCATATCACCAAACCGTTCGATCCCGAGCAGATGGTGCGAACCGTTAAGGCGGCCCTGGGGATGATGCGCCGCTGAGCCGGACTAGTCGCCGCTGAGGTACTTCCTCAAGATGTTCGCCAGCTCACGGGTATTGATCGGTTTGGAGATATAACCCTCGCAGCCCGCCGCACGGATCCTTTCCTCATCCCCTCGCATGGCGTGTGCCGTGATAGCGACGACGGGTATTTTCGCCGTCGCCGGATTTTTCTTAAGGCGGCCGGTGGCTTCGAGCCCGTCCATTCCTGGCAGCTGGATGTCCATGAGGATGATGTCCGGCGGCTCCGCACCCGCCATCCGTACCGCCTCCTCGGCGCTATCGATGGTCCTTACCACAAAACCATCACGTTCGAGCACATATTCAACCAGGCGCGAGTTCATCTGGTTGTCTTCCACTAACATCACCGTGAGTTGCACCGCAATCCCCCCTTAGTACCCGTGGACAAATCAATCAAGCGCCGCCCCGAATTCCATTCTCATGCTTGGGCGAGGCCGCGGCTCTTCATGCTTAGGCGAGCCGGGCAGCGTCGCCGCCCTGCTCCGTTAAAGTAAATAGTGTCTCCTCCAATTTGGCAACCAGCTCGTCCGGCGTCGTGGATCCGCCATGATCTCCCGTGACGGCGACGCTTACGGTAATCGACGCGGAGTCATCCCCGTCAGCCGCTTCGTGCGCCCGGACGATCTTCACAATCTTTTTCGCCGCCTTAAACGCCGCTTCTTTGCTGGTCTCCGGCAAAAGGACACCGAAACAGCTGGCGCCATAACGGGAAAGCGGATCGGCGGCGCGGATGTTGCTTCTGAGAATGCCGGAGAGCAGAGCGAGCCGATCCGCTTGCGACGCTGCCCGGCCTTTACCGCGGTCAAGCACGATCAGCAGCACTGACAGGTCAAGCGAGTAGCGCTGTGCGCGCTTGACCTCTTCAGCCAGCCGTTTCTCAAAATAGCGACGGTTAAAGAGCCGGGTCTCGCTGTCGATCAACAGGGCCTTTTCCGGATGAAGTTTTTCGAGACGGAACATCTCACCAAGCAGCTGATCCCTGCTGCTGTCGCTCTTGCGGATGATTCGCTCCACGTGGCTCTCATTCAACATGTCTTCATCGCTCCGGCTGATATCCTTTTCGGTCGTCACGATCACCGGTGTGTTCACGGTGACCGGGTGTTTTCTCAGGAAGGAAATGACCTCAAAACTTGGCGTTCCAGGAAGGCTAAAATCAATGATGATGATGTCGGGTGAGTTTTCGAGCGCGATATCCATCGCGTCGCGGCCGGTGGTGGCGCTAATGACACTGAAACCTTGCCGTTCGAGGATGCCGGCGGTGCGAAGGGCCGCATCGGGATCGCCATCGGCGACCAGCACCTGGGGCTGTGAACGGCGTCCGGGCGAGATGCCCTTGAGATAGCGAAGCTTGTCGAGCAGGTGACTCCGGCTCAACGGCTTGACGCAGTAATCGGCGGCGCCGAGCGCGAATCCCAATTCGGGATTGTCCAGGGCGGAGCAGATGATGACTCCCAGGTCGGCAGTCTCCGGATCGGATTTGAGTTTGTGCAATACCTGCCAGCCGTCCTTGCGTGGCAGCATGATATCAAGACAGATTGCGAATGGGTGATTGGCTTTTGCTTTCTCCAGCGCCTCGACGCCATCACGGGCATGAATTACTTCGTAGCCTTCCTGCGTCAGCCAGAGGCCGATGAGCTCGGCCGTCTTGAGGTCATCCTCAACAACAAGCACACTTGGTCTGCGAAGAGCGGCTGTGGCAACTGTCGGTTCTTCGCCGACGGACCCAGCAACGCCGGGCACATCGCGATCGGCAGGCGCAGCCGCCGGCATCTCTCTTTCCGCCGGAACCGGAAGCGTGAAGTAAAAGGTGCTGCCCAGCCCGATTTCGCTCTCCAGCCAGATTTCGCCCTTCTGCATTTCCACGAATTTCCTGGTGAGGGCAAGCCCCAGGCCGGTGCCTTCGTATGGGCGGGAACTCGATCCATCCGCCTGCTGGAATTCCAGGAAGATGCGGTCATGGTCAGCCTCAGCGATGCCCACTCCAGTGTCAGCCACCGCGAAGCGGGCCATTTTGCCCATGATGACGGCGTTGATGGACACAGTGCCGCCGTTGGGCGTGAACTTGATGGCGTTGCCAATAAGGTTATACATAATCTGCTTGAACTTGCCGACGTCGGCGTAGATCGTTGTCAGGCGCTCCGAGATCTGGATTACAAGCTCAGTGTGCTTCTTCTGCGCCAGAGGCTTCATCGTGGAAATGATCTCCCTGAGCACGGGAGCGATAAAGAACTGCTCTGGCGCCATGTGCATCTGGCCTGCTTCTACCTTGGCCAGGTCGAGCACGTCGTTAATCAGCTCCAGGAGATGATGACCGCTGTTGACGATGTTGTCACAGAATTCAGTCCGGTCATTATCATCGAGCTGCGTCGAACTTGTGTCCCGGAGCACTTCTGAAAAGCCAATGATTACATTGAGGGGCGTCCTCAGTTCGTGGCTCATGTTGGCCAGGAACTCCGATTTCATGCGACTCGCCTGCTCGAGGTCGCGGTTGGCGTTTTCCAGCTGGCGGGTGTGTTCCTCCACCGTAATTGCCATTTCGTTAAACGCGTGCGAGACGGCGCCGAGTTCGTCGCGGGTGTTTTCAGTCCGGACCCGGGCCGAGTAGTCGCCGCGAGAGATTCGGGCGGAAGCATCGGTAAGCTCCTTTAGCGGCGTCAAGGTTGTGCGGCGTAGCAGGAAAACCAGGGTACCGGCGACCAGGATGAAGGTGAGCCCGCCAACTACCAGGATAATTTCCCGGCTTTGAGTGAGGCTTTCTTCCAGTGAAGTGGTAGCGATATCCACCCGGATCCCTCCCAGGTATCCCTGTGCGTTTGGCGGCGTTGCTGTCCGTCCATGGCACATGAGGCATTCGTCCTTAACCGGGATGACCGCGACGTTGGTCATATGGTTTTCGGAGACGTTGCCGAAAATCGCCTGGGGCCGGTTGCTATTTAGCAGGGCCACGCTGTTGGGATCGGCGACCGAGCTAATAGTATCTTTCTGGGATGAAGCCCAGACGCGGCCGTCGGTGGAAAGGATGTCGATTGAAAGCACGTTCTCGTTATTGCTCAGATTGTCCAGCGTCTGCTGGATATGGCCGCGGTCGCCACGGAGCATGTCCTGGTCGAGGCCGTTGAGGATAGTGCGCGTAAGTACGGAGAAGGCGTCTTCAAACATGTTGGTGCTGGCGCTTCTTTGGCTGGCGAGAAGTGCAAATGCGCCCAAACCGCCAACCAGTAACATGACGGCAACGACGTAAAGGGGTATCTTCTGTTGTAGCTTCATCGAGTATGCCAGGATTGTATCACCAATTTTCCAATTTGGCGCTTTTTCGGAAGCTGAAGTTAATTGTGATAGTATATCCTTTCCCGCTGTTCACGCGGGTTTTCGCCTGGAACTGGCAGTAGCTTCGAGAGGGATGGAATGAAGAGCGACAATATCAAAAAGGGCATAACCAGGGCGCCTCACCGGTCGCTCCTTAGAGCCCTCGGCCTCGGGGACCGTGAAATGGAGCTGCCGTTCATAGGCGTAGCCAATTCTTTTAACGAGGTCATCCCCGGGCACATGCACCTGCGCAGCGTCACCGATGCGGTCAAGGACGGCATCTGGGCGGCCGGTGGTGTGCCATTTGAATTCGGCGGCATCGGCGTCTGTGACGGTCTGGCCATGAACCACGAAGGCATGCGTTTCTCGCTTGCCAGCCGCGAAATCATCGCGGATGAGATCGAGGTCATGTCCACGGCGCATGCTTTCGACGGGCTGGCGCTTGTGCCCAGTTGCGACAAGGTCGTTCCCGGAATGATGATGGGCGCGCTACGAGTAAATATTCCATCCATAGTCGTCAGTGGCGGCCCCATGCTTGCCGGCGATTTTGATGGTAAAAAAGTAGACCTGCACGATGTCTTCGAGGCCGTTGGCGCTGCCCTCACGGGCAAGATGTCTGAGGAGGAAGTCGGCCGCCTGGAGGCATGCGCCTGTCCGGGCTGCGGCTCCTGCGCCGGACTTTTCACAGCCAACTCCATGAACTGCCTGACTGAGGCGCTGGGACTGGCGCTGCCGGGCAACGGTACGATACCGGCTGTCCATGCGGCCCGCATCAGGCTGGCCCGTGAGACGGGGCGCCGCGCCGTTGAACTGGCGCTCGCCGGGCTTAAGCCTCGCGATATTGTCGATTCACGTGCGGTCATCAATGCCCTGGCGGTGGATTCGTCGATGGGCTGCTCCACCAACACGGCGCTTCATATTGCGGCAATTGCCCATGAGGCTGAAGCCGGCTTCAGCCTGGCCGAGGTAAACGAGATAACCGCGGCCACGCCGCACCTATGTGCAATAAGTCCGGCTGGCGTCCATCATATGGAGGATCTGCACCGTGCCGGCGGCGTCCAGGGACTGATGAAGACTCTGCTGGACGCAGGCAAGCTCGATGGCGCCGTCAAGACTGTCTCAGGCAAGACACTGACCGAGCAGTTGGCTGATGCCCGGGTGAGCGATCCCAATGTAATCCGTCCTTTGGACAAGGCTTATCATGCCACCGGCGGGTTGGCGGCCCTTTTTGGCAATCTGGCGCCGGGCGGCGCCGTAGTCAAGGAATCTGCCGTTGCTCCCGAAATGGCGCGGCACCGGGGTCCGGCGCTGGTCTTTGAATCCGAACCGGAGCTGGTCGACGCGATCGAGCAGGGAAAGATTACTGCCGGAAGCGTAGTCGTCATCCGTTACCAGGGCCCCAGGGGAGGACCGGGGATGCAGGAGATGCTGACTCCGACCGCCGCGATTGCCGGGGCCGGGCTCGACCGCGAGGTAGCGCTCATCACAGACGGACGGTTTTCTGGAGCTACCCGTGGCGCCAGTATCGGCCATGTGTCGCCGGAAGCTTTTGTTGGCGGCCCTGTCGCCCTGGTGAAAAATGGTGATGAGATAGAAATTGATATTCCGGGAAGAAGTCTGAATCTGCTGGTTGATGAGGAAGAACTGGCAGCGCGAGCTGCAGCCTGGGAACCGCGCGAACCGCGCTACCAGACCGGATTTCTGTCCAGATATGTTAAGCTAGTGAACGGCTCCGAGCAGGGCGCGGTTATGGAATAAAGTCGTGGAATAAGCATATTTGCTTTACCAAAGGAAAACGGGAGAAAAGTTGAAGGGCTCCGAAGCAATAATTGAATCGTTGAAGGCGGCCGGGGTTGAGGTCGTTTTTGGCCTGCCCGGCGGCATGGTCATTCCACTTTACGACGCCCTTTACGATTCCGATTTAAAGCATTTCCTGGTGCGTCACGAACAGGGCGCCGCCCACATGGCCGATGGTTACGCCCGGGCGACCGGAAAAGTCGGCGTCTGCGTTGCCACGAGCGGTCCCGGCGCCACAAATCTGGTCACGGGAATAGCAAACGCCTATATGGATTCGACGCCGATGGTCGCCATCACCGGCCAGGCGCGCAGCGATCTGATCGGCACCGATGCCTTCCAGGAAGCCGACATCACGGGCATCACCGAGCCGATCGTCAAGCACAGCTATCTGATCAAGAATCCCAAGGATATCCCCAGGATCTTCAAGGAGGCCTTCTATATTGCCTCAACCGGCAGGCCCGGTCCTGTGCTGATCGACATCCCTTCCGACATCCAGCTCGCGGACATCGACTACAAGCCGGCTGGCAAAATAAATCTTCCCGGCTACAAACCGACCCTGAAGGGCCACAAGAAGCAGATCCTTTCTGCGGCGAAAGCCATCGCCGCCGCAGAAAAGCCGGTCATCTACGCCGGCGGCGGCATCATCACCGCCGGGGCTGAAAAAGAGCTGATGGCCATTGCCAAGCTCATGAAGATACCGGTCACGACGACCCTTATGGGCCTGGGTTGCTTCCCCGAGAATAACGACCTGTCGCTGGGGATGCTCGGCATGCACGGAACCGGCTATGCCAATTATGCCGTCACCCATTCCGACCTTCTGATCGGAGTCGGCGCCCGCTTCGACGACCGGGTTACCGGCAAGCTGGCGACCTTCGCCAAGCATGCCAGGAAGATCCACATCGACATGGACCCGGCGGAGATCAGCAAAAACGTCGCTATTGATATCCCCATAGTCGGTGACGCCAGGGACGTTCTCGCTGGCATTCTCGCCGAGCTCAAGACGATGAAGCGCGAGCCCAGGAAGACGGCTGCATGGCTCGACCAGGTGATCGCCTGGAAGAAAAAGCACCCGCTTCATTTCAAGGATGAAAAAGGCTCGATCATGCCTCAGTATGTCATTGAGGAGATCAATCGCATCACCAGGAGCGATGCCATTATTTGCACGGATGTCGGCCAGCACCAGATGTGGTCGGCGCTCTTCTATACCCATGTGAAACCGCGCCATTTTGTCAGTTCGGGTGGACTGGGAACCATGGGCTTTGGTTTCCCGGCGGCTATCGGCGCCAAGGTTGGCTGCCCGGACAAGACCGTCATCGACGTTGCCGGCGACGGTTCCTTCCAGATGAATATCCAGGAGCTGGCGACCGCGGTCTGTTACGACATTCCGGTTGTCGTCTGCATCCTCAACAATGGTTTTCTGGGAATGGTCCGGCAGTGGCAGGAGCTTTTCTGGAACAAGCGTTATTCGGCGACGGTCATCGAATGCCAGCCCGACTTTGCCGCCGTGGCCGACGCTTACGGGGCGCTTGGCATCGAGATAACCGACAAGAAGGACGTCGGCGACGCCATTCGTACGGCAATCAAGGCGAAGAGGCCGGCGGTTCTCGATTTCCATGTCAAGCAGGAAGAAAACGTCTTTCCGATGGTCCCGGCGGGCAAATCGATCGACGAGATGATCGGCGGGCATAAGTCATGAAACACACGCTGTCAGTTCTGGTGGAAAACAAACCGGGTGTTTTGGCCCGGGTCGCCGGCCTGTTCGCGCGGCGCGGTTTTAACATCAATTCGCTGGCTGTCGGCATCACCGAGGATCCGGATATTTCTCGCATGACCATCACCGTCGACGCCGAGGAACATCCGATCGAGCAGGTTACCAAGCAGTTGCACAAGCTGATCAACGTCATCAAGATTACCGACCTCGACCCCGACCGGACGGTGGCTCGTGAACTGGCTCTGGTCAAGGTTAAATCGGATGCGAAAACGCGGGCAGAGGTAATGCAGCTCGCCGAGATATTCCGTGCCAGTATCCTCGATGTGAGCAAGAAGACTCTGACGATTGAGATTACCGGCACTTATGAAAAGATTGACGCTCTCGAGCAGCTGTTGCAGCCCCATGGTGTCGTGGAGATAGTCCGCACCGGCCGCATCGCCATCGAGCGCGGCGAGAAATAACGGGGACGTACGTTTCCTATGTTTCCTAACTTTGGAAACCGGCGGAAACCGCGGACCCCTTCGACAAGTTAGGAAACATAGGAAACGTACGTCCCCAAAGGAGTGCTATGTATTACGAAAAGGATGCGAATCTCGATTTAATCAAGGACAAGACTGTCGCGGTTATTGGTTATGGCAGTCAGGGCCACGCCCATTCACTGAATCTGCATGAGTCGGGAGTGAAAGTTATCGTCGGTCTGCGCAGTACCAGCAGCAGCGTTAAGGAAGCCGAAGCTGCCGGGCTGACTGTCATGCCGGTCGCCGAAGCTGCCGCCGCCGCGGACATGATCATGATTCTGACACCGGACCATTCGCAGTCAGAGACTTACCGCGACGAGATCGCGGCCGGGCTCAAGCCCGGCAACGTCCTCATGTTCGCGCACGGTTTCAACATTCACTTCAACCAGATCGTTCCTCCCGCGGACGTCGACGTCGTCATGGTCGCCCCAAAGGGCCCCGGCCACCTGGTCCGCCGCCAATATCAGGAAAGGCGCGGCGTTCCGGCGCTTATCGCCATCCATCAGGATGCGAGTGGCAAGGCCCAGGATCTGGCTCTTGCTTATGCCAAGGGCATCGGCGCTACCCGCGCCGGCGTCATTGAGACCACTTTCGCCGAGGAGACCGAGACCGATCTGTTCGGCGAGCAGGTTGTCCTTTGTGGCGGCGCCAGCGAGCTTGTCCGCGCCGGCTTCGAGACCCTGGTACAGGCCGGTTACCAGCCGGAGATCGCTTATTTCGAGTGCCTGCACGAGCTCAAATTGATCGTCGACCTTATGTATGAGAAGGGCATCACCGGCATGCGTTACAGCATCTCGGATACCGCTGAGTACGGAGACATCACCCGCGGCAAGCGCATCATCAACGAGGACACCCGCGCCGAGATGCGCGATATCCTCAGCGAGATCCAGAACGGCGAGTTCGCCAGCGAGTGGATCCTGGAGAACAAGGCCGGACGGCCCAGCTTTAATGCCATACAGCGCCGTGAGTCCTCTCATCAGATCGAGATCGTCGGCAAGGAACTGCGCCGCATGATGAGCTGGATCAATGACGGCGAAATGGGCGGGGAAGAAGTCTAATAATTCGGAATAATTTCGGGGACACAATACTAATTAGAGCATATACCATTTAACCTACGTAACGGGAAGCAATCCATGATCAAGAAATTCCTGATGACCCCCGGGCCGACGCAGATTCCGCCGGAGGTTCTGCTGGCTTCGGCGCAACCGATTATACATCATCGCATCGGCACCTATTCGGACCTCTTTGCCCGGGTCAACGAAAATCTGAAGCTTGTCTACCAGACCAAGAACGTAATCATTTCCTTTGCCTCATCCGGTACCGGAGCTATGGAGTCCGCGGTGGTCAACCTCTGCTCTCCCGGCGACAAGGTGCTGATCGCATCCTGCGGCAAGTTCGGAGAACGCTGGCGCGATCTCTCACAGGTTTATGGACTCGATTATGATTATCGCGAGTATGAGTGGGGGACACCGGTGGTTCCAGGAGACATCGAGCAGGCTCTCAAGGACGATTCCGGGATTAAAGCCGTCTTCGTTACCCACAGTGAGACCTCAACGGGCGTTGTTAACGACATGCAGGCAATCGGCGCCGCCGTTGCTGGTTCCAGCGCCGTGCTGGTTTCTGACTCTATCAGCGGCATGGGCTCGGCGGAGATCAAAACAGACGAGTGGAAAATCGACGTTGTCGTTTCCGGCTCTCAGAAAGCACTGATGATTCCGCCCGGACTGGCTTTTGTCAGCGTCAGCGACAAGGCTTGGTCATTGGTGGAGAGCTCCACCCTTCCTAAATATTATTTTGACTGGACCAAGGCCCGCAAGGCGCTGGCCCAGGAGAAACCGACCACGGCTTTCACACCCGCGGTTTCCCTGGTAGTCGGGCTCGACAAGGCCCTCTCGATGATTCATGACGAGGGTATTGATAACCTGTTCAAACGTCATATAGTCCTGGGCCGTGCCACGCGCGCCGCGATAAAGGGCATGGGCCTCGAGCTTTTTTCACCGGATGATGACCATTGCAGTTCTGTGACCGCCGTTAAGGTCCCGGAGGGTATTGAGGATGGCAAACTGCGCACCCTTACGCGTGACAAATACGGCGTGCAGCTCGCTGGTGGCCAGGGCCACATCAAGGGGAAGATCATCCGCATTGGACATTGCGGTTATTACAACTATACCGACATCATCGTCGCCATTACCGCGCTGGAGCTTGCTCTGAAGGAGCTGGGCCACCCGGTCGAGCTGGGATCGGGCGTGTCCAGAGCGCAGGCGGTATTCGGAGAGGAGATGGTTTGAGTCCCGTAAAGACCACCAAGGCTCGCAAAACGGTGAAGAAGACCAGGCCGGCGGCGAAAGCGAAACCGGTTAAGGCAAGAGCGGCGAAGACGAAAGCCAAGGCGGCGAAAACTGCATCGGCCAAGCCGCGTGTCCTGGTCAAGGAGAAGATCGCCCAGAGTGGCATCGACCTGCTAAAAAAGGAATTCAGCGTCGACGTCCGCCTGGACATGGACCAGGCGCAGCTGAAAAAAGAGATCAAGAAATATAACGCCATCATCATCCGCAGCTCCACGAGGATGACGAAGGAGATCATTGAGGCCGGCGATGCCCTCAAGGTGATCGGCCGCGCCGGTATCGGCGTCGACAACGTCGACGTCAAGGCCGCGACCAAGAAGGGCGTCATCGTGGCCAATGCCCCGCAGAGTAACATAGTCGCGGCGGCGGAGCATACCATCGGCTTGCTTCTGGCCCAGAGCCGCAACATCCCGCAAGCCCACGGTTCTCTCAAGGCGGGCAAATGGGAGCGCTCGAGCTTTGGCGGCGTCGAACTGGCGGACAAGGTTCTTGGCGTGATCGGCTTTGGCCGCATCGGTGTGCTGGTGGCGCAGCGGGCCAAGGGGTTGAAGATGAAGATCTTGGCTTTCGATCCCTATGTCAGCGCCGCCCGTTTCGAGGAGCTGGGTGTTGAAGGTGTTGATAATATTGATGATCTTTACAAGACTGCGGATTTCATCACCGTCCATCTTCCCAAGAGTCCGGAGACGCTGGGCTTTGTCGATGAAGCCGCTTTCCGCAAGATGAAAAAGGGCGTTCGTGTCATCAACTGCGCCCGCGGCGGCATCATCAAGGAGGAGGCGCTGGTGAAAGCGTTGAAGTCCGGCAAGGTAGCGGGAGCCGCCATCGACGTCTTCGAGAAGGAACCGCCGGCGGGCAATCCGCTTCTGGATTTCGACAGCGTCGTGGTAACGCCACATCTGGGTGCTTCCACTATCGAAGCGCAGGACCGCGCCGGCACCATCATCGCCGAGCAGGTGGCGGCGGCGCTAAATAACCAGTTTGTTTCGAACGCCGTCAACATCGCCCCGGTGAGCCCCGAGGAGATGAATGTGGTCAGGCCGTTCCTGCCGCTGGTCGAGAACCTCGGCCGTCTGATTGTGGAACTGGCCGATGGACCGCTTGAGAAGTTTGATATTACCTATCAGGGAGTGCTTGCGGATTACAACACCAAACTGCTGACGGTGGCTTTCTTCAAGGGCGCTTTTGAGGGACGTGTTGAGGATACAGTCAATTACGTGAACGCTGAGGGTATTGCCGAGGAGCGCGGTATTGGAGTTACTGAGACAAAGAGCCGCAAGGCTGTGGACTTCACAAATCTGATCACGGTAACTTCCGAGGATAAACGCGGCAAGCTGACTGTTGGAGGGACTACTATCGGCCCCAAGCACCGGCCGCGATTCGTGAAAATCTACCGGCATGATATTGATATTGAGCCCGGCCAGTACATGGCCTTCTTCCGTTACGATGATGTTCCGGGAATGATCGGACGTGTCGGTTCCATGCTGGGAGACCATAACATCAACATCGCCAACATGAACGTGGGACGTAAAAAGCGCGAGGGCAAGGCGGTTATGTCTGTAACCCTCGACAAGCCGATTCCCGCTGAAGTTCTTAAGGCTATCAAAGCCCAGCCGGGCTTCGACGACATCACCTTCATAACCTTCACGTAGCATAAAAACCGACAAAAACGGGGACATAATTTCGGGGACACAATACTTAATTCATAATTAAGTATTGTGTCCCCGAAATTATTCCCGAAATTATGTGTGTCCCCGAAATTATTACAATCTTATGGCAAGACCGTGAAAGTCGAGTTCGGTCCTTCCTTGATAGAGCCATCAGCTGCGGACACTATCGCCTTGTAGGTATAGCCACCGGCCTGCCCAGGCGCCGCCGTGGTCGCCGCCCATGTGGTAATATCAGTAACCGTCGGCCCCTTGACAAGCTCGACAGACATTGGCGCCCTGCCGCTGATATCCATTTTGACGCTGTTCACATTTCCCCGGGTTCTGACAGTAACGACGATGGGATCGCCACGGGTCACGGAAGTGGGATTGATCGACTGCTCGACGATATCAACGCCGGCGCCCGGCTGGGGCTGCACCTGCGTAATCGTCTGAACATTAGTAACAGTAGCGACTGTCGGTTGAGTTGAAGTGGTCGCTGTCGGAGTCGTTTGTGTGGCTGTCGGCGTAGTCGCTGTCGAGGTGTTATCGCCGGAGCCGCGGCCAAGTAAAAACGCAGCGACAATAATGCCGATGACCACGACCGCAATAATGCCGATGATCATGTACTTTTCCCGTTTTGTCAGTGCCACATCTGCCTCCTTATTCATTATTGGCACTGTATCTTTCTTCCGAAGGTGTCTTTATTCCTGCCGAAGACACTCACTTTCCTGCCGGGAAGGCTTTGGTAGCGCAACATGATCACCGGTAGCTGCCAGATCACTGGGAGCTGCTAGGGGATAATCTCAAACGGCAGCAAACTCGCCGACAGCCCTCCGGCATCAGGAATGACCTCGGTACCATCAGTAGCAACGGCCGTAGCGCCGAAGCGCCATCCACCTGGAGTCGTGGGGGCGGCAACGGTAGCAGTCCAGTTAGTAACTCCGCCGACGGTTGTGCCCTGAATCAGGCTGACCGTCTGCGAAGTGGACCCTGACGGACCCGTAAGTCCCATGCTCACCGCTGTTGCCGTGCCCTCAACCGTGACCATGCACGTAAGTGGGGCCCCGGCATGAACCGTATTGGGGTCGACGGCGTAATCAACGATTTTTAGTGGCACTGTCGAAGCCTCATCACCCAAAGTCGAAGGCGCCGGCGCCGGCGGGGTCTCCACAGCTGAGGATGTGTTCGTATTCATTGCGGCCGCTGTCGATGTGAAGTTAGTCTTGGCGCTGCTTGTAATAGTGCCGGTAGTTCCCGTCGAGGTAGTGGTCTGATCGCCATCACATCCGGATGCCGTCATCAACACGACCGCTATCAGTGAGAATAACGATATCGTTATTAACAAGCCTGGCAAAAAATGTTTATATGAGGATTTGGAATTCATGAGTTCTTACCCCCTGTCTCTGGTGCCCGGAAAGTCCCAGAAAGTCCCAAGAAGTCGGAGATGTCCCGGTATCCCGGCTGATTAATTAGTTACGATGAATGCCTGATAAGCATCAACCTGGCCTGGAGACTTAACTTCCTGACCGTTTTCATTTATGGCGATTGCATGATAAAAACATATTCCGCCATTAGCCCCTGAACCCTTGGGAGCCAGCACGACGCCAGTCCAGGTGGTGACGCCGCCGATGGTTCCCTGGGGCAACAGGTTAGTGGTGAGGTGTGGGGTGGAGACATCGCCGCCCGCGGCGCCATATACGACCGACACATTAACCGCGTTTCCCTTCACTTTGATCGTGAATGTAACCGGATCTCCCAATTTGACCGAAGCCGGGCTTTCGCTCTCGGATACTATTTCTACCGCTGTGACCGCAACCGGGCTAGCGGGGGCCTCCGCTTGAACGGGGACGGATGTTTCATCAACAGCTGGAGTGGCCACTGCCGGCGCGGTCGAGGTCTCGACCGGAGTGGTTTTTGTGGTGGTGGTCGTCGCCGCGGCCGTTGTAGCGGGGGTGGAGGCGCTTGTTCCGCTGCCGCGAGATACAAGCAACGCCCCAACACCAATTAGCAGGATTGCGACAACGCCGCCGGCGGTAATATTTCTTTGTTTGGATGTAATACTCATTTCAGCCTCCTCATTAGGTTACGTTTCCCTTATGACGCGGCAAAGGAGAAAAACTTACGGTGAAACAGACGGTGCCCGCTGCAAAATTTCGATCGGCTGTCCAGACCAGTGCCACCAGTCGTCCCGCCAATCGTGGTTAAGAAATCGAGAATGCGGCTATATTATCATTTCAGAAGCACATTCCATCTCCCAGAACAGGGCGGATGTGGTATCTTATTAGGCATCGCACCGCCCTGAGTGTTCCCATGGAGGAGAACAAATGGCACCAAAGAAGCACGATCCCTTTGCCGAATTTGAACGACTAAGCTCAGAGATCGAGGAAATGTTCTTTCGGTTTTACGGAGGCCCGAGGCTAAGAATCATGAAAGGCGGCTCATTTCAGCCGCTTGCCGACGTCTACTACGTCAAACGGACGAACTCCGTTATCGTCAAGCTGGACATCGCCGGCATCAATCCCGGGGATACCCACCTCACCGTACAGGACAAAACACTTATTATCGAAGGCTCACGTGTAGATCCTCAGCATGAGGGGGAGAAGGTTTACCAGCAGATGGAGATCGATTACGGACATTTCAAGCGCAAGATCATGTTACCGGTGCCCGTGGATGCGGATAACGCCCAGGCGGGTTACCAGGATGGGTTCCTAACGATTGAGATGCCGGTTGCCGAAAAAACCGCATCAGCCATTAATCTGCCAATCAACGTGAAGGAAAAGAAATAATGGAAGGCAGTATCGCCGACTCACAACATGTGATTAAACCGGTTGAAAAGATACCGAAGACTCTGCCGATCCTGCCCCTGCGCGAGACGGTCGTCTTTCCGGAGACGGTAACGCCGCTGGCTGTAGGTCAGGAACGTTCCGTCAAGCTAATCGATGACGTCCTGCACAAGGACAAGATGATTGGCCTGGCCACCATCCGCAAGCCTGAGGTCGAAGTCGCGGGTCCGGATGACATCTATGAGATTGGCACTGCCGCAATCATCCACAAGATGCTCAAGGTGCCCGATGGCTCTCTGCGAATTCTCGTCCAGGGTGTCAAACGGATTAAAATCGCCAGTTATACCTTGAACGATCCTTACCTGGTCGCCAAGGTCGATGTGCTCGAGGACAAGATTGAGATGACCAAGGAAGTGGACGCGCTTTCGCGCAATCTGCAGAATGTCTTCACCAAAATCATCGGCCTGGTGCCATATCTGCCGGAAGAACTGCAGATGGCTGCTTCCAACGTGGACGATCCCAGCGCTCTCTGTTATCTGATTGCTTCGGCGATCAAGATCAAGACAGAGGAGAAGCAGGACCTGCTGGAAGAGATCGACGTCGAGAAGCGCCTGCGCAAGCTGACCGTTATCCTCAATCGCGAGCTGGAGGTCTTCGAGCTGGGCTCGAAGATTCAGTCAGACGTTCAGAGCGAGATGGACAAGAATCAGCGCGAATATTTTCTGCGGCAGCAGATGAAAGCCATCCAGGAAGAGCTGGGTGAAGTTGATGAAATCGCAGCCGAGGTCAACGAGCTGAGGACGCAGATCGACGAACTCGATCTGCCCGAGGAGGTAGACCGTCAGGCGCGGCGCGAATTGGACCGGCTTTCCAAGCTGCAGCCGGCCGCCGCAGAGTATTCCGTCATCCGCACTTACCTGGACTGGATCCTCACCATCCCCTGGAGCTTAAGTACAGAGGACAAGCTGGATATCAACCGGGCGCAAGAGGTTCTCGATGAGGATCATTACGACCTGGAGAAGGTCAAGAACCGGATACTAGAATACCTTTCCGTGGCCAAACTGAAACAGGACATGGCCGGACCCATACTCTGTTTTGTCGGCCCTCCGGGCGTCGGCAAGACGTCGCTGGGCCATTCCATTGCCCGCGCCCTGGGCCGCAAGTTCATCCGCATCTCGGTTGGCGGCGTTCGCGACGAAGCCGAGATCCGCGGTCACCGGCGCACCTATATCGGCGCCATGCCGGGCACAATCATCCGCGCTATCCGCGATGCCGAGTCGAATAATCCGGTTTTCATGATCGACGAGATGGACAAGCTCGGCGCCGATTTCCGGGGCGACCCGTCATCCGCACTGCTGGAAGTGCTCGATCCCGAGCAGCACTTCAGCTTTCGCGACCATTATCTGGATCTGCCCTTCGACCTGAGCAAGGTTCTCTTCATCGCCACGGCCAACATGCTCGATCCGGTGCCGCCGGCGCTTCGCGACCGCATGGAGGTCATCGAGCTTTCCGGATACACCGAGGAAGAGAAGATTCATATTGCCAGGAAATATCTGATCGGCAAACAGACCGAGGCCAACGGTCTTGGTCCCAAGACAATCAGTTTTACAGATAAGGCGATCCTCAGAATCATTCAGGATTACACCCGCGAGGCCGGCTTGAGAAACCTTGAGCGTGAGATCGGCTCGGTTTGCCGCAAGGTGGCCCGCGAGCTTGCCGAGGGCAAGAAAGGCAAGTTCAAGATCGACGAGCAGGCCGTAGAGAATTTTCTGGGAAAGAAACGCTTCTTCTCAGAAGCCAAACGCATGACCTCCGAGCCCGGCGTAGCTACCGGCTTGGCCTGGACGACCAGCGGTGGCGACATCATCTTCATAGAGGCCACGAGCATGCACGGCAAAGGCATGCTCACGCTTACGGGCCAGCTCGGCGACGTCATGAAGGAATCGGCCCAGGCGGCTTTATCCTGGGTGCGGTCGCATTCGGATGAGCTGGGCATTCCCGAGGATTATTTCCAGAGTCATGATATCCACGTACATGTGCCCGCGGGCGCGGTGCCCAAGGATGGTCCATCTGCTGGCGTCACCATGACTACGGCGCTGGCGTCGCTGGCTATCGGTAAGCCGGTAGCCTCGAATGTTGCCATGACCGGCGAGGTGACTTTAAGCGGCAAGGTTCTGCCTATCGGCGGGCTCAAGGAGAAGGTGCTGGCGGCGCGGCGCGCCGGTATCGACACCGTCATTCTGCCGCGTGAAAACGAGAAGGATCTTGATGATGTTCCCGAGCATCTTCGCAAGGAGATGACATTCGTACCCGTCGATGAGGTCAAGGAAGTTTTAAAAGCTGCGCTTCTGGACGGGTCAGCGGCCAGGAAGGCGCCGGTTCGCAAGAAGACCACAGCCGCACCAGCGAAGAAAACCAGTAGCCGGACGAAAACCGGAAGGGCCGCGACTGCGCGCGCCAAGAGAGCCAAGGCTACGGTGAAGGCAGCCGGCGGCAAGGTCAGTAGCCTGCGCAAAGCGGCCAGCGCCAGGAAATCTTCCCCCGCCAAGACCGGCGGCAAAACCTCCCGGAAATAGGCCTAGTTCTGGATGAAAACCCCATCCCTGATTCGGTAGACACGGTCGCACTGTTTCTCTATTGAGAGGTTGTGCGTGGTGGCGATAATGGTCGTGTTCTCGGACCAGGCAAGGTTGCGCAGCAGGCTGATGATGTTTTGCCCGGTCTTGCTGTCCAGGTTGCCGGTAAGTTCATCCGCCAGGATCAGACTGGGGCGGTTCGCCAGAGCGCGGGCAATGCCGACGCGCTGCTGTTCCCCGCCAGATAGGCGCCCCGGCCTTACAAACTATTTACACTGCATTAACATATCTTAATTCATATCCCTAAATCCTTGCGCTCTAGTAATTTCTGTCAACTTCGCGCACGTCGCTGCTCTGCGCCTAATGTTTGGGACGCACTCTGGATCACACAATTCGTGCGGTAACACAACCGGAAGGATGAAGAATAATATGGTCAATAGGAAAAGGCGAAGATATCTGCGCCTCGGTAAGAACGATATGTTAAAAGGAATCCGGTGGCTATCCTCCCGCGACCGCCGGCACGATGCTGACTTCGGCCCAGGCGGCTTTATCCTGGGTGCGCTCGCACGCGGACGAGCTGAGCATATCTGAGGATTATTTCCAGAATCATGACCTGCATGTTCATGTACCCGCAGTCGCGGTACCCAAGGATGGTCCATCTGCCGGCGTCACCAGGACCACGGCACTGGCGTCGCTTATCGGTAAGCCGGTAGCCTCGAATGTTGCCATGACCGGCGAGGTGACTTTAAGCGGCAAGGCATCGGTATCCAAAAAAAGCGGCCGAAAAAATCTGCTTCCTGGAAAGAAACCGCCCTGTAGGATTTACCACACTCCGGGCAGCAAAAGGCACAACCGGCCGGCTGTTTTCCCCCTCGAAGAAATCTCGTTGTAATTTAACCGCGTTCCTTCTTTCTTAAAATGCCCCGCAAGGCATGGAAATCTGGTTTCACGGGAATCCCTTCCAAGCTTGGTTTATTTAGTTGGCACGGTTCTTGCTTATATTTTCCTATTAAATGGGAGCGCCCCTGCCTGGCGTTGCCCTGGAAGATCAACCGGACTGCATTTAATTTGCCGTTCTGGAAACTTCCGCCTATTGATCTGCGTGGTGCCGATGAATCAAATCTTTTAAAGGAGCGGGGTAATGGAAAAAGATAATCGTGATGGAAACACAATTTCGAGGCGTGAGCTTTTGACGGGGGCGGGCAAGCTGACCGCCGTCGGGGGAATTGCCCTGGTTACGGGAGGCAGTCTCGGGCTCCTGGCCGGATGCGGGAACTCCGGCACGGGCACCACAGCGTCCAACCAGGGGGGAACTTTGCCGTATCCCTACGAGAAGCTGACCTCCGCCGACATCAAAAAGATGTCCGAAACCGCGCACGAAAACTGGTTTAAAGGGTTCTGTGCCTATGCAACGCTGAGCGGCATCGTATCGATATTACAAGAGAAGGTCGGCGCGCCTTACACCACGTTTCCCGTGGAAGTAATCACGTATGCTCACGGCGGCACTGCCGGCTGGGGCGGCACCTGCGGCACTCTCATTGGGGCGGGCTTGGCCGCGTCGCTGGCAGCCGGGCCGAAAGCCGGCGAGCAGATCCTCAACGAAGTCATGAAATGGTATTCGGAGACAGCTCTCCCTATTTACAAACCCGATCAGCCCAAGGCGCAGATTAACGTGACCAGCATCAGCAACAGCCCCCTCTGCCATCTTTCCGTCAACAGGTGGATGGCCAAGGAGGGCGTCGGATTCTTGAGCGCCCAGCAGATGGAGAGATGCGGAAGGCTGTCGGCAGACGTGGCCACCAAAACCGTGGAGTTATTAAACAATAATGCTGATTCCCGGTTTGCCGCCGTAACCAAGTCTCCGGCTGCGGCAAACGGCACGCCTTCGCAGAACAATTGCACGGATTGCCACGGGGCGAATGTCCCCAAGGTGCCGACTCCTGGCGGCGGCGAGAGCCTGATCCAGAGTCATTGACAAAAGGCGCCGCCTGCTTCGCTATCCTCCCGCGACCGCCGGCACGATGCTGACTTCGGCTCCATCGGCGACTTCTGTGTCGAGCCCCGAGGCGAAACGGATATCGTCGCCGTCCACGTAAATATTGATGAAGCGCCGCACTTCGCCTTCATCCAGCAGGCGCTCGGCCATGCCCGGGTGACGGTTTTCCAACTCCATAATGATACCGCCGATGGTGCCGGCGTCTATCTCCACCATGCCTTCGCCACTGGTCAGCTGCCGCAGCTGCGAAGGGATTCTGACTTTTACGCTCATTTACCTGCTCCTTTCAAAACGTCTCCCAGGACTTCTTCCTCGAACTGGGAGAAATTGGGGTCTATCTCATAGGTGCTGATCGTGCCGGCCACGGCATCGAGTGTCTTCAGGCCGTCGCCGGTGATATACAAAACCGTTTCATCGTCGCGGTAGATTTTGCCTGATGCCGCGAGCTTGGCCAGAACCGCCGTGGTGACGCCGCCGGCGGTTTCCGTGAAGATTCCTGTTGTCTCGGCCAGCAATTTGATGCCGTCGACGATCTCCTGTTCGGTGACGCTCTCGATGGAACCTCCGGTCTGCCGCACTACCTCCAGCGCGAAGATACCGTCGGCCGGGTTGCCGATGGCCAGCGATTTGGCGATAGTGTCAGGTTTTACCGGCTTCACGTGTTCGGCTCCCTCCTGGAAGGCGGCCGCAACCGGGCCGCAGCCCAGTGCCTGGGCGCCATGCACTGCTGGCGCTTTTCTCCTGATCAGTCCGGTCTCGCTCAGCTCCCAGAATCCCTTGTGGATCTTGGTGAGCAGCGAACCTGAAGCTACAGGGGTTACGACCTTGTCGGGCGCACGCCAGCCAAGCTGTTCGGCGGTCTCGAACGCAAGAGTTTTCGAGCCCTCGGCGTAGTATGGCCGGACATTCACATTGACGAAAGCCCATTTCTTTTCCGAGGCGATCTCGGTGCAGAGGCGGTTGACGTCATCGTAGTTGCCTCGCACCTTGACCACATTAACGCCATAGATGGCGGTAGCGATAATTTTCTGAATTTCCAGGTTGGCCGGCACGAAAACAAAGGCCTCGGTGCCAGAAGCGGCGGCATGAGCGGCGACACTGTTGGCCAGGTTGCCGGTGGAGGCGCAGGCCACAACTTCGAAGCCAAGCTCCCGAGCCCTTTGCAAGGCTACGGATACGACGCGGTCCTTGAATGAATGGGTGGGATTGGCGGTATCGTTCTTGACCCAGAGCTTCCTCAGCCCGAGTTCGGCGGCCAGCCGGTCGGCCTTGATCAACGGCGTGTAACCCGCCTGCAGGTCGACCTCAGGTTTGCTATTTACCGGAAGGAAGTCAGCGTAGCGCCAGAGCGACGGCGGACCCAGGGCAATCCGCTCCTTGGTGGCCCGCCTGCGAATCTTCTCATAGTCGTAGGCAACCTCGAGGGGCCCAAAGCAGAAATCGCAGACAAACAGCGCTTCCAGCGGATAGGTACGGCCGCATTCCTTGCATTTCAGATGTTCGGCGGTAGTGGCCAAACGCTTGCTCCTTGTTTGGCGCCGTCGCATCCAAAACTCAGTATCCGCGAACGAAAAAACCTCCGCACGGGATGTGGCAGAGGCTTGCACAAGTAATACATACCTATAACCACATCTTCCAGACCTATATAGTCTGCAGGAGTTGGCACCTTGCTGGTTCGGGTCTTTACAGACACCTTGCCGCAGGTTGCCGAGGCTTCACAGGGCCAGTCCCTCCACCTCTCGGGATGCGAACAACGCGTTCCTTAGTTGTAGCCTTAGGAGTCTAACAAGCCGGCGCGGGCGGTGTCAAGAAATCGAATGAGCCCCGAAAGCCCAGGGAGACGGGGGCACAATGATTTCAATTCCGCCCATGCCGTTCTTTCGCGCCGGCTTTCCCACAACTTCATTAAAGCTGTTGAGATAGATCACCCGCTGGCTGATTATCAGTTTCTGGCCGGGATCGCAGGTCGTGCAGGTAACAACGACCGGCCCATCCATGACACCCGGGAATGAGGGAGTCGTGCTGCCGCCATTCTTTGCGGCCACGAAGCCCGAATCACCGTTTACGGCCTTCATGGGAGCGCTACTGGCGCCAATATGAATCTGCATATATGCGTCTACCGAGGCGTTTTGATTACCGATCAGGATCCAGTTGCCGTTCATATGGTTCTCAGCCTTGAAATCGTACCAGGTGAAGACAGCGCTATCGCTCATGTCCGCGGGGCGGGTGCCCTGAACCTCTTCAAATGAATCCTTGAAGATCACCCTCTGGCTGGCCATAATTTTCGAATTGTATTCATCACAGCTGGCACAGCCCACGTGCACCGGACCGCCGGTGAGGTTATTGAACTGCGGCGTGATCCGGCTTCCGGCCGGGATAATGAAATGATCGCTGCCGGGAACATCCGGATTATTCATGCGATGCCCGCCTATTTCGATATAGACGTCGGCGGCGGCGTTCTGGTTCTCGTTGCTTACGAGCACCCAGTTGCCATTCATGTGATTCTCGGCTTTGGAATCGTACCAGGTGAAGAAGTATTCCTTGTCCAGCCGGCTTGCGGGAGTGCCCATGACTTCAGTGAACGAGTTCTTGTAGATTACCCTCTGACTGACGATCAGCTTCTGACCGCCCTGGCTCTTCACCTTAACCGGGCCGTCCATAAGGTTGTTGAACTGCGGCGTGCCGGGCCCGCCTGGAGTGACGATGCCGCCCGGGGCCACGGTCCAGGTTCCCATGGAATGGTCGCCGATGTAGACATCGACCACGGCATTTTCGCTCTGGTCGGTATTACCGATCAGGATCCAGTTGCCGTTCATGTGATTCTCGGGTTTGGAATCGTACCAGGTGAAGCGGTATTCAGAATCAAGGTCGGATTCACGCACCGCCATCACTTCATTGAAGGAGTCCTTAAACAGCACCCGCTGGCTTACCAGAAGCTCGTTGCCGTTGGTGGACACGACTTTGACCGGGCCGCCGATCGTGCTCTTGAAAGAGGGAGTGACGCGGCCGTTACCGGGTATGTTCCAGTGACCGCCATCGGGGCCCTCCATCTTTTCATCGCCGATGTAGACATCGACGACGGCGCTCGTGTCTTCCTGATTGCTGATAAGCACCCAATTGCCGTTCATACTATTTTCCGGTTTGGAGTCATACCAGGGCGCATAGTAGCTGATTGGCTCTGAGTAGCGGAAGGTGGAGCTGGCCGTTGCCGACTGGTGGCCGGACTTATCCTTAACGTAAACAGCTACCCTATGGTCACCGAGCGCCAGACCGCTGGCGGCATAACCAAGCCCGTATTGCGCCAGTGAAGCGCCACTGGTTACATCCTTGCCGTCGAGTTCGAGGTGCGCAGTATACTGGTCGACACCGGCGCCGGCATCGGACCAGGTGACTTTGATGTCAGGATTAGGCGTGCCTACACGCGAACCGTTTTCCGGTTTGATGCTGTCGATTACCGGCGGTTTCGAGTCCACGGTGAAGCCGCAGGTGGATGTGGAAGGATTTCCAGCGCTATCCTTAACGGTCAGAGTCGCGGTATGAGGGCCCTCATCGAGCGGTGTGCCGGGCGTATAGACAGCCGCGGCCGCGCCAACATCCGCCGTCACCTCGCGACCGTCGAGCTTCATCACGGCTGAGGATGTATCCATGCCATACTGGTCGGAGTAGGCAAAAGAAATGGTCGGTGTGGTGTTCTCGACAGTTGTGCCGCACAGGTCTGAAGGCGCGACGGTCGGAGGCGTATGGTCGGTCTTGAACGACCACTCTTTCATGCTCTGATTGCCAAGATTGTCTGTTAAAATCACCCTCACGTTATGGGTGCCGTCCGCCATAGCCATCCGTTCGGCGGCGAGAGCCTGGCATCCCGAGCCCCATTGGGTCACGGTGGTGTGATCCCATTTGAATCCGTTCGCCTGCCACGTAACTCCCACGGCGAGGCATTTCGTGACTTCATAGCCGTCAAACCACATTCGCGGCCTATTGGGGCTGGTGCGTCCCGCTACTCCGTCGGGATCGGTATAGCTCACACTAATCGTTTGATACTGATCCGAAGCCGCTATTGCCGGTTGCCAGTCGGTGAAGGTAGGACCGTCGGGGTTGAAAGTTGTATAGGTGAATTTTGAACTGGCCGTTTCAGATTGATGGCCAATGTTATCCTTGACATAAACAGTAACGGTATGATCGCCCATTGCCAGGCCGGTGGCCTGATAGCTGAGACCGCCCGCGGTCACGGTCGCATCCGCGGTCACATCCTTATTATCAAGCGTCAGATGGGCTGTGTCCTGATCGATGCCGGCAGAACCGATGTCGTGCCAGGAGACCTGTATCAGCGGATCCGGACTGGCGATCGTGGCGCCATCCGCAGGTGTGATGCTGTCGATTACCGGCGCCTGCGAGTCATCCGAATAGGTAAAAGTCGTGGAGCGGGTTAAAGATTTATGTCCGACCTTGTCCTTGACATAAATGAAAACCGTGTGCGAACCAGGTGTTAAACCGCTGGTCAGATAACTGAGGCCATATTGACCCACGGAAGCGCTACCGCTGACATCGCCGCCGTCGAGTGTAAGGTGTGCGGAGTACTGGTCGACTCCGGCCGATCCGAGATCGTGCCAGGTCGCTTCAATGAGAGGATTCGGAGTGTAAATCAGCGAGCCATCGGCCGGTGTCAAGCTGTCGATAACTGGCGCCTGGGTATCATCCGAAAAATAAAATTTGGAGCTGGCCGTCGCGGATTGATGTCCAAACTTATCCTTGACATAGACTGTAATCAGATGATCACCCATAGTCAAGCCGCTGGCCGGGTAGGTGAGGCCATACTGTCCCAGGACGGCGCTGCCGGTCACATCTGTGTGATCGAGTTCAAGATGCGCCGTATACTGGTCGGCGCCGGCGCCGGCGTCATGCCAGGCGACGCTAACAGTCGTGCTTGATGAGTTAATAGTGGCGCCATCCGCCGGAGTGATGCTGTCGATCACCGGCGGCTGCTGGTCCACAATGAATTTACAGGTCGAAGTGCCGGTGTTGCCGGCACTGTCCTTGATAGAGAGGGTAGCGGTGTGGGAGCCGTCACTGAGCGGTGAACCGGGAGTATAGACTGCCGAAGCCGCTCCTGCCGCCGCCGGGACGGTAATTCCATCCAATTTCATCACAGCCGAAGAAGTGTTCATGCCGAATTCGTCGCTATAGTCAAAAGAGATGGTTGGCGTTGCCGCATCGGATACGCTGCCGCACAGGGGTGAAGGCGTAATGGTTGGCGGAGTTCGATCGAGGATAAAAGTCCACTGGATGGTGTTGGACTTGCCGGCCAGATCCGTGGCCGTAACCTTGACCGTATGGGTGCCGTCGGTCATCGGTACAAACTCATCCGCCTGGGCGCTGCAATTACCTGTTCCGCGGATGGTAACCGTATCATGGTTCCACGAAATGCCACTGGAGGTAGTCGTTACGCCCAACCGGGGGCATTTCGTCGCCTCATAATCGTCGAACCAGAGTTTGGCCACATTGGCAGTACTCTGTCCGGCGACGCCATCAGGATCCGAATAATTGACGCTGATCGTCTGGTATGGATCAGATGCTACCGTTGCCGGCTGCCAGTTACTGAAAATGGGTCCGTCGGGATTGTAGTTCTGATAAGCGGCGTCGCCGCTGAGAGCGTTTGTAATAAATTGCGAAGTGTAAACGCCGCTTGCCTGGGCGAGGAGAGGAGGTGCAACAATTATCATTGCGAGAATAACAGAAAGAAGGACGAACAGGGACAAGCGCGCAGGGCGTCTCAAATTCATGCTGTACTCCTAATGAGTTTTTGCTGGGAAACCTCGCTTCTCCTGCGAAGCGGGGCATTTAATAATACAACGGGGGGGTATTACGGTCAAGCAAAAAGTGCTGGAAAACCGGCCTAATACGGGTATTTACATTCCCTTTCCTACGACTTCGTTGAAATAGCCGTTCCAGAGAACACGCTGCGAGGCAAAGACTGGCCTTGGATTATTAGTGCCGCTTTGCCAGGCATAGACTTCGACCGGGCCGCCGATCATGCCGGGGAAAGTCGGAGTTATGTTGTGGTGGCCCTGGATTGTCTTCTTCTTTGAATCCGGCTCGCCATCCACATGAATCCACTGGGCTTCGCCTTTGATTCTGACCTCGACGTCGATGGCGGCGGATTGCGGGTTGTTAATCAGCACCCAGTTGGTGACGCCCGGAACCGACTGGTCGTACCAGGTCCAGTTGGAGGACGAGTATGAAACATCCGTGAGTGATGTGCCCGCGATCTCACCGAACGATGGACCCCAGAGGATTCGCTGCGTGGCGATCAAATTTACCAACGGCGGTCTCGGATTATCATGCGTCGGCCGCGACTGGAAACCAACCACTGAAACCGGTCCGCTCATCTGACCCTGAAGCAAAGGTTCCCGGAAGGCATAAGTATGTAGCGGAGGAATATCCGCGCTCTGGCGAACCGAACCGGGGTTGGTCGGATCGCCCACGGTGACTCCGGCGAAGACCGTGTTGACAGGATCGGGATTAGTGACAACGACCCAGTTTTTGCCATAGAGGTCGTCGAACCAGGTCCAAAGGTAGATTGACGCAAGCGCGTTATTGGCGATGCCCGGCATCTCGTTAAACGCTCCGTTATAAAGTACCCGCTGGGAGGCTATGACATTGCGAGCATCAGCGCCGTTATTTTCGTTACCGCTCTGGCGCCAGGCTGTTACCTCAACCGGCCCGCCAAAGAGGCCTCCGTTTTCATCATATTTGGGAGTCCAGGATTCGCCAGGGCTGAGGTTATGGGTTTCATTCTTAATCAGCGAGCCGTTGTTGTATACCTTGACACGAGTGGTGATGGCGTCGGTGTTCTCCTGGGGGTTGGCTACCAGGATCCAGTTCTTCATGCCGTCGATGGCCTGGTTGTCATAGATTGGCCACCAATAATGCGAATCGAGCCTGTTGTAGGGAGTCGCCCAGACCTCTTCGAAGGAATTGCCGAAGAGCGAACGCTCGCTGACCAAAGCGTCCCCCTTGTCTGAGACGACCTGAACCGGTCCGCCTATCTTGTTCTGGGCAAGGTGGTCTTGTGACTTGCCCTTGAGCACTGAGATGGAACTTGCTGGAGCCAGTGCCTCATCCAGCTTGGTGATGTCATTCCGGAATTTGATACCGAATAAGTTGTCCTGCGCCGCTAGGGAACCGGCTGAAGGCTGCGCCATCATTACCCAGGTTTTGCCCCAGACGTTGTCGTACCAGGGGAAATAGAAGTTTTTCGCCGGGGCTTGCAGAGTGGGGAGGATCTCGCTGGCGACGATAGTTTGACCGTTGGTGCAGTTCACCTTCACCGGACCGCCCTTTTTTCCGTCGATCGGGAAAGTCGTAGCGGAATTGGCATTGATAGAAGCCGTGGCATCGGGTGTGACACTGCCTCCGATGAATATCTCGACATTGGCGGGCGAGCTGCCCGTGTTGGCGACGGCAAGCGTGGTCTGCAGCTGCGTAGCCGGGTCGCCGTCATGCCAGGCAAGGATACTGCTTGCGCCGGCGCTGGCAGCCTGGATCCCGTATTCTTCCCAGAATCTGCCATTCTGCATGATTCGTTGTGACACAAATACATTGGCGGGGCCTGATTTGCCGGAGTCCGTCCATGCCTGTGCATCGATAGGACCGCTTTTCAGGTCAGGCACACTTACAGTCGCCGTTGCTCCTGCATTCAGGGTTCCGCTTCCCTGGGAAGTACCGCCGATTCTGGCTTCATAATAGATGGGAAAACCATTTGGATTTTCAATCAAGACCCCGTCATCCGTACCCGCCGTCTTGAAATCGTAAAGCGGCATATATGCGTGATCTGTCAGGCTGCTTTCGGAGATCCCCTTCGATACCGAGATGAACTGGTTATTTATATTTACTAATTCATTGGTAACGAATGGTTGTCCATTGGTTGAAATTAGCTTCACCGGCCCCCCCAAGGTGCTGGGAAATGAAAAAGCCCCGCCCAACCCCGGTTCAATCGAGTGCGATTCTTTAAAAGCGCCTGCTATATAGACTGAAACATCTGTAGTTGTGGCCCCTGGGTTAGCCACCACTAGCGAAGTGGAAGTGCCGGAAGATTGCGTGTCATAGAAGCCGAACAGATGGCTGGTGTCCAGCTGCGACCCCGATGTCGCATAGACCTGGCTATAATTGCCTTTTTCCTCAACCAACTGGCTGACCAGCAGTTGCTTGCCGTCCAGCGAGTTGACTGACAGCAGCCCTGTGCCGGCTGGCAAGGTCAGTTGCACCGGGCTTCCAGCATTAACCGGGTTGCACGGAATATTGCCGTAACCCTGCATATAAACTTCAACGGTGGCAGCGCCGCTATCCAGATTTTCGATGATGAGGGTGCCATTAAGTTGGGGAGGATGGCTATAGGCCATGGGAAAGTAATAATACGCATTCGGCGCCGCCGAACTACTTGAGACATCGATGAAAGAAACGGCCAGAAATGCGGTCAGGATGACCGGCAGCAAGACCAGCAGGTAACGCATGAGTCCGCGCATGCGGAAGTTTCCGTCAGCAGTAGCCCCTGGTTTATTCATTTCACCCTTTCGCCCGCGCTGCGCCTGCAGTGATTTTATCGCTGCCCGCAGCTATTTGTGCTCGATTATCCTCAAGGAGAAATAAGGATAATAACTGTCAGGTCGGGTCGCGAGGCCGCCGTACTGGGAGATCGGCCGACCTTTTCGCCCGCTGACTTTTGGTATATGTATGTTACAACAGTAATATCCTTTACGTCAAG
>JAJYOG010000038.1 GCA_021785935.1 Actinomycetes bacterium
CTGCAGATACCCGATCTTGCCACTCGCCCTCATGGCTGGCGATGCAGGAGCCCCATCGATGGGTTTATTTGCGAGTTTTCCGCCGCGCTCAACACCAGGGTCATCCCCATCCCCATCCCCATCCCCATCCCCATCCCCCAGCCCCTCGCTTACCTGAAACGCCGAGGCGATTCCCATGACCGCCATCAATTCCAGAGCCAAAAACACGAAAGGAATGGCAAACGCCACCATGAAGAGGCTTGAAACTTGCATGACGGCGACGCCGCCGATGAAGTGATAAAGGGTATCCCCCTGCGCGAGGACCGCGCCGAATCCCGCAAGCACACCGCCCAGGAAGGATACCGCCAAAACTCCCGATGGATGCGATGCGATCCGCCCGCGGCCTTCCAGCACGGCGGCGAGCAAACCGCCCGCCACCAGCCCCAGAAAAATGCCGTTGATGCCGGGCTGAAAGTTGCGGCCATACAGCGCCTGACCCAGTCCCAGCTTATCCTCCACGGTGGCCGCTGCGCGCGCCAGGGAAAAAGTGATGTTGATTGGCTTGTGGTAGATCAGGTAATTGATCGCCTCGGCCGCGCCCACGGCGAGGCCTCCCCAGAGAAACGGCCAGCGGGACGCCAACGCTTTTCGCCACGGATTAGCCGTCATGCGGAAACAGCGCGATCTTTGCCCTGCTCTTTTGCCTTGTAGGTTGCATCATCCGCCGTTCTCAGTAATTTACCCGGATCGTCCCCATCCATGGGATAAGACGCTACGCCTATACTAAAGCTGACGCCGAGGCCGGGATATTCAGGCAGACGCAATAGCCTGACTTTCCGTAAAAGTTTCTGGGCTACCTCGAGCGCGGTATCCTTGGCCGTATGTGGCAGGATTATAGCGAATTCCTCCCCGCCATAACGGGCTGCGATGTCGGTCCGGCGCACACTTTCCGCAAACAGGCTGCCCACGCGCCGCAGGACTTCATCTCCGACCATGTGACCGTAAGTATCGTTAACCTGCTTGAAATTATCCAGGTCAACGATCAGCAGGCTCAGGTTTGTTTTGTAGCGTTGCGCGATCTCGATCTGATTCTTCAGGCTTTCATTGAAATAACGGACATTGAAGAGCCCGGTGAGCGAGTCTGTGATCACCATTTGCTGGAGGGTCTCGCTCAGCCTGACATTCTCCAGCGCCGTGGCAGCCTGATTCGCCAAAGACCCAAGGATGCGGCTGCTCGATTCGTCAGTGATGGTTTCGCGCTTGATTACAGCCACCAGCGCCCCAAAGGTGTGCTCCTGGAGAACAACGGGAGCTACCATGAATATGTAATCCTCATCAAGCTGATGAGAGACCAGGCCCTTGATGACCCCGGTTTCGACCCCGGAAATAGTAGCCTCTATGGCCTGGGTTCGCAGATCGGTAAAGAACTCCGCGGGAGCTGTGCGCGCCGGACCCAGCCGGCGCCGTCCGTCAATATCCTCATAAAGGTAGAAGGCGGTGGCGACAGCGCTGGTCGCCAGAGCCGCGGTCCCGGTAACGCTCTTGATCAGCTTTTCGCGGTCGTATCCGGAAACCAGAAGGTCCCCCGCATAGCCGAAAGCCTGCAGCAGGCGCCGATGCGCTTGCTGCAAATCCTTAATGAACCGCGATATCTGCCGGCACATGCGGTTGAAGTTGCGCGCGAGGATTCCTATCTCGTCACGAGAGTGGACGTCCACGCCGCAATCCAGGTTGCCAGCCTCGGCCCTTAGCACCGCCCCGGTTAAAAGCCTAAGCGGGTTAGTGATCGACTTGGTGGTCAGATAACCGAGCAGGGCCGCGATCAACAAGGTAAACGCAACCAGGGACAGGCCTGATTCGATGATAATCGTCTGGCGGGACTCGACATCAGCAGTCGGCGTGCCCAGGGTAAAAACAACCGGCGGAGTAAAAGAAGACTGATTGGCGAAGGTGTAGTCCAGCAGGAAGTACGATTCATTGCCGACGTCAGCGGTGGTGGCGGTCTGCTGGGAGGGATCGGTTGCGGACAACGAACCGGCCGGTGGTACGGCGCCGCCGGGGAAGGTGCTCGCCGCGAGCTGGCCGCCGCAGGAAACTGAGGAAGGGAATCCGGAATCGGTGAGAACACTCCTCAGAAAATCAGCGTCGATCTCGCGAGTGGCCATGACCCAGCCGATGACGGGCCCACCCTGGTTAATGGGAATGTTGACGCCGGCCAGGCAACGGCCGTCACCTGCGCTGGAGCCGGCCTGCGCCACAGAAATGCCTGCCGCCGTACTCAGCGACATCTGTGAAGCCCCGAGTTCTGCGGCAAGTGCGTCCAAAGCGGGAATTGCCTCAATGGGATTACTATCCAGCGATGCTGTGATCAAAGAGGGCTGGTTTACAAGTTTAGAAGACAGCTCAGCGGCAAGAATATCATTAGGCGTTTGCATCCTGGCTTTGACCAGGCCTGAGGCACTGCGTAATCTGTCAGTGGTGGTTTCCTCTCCAAGGCGGGAAAAGTATACGGAGATAACCGCGGTTGCCACGCAGATTGGCAGGACAACGGTCAGGGCGAAGAATAAAAATAATTTAGCCTGGAATTTCAAGATGATCAGCTTTACTCATTTAGCAAGTTAAATAACAGTAAGGAAGCAATGCGAGACGGGAATCCATATCTATCACGTTACGGCCTCCTATCAATAACCAGTTCTACCTTTGCCACTGTTACCCTCGTTTTGCTGGTTACAATCGTTGCCGGCTTGCTGGGAATTCCGGCCAGAAATCTGCTCTCGGGGGCAGACAGCCATACCAAGGGCGTGGCCGTGGCCATGATCCCGGCCGGGCCGCTCGGCGATGCGGAAGCCACCAATTCCGGTATCGCGGGCGCCACCGGCGGCATCGGCGGCGCTACCCCGAACAGCGCCAGCAACAGCTTGAGCGCCCGCCTGGCGGCAGCGACTACAAATGACTCCGCGGGAGGTTCGACTTCTGCTCATGGATCCGGGGATGGAACGGGAGGCGGCGGCTCGGGCGGCGGTGGCGCTAATAATTCCCTAAACAACGTACTCAACGATCCGCTTGGCAGTGTAGGCAGCATTCTCAACAACCCTCAGGAATCCACGGAGCAGATATTGCGCGACCCGGTGGGGAGTTTGCCGAGGCTGCCTCAGCTTGCGCAGCTTCCACCGCTGCCGGTGCAGCTTCCACCGCAGCTGCAGCCACAGCAGGTTGTCCAATTGACGCAGACTTCCGGTAATCTGGATCTAAACATTAACCTTAACTTATTGGGCTCCCACTAGGTCTTGCCGGGGAGGTTACCTTTCCCCGGAAATTGGGTAAAGAAATTTAGTTGACACTTCCCTTTCGTGAGGGTATAGTGTTCTGACTACATTAGTTGCTGGCCCACGAGGGGTGCGGCAGCAGGTCTAGATGGCCACGTAAGCGATTTCGCTTGCGCGGCCTTTTTTTGTTCCCAAAAAAGGCTTTCAAAGGAAAGACAGTGGTTGTCATTCCAAACGTTTGCGATCGTAGCTTTGCTACGGAAGGCTCGATTAAAAGTGTGGCTGCAGGGTGGGCCACTTTTGCGGGGCCGCTGCACGACTGGGGAGTGGCGGCGGTCCCCCGCATTTTTTTTCAGGAAGTTAAAAAGGCCGGTAACCCCACTGGAGTTCGGGAAACCCTCTCCGTGTTGCAGGGGGGTCTCAGGTCTGGGTCGAATGCGGTCTGTCCGGGAATTGATATATCCCCGTTTTCCCCATATCCCCGCCTGGACAGGCCGCAGACCCTCCCCTATTCAACCTTTGTTTTGAAGGCAGTGACGGGGCGGCATTGATGGAACATCGATTACAAAGCAACTTCATCCCAGGAGAATGACATGATTGCAATCGAATGCGGCATCTGTGGTTGTACCTTGTATACCGCCGATCAGAACACGATCGGTCCCTGTCCGGATTGTGGCACTGACTGCGGCGAAATGACAGTGCGCTCCCTGACCGACTCCGACCGGGCGATAAAAGTGGATTGTATCGATGAGGCGCGTTTAACGCCTGAGGATATCTTCAGCGTAATCCATCCCTGGTTCATCTCTTCGAAGTAATTTCAGAGCACCGCGAAGCGCAGCGCGCACCGCACCGCACCGCTAAGCGCAGCGAATCGTGCAGCGGCTCTACAGTTTCTCAGAGATAAAATTGGCCCGAACTGAACATCAGTTCGGGCCAATTTCCTTTTCCGCGAATCAAATCGGAACGGGGCGTTCTCTAACTTGATTTTGGATTCTCAAGGGAGCGTGATCGATATTGAAATCGATCCCGGTCCCGTCGCCGGGGTATTCCCCGTCGGGGTACTTAATACTGATTGGGATGATCCGCCACCCACAACCGGCAAGTTCACCGGAAGCTGTACGGGCAACTGCGGTACGCTCACGGGCAGGTTCGGCAGGCTTACCGGAAGCGTTCCGCCTCCTGATCCGCCACCCACGACCGGCAAGTCAACCGGAAGTTGTACAGGCAACTGCGGTACGCTCACGGGCAGGTTCGGCAGGCTTACCGGAAGCGTTCCGCCTCCTGATCCACCACCCACGACCGGCAAGTTCACCGGAAGTTGTACAGGCAACTGCGGTACGCTCACGGGCAGGTTCGGCAGGCTTACCGGAAGCGTTCCGCCTCCTGATCCACCCAACCCAGGCAGTGATGGCAATCCACCGCCTCCTACGACCGGCAGGCCGCCGAGTGAGGGCAATCCGCCGCCTCCTACGACCGGCAGGCCACCGAGTGATGGCAATCCACCGCCTCCTACGACCGGCAGGCCACCGAGTGATGGCAATCCACCGCCTCCTACGACCGGCAGGCCACCGAGTGATGGCAGGCTTCCAACCGGCAATGAACCCAAACCAGGAATAGCGCCGTTTGCGGGCGCTGCCGAAGCGGTCGGCGTGCCTCCTGTAGTTGAGGAAAGGCCGTTGCCGCCGAACGCAGTGCCGGCGATAAGAGCGGCGATCATGATAATTAACAACGCCGTTAGTCTCTTCATTTTGTTTCACCTCCTTACCGTTTGCGTCCCAGTGGTCCGGCTCCGGATTGGCTTTGCCGTCTCGAGATTAAGACTGTCTTCAACCCCCCAACGGATTTCTTCAAGACCGGTGACGGCAATAAAAAAAGACCCTCCAGCAAACAATGTTTGCACGGAAGGCCTTCGTGGCCGCCTCTGGACGCCGTCATGACGTCACTAAGGACTATGTAAAACTAGATTACACATGCCGCCTGCGTCAGTCAACTTAATCCGTAAATATTTAATAAGTGAATTAGCCGCGGCTCATTGGGGTATCCCCCCTGTATGACGGATGCAAAACCCTCGGCGGTATTATTGGTCTGTTTACTCTTGTATTTTATGGGAACTATGTTATTATAAACTCCATATACATCTGTCGATCTAGTCATACGCGGCGCCAGACAGATTGCCCGGCTCTCATGTTGTGGAGCCAGATAGATTGTCCAGTAGCGGCAACAGGTTAATTCCTGTGCCGTTTTTTATTTGTCAAAAACAAACATGGCGGAGGGGAAAAATAAGCGTGAAAAGGTCACTAAAGGCAAGAAAAATAGCTTTCCCGGCCCTGGCTTCGGCTGCATTGACTGCTTGTCTTGCAGGATTGCTTGTGGCACCAGCTTTATCTAGCGCTGTGGGCATAGGCATCAATATTTCGATTCCGGGAATCACGCTTCCGGGAATCACGGATCCGTCACATATAGCATACCCGCCGCCACTAACCCAGCCAGACCCTTCACAACCAGCTGCCGCGTCAACGACTCCGACTCCTGCCGCGGATGCCAGCAGTTCCGCTGGCGGCTATGGCGGTTACTCGAACGGTTACAATTCCGCTTTCGATCTGCCTTTGGAGCTTGGCAGCGGCGATGCCGGCCTGTCGACCGGCGAGATCAATTCACAGGGCGGCATAGTCCCTGACTGGAGTGCCACGGCGCAGGATGAATCCAAGGCAACATCGGCCGGCGTCGTGGAGTTTGCGGGCCTCAGGCTGTTAAAAAGTCCTCTTTCAACAGGATCCGCGGGATCGTCTGCTCCGCCTGATTCCGGAATGGTAGGCAAGGTGGTTGACTTTTCTCTTCCGGGGCTGGGCAAGGTCCGCCTCGGTTATTTCACGACAGATAGCAGCGCTCAATCGGCTTCAAACCAGATGTCCCTGCTGATAGTCAATGTTGACGCACTGAACCTCAACATGCAGATTCCCATCGGTCAGAGCTCAGATACTTCAACCAGGTCCGGAAATAAAGTTGAATCAAGCGCCAGCTCAGCTTTGATTGGATCTGCGTCCGGTCAACCTCTCGTACTTGGACAGGGGCTGGTCAACGGGCAGGATGCGTTGGCGGTACTGGTAATGGATGCGGAGTCGAGCAGCAGCGCTGATGGCGCCACTACTGCTGCCAACTCAAACTCATGGACATTGGCAAAGCTGCTGGCAGCCGGAAAGCCAGTGCTGGATGTCGGCAGTAACGGCGCCAAGTTAGGCGGTACTACGATCATTCCGCCAACGGGTAACGGGAAAACGCTTCTCGCTCTCAACCAGCTTTCAGGATTTGCGGGTGTATTCCTTGGTGAGACCTGGTCGCAAACGGATGGCAAAAGTTATGCATTCGGTGGCGTCAATACTTTGCGACTGTCGTTACTGGATAAGGATAACGCGTTGATACTGGGTCATGCCGGTACGGGAGTTAATGCTACCAGCGCAACCGGCCCCGGCGCGGGTCCCGGCCAGGGCAATGAAGGCCCTCCAGGTTCGAACATTCCCCCGAGTCAGGTCTCTCCGCCTAACGACGTGCCGATTACGCCCGGAGACGAGAATACGTTAGGACCTCCTGGAGACGGGGATAAGCCCAAGCCGGATACTAATCCGAATCCCGTGCCGGAACCTGTAATTCCGGATCAACCCCCGGCGGCAGCAGGACCGCCGGCCGAGGACTCAATACCGATTCTGAACTTTGTATCGCTTCCCAATACAGGCGCCGATCTGTTCAGGCTCCTGCTAATAGCAGCGACAACCATGATTCTGGCTTCGTATCTGATCAAGCCGGTAACGCGGCCCAAGAAAGCAAACAAGGATGAAATTTCGCAGTAACTAACAACCCAAATTTTGGGAGCCCCTCTTGTCGATGCTACCCGGCCCTGGTTTTCCAGTGTTCGGCATACGGGCTCCCAAAGAAAGTTTCGGAGAGGAGACAGGCAAGAGTCGTCTTGATAGGTACAGGTGGTCTTAAGAAATTGATTCCCTTCCTCCACCTGTTTGCCGGAAAGATCGGACATCTTTTGTTTGGTTTTTCGCTCCGGATTGCTCCTTTTAACGTCGAACGGGCTTTGGAAGAACGGAGCCTGAGGGACGGCACCGGAGCAACATAAAGCTGATGTTCCGGGCTTCTGATTCTTACTAGCTACCAGGAAGCTCTTTCATCAGTGTTACAGGAGTAAGCTGGTTAGGTAAGTTCTGCTGAAGATGGCAGAGAAATCGGGCTATGTGGGCCCTCCGCTGAAAGTCTGGCGGAGGGCCTTTTTCATTTTGTGCCCGGCGGGGTGGGACTTCTGGTTGCATATTTGCCGGAAGCAGCGACTCAAAAGCCCAGAGTTCCTTCACGGACCCTGGATCACCGGCTTTTGGATTCGTTCCCATAGCCGACTCTCGCCCTCTTCATCAGATCATTAAAAGGGCAATGCCAGGAAGGGGATCGACAGGAGGTGGTAATTAACAGCGAGCTTGATTTCAGACTCAGACCGAACGTTTATTAACGAAGGAGGATGAAGGATGAAAAATCGATCTAGGGGCAAAAGGTGGCGGGTTATTCTTGCCCTTTCTCCAGTAGTAATAACCATCATTTTGGCAATAGCCACAACGGGCGTGTTGACGGCAAGCGCAGCCCAATATGGTTATGGCGGCAGGCCGGTTGGCTGCGCCGGATGCAATAAACCGATCGACATCTACAAGTACGGCCTCGAAAACGATGCGCTCTTTATCGCTAACGGCCGCGCCAGCAACGTAGCGGTGGTGGATGTAGCTACCATGAGCATCGTTGACTATATCCCGGTGCCGCG
>JAJYOG010000039.1 GCA_021785935.1 Actinomycetes bacterium
CTGATTAAATTAGGAAACATAGGAAACGTACGTCCCTGGTTTGCCCTGGTTTGCTCTGGCCGTGGTAAAATAGAGATGCAAGCCGAGCGGCCGCCCCGCCAATTCTTGGGCTCCCGTTTAGGGCGGAGGTCTTTTGGCGGGGAGGAAAGTCCGGACACCAAAGAGCAGGGTGCTGGGTAACGCCCAGTCGGGGAAACCCGCAGGCAAGTGCCACAGAAAGCAAACCGCCTGCTCGGCGGCGCGGGGATTAATGCGTACAGGGACACGAATGATCATGTCCCTGTGACATAGCTTCGCGGCGCTGGTGGGTAAGGGTGAAAGGGTGCGGTAAGAGCGCACCGGAGGCGCGGCGACGCGTCTGCCAGGTAAACCCCACCCGGTGCAAGGCCAAATAGGAGGGCGTCATCGGGTTGCTCGCCCGGCCCTCGGGTAGGCTGCATGAGAGGCGTGGCAACACGCTTCCCAGATAGATGGCCGCATAGAACAGAATCCGGCTTACGGGCTTGCTAATCCAGGGGCTCCCTTTAGAGGGGGTCCCTGGTATTTTTCAAAGATTCTTTACCATTCCGCCGCGCAGAGATAAAATCATCCGGATCAAGCTGAAAGCAACGCGATGCCGTGTAACAGATTCCCCCAGGAGGCTTTGTGAACGACGAGCAAAAGGGCCAGAGGCGAGTGGACAGATACGCCACGGACAAGCGATTTGGAAAGCGATCATCCCGTAAGGAAAAAAAGATCGGGCAAGACAAACCCAAACTTTCGCGCAAGGATAAAAAAGCAGAGCGTAACGACAAGAAATCCGGCGGAGGTAAATGGTTCAAGAGTCCGTTTTTCTGGATTGGTGTTGTGGTGGTGATTGCGCTGGCTTCAGGCGGTGTGCTGCTGGCGCTAAAAGCGCGCGCTCAGTCTTCATCCGAATCCACTCCGGTTGATACCGTAGCCGCCGAAACGGGTGGCGATGCCCAAACAACCACGGGTGTGCCGTTGGCATCGTCGACCGACCAGATTGTTGCCGGTATGACCCTCGAAGAAAAGATCGGTCAGATGATGATGGTCGGTTTCGAAGGCGGCGATGCTGGAACGCAAATCACCTCTGCTATCAAAGACCGTCACATCGGCGGTGTCATTCTGTATGGCCGCAATATCAGTACCCACGAACAGGTAACTGCTCTCGATGCCGCGCTACAGAGTGTGGCCGTCCAGGCCAAGCAACCGGCCAAGTTGATGATAGCCATCGATCAGGAGGGTGGAGCCACCCGCCGCTTCACCGATATTGGTCCCTTTTACTCTGAGCCCATGATCGGTGAAATGACCGGGGGCGCCGGAGCCGCCGCCGCTCAGCAACAGGCATCCTCCGCCGCGCGCGATCTTAAGAAGTTGGGGATTAACACCAACCTGGCACCGGACGCGGACGTCAGTGACGGCTGGGGTTCGGTCATGGACGGCCGCAGCTTTGGCAGTGATTCTGAAGTTGTAACTGAACTTACCGGCAGGGCCGTGGTTGGCTATAACAACGCCACTACAATCTGCAGCCCCAAGCATTTTCCGGGTCACGGTTCTGCTGACGGCGATTCTGAAAAGACTCTGCCTACCGTCGACCTCAGCCTTGAGGCCCTTGATCAGAGTGAGTTGCCTCCATTTAAGGAAGCCATTAAGCAGGGCGCCCCGATGATCATGGTGGGCCATCTTTCAGTGCCCGCGCTCGACGCTACCGGGACGGCCTCATCAATATCCAAGCCGATTGTGACCGATCTTCTGCGAAAAGGACTGGGCTTTACCGGCGTCATTATCACCGACGATCTGGAGATGGGCGCGATTACAGAGAAAATGAGCGTGGCCGACGCGGCTGTGGCGGCGGTAACAGCGGGCAACGATATTGTTATGGTGGCGCAAACGGCGGCTAACCAGAATGCTGTTTATGACGCGCTGGTGGCGGCGGTCAAGTCCGGCAAGGTCAAGGAAGACGACATCAATAAATCAGTGGCCCGCATCATCGACATGAAGAAGAAGTACCGTCTGGAGTTGTAGGGAAGCGGTTACGCGGTGCTACCAGGAATCACCATTACCATCAACGCGCTCGATTCTCGTGCCGTTCTTGCGCAGGATGAAAAGGGTTCCACCCGCATCATTGGCCTTGACCTGCATCTCGAAGCCATCGGCGGTACCCTTGGTTACCTCCACTTTGACCGAGACGCCAGGGTCTTCTCCTCTTAGCTCCGCTGTTGATGTCGCATATCTTTCGTGGTTGACAAAGAAGACTTCCTGCGCCGTTTGGGCGTTGCGCAACTGCGACTGCGCCGCCAGCTTCGCCGCGCGGTCCTGAGGTGTATTATTGCCGGCGGCTGAATCGGCGGCAATCGCCGCGGTGGTTGCGGAATCTCCCGGGCCGTCGCAACCTGTTGCCAGAAAGGCCGCACCCACCACGGTCAGCAACAAGGCGCCGGCAAATAAAAAGGCGGCTATGTGCGGTATCTTCTTCATCGAGGCATCTTCACATGTAACGCTTTCATGTTTTCGGCCAGACACAAGGATCTTAATGTTTCCTAATAATCCCGGATAAACCCCCGGCTCTGCCGGGGGACTCCCAGAGTTTGACGTTTACGGGAATATAGGAAAGCCTCCCACCGTGAACCGCTCAAAGTTTACGGCAAAGGAGGCTTTCCATGAACGATTTGTCAAACTTAAGCCACGCGGCGTGGGATTGCAAGTACCACATAGTGTGGATTCCGAAATACCGGAAGAAGGTGCTATACGGACAGCTCAGAAAGCATCTGGGAGAGGTTCTAAGGGAACTGGCTCGCCGGAAGGAAAGCATGATTGTGGAAGGCCGCTTGATGGCCGATCACATGCACATGCTGATCGCCATTCCTCCAAAGTACGCAGTGGCACAGGTGGCAGGGTTTATGAAAGGGAAAAGCGCTATTCACATTGCCAGAACCTACGCCGGCAAGAAGCAGAACTTCACAGGCCAGAATTTCCGGGCCAGGGGATACTACGTATCAACGGCGGGAAGAGATGAAGATGTGGTTCGGGAATACATCCGCCGGCGGGAAGAGGAAGACAAACGGCTGGACCAGCCAAACATGTTCAGGTAGAAGGTTTTAAAACCGCTTTGAGCGGTTCACGGTTTTATCCAAGCCTCCGGCTCTGCCGGAGGTCATGACTCAACGCGGGTGGCGCGACCCCTGTAGAATAAAGGGGCTGAGGAGAAAAAGTACGACTTTTTACAATTCAAAATCATACTTCTGGACGATTCATTCCGTCTGTTCGATGCTTTAATGTATATGAAAGGTGGCACCCCAGCTGCCAGCCGTGTCCAGCCTTATTATTGCTACAGGCGAACCTACCGTGCACGGTGGGCGCGGGGTGCCCCTTTTATCCCCTTTAACTGCTTGCTGTTGTTCCTCTCGTTTCGCCAGTCGTCGGTTTATGGCTTTTTCCCAGGCGATCGAGGTACATGACAAAGATAACGATCACCGCTGTCAGGACCGTTGCCACCAGGAGTGGCTTAACTCCAAGAACGTCAGGAAGGTTCTTGGGACCGTAATTGAGAGGGTCCACGAGTGCCGGCTTGATCCAGTCCCAGGTGAGCGCAAGCGTGAGCGCGCCCGCCAAGCCTCCCAAAACGGTAAACGCGGCATCGACCTTGCCCTCTCCCATGGCCACCAGGGAAGTGCCCGGGCAATAACCACTGAGCGCCCAGCCCACACCGAAGATCAAACCTCCCGCGGTAATGCCCAGCAGGTACAGGGGTGCGATGCCAATATGAGCCGTGCCGACCGCGTCAACCAGGTAGATACCGAGCGAACCGGCGCCGACCGCAAGGAAGAAGAATTTCATGATGGTGAGATCCTTGAGCCGGAGCATATTGACGATCATCCCGTAGCTGGAGGCGCCTACTCTCTGCAGAATGGCTCCGAATGCGATCCCGGTTACCAATCCGAAAATAATTGCTCTGGCTCCGGTGCCGCCGACTATGCCGACGGTATCGTTTGCGGTTTCACCCGCGGCTTGTGCGATTGTCAGAAAGCCCAGGATCATGATTCCTTCTTTCGGTAAAGGAGCTTGGCGGTGGGTATGCCTGAGGCGAAGATGGCGGCGCCGAAGAGAAAGCCGGCTATGGAAAGCTGCGCCACGCCGCTGAGAACATGGCCGCTGGTACAGCCGCCCGCCACGCGGGCGCCAAGCAGCAAGAGGAAACCGCCGGCGAAAGCCGATGCGAAGCGCTTGGGTTTGCTGTCGCCAAAGCGGCTTATCCAGAGGCGCGGGACAGACCGCATGTTCAGGGTCCCTGTCGCCAGAGCCGCCAGGAATCCCCCCACGATCATTCCCAGCCCGACCATCAGCAGCCAGTCTGCCTGGCTCGGCATCTGGCTCAGATATGAGTTGGCAGTAGAAATATCCGAACCCAGCAGGCGCGCGATGAAGCCGTCGACTACCACATAGTTACGGGAAGCTCCAAGGGCTCCGTACGTGGCCACGGCGAAAGTATTAAGCAGTCCCAGAAGGATGCCGCCGGCCACCCAGTTTAGCCGCTTCCTGGACAGGGCTTGTTCGTTGGACAGGTCCATATTTCCTCCTCTTGCCTTGAATGGAACGCTAGGCCATCCTTGCGTCCACCGATGGTTGCAGAGCCTCGAGAATGGCGTCGATGAAAACGGGAATATCCCTGGGCATTCTGGAAGTAATCAGGTTACCGTCAACAACAACCGGCCTGCTCACATAGTTAGCGCCCGCTTTTTTGACTTCCCGGCTGACCGTGAAGTAGCTGGTCGCGGTTTTTCCCTTGAGCAGGTCGGCGGAAGCCAGAACCTGCGGCCCGTGGCAGATAGCTGCGAGCGGCTTGTGAGCCTGGTCGATCTCGCGAGTGAAGTCGAGGATGCGCTGATCCTCACGTAGTTTTGCCGGTCCCCTGCCGCCCGGAATCACCAAGGCGTCAAAGTCCTCCGCCTTAACGTCGTCGATGGCTGCATCCGCCCGGGCAATGGTCCCATGTTTGCCGATGACACCGCGCTTGTCTTCCCGGTTCATTCCCACCAGCGTAACTGAGGCACCGGCTGTTTCCAGCGCTTTTACGGGTTCGGTCAACTCCAGGTCTTCGAAACCCGTTGCCAGCAGGACCGCAACTTTTTTTCCGGATAGATTAATCATGTATATTCATTTTTTCCTTCAGGGGAGTTCTTAAACAGGAAAATACCCGGGAAAGCAGGAAAAATAATGCGGAAATAAGGCGAAGTAGCGCCGCGAGCGTTAGAGCCGGTTAGCGCGCTTCGGCAAACAGGCGGAAGCTCAACCTGGGCTTTAGCTTGCCCTGGCGAAGGAGTCTATCGGCCTTGCGTGACATTTTATCGGGAAGCAACAGGGGATAGAGGCGCTCATCCATGAACTCGCCCTCGATTACCTCAACCTGAGAGAAGTGGTTTGAGAGGAACTCATGCAGGGAGCCGGCTGTAAATGTGTTGCGATGGTCCTGATCCAGTTCGTGTTCAAAAAAGAGGCCCGCGCCGGCCAGAGCATCGCGCATGGTGCAGTTTGGGACCGTGATGAGAAGATTGTCTGAAGTTACGCGGGCAGCTTCCCCGACGAGTGAGCCGGGGTCTGCGAGGTGTTCGAGCACCTCCAGCATGATTACCGTATCAAACTCATTGTCTGCGAATGGAAGTGGCTTGCCGGTTTCCAGCACGACCGTTTCCAGGCCGAGGCCGCGGGCAACTTCCACGTATTGAGGATTGATGTCGGCTGCGACCAGCTCGAAGCCCAGCTCCTCCAGCCGGCGGCTGTAGCCGCCCACGCCGCAGCCCAGGTCGAGGATCTTCTTGCCCGCTCTCTCCCTGACAAACTCGATGAGATTGTCGCTGACAAACACCATCGGGTCTTTCGAGAGGTACCAGTTAGTGGTGTCGCGAGTTTCCAAGTCTTCCTTCCCTAGGTTTTATTGAATGAGCCGGCGAACAAGCTGCCGCTAAAGCTAAACAAGATGACAAGTTGCTGCTAAAGCTGAATATTATCAGCTTATGGTTGTTGTGCGGGCAGGGCTAAGAAAATGTGACACTTTTGGAAAATACGACTTCTTTGGGATGAGGATACAACCAAAGGACGATTTATTTAAACCCGGGCTCTGATAATTTCAACTACCAATGCAATAAAACAAAAAAGGGGGCGCCGTGAAATAGATAAACGAGGGCAATTCATAAATCGACAAGATGGAAAAAACCGTCAGTGAAAAAGTGGATAACGCGAGCTGAGGAAGTGATGATCTGATGCTGAGGTTGAAGAAATGTGCCTTTCGAGGGGATAAGGGGAAGAAACTTTGCCCAAGGCTAAGTCTAAAGTATATCCTTATTCTTATTGGGTTGATTACGCTTGTTTTCATGGACTTTTCAGATGTTGGCCGGGTTGGAGCCAGTGAGCCGCCTCCCGATCCCCCCAGCGGCTGGAATGTAGCTGAGACACCCGTGGCAGTGGGTCCGGGAGACCAGATTGCTCCCGCCGTCTGGGAAACAACGGTTGTATATAACGATCTGAACCAATCCGCGAGTGGCTGGGCCTTCAGGAAGGAACTGTTTGAGGTCGATCCGGAACCGGTTGCGGGGCCGGTAATAAATGCCGGTCCAACCATCAATGACGGCGCGATCGCCTGGCAGGGGGGAGACAACCGCGTCTGCAGGAAGGCACTCGTCGACGGTCTGGAAAAGTGTGTCGCCACGGCCGCGGCGACGGAGTTGTCGCTGTCCGGTGAGCGGGCAGTTATAACGGTGGGAAATGGCAGCTCGGTCAGATTGGTCGATTTCCGAACGTTGAGTTCAAAGTATCTTGACTCATCTTCCACTGCCGGTTCGCGCAGCGGACCTGTGATCGAGGGTGATAAAGCAGCATGGGTACGTGAGCGCGGATATGCGGGTCTGTATTACGAACCGATTATCTATGCCACCGATCTGGTTGCCAATACGTTCGGTTATGTTACCAAGCCTGGCGGTGGACACAACACCGGCGGCGTCAGTAAATACAGCAGGCAAAATCCCACCCTGAGCGGCGGCCGTATTTTCTACCAGCAAAAAATAAACGAAGCCGGCAACGACTGGAATATATGCGAAGCTACGCCGGATACTTTCGGAGATCCACTCGTCGCGGTAACTGGCGATCAGGTCAGTCCTTCTGCTAGCGGTGATCTAATCGTATACCAGGACAATCGTACCGGACATTTTAACGAAGCCGGCAACTGGGTCGCCGACTGGAACATCTACCTGAAAGACCTGAGCACCGGTCTGGAACAACCTGTTTGCGTTGCGCCAGGCGATCAGATCAAGCCGGTGTTACAGGGAAATACAGTGGTTTGGCAGGATAACCGCAACGGCGACTGGGACATTTATGCCGCCACGCTTTCGACTGGTACGGGCGATGTTCCTCAAAAGAGGCCGAATCTGACGCTCTCGTTGGGGTCTATCTTCTGGCGAGACTATCAGGATTATCTCAGCGGCGACCTTACCGTGAGATACAGGCTCAACAACGACGGCGATGGCCTGGCCAGAAATGTGACGGTTCGCAGTGTCAGCACTGAACCGGCCGAAGTGATCGCGGGAGCGCTGCCGGCAGCCCTTCCGGTTCTCGATCCGGGCCAGACGGGAGAGGTTGAGATCCGCTTTAACTGTCCGGCGGGAACCAGCCACTTTACTACTCGCCTTACCGCGAGCTGCTCGGATGCCGGTGATAATGAAATATGGTTTCCGGTTCTGCCCGCTGTGCCGTAGCGCGGATGACTGCTACAACGATGTAAGAGCGCCGGTTAGGATGAGGAGGCGCTGGCCGGATGAAGAAGCGCTGGCCGGAGGAGGAAGGGCTGGTAGGATCAGGCAGGACTGGCAGGATGAGGAAGCGCAGGCAGGATGAGGAAGAGTCGGGGGGGGGGGGCGGGGTTGCTTCGCAACCCCGCCCCCCCGAAACGTTCATCATTTTTGATTTGCGTCGACAACGGGTAAACTGATTCCCAGACGCGGCCGGGCGCCAGGTTTTGCGTTAGGCGCCGGCATT
>JAJYOG010000017.1 GCA_021785935.1 Actinomycetes bacterium
CGCCCGCATCCTTGAGAAAAATGTTAGAAATATCGACGTCACCGCCCGTTATGGCGGCGACGAATTTGCCGTCCTCATGCCTGAAGTGGGTATTGATGGCGGCAGCACCGATATGTCCGGCGCAATCCAGGTAGCCAACCGTATTCGCGAGGCTATTGACAGCGGCATGCCGGCGCCGGAGGGTGAGTTTTCGCTTAACCTCAGTATGGGCATTGCCGAGTTTCCGGCACATGCGCCCAGCGCCGAACAGCTGCTCGAGCGTGCCGGTTGGGCATTGCGGGAAGCCAAACAACGCGGGAAGAATCGTGTGGTGACGGCGCCGCCCCTGCAAACTCCGGGAGCGGATATTGCCAGCGTCTGAGGTCCGCGTCGGAACCTCCGGCTGGAACTATAGCCACTGGCGCGAGGTCTTCTATCCCAAAAACATGAAACAGCCTGATTGGCTCAGCTTCTATTCCGGGAACTTCAACACAGTCGAGATCAACGCCACTTTTTACCGCCTGCCCAAACCTGAATATGTCGACAATTGGGCGGCCGCGGTTCCGGAAGACTTCATATTTTCAGTCAAAGGGAGCCGATATCTTACCCACATAAAGAGACTGGGCGATACCGGGGAGCCACTCGACCGTTTCTTCGATTTGATCGCCAGGCTGGGTTCCAAGGCTGGCCCGGTGTTGTGGCAGCTGCCGCCGCAACTGAAACGAAGTGACGACCGACTGGCCGCGTTCGCGGGAGCGCTTCCGGGAGGATGGCGGAATGTATTTGAATTTCGACATCCCAGCTGGTTTTGTCCGGAAGTCTACGGCATCCTCGAACGTGCGGGAGCGGCGCTTTGTATCGGCGACCATCCAGATTGGCCTCAGGATATCACCCTGACCGCCGGCTGGACCTATCTGCGTTTTCATTTCGGCGAGGATGAAGGGCGCTACACGGAGGGGCAGCTACAGCTTTGGGCTGAGCGCATCGGAAAGTTCGCATCCGAGGGCGCTGATGTCTTCATTTACTTCAACAATGACTGGAACGCTCATGCCATCGTTAATGCCCGCGATTTGCTGGGGATGCTGGCGAATGCCGCGCGCCTCCGCTAGACTTTAGTGCCTATGAAGATTTTCGTTGGCATCAGCGGCGCCAGCGGCTCCATCTACGGCGGTCGCCTGCTTCTGGCTCTTTCCCGCTTGGAATATGAAATCACCGCCTGCATCTCCGATGGGGCTGTCGAAGTCATGCGTCATGAGGAGCCTCTCGCGGCCGATCCGCTCGCCAGCCGTGAAGCCGTGGTCGATGCTTTTCTCGCCCGTTACGAAGTCAGCGAGGATGAGATCACCCTGGCCGCGCCCGATGATATGGCCAGCGCTTTTGCCAGTGGCAGCTCGCTGGCCTCGGCGGCGATTATCTGTCCCTGCTCGATGTCAACTCTGGCAAGCATTGCCGCCGGGATTACCCGCAATCTCAACCAACGCGTCGCGGATGTCATGCTTAAGGAATCAAGGCCCTTGGTTCTGGTGCCGCGCGAAACTCCCCTCAGCGAAATTCATATCAGGAATATGCTGACGGTCAAAAGGGCGGGAGGCCTGGTGGTGCCGGCGATGCCTGGTTTCTATCATCATCCGGAAACCGTAGCAGATCTGGCGGACTTTGTTGTTGGCAAAGCGCTTGACGTTCTGCGAATCCAAAATGAGCTTTTTGATCGTTGGAAGGGATAATCCGATCGCAGACACGAAACTGAATTCCTCACTGGCCGATCCTGAGCCGGGGCGCGTGCGCGCCATGTTCGGCGGCATCGCCCGCCGCTACGATCTTATGAATACGATTATGACGGCTGGCATGCATCACCGCTGGCGGCGCCTTGGCGTCAGGATGGCTGATCTTCATGAGGGGGGCACGGTGCTGGATGTCTGTTGCGGCACTGGCGATTTTGCTTTTGCTCTTTTCGATGAAGTGGGGCCGCTGGGTTCGGTCACGGGTATCGATTTTAGCCGCCGCATGCTTGAGGTGGCCCATGAAAAGGCCAAGAAACATGGCAGGCCCGTGGACTTCCGTTGGGGCAACGCTACCCGCATCGAGTTTGGCGATAATCATTTCGACGCCGCGACGGTCGGGTTTGGCGTTCGCAATATCGAGGATGTCGGTGGTGTTTTCTCCGAAATGGCCCGGGTGGTAAAGCCTGGAGGACGGGTTGTCTGCCTCGAGATCACCCAACCGTCCCGGGAGCCTTTCAAGCGCTTTTATGGAGTCTGGTTCGACCGGCTGGTTCCGGCAGTGGGGCGATTGGTAGGGCGTCATAACTCCGCGTACACCTATCTGCCGTCATCGGTAAGGCGTTTTCCGCCGGCGCCACGGCTGAAGGCAATCATGGAGGAAGCGGGACTTAAGAACGTCGAATACAGGTTGCTGGCCGGCAGCATCATCGCCCTTCATTGGGGGAGCGTTTGAAAAAATCGGAGCGGCAATCTTCACTGGAAGCCTTCCGGGCTGCATACTGGCCGAAATTCCATCCACTGATGAGCGAGTGCGAGGAACGTCTGGCGAGAGAGGCCGGCGCGCCCGGTCACATGCTGGCGGAATCATGTATATTGACCCTGACCGCCGGCGGCAAAAGGCTGCGGCCTCTGCTCGTTTTTCTAAGCGCCAGGAGCGGCGTGGCGATCGGGGAGGAGCACCAGGCAGCCGCGGCCGCTGTGGAGCTTGTGCATATGGCGACGCTGGTTCATGATGACGTGCTGGACGGAGCCGACCTGCGGCGCGGACAGCCGACGCTGGCTGCAAAATACGGACTCCGGATCAGCACCGCCGCCGGCGACTATTTGTTTTCAACCGCTTTTGAAATCCTGGCGAGTTCGGGATCGCCACAGGCGGTTTCGCTGCTGACACGCGCCAGCCTTGGTTTGAGCCTCGGCGAGTTGTGGCAGATGGAACAGGCGGGCGATCTCAGCCTTGAAATCGAATTGTATCTCGAACGGTGCCGCTTCAAGACTTCCGGTCTTTTCTCCGCCGCCTGCATGCTGGGGGCGATGCTTTCGGGATGTTCCCAGGCGACCATTGAGGCGATGAACGAATTCGGACAGCAGCTGGGGCTGGCTTTCCAGATTGCTGACGATATACTCGACTTTACAGCTGACGCCGCTGAAGCGGGCAAGCTGACGGGCACCGATCTGCGGGATGGCACCGTGACGTTGCCTTTATTGCTTGCGTTCGAGCGCGATGGGTCTCTGAAGGATCTGTTTTCTCAAGATCTGACGGATAGCAGGGTAGAGGAGATCTGCCGTGGCGTCATTGCGACCGGGGCTCTGGACGAGGCGCGCCTGCGGGCCCGCGATCATGTGGCCGGCGCCCGGGAGGCGCTGTTGACGGCGCAGGCTGAACTTGATATCGAGCCGCTCGAGCTGATTGCCGAATCGGCTGCCGACCGCAGGGTTTAAAGGAGGATAAAAATGATCAAGGTCTTGGTTAACGGAGCCATGGGCAAGATGGGCCGGACGACCTGTGACGCTGTTATGACCGAAGACGACCTGGCCCTTACCGCCGCGGTGGATACTGCTTTCATCACCGCCGAAGCCCGTGAAGCTTTCGGTATTCCCGGCATGCCGCTTTACGCTTCTTTAACGGAAGCTCTCAAGAGCGAGAAGATCGACGTGGCGGTAGATTTCACCACACCGTCCTCGGCTTTTGACAACGTCATGGCCTGCCTCAACGCTGACATTCATTGTGTGGTTGGAACAACTGGCATAACCGAGGAACAACTTGTAAAAATAGAGTCCGAAGTCCGGATGAGGGGACGCAACTGTTTCCTGGCTCCGAATTTTGCCATCGGCGCCGTGCTGATGATGGAAGTCAGTAAAGTGATCGCCCGGTACATGCCATATTGCGAGATCGTGGAGCTGCATCACGATCAGAAGCTTGATGCGCCCTCGGGTACATCCTTAAGAACAGCGGAACTCATCGCCGAGGCTCGGGTCGAAACGCCGGCGCCGGCCGGCCCGGAAGGGCATGCGGCGCGCGGGGTAATCCACAGGGAAATCCCGATCCATAGCGTTCGGTTGCCAGGGCTGGTAGCCCACCAGGAAGTCGTTTTCGGCGGACAGGGACAGACGCTTTCCGTCAGGCACGACTCGATTTCACGCGAATCATTCATGCCGGGAGTGGTTCTGGCCATACGGCGTGTGGCCAATCTGGAGCAGGGCCTTGTCGTGGGACTGGAGAAGATAATGTAAATCTGGAATAATGTATAGCTCAAATACAAAGTCAACTCAGAGTTTCACGGGGAATAATATGAACAAGTCAGTTGGAGACATACTTACGGCAATGGTCACTTCGTTCCACAAGGATGGAACGGTGAACTTTGAAGGAACAGCGGCCCTGGCCAGCCATCTGGTCGAAAACGGATCGGACGGCCTGGTTGTCAGCGGTACTACCGGTGAATCGCCAACCCTCACCGATAACGAAAAGATCGATCTCATCCGGGTTGTCTGTGACGCCGTCGCCGGCCGCGGCACCGTCATCGCAGGCACTGGCTCCAACGACACCGCGCATAGCGTCGAGCTGACCCGGCGGGCCAGTGAAAAGGGAATCGACGCTATTCTGGCCGTCACTCCTTATTACAACAAGCCACCGCGCGCGGGCCTCATCGAACATTTCAAGGCGCTGGCTGACGCCGCCGACGGCAAGCCGGTCATCCTCTATAACATCCCTGGGCGGTGCGTCGTCAATATTGATCCCGAGACGCTTTGCGAACTCAACGAGATCGAAAATATCATCGCGGTGAAGCAGGCCAATCCCGATCTTGATGAATCGCGGCGTCTGAAGGAACTCTGTGCCATGGGTCTCTACGCGGGCAACGATGATATGGTCTTCCCGCTTCTGGAAATGGGCGGCTGGGGCGGAATCTGTGTGGCCTCACATATCGTCGGCAAGCCCATGAAGCAGATGGTCGAGCATTATCGCGCCGGCCGGATCGAAGAGGCGCGGGCAATCGACAAGAGGCTCAAACCGCTATACGAGGTCCTCTTTATTACCGCCAATCCCATTATGATCAAGGCAGCCCTTAACATGATGGGCCACAATGTAGGCGATGTACGCCTGCCGCTGGTACCCGCTATCGAGGAAGAGAAGGCGCAGCTGGCCAAGGTTCTCGAAGCGCTGGAGCTGATTCAACAGCGGGCCTAGCGCAACGGCGCCGTGGCAGGATTTACCTCACCGGAAGCGAACTCCTTTAATAAAGCAGGATCTGCCTGCGAGCAGTTGCACTATCAATTCTGAATTCCAAATCTGCCTGGAAATGGAGCGATCTCATCCCGGACAAACCTAAATTAAAAATCATCCCACTCGGCGGACTTGGCGAGATCGGGAAGAATATGATGGTGATGGAGTACGAGGGTCGAATCCTCGTGATCGATGCCGGGCTCAGTTTTCCCAAGGACGAGCTCCTGGGCATCGATCTGATCATCCCTGATTTCTCCTACATCAGGGATCGGGCCGACATGGTCGAAGCCGTGCTGTTGACACATGGGCATGAGGATCATGTTGGCGCCCTGCCGTTCTTCCTGCGGGAAATCAACGTTCCTGTTTACGGAACACGATTGACCCTGGGACTGGTGAAAAACAAGCTGGAGGAGCACGGGCTGGCCGACCGGGTCGATCTCAGGGAGATTGTCGCCGACGAGCCCAAGCAGATCGGCCCCTTTCATTGCGACTTCATCAGTGTCACCCATAGCATTCCCGACGGAGTCGCGCTGGCGATAACGACGTCCGTGGGAACGGTAGTGCATACCGGCGATTTCAAACTGGATCCCAACCCGATAGACAAACGGCGTACAAACATGGGCAAATTTGGCGAACTGGGAGCGCAAGGCGTACTTATGCTGCTTTCGGATTCGACCAATGCCGAGGTCGAGGGCGTCACTGGTCCGGAAAAATCGGTCGGCAAGACGCTCGAACAGACATTCAGGCAGGCTCAGGGACGCATTATCGCCGCCTCCTTTGCCTCGCACATCCATAGAATTCAGCAGATTGTCGATGTGTCCAAGCGGCACCGGCGCAAACTGGCTATCGTCGGCCGGTCGATGGTGCGCAACGCCCAGATGGCTCGCGAGCTGGGATATCTTAACATCCCGGAAGAAATGCTCATCAGCCTGGGCGAGATCGACAACTTTAAGCCTTCCAAGATCGTGATTCTCTCCAGCGGCAGCCAGGGCGAGCCGCTTTCAGCTCTGACGCGCATGGCTTTCGGTGACCACAAAAAGGTGAAGCTGGAGCCTGGCGATACGGTTATCCTTTCAGCCCGACCGGTTCCCGGCAACGAGGTGAGTGTACACACGGTCATCAACCGTCTGTTTAAACAGGGAGTGCGGGTAGTCTACGAATCGGTGGCCCCGGTACACGTGTCCGGCCATGCCGCCCGCGAAGAACTGAAGATGATCATAAATCTGACCCAACCAAAATTTTTCATGCCGATCCACGGCGAGTACCGGCATTTGTATTTCCATGCCGAGCTGGCCGAGGAGATGGGGATGGACCGGAAACGCATTGTCATGGCCTCCAACGGCGATGTAATTCAGGCGTCCGATGGCAAGGTTAAGATAGTGGATAAAATCGACGCGGGCATGACCTTTGTCGATGGTCTCGACGTCGGGGATATTCAGGATGTCACCTTGCGCGACCGGCAGAAACTATCGCGCGACGGCACCTTTATCGTGGTGGCGCCTGTCCGCGAGCAGGATGGATCGGTTGTGGCGCCGCCGGATATCACCGCCAAGGGATTCGTCTACATGGGCAACCGCCGTGAGCTGATGAAAGAGGTTTCAGCGCTCGTAAAGGAAACAATGAAGGACGGCGCTACCCTGGCGATCACGGATCCGGGGCTGTTGCAGGAGCATATACATAGCCGGTTGGCTAAATTCCTGTACAAGAAGACCAAGAAACGGCCGCTGATCATGGTGATCGTGGTCGAGGTCTAGGGGAGACTGGATGACGCACAGGACGATAAAACAGGCGCGGACGGTGAAAACCAGGCGGGCGCCAAAGCGCAAACCCAAACCCCCGGTCTCAAGCCGCGATCTGCGCCACATCCGTGAGATTGGAGGCATTGCCTTCATTCTGGCCGGCTGCCTGCTGGCGCTGGTATTCTATCTTGGCTGGTCTGGTGGCCTCGCCGGCAACGCCGCCGAGAGCTTACTTGAGTACCTGTTTGGGGTGATGGCTTTCCTGGTGCCGCCCGCCTGCGTGGCCGCCGGTATCTATCTTATTTTTCCAGAAGCGCCTCGCGGCCCCAGGGGTTTCCAGATTGGTGTCATCCTGCTGCTTGCCGGACTTTTTCTTGTGTTTGGCGCCAACTCGCTGTCACTCCGCGGTGCCGAACCGCTTCATGAACAGTTTTTCCAGAGCGATTATTATGCCGCACACGGCGGTATTGCCGGAGAAGCCATATATTGGGTCACGGGATCTCTTCTTGGCGACGCCGGCAGTTCGGTTGCGGTTATTTTCCTTCTGCTTGCCTCCTTTTTTCTGATTACGGGAGCCTCGGTCCGGCTGGCGCTCTTGGCCACGGGTTCCGGGGCTAGAAGGGCTGCTGTCAGCGCACGCCGCACCAGCCGGCATTTGGGGCAGACATTAGCCGAAAAGCGTGCGGCTCATCAGGTTCCGGAAATGCAAACAACGGCGATGGCTGCTGCCGGAACCGGAACGGACGCCGGAGTTCCGGTTCCCTTCGGCGTCGATCCGTTAGCGGTAACAGAGAGGCCCGCGCTTGGCAAAACTGTGACACGGACCGATGGCGACGAAGGATTGCCGCTCGATGGAGCCAGCACCTACCCCGATATCTTCCAGGAAAAACCGGTTCTGGCGCTGGTCGAACCTGAAACCGCACTGGAGACGGAGATCGCGGCGGCGGCGCCGGATGTCGAAATTGTTGAACCCGAGCCCGTCCAGGAGGAGCTTTTCCCGGTCAGTGATGAAGAACTTGAGCAGCAGGCGCTGTACGTGTTGCCGGAGCGGGAAATTTTACGTAAGAGCGGCGACATGGGCGAAAAGTCAACCGATAATACCGAGCGCGTGAGCCGGGTGCTGGAACAGACGCTCGCAAGCTTTGGAATCAAGGCGCAGGTGATAGGAACAGTCTATGGTCCGCGTGTAACCCGTTATGAAATGCAACTGGGCCCCGGGATCAAGGTGAGCAGGGTCAGCACGCTCAAGGATGATATTGCCTACGCCCTGGCCGCGACCGGCATCAGGATTCTGGCGCCCATCCCCGGAAAATCCGCCGTCGGCGTCGAAGTTCCCAACGTTAATCCCAACATGGTAACCCTGGGCGATATCTACAAGGATTTCCCCAAGAGTTCCGGGCCGCTTTCAGTCTGGCTAGGCAAAGACGTGGCCGGAAAGCCCGTCTACGCGGACCTGGCGCAGATGCCGCACCTGCTTGTCGCCGGCACAACCGGTTCCGGCAAGAGCGGTTGCATCAACTGCATCGTTTCATCGATCCTTTTGCGTTGCACGCCTGAAGAAGTACGGATGATCCTCATCGATCCCAAGCGGGTCGAGCTTAACCATTTCGAGGGGATCCCACATCTGCTAACACCGGTAGTCACGGTAATGAAGGATGCCACCAACGTTCTGGCCAATCTGGTTGACGAGATGGAATCGCGCTATAGCCAGATGCAACTGGTCAGGGCCAAACATCTGAACGAACTCAACAAAGTACGCCGCCGCCGCGATCAGAAACCTCTGCCATATATAATACTTGTGGTTGATGAGCTTGCCGATCTGATGATGGTGGCCCCGGCGGATGTCGAGAGCGCCATCATCCGTCTGGCCCAGAAGTCGAGGGCAGTCGGCATCCATCTGGTGCTGGCGACGCAGCGCCCGTCGGTGGATGTAATTACCGGCATGATCAAGGCCAATGTGCCTTCGCGGATATCATTTGCCGTATCATCCCAGATCGATTCGCGGGTCATCCTTGATACCAACGGTGCCGAAAGCCTGCTGGGCCAGGGAGACATGTTATTCCGCCCGCTGGGATCTTCACAGGTTGGCAGGGTACAGGGAGCCTATATTTCTGAGGAAGAAATCAAGCTGCTCACCGACAGCTGCAAGAGCCAGAAGAAGCCGGAGTTTGACCTTGAGCTGCTCGAAGGCAAGGAGGGTGGCAGCGACGAAAAACTGGCTGCTGATGAAGATGAGCTGCTGCCGGAAGCCATGAGGCTTGTCGTCGAAGCGGGAAGCGCATCGGTATCGATCCTCCAGCGCCGCTTGCGCGTCGGCTATACCCGCGCCGGCCGTTTGATTGACATGCTGGAGCGCCGCGGCGTAATCAGCGGCTATGAAGGCAGCAAGCCGCGACGCGTGTTGATCGGGGAAGATGACGTCGCCCGGATTCTGGATCAGGCGCCCAGAAACAGGCAGGCGGCTCCGGGTATTTTTAATGAAAAAACGATCACCCCTGAGTATGGGGGAGAAGACAGAAATCCCGCTTCTGGTGAAGAGGAAGAAGAATGACTTTTTTGATATAAATAAGTAAATGGAAGCATCGGAACAAAAGATTGGCGGTACAATGAACCGGCCCCGTTTTATCGGGGCCGCAGTTGTCGCTTTAGCATTCTTCGTGCTTTATTGCAGAACCCTGGCGCCGGATGTACTCGGCCACGATTCCGGAGACTGGCAGGCAGCTGGGGCAACTCTGGGAATCAGCCATTCACCAGGATCGCCGGCGTATACGATTATCGCCTGGATCTTTACCCAAATAGTGCCTTTTGGCACTATGGCTGCGCGCGTGAACCTGGTTTCGGCCGTCGTCGGAGCGATCGGGGTCGGGGCTGTCTTTATCCTGGTGATGATGCTCTTCGGCCGCTGGCTGCCGGCGATCGTAGCGGCCGTGACACTGGGGATGGGCGGGCAGTGGTGGGCGCATGCATCGGTGGCGACGCCGTACAATTCGGTGCCGACGATAATTGCCTTCCTGCTGATCATGCTGCTTTTATGGCATCGTCATGGCAATGTCCGGCTGGTATGGGGCGGGGCGCTTCTTTTTGGATTCGGGCTTGCTTATCATCCCACGCTGCTGTATTTCACGCCGATGTTGATCGCGGGCGTCTTCGTGCTGGGACCCTGGCGGCAAGCCATCAAACTGAAATCGATCGCACTGACGTTTGCCGCTCTCCTGCTGGGCCTGTCGATCTACGCCTATCTGCCCATTAGAAGCGCGATGAATCCACCGGTGCGGTATTCGGAGATTAGCTCTCTGTCCCAACTCTACAAATTCGTGACCGTGAGCGAGGCCAGGAATTCCGGTACCTTCGCTACCAGCCTACCCGGGCAGGAGGAGCTTTCTGACAGGCTGACCGAAGCCGTCAGGCAGAGTTACTATCCTTCGTTTGCTTTCCTGGTCTTCGGGCCAGCGGTAACATTAATGTATCCGGCTGTTCTCAAACGGCTCAGGCCTAATCGCCGCTTCCTGATTTATCTTCTCGTGGGCGCGTTTGCCCATATGACCATCATCTTTATCATCAGCGGCATCTATGTTCAGTATTATCTGCCCGTTCTTCTTTATTTTTCCATCTGGGCGGGCCTGTCGATGTTTCTGGTCATGAATGCGGCGGAAATATATCTCGGGGGAACACGTTACAAGACTGTGCCGCTCATAGCTGTCTGCTTCATATATGCTTCCACACTGCTATTGGGATTGCCGACTATCTGGCCCTATGCAAACCATCACAGCGATACCGGCATGCGCGATTTCAGTGATTGGGTGTTTAGCCAGGCCAAAGAAGGCGCGGTCGTCCTTGCTAACTGGGATTCATATCCCGGCCTGAATTACGTGCAGGTTGTTGACGGCATGAGGCAGGATCTGGCGATCCGGCCGTCAACGCCAGAGAACTGGCGGACGGATGTTTATTATGCCCGTTTGCAGTTCCCCATATCGGATATTTACCTGGCGCGCTCCCTGCCATTTATCGATCGAATGGGAGCGCATGAGGTCGGGCCGCAATATGCGATCAGCATTAAAGGCAGAACGCACCAGGATCTCAATCACGGGAAACCTGATCCGGCCTCGGTCGAGCTGTTTTTCGCCGAAACCTAGGACCGGAGGCGCCTCCGCCCAAGGGCTACTCTTCCAGATGCAGCGGCACGCTGGTGGAAACCACGCCACGCTTGAAAAGGAGCAGGCCTTTGATCAGCCAGGCGGTCTGGTTGTGAAGCAGGTGATGCCACCATTTCTGGGGAACGAACTCGGGGAGAATCACTGTGATGACGCCCCCTTTATGGGTTTCACGCACGCCATCGATGTATTCCATCAGCGGCTCGATCACCGACCGGTATTCTGACTCAAGCACTATCAGAGGCACATCCATCCCGTAACGGTTCCATTTCTGCTTCACCCGGGTCGTCTCCATTGGATCGAAACAGACGTAGACCGCCACGACATCTTTCGAGAGCGCTTTGGCGTAGCGAATGGCGTTAATAACTGCCTGGTGTGCGCCGGAGACCGGGACGATCACCGAATGATGCGTATATTCGACCGCTCGCGGCGCTCCCTCCAGACTTAACTGCCGGGCGACGGAGTCATAATGGCTTTTCACTTTCTTGGTCATGAAAACAATTACGGGAATCGCGATGACCACGATCCAGGCGCCATTTAAAAATTTCGCGGAGGCGATAACTACCAGGACCACCGCGGTCGTTACCGCTCCCAGACCGTTGATAATCATGTTGCGGCGCCATCTCTTTCCCCGTAGCCGCAGCCAGTGCCTTACCATTCCCGCCTGCGAAAGAGTGAACGAGAGGAAAACGCCCACGGCGTAAAGCGGAATCAGATTATGGGGATCGCCCTTGAAGACGACGACTAGCCCCGCGGCAACCAGCCCAAGGATGAGGATACCGTTTGAGAACACCAGCCGGTCTCCACGGCTGCCGAGCTGCCTGGGCATGAAGCCATCTTTTGCCATTACCGATGAGAGCCGCGGGAAGTCCTGGAAGGATGTGTTCGCAGCCAGGATCAGAATGAGGGCGGTAGCGGCCTGGATCAGGTAATAGATCGGCCCCTTGGAAAAGATCGCCGCCGCCAGCTGTGAAAGCACGGTTTCGTTTTCCACCGGGAGAATGTTGTAATGGTCGGCCAGGAAGGAGATGCCAATGAACATCGATCCCAGGATGGCGGCCATCCAGATGAGCACAATGCTGGCGTTGCGTGGTTCAGGCGGCTTGAAGGCCTGGATGCCGTTGGAGACCGCCTCGATGCCGGTCATGGCCGAACAACCCGAAGCAAACGCGCGCAGGACGACGAAAATGGTTACATAGCTGGTCGCGGCTTCGACCGGTACGGCCGGCGACGGTTCGGAGCCGGTCAGGTATTTGAACAGCCCCACGCCGATAAGGGCGAAGATACTGAACACGAACATATAGGTGGGGACGGAAAAGATGCGTCCGGCTTCCTTGACTCCGCGCAGGTTCCCGAGCATGAGCAGAGCGATGGCGGCGAGGCTGATCAGAACCTTGTGTTCTGAAAGCGATGGCACCGCCGACGTAATGGCGGCTACGCCGGCTGTGATACTCACAGCCACGGTTAGCACATAATCGATGAGCAGTGAAGCACCTGCCACCAGGCCGGCATTGTCGCCCAGGTTGTCCTTGGCGACGATATAGGACCCACCGCCTGAGGGATAGGCGTGGACGGTCTGAAAATAAGAAGTGGCAACGATGGATATGAGCGCCGCGATGGCCACGGCGATCGCCATCGAGTAATTAATGAGGGCGGTGCCGGCAACTACCAGGGCGAGCAGAATCTCCTCGGTCGCATACGCTACCGATGAAAGGGCGTCGGAAGAAAAGATGGCCAGTCCCGTGACCTTGGATAGCCGTTCGTGCGACTCCTTGCGGGTCTCGATCGGTTGACCGATGAGCAAACTCTTGATTGACATCCATATTCCTTCCGGCTGCGGCGCGGGCAGAAAAAAAACCGCCTGCAACGCAGCGGTTAATAACCTCTGTCGATTGCCCTTCCAAATGCCTGCGAGGTTAGCTGCCGGGCTCGGACCTGGAAGTGTCCTATCTTAAGCTCCGGGGAAATGATTATTCGTGTCCCCGGACCATATTAGAATTCGCCCCAGTTACCTGGTTCCCCCGCATCCGTCTAAAAGACGGATTTCGGCTACAACTTTTTCCTTCAAGGATTTTAGTCCTGTTTCTCGGGGTTTGGCAACCGGCATCATGCTTCGGCTCCGCTGCGCAGAACTAGCAGATACGCGGCAACTGCTCGCCGGTGGGCATGGAGATGATGCGACGGCTTCCGAGGAGGGTTCGAGCATATACGCGCGGCCTCGATGATGCCTGGTTTTGCACCATACCGATGACAGTAGCTTCGGACCCAAAGGTATGTTTTCTCATTGTTTCAAGCACTATTTCAGAATCACTGCCAGCGACAAATGCCACCAGTTTGCCTTCGTTGGCGAGAATGAGAGGATCCAGGCCCAAGAGCTCACAAGTGCCACGGACCTCGGAGCGGTACGGGATTTTCTCCTCATTGATCTCTATGTCCACTCCTGAGGCGTAAGCTATCTCGTTCAGTGTCGCCGCGACACCGCCGCGAGTAGGGTCTCGCAGTACATGGATGTTCGGCGAGGCCTCAATCATCGCTCCAACAAGCGCACCCAGAGGGGCGCAATCACTTTTCAGCTCGGCGTCAAACTCAATACCCTCTCTGTGGCTGAGGATGGCGGCGCCATGGTCGCCGATAGTGCCGCTGACTATAATCTGGTCACCGGGGATTGCTCCCGATCCCGAAAGCATAATCCCCTGGGGGATGGACCCAAGTCCGCAGGTTGTAATGAAAATGCCATCGGCGGCGCCACGTCCGACCACTTTGGTATCGCCGGCGACTACCTGTACCGCCGCCTCCAACGCCGCCGCCTGCAGTGAGCCCGCGATAATTTCGAGATCGCGCAGGCGAAAGCCTTCCTCGATGATAAAGCCGGCTGAAATATAAAGGGGAATGGCTCCCATCATCGCCAGATCGTTAACGGTTCCCGTCAGGGAGAGCCGGCCGATATCGCCGCCCGGGAAGAAGATCGGCGAGACAACATGACTGTCGATCGTAAAGGCGAGCCTTCCCTCGAGCTTCAAAGTAGCGGCGTCATCCATGCGGTCGAGAATGGGATTGGACATAATCTTGCCAAACACACTCTCGACCAGTTCCCGAGAGAGCCGTCCGCCGCTGCCGTGAGCCAGGAGGATGCGATCTTCAGATTTCATATTGGTGATAAGCGCTGCAAGCGCCTTCGGAAGAGACCATGCAAGGGCCAATGGGGTGGTCTGGCGTACAGCCCTTGTCAAATAGCGGGCAGTCCCGCGGTGTTTTGATTCCTGTCAGGATGGCGCCACAAAGACAGCCGGCGGGTTCCCGGGAATAGCTGACGTCGACATCGTAACGCTGGGCCGCATCGTGGGCGGAGAATTCTTCGCGGATAGCCAGTCCGCTTGCGGGGATAGTTCCGAGCCCGCGCCACTCCGCATCGGCGGGCTGAAAGACTTTCTGCATGATGGCCATGGCGGCGGGATTGCCTCCAGGTCGCACGCCCCGTGTGTATTGCAGCTCGACCTCGGCGCGTCCGCTGGTCATCTGGTCGCAAATCATAATCATTGACTGCAGGATGTCGGCTGGCTCGAACCCGGCGATGACACAGGGAATTCCAAATGCGTCAGCCACGGGCTCATACGCCTCAGGCCCGATGATAGCGGAAACATGCCCAGGACAGAGAAAAGCATCGACGGCAAGGCCGGGCGTATTACAAAGCGCCTCCAGCGCCGGCGGCACAACCTTGTGCGCCGAAAGCACCAAAAAATTATCGATGCCGTTCTCATGAGCCTCAATCATGGTCGCGGCAACGGTTGGCGCCGTCGTCTCAAAACCAACGCCAAAGAAAACCACGGCCGCATCAGGATTCTCGCGGGCAATTTTGAGCGCGTCCAGGGTGGAGTAAACAATCTGTACCTGGGCGCCGTTTCCGCGAGCCTGCGCCAGCCCCATCCTGGTGCCTGGCACCCGCAACATGTCGCCGAAGGTTGTGACGATGACTCCGGGAATGAGCGAGATCTCCAGAAAGCGGTCGATGTCGGCATTGGCGGTAACGCAGACGGGGCATCCTGGGCCGGAGATCAACTGAATCGATTCGGGCAGCGCCTGGCGGATTCCGTGCCGCGAGATAGCCATCGTATGAGTGCCGCAGACTTCCATGATCCGTACCGGGCGCGCCAGTTCGCCGGCTCGCTCATTGAGCTTCTCCATCAGGGCGCGCAAGTGCGCGCCTTGCCGGAATTCATCGAGAAAGGGGAGGGACATGGTTTATTGCCCGGCAGCCAATTGCTCAAAAAGTTTAATGGTTTCAAGAGCTTCTTCTTCATCTACCAGGGAAATGGCAAAACCGGCGTGCATGAGGACATAGTTGCCCGGGGATGCATCCGGTAAAAGGATAACCGATGCCTGCCTCGAGACGCCTCCAACCTCAACGTTCGCCATCTGGTTGTTAATTTCAATTATTTTTGCGGGAATGGCCAGGCACATTTTCTAGCTCGCTTCCATCGAATCGATTTTACCGGACCGGTAGCAGGCAATCGCCGCCTGTCCCAAAGAAATGCCTCCGTCGTTAGAAGGCACCAGGTGATGCACATGTGTTTCAAGACCTTCGCGATCAAGCCTTGATCGAACCAGCTGGAGCAACAGCCGGTTTTGGAAAACCCCGCCGCTGAGAGAGACCGAGTTCAATCCATGAAGATCAGACAGTCCCAAGCATGTTCGTACTATAACCTCCGCCAATCCCAGGTGGAAGCGCCGGGATATGATTTCGGGGCGCTCCTGTTCGGCAAGATTGCGAATGATGCGTATGATTACCGGGCCGGGGGAGATAATCCAGGGATCTATGCTTCTGTCGAGAGAAAAGCGGTAGGAAACAGAACCCGCGGAGGTTTCGGGAGTCTCCGAGCGCCGCCGGTCCACAAGACCGTCCGGCCCAAATAAAGGAACACTTGGTTTATTACCGGCAACAGCCTCAAATTCAATGGCAGCCTGGGCTTCATAGCTGACGCTGAGCCTCTTGATCGTCAGCGCCGCGACCGCATCGAAAAGACGGCCACAGCTTGAAGTTCGGGAACAGTTCAGGCCGGCCTCCAACTGGCGCAGCAGTAATTCCAGCTTGCGCTGGGGAACTCGCAATAGCTCCGCTACAAATTCGATATCTTCCGGAGAATATTCCCAGGCAGCGGCCAGCGCCATGCGCCAGGGTTCGTTGATAGCGGCCTCGCCGCCGAGTAGCGGCATGTATTCGAGATGGGCCACTCTCTCGAAGCCTCGATCGAGGGAGCCGATGAAAAATTCTCCTCCCCAAATAGCGCCGTCATCGCCAAACCCTGTGCCATCGAGCGCCACCCCAATGGTCAATCCAGTTTGCGAGTTTTCCGCCAGGCACGAAGCGATGTGGGCCTGATGATGCTGCACCCTTATAGGCTCCGGATCCCGTTCATTGGCGTAGGCTGTGGAGAGATAATCGGGATGGCCATCACAGACCGTCCTGTTGGGGCGGGAGCGAAAAAGCCTTTCGTAAAGCTTTTCAGTACGCTCGTAGTGCAGGATCGATTCCACATCCTTGAGGTCGCCGATATGCTGGGAAACAAAAGCTTCGCCGCCGCGGGTCAGGCAAAAGGTATTCTTGAGTTCGCCGCCGACCGCCAGCATTGAATCGGAGGCCTTGGGAAGCTTTAGCGGCAACGGTGCATATCCACGGGCTCTGCGGACAAGCATGGGCTCACGGTCAAGAACAAAGCCGACGCTGTCATCATACGTGGAGACAATTCTGCGATCGTGCAGCAGGAACAGATCGGCGATGTCATGAAGCCGGCCGATGGCCTCGGAATTCGTCCGGCAGATAGATTCCTCGGAGAGGTTGCCGCTTGTCATTATCAACGGAGCCTGGATTTCATTCATAAGCAGAAAATGCAATGGGGTGTAGGGAAGTATGACTCCCAGATGCCGGAGTCCGGACGCGACCCCCGCCGCGATCTCGCCATCCTCCAGCTGCTCCATTAAAACGATGGGCCGCTCCACGGAAGCAAGGAGTTTATGCTCCTCAGCAGACATCCGGCAAATAAGAGCGGCATTCTCGGGGGCTTCAACCATGATCGCAAAAGGCTTGTGGGGACGGCGCTTTCTCTGCCGCAGGAGAGAGACGGCAGTTTCGTCGATGGCCAGGCATGCAAGTTGAAAGCCTCCAAGGCTTTTGATGGCGACTATCTTCCCTTCGCGCAGGGCTGAGGCCGCGGCGGCCAGGGGATCGGTTTCCGGCAGAGTTCTTCCGTCCGGGTCCGCAAGCCAGAGCCTGGGCCCGCAGACCGGGCAGGCATTGGGCTCGGCATGAAAGCGGCGGTTGCCGGGCTCTTCATACTCCGCCCGGCATTCAGGGCACATCTCAAACTCTTTCATCGTGGTTAGGGGCCGATCGTAAGGCAATCCCTCGATGATGGTAAACCGTGGGCCACAATTGGTGCAGTTAATGAATGGATAGCGGTACCTGCGGTTGGAGCTGTCGAAGAGCTCGGTCAGGCAATTATCGCAGGTACAACTATCGGGGCTGACGATCTGCCGGCCGCCTTTGTCGACCGAGCGCCCAATTTCGAAAACCGTGCTTCCGGTAGAAATGGCCGGTGAAACATCGATGTCAGCTATTCGAGCCAGCGGCGGAGCTTCCAGCTTAAGCGCTTTTAACAGAGCTTCAATATCTTCCGGAGCGCCATCGACTTTGATTTCAACTCCGCCGCCGGTGTTGATGACGCCTCCCGCAAGGCCCAGGCCGGTTGCCAGGCGGTGTACGAAAGGGCGAAAGCCAACTCCCTGAACTACTCCGGTAACATTGATAACCACGCTGGAGGTAGCGCCGCTACGATTTTCGATTTTCGACACGGCTGCCGGCCGTTCCTAGGATTTCAGATCGATTGGACCGGCAGTGGCTGAGGCTTCAAGCCAGCGGCGCCATTCTCCAACGCCAAAACCGTCCCGGCAGGAAAGCTCCATTATCGGGACATCCGGATTAAGGTCACGAACCGTGCGCCGAAAATGGTTTAGGTCGAAATCACAGTAGGAGAGCAGGTCGATCTTGTTTACAATAATTGCGTCGACCTGGCGAAAGATCATCGGGTACTTGTGCGGTTTATCATGACCTTCAGTGACGCTGGCAATCACCAGGCGCGCAGTTTCACCAAGATCAAACTCGGCGGGGCAAACCAGATTGCCAACATTTTCAATGATGATGAGGTCCAGAGTGTCGAGGTCGAGGTGGTCCAGAGCCGAGGCGATCATCACCGCGGTAAGGTGGCAGCCACCGTCAGTGTTGATCTGGATTGCCGGGATATCCATCGCTTCGATTGCCAGCGAATCGATCTCCGAAGCGATGTCCCCTTCGATTACGGCCAGCCTCAGACGGTCGCGGGTATGCTCGATGGCCTGCATGATGACGCTGGTTTTGCCGGCGCCCGGCGAAGCCATCAGGTTGATCATGCGGACATCATGATCTTCGAGCCGCTGGTGATTTTCAGCTGCCATCGCTGAGTTCGTAGCCAGGATGTTCTTCTTTACTTCAATCTTCAAAGTATCATTCCCCCTTGGGTCCGGAAGTTTCCGGCTGTGAAACTTCAATGCTTTCGATGAATAGCTCCTGCCCCTGTTTAAGCTCGTAAAGCGGCGAGCCGCAATCGGGACAGGTAAAGAAGGCGCTTTGAGGACGAAACTGAGCCTCACAGTTACCGCACACGGCACGCGCCTGCAGCTTCTGGAATTTGAGAACAGCATTTTCCGCCGCGGTGCCGCGAGCCAATTCTCCAAAATAAAACTCAATGGAACTGTCCACGAACGTGGTTAACTCGCCCATCACCACGGTTATTTCATCAACGCGGCCGGCGCCGGCCCGGCTGGCTTCAGCCTGAACTATCTCAAGGATGTTTTCGGTTATGGCGTATTCGTGCATATTTAGCCATCCGGCCCGGTCAGGTTAAAGAGAGCGTTCCGCGCAGTTACGGATATCTCCCCATATGCAGGCATTTCCAAACAAGAAATCCGGCCCCGCCGATGCCGGTCAGCCGGACCAAGCTGATACTATCAGCCACTTGCTCATTGTCAATGCGCCGATCAGCAAAAGGTTTCAAAATAAGCTGAAAAATTGATTAGCTTTGTGCAAAGTGCTAGATTTTTTATTTCTGGAAGAGGATCCATTTTACATTGGGGCTTGAATGTTTGAGATCGGAACGACACTTCGGGATGCACGCGTTCGCAGGGACATCTCCCTGCAGCAGGCGGAAGACGATACCAAGATTCGCGTAAAGTACATCCAGGCCATGGAAAACGAGGATTTCGACGTGCTTCCAGCCGGCACCTACGTCAAGGGATTTTTAAGGACTTACGCGGATTACCTTGACCTTGACGCCCAACTGCTGATCGATGAGTATAACGACCGCTTTGGTTCAGGAGATTATCGCGAGCATATTATCCAGCCGACGCGGACCGCCAAAAGTGATAAGGCGCCAAGGGCGAGGCGCAAGCACCAGACCAATTACGTCCTCGTGGCAATTTTGGCCGTGGTAATAATTGCCGTGCTCGCATATCTTGGCTGGGGGAATGCATCCAGTGAGAAGCCAACCCTGGTTACAACCACTGAGACCGATGCTGCCGTGCAGACGGCGCCGGCAACTACCCCAACGACGGAAACGGCAGCGCGCGTTATTACTCCGACACAGACTCAGGCGGCGTCGCTGCAGAGCATTATCCTGACTGCAACAAGCTCTGATAACTGGATTGAGATTCACAAGAACAGCGCCGACGGCGAGGTTGTCTGGGGAGGCACGCTTTCTTCGGGGGAAAGTAAATCGCTTGAACAAAAAGACCTCTCGGGCCTGACCAAGCTCTGGCTTAAGGTAGGCAGTCCCAGCGGTCTCACAGTCAGCGTCAACGGACAGCCACAGAAACTTACTGAGGAAGTCGGCGAGGTCTACGTGATCACCGCGTCCGGAATGACCAGGCAGGCTTAGGCCCTCCGGGCTTAAGCTCAGATACGATGCGCGCGCGCATCCCCGTCAACCTCGCGAATGGCTTGACTATCTTCCGTATCCTGCTGATCCCGGTCTTCATGGTCTTTTTGCTCGGCCTGGATGTAATCCCATCAAATGTGAGCGCTGCTCTTGCCGTGGGAATTTTTTCGATCGCCGCCCTGACGGATACGCTCGACGGCTATTTTGCACGCTCGCGAAACGCTGTCACCATACTGGGGCAGTTCCTGGATCCCCTTGCCGACAAACTGCTCATCTCCGCGGCGCTGATTTCACTGGTTTCGCTCGACCGGATCTCCGCCTGGCTGGCAATGGTTATTATCGCCAGGGAATTCGCGGTATCCGGACTGCGCTTGGTAGCCGCCGCGGAGAATGTGGTCATTCCGGCAAGTCCGCTCGGCAAGGTCAAGACTTTCAGCCAGATTGTCGCTGTCGTTGCCCTGATCGTGCCGGAGTTCGGCTTTATCTTCGGCAAGCCCCTCAGCTGGTATCTCATCTATATAGCGGCGCTGCTGACGATAATTTCGGGCATCGATTATTTTATGAAGGCACGCGGCTGGGTAAAAGCACCCATGTAGCATCCATTCAAGATTCGTTCGAGGGAAAAATGCGCTCTGCGATAATTACCATAGGAACTGAATTAACCGAGGGGAGAGTAGCCGATACCAACACCGCTTTCATGGCCGGCGCCTTGGAACGGTTTGGTCTTCGGGTCGCCGTGGCGTTAACTGTACCCGATAACGACGCGGCCATTAGCAAGGGCCTGAATTACGTTCTGGACCGGGAAGTTAATCTTGTCGTAATTGCCGGAGGCCTGGGACCGACTGAGGATGATCTGACGGCGCCGGCCGTCGCCAAGGCGCTGGAACTGGAAACAGAATCAAATCCGGAAGCGGCCGAGATGATAGCGCACGCGGTCGGCGGCACAACGGAAGCGCTCAAGCCTCACCAGGCCAAACAGGGGGTTCTTCCCGCGGGATCCACCCCGATCTCTCCTTCGGGAACCGCGCCTGGCTTTATTGTCATGCATGGCGAAATCCCAATCATCTGTTTTCCCGGTGTTCCCTGGGAACTGGAAGCCATGTGGGAGGATGCACTGGCGAAACCTCGAGTAGCCGCGGTAGCCGCGGTTGTCGCGGCGGCGAATGCTCCCGGACGGCTGCAACTGTATCTGTACGGATGCGGCGAGCCGGCCGTCGCGGAGGCCGTTAAAACCTTCCTGGGAAAAGAACCTGGCGGCATCGAAATCAGTATATGCGCCCGTTATCGTGAAGTGCTTCTCGAGGCGGCTTTTCAACCGGAAAGCGTGGAGCGCGCCGAAGCGCTCATGGCCTTTATCAGGGATAGTCTCGGTGAATACATTTATTCCCAGGGCGAAGAAATAGTTGAAGTCATCGCCGGCGAGTTGATCCGCCGGGGCAAAACCCTGGCCGTGGGGGAGTCCTGCACCGGAGGCATGCTGGGCGCCGCCATTACCAGCATCAGCGGCGCTTCCCGGTTTTTCCGTGGTGGCGTTACCGCTTATGACAATGAGGTCAAGATGGCCGTGCTCAGAGTGAGGCGGCAGACCCTGGACATTGTTGGCGCCGTCTCCGAGGCGGTGGCGCAGCAACTGGCCCTGGGTGCCAGGGAAAGCTGCGGAGCCGATTATGGAATCGGCATCACTGGAATCGCGGGGCCCAGCGGGGGCACCGAGGAAAAGCCGGTAGGCCTGGTATATATATGTGTATCCTCCGAAGATGGCGATCTCGTTCAGGGATTCAACTTCCCCGGCGGACGTGATGAAGTTCGCCTGGGCGCCGTTACCGCATCCCTCCACATGCTTTTCCGTAAACTTCAGAACGATCCGGAATAACTCCTCCCGGCACAGCGCCTGTTCTTCATATCTCACTCGCCGGTTTCCAAATCGCCCGGTTGCGGTATATGCCTTTTAAAACCTAAGGAATTAATCGCAGGCAGAAAGGGGCGAGGTATGAAGATTGCTGTTGTTTTTTATTCAATGTACGGTCACGTATACGGCATGGCGCAGGAGGTTGTTGAGGGAGCGAAAGAGGTGGAGGGCGCCGAAGTTGAAATCCTTCGGGTACCAGAGACGCTGTCCCAGGAGGTCCTGGAGAAGATGGGAGCTCTAGAGGCACAGAAAGTTCTGACCGACGTGCCCGTCTGCACGGTCAGCTATCTGGACCAGATGGCTGAATCCGATGCCATTATCTTTGGAGCTCCCACACGTTTCGGCAATGTCTGCGGACAGATGCGGCAGTTCCTCGACTCCACCGGCGGGCTTTGGAGTGAAGGCAAGCTTGTCGGCAAGGTCGGCAGCGTTTTCACCTGCACGGCCACCCAGCACGGCGGTCAGGAATCGACCATCCTCAGCCTGCACACAACTTTGCTGCACCATGGCATGATAATTGTCGGTTTGCCATATACATTCCAGGGGCAGACGCGTATCGACGAGATCACCGGCTGTTCTCCCTACGGCGCTTCCACCATTGCCGGTGGCAAGGGGGAGCGGCTGCCGAGCGAAAACGAACTGGAAGGTGCGCGATTTCAGGGCCGGCATGTGACCGAAATAACCGCTAGGCTGGCGCGGCAATAAAAGCGAACGCGCAATCGCTGCCTGAAATGGGACCATGAAACCCACCGAAGAGCTAATGGAGGAGCATCGGGCGATCAAGATGATGCTTGCCATTATGGAAAACATTGCCGACCGGCTGGATGCCGGCCAGCGGATCGATCCCGGAAACCTTGAGAAAATACCTAAATTCATCCGGGATTATGCTGACTCCTGTCACCATGCCAAAGAAGAAGGCCTGCTGTTTAAGGAATTGGAGGCCGCCGGTATGCCTGTTGAAGGCGGTCCCATTACCGTGATGCTTCAGGAGCACGAAATGGGGCGGGTTTTTGTCGTCAGAATTGCTGACGCGATCGATCGTTACCAAAAGGGCGATCCCGAAGCGAATAAAGACGTCGCCGAGAGTATGCGCAATTATATTGGCCTGTTGGGCCTGCACATAGACAAGGAAGACCAGATTCTCTATCCCCTGGCGGATGATCGGCTTTCGCCCGAAGCCCAGCGCCGGCTCAGCGAAGGCTTTGAGCGGATCGAGCAGGACGTCATTGGCTCCGGCCGTCACGAAGAATTCCAATCCATGCTGCAAGAGTTCCAAAATACCTATTTGCGGGAATAGGGGTATTCCCTGGTAAAAGGCTGCAAACTTCAGGAAAAACACCTGCAGTCCGAAGATTCTAAAACGATTGGCCAAATGTTCAACCAGCCGGTCTGGGCGAATCAGGCGGAAGGCAAATTGGCGGGGAGGCATCCCCTCTTCCCATCTTTTCTGTTTCATTAGCCGGCGCCGTTCCAGGAAGGGCGTAACGAAAATGAACCAAAAGAAGAAAACGGGTGATTTCATCGAAAACACGGGGTCGTTGGCGGCTCGCCTGCTTGTTCTCGTGGGAGCCGTCATATTTATGTCCAATCTGGGAGCCATCGTGGATGTTTTCCTCCACGATGAAATCGGGTACTTCGATGAGGAGCACATGATTGTCGGTGGCATTACCGGCCTGTTTACACTTATTCTCTTTGGAGCGTTTGCACTTTACTCCAGCCGTCTGGAGAAACAGGTCGTTAAGTACCGGGTAGTGGAGCGGGCGGCCGTTGCCAGTGAAGAGAAGTACCGGCATCTTTTCGAGGATTCACAGGATGGAATTTTCATAACCGACGCGGACGGTTTTTTTGATGACATAAACGAGTCGGGTGTGAAGTTATTCGGTTATAACTCTTCTGAGGAGATGAAGCATATCAAGATCCAAGATCTCTTTCTGGATGAGGCTGGTATGAGGGAGTTCGGACACATTCCTGAACTGCAAGACCACTTGAAGGATAACGCTGTCAATATGAAGCGAAAGGAAGGCTCTCATCTCATTGTCTCGATGTCAGTCGAGAGTGTTCGTGACGGCCGGGGCCAAATTGTTTCATACCGTGGAATCTTTCATGACATAACCGCGCAGAAGCGGATGGAGCAGCAGCTGCTTCAATCGCAGAAGATGGATAGCATCAGCCGTCTCGCCGGAGGAGTCGCCCATGATTTCAATAATTATCTGACCACCATTCAAGGCTACGTGGATGTGGCGATGATGGAGCTGCCTCCGGATAGCAGCTTAAGGGCTAACCTAAGCGGGCTGCACAAGGCCACCGAAGCCGCGGGAGAGTTGACCGGCCAGCTGCTCCTGTTCAGTCGTCATGGCACTATAGAGATGCAGCCTGTTCAGGTCAACAAGATGGTCAGAAATCTGGGCCGCATGATGCAAAAGTTGGTCGATGAGGATGTCAGGATAGTAACTCATCTCGATGACAAGCTCGATTTGGTCATGGGGGATGGGGGCAGCCTCAGTCAGGCGATAGTAAACCTGGCGCTTAACGCAAACGCGAATATGCACAATGGCGGTGATATCACAATCACTACCTGCAATGGCGAGATTGGTGAGAACTATTTAAAAGATCACAGCAATGCGCGTCCGGGTGATTTCGTTACCATTTCGGTCAGCGACTCGGGGCCTGGCATTGATGAGGAGAAGTTGGCGAGTGTGTTTGAACCGTTCTGCCAGAGCAGCGAAGATGGCAAAAGCGCCGGTCTGGGCCTTTCAGCTGTTTATGGGGTCATCCTGCAGCATGACGGCTGGATCGATGCGGACAGTATTCCCGGGATGGGCACGACCTTTACCATCTTCCTTCCGGCGGCCAAAAAAGCGGAACTGGAGGTTGAGGAAGATTTTGATACCGCCGGTTTCGACAGCCTCAGGAGCCAGGGAGAGCGGATTCTCCTGGTCGAGGATAATGACGCCGTGCGGGAGATAACCGGCAAGATGCTGCGTGAATGCGGCTACGAGGTCGTCGGCGCGCACGACGCCGCTGAAGCATTCGCCAGATTTGCCGGTGAGAAAGGGGACTTTCAGCTGGTTTTCAGCGATATTGTCCTGCCCGGAGACGACGGTGTCACCCTCGTTGAGAACCTGAAATCGCACAAGCCGGAGCTGGCGGTGCTGCTTGTGAGCGGTTACGCCGATTCGGCGGTGGACTGGAATACGGTTGAGTCGCGGGGCTATCGCTTCCTACAGAAACCTTATGTCATGCCCGAGCTTCTTAAAGCCATCAGGGAGCTTCTTACCAATACGTCGTGATGCCCGTTCGCGGCGCTTGACTTTGCGCCTGATGGCTTTTCTTCATCTCGGTGCTTGACTTCTTCCCAGGTAAAAAATATCATACGCCAGGTATTACCAAGCGTATGACACGAGCGGCATCATGGGAAGACGTAAGGCAAGAACATCCATAACTATCCCCGAAGGACTGCTGGCTGATCTCGATCGCAGGGCGCGAGACGAGGGCCGCACTCGCAGCGACATGGTCTGTGAGGCCATCACTTCATATTTTGCCGGCGAGAAAGAAAGGCTTCTGGCTGAGGCATATTCAGAGATGGCCAGGGAGTCGGCAGAATTATCCGGTGAATGATCCGCGAATAATCAGACGCGGTGATATCTTTCGGACGATTGCCTCAGACGCCCGCGGCGCGCCCACGGATGCCGGCGCGCTTGCGATTGACACCAGCCTGGTCCTGATCGTTCAAAATGATATTGGCAACGAATTCGGGTCCACGGTTATCGCTGCCGCGATCTCTTTCCAGCCTGGCAGGCGTTCTTACCCGATAAACGTCGTTATCCCGGACGGACTGCTCGGAGATGTGGCGGAAGCCAGGCTGCATCAACTCCTGACTCTGGAAAAAGAAAGGTTGAGCAAAAGGATGGCAAGGCTGCCCCGGGAAACAATGGCCAAAGTCGATGAGGCGCTACGGATCAGTCTGGGGCTGCAATCTTGACCGGGAGGGAATATCCGTCCAAATCATCACGGCGCCAGGGCCGCGGAGAGCGCTACGCCGAAGGCAGGGCCCGCGATCGGGGGCGAAGCGGGCAGCGGCAGGGTCCTTCATTCCGCCTGTTCGTGGCGGTTGAAATTCCTGCGGAGGCAACCCGGGAACTACTGGGCTGGCAGCAGCAATATCTGGCCGGAGACCGTGGCTTGAGGCTGACCCCGGAAGGGCAGTTGCATGTGACCCTGGTTTTTCTGGGAAGCCTGGGGGAGAAGGAAAGGGATCAGGCGGCCGCGCGGCTAGAAGGGCTGGAGGCGCGCAATAGTTTTGAAGTGACGGTTACCGGTCTGGTCGGCCTGCCGATGAAAAGAAGCCATCCCAGGGTTATTGCGGCCGGATGTGACGAGCCTTCGGGGCGTCTGGCGGCGCTTCATAGTGAGCTTGCGGCAGGACTTGTCGCCGAAGGCGTATATGAGCAGGAAAAAAGACCGTATTTTCCCCATGTGACAATTGCCCGCGCCCGCGGCCGCATAGCTTTTGATGCGGAAGCGATACGGCCCGATCCCATAAAATTTACAGCCGTCCGAGTCACCTTGTATAATAGCGTTCTAAAGGCAAGCGGAGCCTTGCATGAGGCTCTGAAAACGGTCCAACTGAACTAATAGGAGGCAGAAGTGGAGAAAGACAAAGCGTTGGAAGCTGCAGTGGGCCAGATCGAGCGTCAGTTCGGCAAGGGCTCGATCATGAGAATGGGGGATGACTGCGCCGGAGTGCAGATAGGGGTCATTCCCACTGGTTCGCTGGCGCTGGACATTGCCCTTGGGGTAGGCGGGATCCCCCGTGGCCGCGTCATCGAGATATTCGGTCCGGAGGCTTCCGGCAAGACTACCATGGTTTATCACATGATCGCCGAGGCACAGAAGCGTGGCGGCATTTGCGCCTTTATCGATTCCGAACATGCGATGGACCCGCCCTACGCCCGCAAGATCGGCGTCAATGTTGACGATCTACTTGTATCCCAGCCGGATTATGGAGAGCAGGCGCTGGAGATTGCCGAGATGCTCATTCGCAGTGGCGCCCTCGACATCGTCGCCATCGATTCCGTAGCGGCCCTAACACCTAAAGCTGAGATTGAGGGTGAGATGGGTGACTCTCATGTGGGCCTGCAGGCACGTTTGATGTCCCAGGCCCTCAGGAAATTGGCCGGAACTCTCAACAAGACTGGCACGGTGGCCATTTTCACCAATCAGCTGCGCGAAAAGATCGGCGTCATGTTTGGTAATCCCGAGGTAACTCCGGGCGGCAAGGCGCTTAAATTCTATGCATCGGTCAGGCTGGACCTGCGCCGGATTGAGACTCTCAAGGAAGGAACGCAACCGATCGGCAACAGGGTTCGCGCCAAAGTAGTCAAGAACAAGATGGCGCCGCCGTTCCGTCAGGCCGAGTTCGATGTCATGTATGGCGAGGGCATCTCGCGTGAGGGAAATATCCTCGACATGGGTGTGGCGCACGGTATCGTCGACAAAAGCGGCGCCTATTTCTCCTATGGAGATGAACGCCTGGGGCAGGGCCGCAATAACGTTAAGGCCTACCTTAAGGAGAAGCCGGCGCTGGCGGACGCTATTTTGGCGGAAGTACTTACCGCGGTAGGGATTGTCGTACCGCAGAATATTGAGGAAATGACTGCGGAAGTGAAGAAAAATACCGCCAAAGCAGAGGCTTAAAACGAGCCTGGACGGTTGATATACCGTAATTTGCGGATCTATTGCCGTAAATTTGCGGCCGTATCGTCTTAAATACGTAATGGGGCG
>JAJYOG010000018.1 GCA_021785935.1 Actinomycetes bacterium
CTCAAGGATGCGGGCGATCGCGCCAAGGGCGCGATCGCCCTCTTCGCGTCCAAATTTTTCGTTGTAAGCCTTGAAACCGTCTATATCCATGACCAGCATCGATACCGGACGCTTAAACCGCTCGCACCGGGATACCTCGCGACCGACCGCATCGACAAAATGGCGATGATTGTGCAGTCCTGTCAGGCTGTCAACTAACGAAGAATATTTGGCTTCCTGCAGCAGGCGCGCATTATCGAGCACCAGTCCCAACTGACGGGTCACCGGCTCCAGCAGTTCGACATCTTCACGTGAAAAAGCCGCTGCCCTGAAGCTGCCCAGGTTCACTGTCCCCATGACCTCCCCCTGGGAGATCAGCGGGAAAAAGACCTCTGAACGAATGCCTTCGTCGATCAGCAGTTTGTCGGTTGGATATTCATCCCCCAGGATTTCATCGCGAACCAGCGCATGATGGCTGGTGATGACCTTATCCACCGGCAGCGCATCCACAGGCAACCTCAGACCCTTCCCCATCCAGGAGTGCGTCGCATGTGCCTTCATGGCCACGATCTCTACTTCACCCGTTTCGGGATGCCAGAGCGCCAAACTTGCCTGGTCGAATTCGATCAGGCCAGCCGCGTGCTTTAAGAATGAGTCGTAGACACTGGATACGCCATCCCCCGATCCCACCTCGCGGGCAATCTCCGCCATCAACTCCATTTGCTCGCGGTCGCGACCCAGTTCCCCGGCCAACTGGGTATTTTCGATAGCGACCGCTATCCGGTCGGCCGCCACAACGAGAGAATCCTTTTCCTCGTCAGTGTATTGATGAGGTGTTAATGTGCCCAGCGTCAGCATACCCAGCATCTGTTCGCGCAATACAAGCGGCAAACTGATTAAAGTTTTTGCCTTCAGTGAGCGCAGGTATAGGTTGGTGACACGGCTGTCGGTGGTGAGATCCTCGGCCACGGCGATGTAACGCCCGGCAAAAGCACGCCCGATGATGCCCTCGCCAGCCCTCATGGTCATCTTGACGGTGGCCACCGCCGGCAACCCATAAGTTCCCCTGACAGCAAGCTCATCCCCCGAAGAATCAATGAGTGACACCATGCCGAAATCGGCGCCTACGAAAGATGCCGCCGATTCCAGAAGATTTTGCATCATTTCCGACAGATGGACGGATGAAAGCGCTGCCTCGGAGAGTGAAACCAGCCCCGCCAGCTTTTCACTCCGGGTCCTGGCGTCGAGGTACGCTTTCTCCAGCTGCTCCTCACGTTCGCCGAGGAGATAATTCATCGCATAGAAGTTTTCGGTCAGCTCCCTGACAGGATCCGCCGTCGCCGATTGATAAACCTCGCACAGGCGGCAATCCTTGAGCTTGCGCGCAAATTTTCCCTGGACCTTCCCGCGGCAGAATGTCCCAGCGATCAGCCAGCAACGGGCATGTTTGAGACCGTAAGCGGGACAATCATCCTGGTCACAGTCCAGCCGCTCCCAGCAGGTGTCGAGAAAAGGTTCTTCCAGAGACGTAGTCCGGTTCTTGCGCGCGTTCGCGCTCAGCATCAGCTCGTTGACGCGCTGGCGGGCCCGGTCCAGACGGGCGCCCCATTCATAGGTGGAGTTCTCACTCGCTGCCAGAAGAGCGGTGATCAGCGCAAAGATGGGAACCAGCATTAAAAGAATCCAGTTGTGATAACTGGGAAGGGCGCTCTCAAGCAGATCATGGGCTCCCACCAGGCCAACACCAATGGCAGCCCCGATCAGGCCGTACCAGATAATCCGGCTTCTTCCGTAGCCGATCTTCAAATTACTGTCCTCGCGGAAAAGGAATTCTACCCCCGGCCATTTCGCGAAAAGGAACGCGAGTCCGGGTACCTGGTATCTATTGTATCACTGCCCCTGATGAATACCTGATTTGCAGGTATTAAAATAATCAGCGATGGTTCTGCATGTCATCAGAAATAGTAATCTTTATTGCTGTTGACGATACCTTAGGGGGTATGGTAAATTTTGTCTTGGAAGAAAGGTGCCCAAAACCTTTCAACCCCCCACCCCCCTAGTGGAAAGCCCCGGACCGGCTAGTCTGGGGCTTTTTCTTTCCCGTTTTTTCTGATTTTCCTTCTTATTTCTTTTCGATGTTCAGCACCGCCAGAAATGCTTTCTGGGGAATCTCTACGTTACCGACCTGTTTCATGCGCTTTTTACCGGCTTTCTGCTTTTCAATCAGCTTGCGCTTGCGTGTGATATCTCCTCCGTAGCACTTGGCCAGAACATCCTTGCGCTTGGCGGGAATCGTTTCTCGGGCGATGATCTTCCTGCCTATGGCGGCCTGGATGGCAACCTCGAACAGCTGCCGCGGTATCTCCAGTTTGAGCCGCTCAACCAATCCCTTGCCCTGCGCATACGACTTGTCTCGATGTACTATTAGTGATAATGCGTCGACAGCTTCGCCGGCGATCAGAATGTCCAGCTTCACCAGTTTGCTTTCTCGCATCCCTGACATTTCGTAATCTAGTGAGGCGTAACCCTTGGTCCGCGATTTGAGCTGGTCGAAGAAATCGAGCACTATCTCACCCAAAGGTAATTGATAGTGAATCTGGACACGATTGGATGACAGGTACTGCATATCCTCAAAATCACCGCGCCGCTCCTGACAGATCTCCATGACGCCGCCGACGAAATCGCCCGGCGCCAGAATCGAGACTTTTACATACGGCTCACGAACAACCTCGATGGTCCCCGGGTCCGGCATATCTGCCGGGCTGCGCACGATCATCTCCGTGCCGTCGACAAGCCTGACCTCGTACTCTACATTTGGTGTTGTTGCCAGCAGGTCGAGATTATATTCCCTCTCCAGCCGCTCACGGACGATATCCATGTGCAGCAACCCCAGGAAACCGCAGCGAAAACCAAAACCTAGCGCCCTGGATGTCTCCGGTTCGTAGCTGAGGGCGGCGTCGTTCAGGTTCAGCTTATCGAGGGCGTCCCTGAGGACTGGATAGTCGTCGCCATCGATCGGGAAAAGCCCGCAGAAAACCATTGGTTTGGCCTCACGATAACCGGGAAGCGCTTCTGCCGCGGGACGGCCTGCGAGGGTAATGGTATCGCCAACGCGAAGGTCTCTAACGGTTTTGATACCGGTGATGATGTAGCCGACTTCCCCCGTCGAAAGCGACGCCGCCGGCATCATGTTCGGCGAGAAGAAGCCGACCTCTTCGACATCGGCCCTGGTGCCAAGCGTCATGGCAACGATATCGTCCCCTTTTTGGAAAACACCGTCGACGACGCGCACATAGGCGATGACCCCCCTGTACTGATCGTAGACGGAATCAAAGATTAGCGCTCTCGCCGGCGCCCCGGCATCGCCCTGAGGCGGGGGTATGTGCTGTACGATCGCCTCGAGAACCTCCGCCACTCCCTCCCCCGTCTTGGCGGAAACGCGCAGGATGAGGTCCGGATCGAGGCCGAAAAGCTCCGACACCTCTGCGGCCACCCGTTCGGGTTCCGCTGCGGGCAGATCGATCTTGTTGAGCACCGGCACTATCTCGAGATTATTATCAAGCGCGAGGTAAGTGTTCGCCAATGTCTGCGCCTGTATCCCCTGGGCGGCGTCAACAACCAGCAGCGCCCCCTCACAGGCGGCGAGGCTGCGGGAAACCTCGTAAGTGAAATCAACATGGCCCGGAGTGTCGATCAGATGCAGCATATATTCGCGTCCGTCTTTCGCCGTGTAAAGGACGCGTGCGGCCTGGGCTTTAATAGTTATACCCCGCTCCCGCTCGAGGTCCATGGTATCGAGCATCTGCTCGGTGATCTCGCGTCCGCTGACCGTATTTGTGATCTCAAGAATGCGGTCGGCCAGCGTCGACTTCCCATGGTCGATGTGGGCAATGATGGAAAAATTACGGATGAGAGATAGGTCAGTCATAACTCAATTGATTGTAACAGAACGGTCCCGGCGTTAACTTACCCGCGGCGAAGTTTTCGCACGAGCTGCAGTTCCGGCATGCGGATCGCCGCAGCGATAAAAGTAAATATACCGAGCGCCACCGCAAAGGCTACGCACAAGGATACAACCTGCTGCACCAGTCCGCTTCCAAGCCAGGCGTCGAGCTCTTTCCAGCTGAAATAAGCCGCCGTGACCGCAACCGCGGAGACAAGCGCAACCGAAACAGCCGCCCTGATGATGGCGCGGCCGTCGACCCGGCCAAGCTCGCGGCGCATCAGGACAAGCAACACTATAAATGTAACCGCGGAAACAACGGACGTTGACAGGGGTATGCCGCCGAGTCCGAACGGTTTGATGAAAAGCCAGTTGAGGAAGGCATTGACGGCAAGGTTGCCCACCGCGGCCGCCGTCGGCAGCCAGGGACGTCTCAACGAGAAGAACCCCCGCGTCAGCAGGGTGCTGCCGCCGCTAAAGGCACTGCCGATGGCGAAGAAGAAAAGGGCCGAGGCCACCAGGTCTGTATTTTCCGGAGTAAACTCGCCGTGTTCATAGGCAAGCCTGACAATAGGCTGCGATAGCGCCAGCATGAAAGCCGAGGCCGGTATCAGCAGGAAGAAGATAACCCGAATGCCTCTGGTCAGGGTCGACCGGAAAGCATCCCGGTCTTCCCTGGCGGCTATGCGGGACAGGGTCGGAAACAGTACTGTTCCCACGGCAATGGCAAACAGGGACTCTGGTAATTGGTAAAGACGGAAGGCAAAGGTCATGGCAGCCACGCCGCCTGTGCCCAAAAATGAAGCAAACTGGACATCGACCACCCCGTTCAGATTGATCAGGCCGAGGCTGACGCTCACGGGCAGAAGCAGGGCCCCCACCTTGCGTACATTTGGGTTACGCCAGGCCAAGCTCCATCCCAGGCTTCCCCCCCGGCCCCTGAGCGCCGGCACCTGCATCGCCAGCTGGACCACCGTTCCCAACAGTATGCCCCAGGCAAGAGCGTCGATGCCGAGACGGTCATGACCGAAAACAACGAACGCCAGAATGATGATATTCCAGAATATGGGAGCAATGGCGGGCAGCGCAAAATGTTCAAAAGAATTCAGTACCGATGCGACGATCCCGGTCAGCGCCAAAAGGATTACCGTAGGAAATAACAGCCGCGTCATCCTGACGATCTCCGCCATCATCACAGGGTCGTCGCGATAGCCGGGGGCGAATAACGGCATGATCTCCGGAGCGAACAGGATGCATAGCACGACGATCGCGCCCATGACCATGATCACCAGAGTAAATACAGTTCGGGCGACGAGCCAGGCCTCCTGGCGTTTGCCCTTTTCCAGCAACCCGGCGAATACAGGTATGAGTGCCGCGCTTAGCGCCGCCTGGGCGATAATAATCTGCACCGTCGCCGGAACCAGGAAGGCCACGTCAAAAGCGCTCATTTCCGCACCGGCGCCGAAATAGGCGGCAGTGGCTATTTCCCTGACATACCCGAAGACACGGGAAGCGGCAGTCGCGGCGACGACGATCATCGCCGCCGCCGCTAGCCGGCGGCCGGTGGATCCGTTTCCAGGCTCGACTATGGGGATATCAGGCAAGCGCTCCTCCCTGAGCGTTCTGAACTTTTTCTCCGGAAAAGCATACCTTCCTCTTCGCTCACGCTCTTCAGGACGCCGTTTTATGAAGAGTCAATGTGGGCGGCGCGGCCGTTCCGGCCGCGCCGCCCACACATCCATGTTTATCAAAAGCCACTTCGGAGTTATAATATAGCTGAGTCCCAAGAAAAGAGATGGGCTGAAACTCTTACCGGCAGTTTAACCGGGAAATAGTTTTTATCGACCGTCAGCAAATCCTCACTTGGGGCTCATGTCTGTGCCAGAACTCCCGTTCGGGAGTTCTTTTTTTATTATTATGGACGAAACTACGATACTGCTCTTGCTTCCGGCCACCGATACCATCGCCATCAGTCTGAAGTAAGAAACACGTCAGGACGGGCGATACTAATAAAAGAGCCCCGGGAGGTTGTAAGTCGAACTGACGGAGCGTTCCGCAAAAGCAGAGGAAAGGCGAGAAGGTTCGCCAAGTACGGTGAAGCCAAGCGGAGCGGGTGTGGATCCTAAGGTTAGAGACCCAAGATCACCCGGGGTGCTTCTTTTTTCCTCCTGGTCATCCGCCCGCAACAGCTGTCTGCAACTGATTCAACGTATCCTGCAACTGCTTGAGTTCGCTGCCGTAGGTTGTCCAATCCCCATTCTTCTGGGCATTTACCGCATTGTTATAATGGGTCATGGCTGAGTCAGCGAGCTGCTTGACGGTCTGCGTCGTCGTCGTTGCCAGTGCGGGCGCGGCCTGACCGCCTGCCTGCGGCGCGTTTTGCGCCACGCCTGAAATCGGCGCCGCGAATATCTTCTGTAACGCCGTACTCAGATCGGTCTCCATTGCAACTTGCCTGGCGTATGAGACCAGCACCCGTTTCAACTCGGGAATCTGACCGTTTTCAGCCCGGAGGTAAAGCGGCTCCACGTACAGGATCGAATCGTTGATGGGGATGACCAGCAGATTGCCGTAACTAACGGCGCTGCCGCTCTGGCCCCAGAGCGTAATCTGCTGTGAGATTCCCGGGTCCTGGTTGAAGCGCGCCTGTATCTGCGTGGGGCCGTATATCAGTTTGTCTTTCGGGAATTTATACACCAGCCTCTGGCCGTATTGGCCTGGATCCGATTTGGCGGCCATCCAGGCGATCATGTTGTCACGGCCGTTGGGACTGAAAGGTAACAGCAACATGAACTGTTCCGTGGCCTCGCCAGGCAATTTCATAATCGCGTAATAGGGATCCATCGGCACCGATTTGCTACCGATCTGGGTCCGGGAAACCGACCACAAATCTTCCTTATTGTAAAAGACGCGGGAATCGGTCATATGGTAAGTGGCGTACATCTGCGCCTGAATGTTGAATAGGTCCTCGGGGTAACGCAGATGTTTGCGGATCTCATCCGGCATCTGATCGCCCGGCGTAAACAGGTCCGGGAAAATGGAGATGTAGGTTTGCAGCACCGGGTCGGATGGATCAATAGCGTAAAACGTAACATCGCCGTTATAGGCATCAACCACAACCTTGACTGAATTGCGGATATAGTTCGTGCCATTGCTATCAGGTTGCGAGTAAGGATAATCAGAAGCGGTAGTATAGGCGTCCTGAATCCAGAAAAGACGGCCGTTTACCAGGACCACGTAAGGATCGCGGTCATACTGGAGGAATGGTGCGATGTTGCGGATGCGATCGCCTATGTCCCTATGGATCATGATACGCGAGTCGCTCTCCACAGAGCTGCTAACCATCATCTTGAGGCTGGCAAAACGCCAGCTGAATGCGAGTTTGTGCCAGAAACTCGATATATCGACGCCACCCTTGCCATCGTATGTGGTGTAGACGTTTTCGTCGCCCTTGGGATAATCAAACTCCTGGGTAGAACTTTTAACAACGACGTAATCGTTGGAAAGCTGGCCGTAATAGATAGCGGGATTTTGTATTTTGAGCTCGGGATAGCTGGAAATCGGTGGAATATCCTTGATGATCAGCTGGGGCAACCCCTCGGCCGTTGCCTGGGCCACCGTGCTCATGGCAATGCCATATCCATGCGTATAAACGAGATGTTCATTCTGCCAGGTCTGCGCCGCCGCCGGCAATGCTGATGTTTTGAGTTCGCGCGGAGCCAGCATGACCTGCCGCAAAATGCCATTGATCGAGTAACGATCAACGTCGATGTCCTGGAAATTATAATAAGGCCTGATGACCTGGATCTGGTTATAGGTCTGACCGAGAGTATTCGGTTCCCAAAGCCGGATGTTATTCGTCGTTGCCGTATTTGCCTGGATATCCGCCGGCGTCAGATTGTCGACGGCCGCGAATGCCTGGTCCTGGACCGGTTCCAGATCGAACGCCTTGCGTGTGAAATCGATGTTGTACTGGATGAACTGCTGCTCCTTGTCGAGCTCGTTCGGCGACACCTGATACTGCTGCACGATAAAGGGATAAATCCTTCCGGCAAGGATTGCGGTCAGAACGATTAAGACGATGGCGACGATCGGCAGCTTCCAGCCGCGAATATAGATGTTGATGAAAAAGAGAACGCCGGCCACTACCGCTACCGCGGCCAGGAACTTGTAAACCGGCAACTGCGCATGCACATCGGTATAGCTTGCTCCGAAGACCACGCCCCGGGGAGAGAACATAAGCACATATCCCTTGAGCAGATATCCCGCGCCCAGAGTCAGCATGATGAGCCCCATGAGAACTGAAAGATGGCCCTTCACGTGAGGGGCGAAAACAATCTTGTCCTGGGACCAGCTGATGGCGTAATCAAAAAAGTGCATTGCCGCGGTGACCAGAAGCGTGAAGATGAGCGTCCACCAGACAAAGGATTGGACGGTTCTTAAAAACGGCAGTGAGAACAGGTAGAATCCGACGTCGCGCCCAAAGACCGGATCGGTGATGCCGAAGCCGGCTCCATTGAAGAACTTGAGAAATTCCTCCCAGGAAGATCCCCCGACACCCGCGGCGATCAGTGTTGGCAGGATTAAAACCACCGGGATCAGGAGCTTTACCAGGCGATCGGGAACCTGACCACGTTCGGTCAGCTCAGAATCAGGGCCGATCTTGTAACGTGGAGCAAGCCGCCACGCCAGCATGACGTTGCCGTAGACGATGGCGAAGAATACAACCGCGGCGCCCACAGCCAGTCCGATCTGAGTCAGGATCATCTTCCAGAAGACAGCAGTGTAGCCTACCTCGCCAAACCAGAGCCATTCTGTATATATATAAATACCGCGGCCGAGGAAAAAGAACAGCAGCAAGACGATGGCACCAGTGATAATCCAGGGCCAGCGCCTGCCTTTGCCCGCTGGCTTTTGAGGCCGGATCGGCCTCACGTTTCCTTCAGAAGGCGGACCTGCGGAGTCCAACTTCAGCCATTTGGCGAGTTGGTCCCATATCTTTGAGAAAGATTCGTAAGGTTCTGGTTTCATAGGAAGACGAATTCTCTGCCGATGTAACTTATCCTGCCCGGCGGCACTTTGCCGCAAACCCAGGGCGTTTCGGGAGTCAAGGGGTTTCCTTCCCCTCTTTCTTTGTGGTATTATTCGCCCTTGCGTGTAAACTTCACGCACAAATATTAATTCATCGTTTTGCCATAACCGTTGGGAGTCTTGATTGGCCAATACAAAGCAGCAACGTAAACGCGTCAAAATCGCCGAGCGCGAGCGCTCGGAGAATCTCAAATATAAATCCCGCATCAAGACCATGTTCAAGTCATTGACCGTGGCCGCGCAGGACGACAAAGAGCGCGCCTCCCAGCTCGGCATCGAACTTATCTCCCTGATCGACAAGGCCGCGAGCCGTGGCGTCATCCACGAGAATAATGCCGCCCGGAAGAAATCTCGGGTGGCCTCTATCGTGGAATTGGCTGAGGGAGCCGGCAAGCCCAAGGGCCCCGCTACCCGTGACGCCAAGGGTGAGAGCAAGGCCGACAGGCGCTCGGGAAGAGCCAAGGCCAAGAAAGACAAGAAAATCGCCGTAGCCGAAAAGCAGAAAGCGAGAGCTAAAGCTGAGGCCAAGGCCGCCAAGGCTAAGCCCCAAAAAGCTGAAGAAAAGCCTGCTGCCGAGCCCTCTGCTGAGGAAGCCCCCGCCGAAGAAAAACCTGCCGAGTAATAACAACAGCACCGATCCGGCGCTGCCTCACCATTTTTCCCATCCAGTTTTGACGCCCGTCCCCACGGGCATATACGCTATTAAATAACGGTGATTGAAAGTTGATATATGGCTACTGAACTGGAAAATCTGCTTAGCGAACGCCGCTTCGGCCTCATCTCGGAGAGACTGTATGACGACCCTGATCTCGTCAACGACCTTGTCGCTCATCTGGATACGGCCGATGGCGCCACCCAGGTCGGCATCCTGACGATTCTGGGGCGTTATGGCTTCGACCATCCCGAACGGGTTTATCCTCACGTGGAAGCAATGATGAAGGTGCTCGACAAGAATTCTTCACTGAAATCAGACGTTGCCTGCGCCCTCGGTAACCTGGTATTCAATTCCCGGGATAAATCAGCCGAGGTCATGCCTATGCTCAGGGAGCTGTTCCATGACAAGGACAGTTTTTTACGTCAGGATGCGGCGTCCGCGATCGGCAACATTGGTTTTAACTTTCCAGACCTGGTCAAGGACGAGGTCGCGGGGCTTAAGGCAATGCTCGACTCCCAGGATGAGGATGAGCGCGAGACCGGCGCCCAGGCCCTGGGCAAGATCGGCATCAATTCTCCCGAGGTAATCGAGGATATCTTCTCCAAGCTGGTCCTCGTTCTCGAACATGCCAAGGAAGCCAGTTGCGGCGGCATTATTTCAGCTTTTGGAGCACTGGGATATAACTATCCGGAAATGGTTCGGGAGGAAATCCCCCGGCTGGTGGGATATCTGAGCAGCGCCAATCCGGTTGCCGTCAAGAATGCGGTCATGGCGCTGGGGATAATCGGTATGACCCAACCAGACCTGATTGAGCCAGCGCTGCCGGATCTTCACCGCCTGTCGGACAGCCCCGACCGGGACATCCGCCTCAACGCAATGGTGGCAATGTCAAAAAGCGAGCCGGGCGAAACTTCAAAGTAGTGCCCTGTAAAGTAGGGCTCCCTGGTTAATTTTCGATTGACTGCCTTGCGCGCGCCCAGGCCTGCAATCCACCTTTGAGATTGTAAACTTCCCCAAAACCGTTTTCGGCCAGATAGGCGCAGGCGCTTGCCGAACGCCGGCCGGTACGGCAGCTGACAACAATCGGACGGCCTTTGTACCTCTCCAGCAATCCCAGGCTTGACGGTAGTTGCCTGATGGAGACGTGTTTGGCGTTGGGAATCCGGCCGGCGGCGTATTCAGCCCCGGTGCGGACATCCACGACAACGGCATCTTGCTGGCTGATCAGCCTGGCCGCTTCAGTGGCGTCGACCTCGAAGACTCCGTCCGGCATGCCCGGACCCTTGATGCCCGATCTGATCAGGTCGCCCAAACGCGCTAACATGCCTGCCTCAATTCAGCCAGTTCGTCCTCTAGTTCCATCAGCTCGAACTCCATCGTCGGTCTTGCCGAATGCTGCGGCATCCGCTTGCGAATATCCCTGATCTCTTCCTTTAGTTCCTCAATGCGCTTTTCGCGGTCCTCGGTCTGCATTTTGAACCTCCTTGAATCATGGACCCAATTTAGAGCCTGCACCCTATACCCGTCCGGGTATATCGATTTAGATGCAGCCGCCGGGGCGAGGATTCAAAATGTCACACGACGTCCATAATCCGGGAGAGTGACGTCTCGAGCGCCAGGTCGGGCCTTAAACTGCTGCGCCCCTTCATATCGGCATCGAGATCGGCCAGGATCTCCACAGCCGCCCGCAGACCCTCGCCGGAAAAATTGCGGCTCTGATCCGCCAGTTTACGCGCCGGAAAAGGTTTGAGTCCCAAGTCAGCGGCGGCGCCCATCGGATCCTCTCCCCTCTCTTTCGCTATCACGATCTGACAAAGCTTTTTAAAATGTTTTGCTATCGAATAAAAGACTGAGGCCGGCGCCGCATGATCGGCGAACAGCTCCTCAAGGTGCTGAAAGGCGCCAGCGCGATCGCGTGCGCCCAGGGAATCCGTCAGATCCCAGATCCTTACTTCCGGCGACACCCAGCAAAGATGCTCGATGTCATCCATCTCGATCTTGCCCTTGCCGCGATAGACGGCGATCTTGTCCAGCTCGCTGAGGATTGCCCGCTGGTCGGTACCGGCAAGAGTTACAAGCCGCCGCGCCTCCGCCGGACCGAGCTTGAGGAGCCGTTCGGCCGCCTGATCCTGTACCCACCCCGGCAGGTTCGACGGTCTCGGAGCGTCATAGCTGAGCACCTGGCCCACTTCCGCCACCGCCTTGGTCAGATTTTCATTCTTTCTGACGCCGCCGCCTACGAGCGCCAGGCATGCAGTCTCCGACGGTATGGCAAGATAGTTGATAATGATGTCCTTTTCGGCTTTATGCCAGGAGCCCACATTGGTCACCAGCACCAGGCGCACGCCTGCCCCAAACGGGAGCGTGCTCGCAGCCTGAACCACCGCCGGCGCCGATTCCTCGGATGCGTCAAAGATATCGACATTAAGGTCAGTCCCGGAGTCGCGCACAACACGGTCGCGCAGACGCCGCATGGCCTTCTCCACCTTGGTGTCGTCGCTTCCTGTAATCAGATACGCCGGTTTGAGCGAATCTTTCTTTTTAGCGCTCAATACACCGCCCTTTCAGCGGGTTGCGGTTATTTCGACGCCAGAATCCGTTAGCGCCACCTTCACGGTTCCCTGCTGGTCGGTTCTCATGATACGCGTACCGATTGCTTTCAGCTTTTCGAGCGTGTCCGCGGCAGGATGGCCATACTGATTACCCTCCCCTACCGAAATCACGGTCGTGTCCGGTTTTAGCTTATCCAGAATACGCTTTAAGGATGAATCCTTGCTGCCGTGATGCCCAATCTTGAAGACCTCGACCTGGGGCAGCTCCAGCGTCGCCAGCGTCTCACCTTCGGAGTCGCCTGGACAAAGTATATCAAGCCCGCGGTATCCAGCCACGATAACGACGGAATTGGCGTTGAGGTCGTCTGGCTTTTCCGTATCACCAGGGCTTATGCAGGTAAGGACAAGATCTCCATATTCCAGAGCCTGGCCTCTCCGGATCGGCGAGTACCGGATATTTTTATCCTTAACCAGTTTAAGAAAGTCGCGGTACAACGGGCTGGAGTTCGGGAATCCAGAATCGTAGACCGCATCCACGGGATACTTGTTAAGAACCCCGTCCAGCCCGCCCAGATGGTCGGCATGGGGATGCGTCAGTATAACCGCATCCAGCCTCGACACCCCGCTCTCCTCAAGCCTGTCCATGACCTCGGTTCCAGGACCACCGTCGATCAGTACCGTTGCTCCTCCGGGAACCTGTATCAGAGTCGCATCGCCCTGGCCCACATCAAGGAAGGATACGGTATAGGAACCAGGCGGAAGACCGGTATTGCTTCCGCCAAAGCAGGCGAACCCAAGAAGCGCGATCAAAACGCTTGCGATCGCGATCGCAAGCGCAAATCCGCGACGCTGGCTGAGCAATCGGGCAAGTCCTGAAAATCCTGTGGTTCTGGCCAAGGCTATCATCCCGGCCAGCATACCGTAAAAAAAAATAATTGCCATCATTCCGGGCGAGCTGCCGGTATACACGGCCATAGGCAGTGATCCAAAAAAATGGGCCACTGAGATGAGATAACCGGTGCAGATTACGGCGATGGCGTTGAGCGTCCAGGCTGCAAGTCCAGAAACCGGCGAAATAAGAATTGAGAGCGTCCCCAGAAACATAACCGGTCCGGCCACTACCTCGGCCGCGACATTCGCCGGTACCGTGACCACCGATACCTGCTTGAAGTGATACATCATGACCGGCGCCGTCATTATGCTAGCCGCTGTGGTGATAGCCACCCCCTCCCGAATAACCGGCGGCAGAAAACGAAGCGGCCCGGAGAGGATTGGCGCCAGGTAAAAGATGGCTAGGACCGCGGCGAATGAGAGCTGAAAACCGGGATCGAGAACACTCCACGGATTCACCGTCATAATGATTGCTGCCGCCAGCGCCAAAAAATACGCCGCGTTTACCTGACGTGAAAAAACGTAAGCCGAGAGTCCAAGCACCCCCACTACCCCGGCCCGCACGATTGACGGTCCTGCCCCTGTGAGGGGAACGTATATGATGATCACGATAATTGCGAAAAAGACAGCGGCCAGCCTCGGCGCCATGACCGCACGGCAGATGAGCATGACGACAAATCCAAGCAGCACGACGTTCTGGCCGGAGACGGCAAGCAAATGCAGCAGGCCAGAAGCACGAAAATCGGCGATGACCTCTTCCGGAACCCGGTCGTCATCACCCAGGACCATTCCCTGAAGCAGTTCGCCGGCGGCGCCCCAGTTGCCGATACCAAGCGTTTCGCGCGAATGCTGGCGGATAGCGTCAATGAAGCCCGAAAAGCCGCCGCGGCGTTCTGGCAGCACTTCCATCCGGTTGTATTCCCCCGCAAGAATCATGTTCACACCACGCCGGTGCAGATACTGGGCATAATCGAAATCCCCGCCCGGGGTTGATACAGGCTCCCTGGTGGAGCCCAGGACATTGACCCTGACACCTTCTTCGATGCCGGCCTGATTCAGTTGCGGACAATTGCCGCCGCAGTCGAGTTGTACCTGGACGTCTTCATCAGCATCCAGGACCTTTCCGGCCCGGCTTATTTGACTCGCATGTCCAATAAATGAAATGCGGTTTCCTCGAACCGGTGATGTCTCGCTGACAGTGACCTCGGCGCTCAGCCACTTGCCCGGAAACTCCGCCAGCACGCTTCGTCCAAGCATTTCCAGACGCACGGAACCAATGAACAGCCCCACGCAAACTCCCGCAATCAAAATAAAGTGGTTGGACCTGACTGTGCTTATTCTGAGAGCCTGCACACCGAAAATAATTGCCGCCAAGCCGGAAACCACCGCGGTCGTTGTGGAGTAAATGCCGATGCTGAAAATAAGCCCGGCAATATATGTAAACACCAGCAAGACCGGGCTTGAAACAGAAGTTGTCAAGCGAAATATTATCTGTGAAACGGGTATAAGCGCCGGTTTCAATCAATTAAATTTCGGTTAAACCATTGCTGAAGTACCTAAAAAAGGTGGTAAAAATACCCCTTTTTGTGATAAAAATACAATATGTGTCGATCACGTCTCGGCCCACCCGTCCGGGACACCGCAGAATTAGCTGCAATTTGGGCTTTCCTGTGAGGAGTTCATGCTGCTCCTTGCTGGGGGGGAAGACCAGGACCGCGGCTCTGTTGGATCGGCACCTTCTACCAACCGGCGGCGCTGCCGGCAGGCGGCGTCGCCGGGTAGTGGTCAAAGCGAGCACTCCCCCCTCGTTTTTTCCTTCCTTCAATCCCAATGTCCCATTTTGTTACCCTAATTTTTAATTATTTGCTTCATCGCTAAAGTAAATTTCCAACTATGGCGACATAAGTTTTTACCGAAACCGTCCACGGCTTTTAAGGGGGTCCAACGGACACTTAAGGGAAGCTTTCTTGCATGGAGATCTCGCGATGCTCCAACCTTTTCGGGAAGCGGTAGTTGTGGGCGGTTTCGGAACCTTCTACCAACCGGCGGCGCCAGTGATGGCGCCGCAGGCGTTTATTGGTCAGTTTAAACAACGACTTTCCCCTTGAGCTGCTCAAACTTTGCCGGCCCGATCCCAGGCACTTCCATTAACTCCTCAATGCTCTTGAAACCCCCGTTTGCTTCCCGGTAATCAATAATCTTCTGCGCCGTCTTTGGTCCAATTCCATCGAGTAAGTTGAGATCGTCCAGAGAAGCGGTGTTGAGATTGATCGGCTGGTTGGCCCCGGCGGCGGTTGGCGCGCCCGCGCTTTGGCCACCTGACGAGGCCGCTCCCCCCGCGCCTTTCTCAGGCACGGCCAGTTGCTGCCCGTCAGTAATCTTAGCCGCAAGGTTGACCTTATCGAGATCGGCGTTCGGAGTAGCGCCGCCGGCTTTTTCCAACGCATCGGCGACTCGCGAACCGGCATCCACTTCATAAAGCCCTGGTTTGGCTACAGCGCCAATCACGTGAACTTTGAGGCGGGATGCGGTTGTCCGGGTTTCCTTGAGTTCCGCGGTTACTGGGGCATTTTCTTCACGGGCAGTACTAGAAATCTGGCCGCGTAAATAATTGGCGCCAATGAGGAGGATTACCAGGCCTACCGCCGCCCAGACTATAAGCTGCTGGCGCGACAGGACCGGCATGGAATGCGTTTTCCTTTTCTGCTTACAACAGCTTTCACTGGAATTTCCGCTTCATCAGGGAACACACTACCGTGTTCCGGCAACTTCAGGTGACGGTGATTCTATAACCGGACAGGCGGAGATTCAAGAGGCGATTTGATTTGCTTGGAAAAGGGCTTGTTACTCGGGATGACTTTTGCTATTTCTACTTTACAACCAGGTTGACAAGCCGCCCCGGGACCACTATTTCCTTGACGATATTCTTGCCGGTGGTATATTTCGCCACCTGTTCACTGGCAAGGGCTGCGGCCAGTAGCTCATCTTTGCCGGCCGACCTCGATGCCCGCAGTCGGCCGCGGACCTTGCCGTTAACCTGAACGACCAGCTCGTAGGTTTCATCCACGAGATAACGCTCGTCAGCCTGAGGCCATGACTCGTTCCATAGGCGATTGTGGCCGAGACGCTGCCATAACTCTGCGCACACGTGAGGGGCAAAAGGATCGAGCAGCTTGACTATGCTCTCGGCCGTAAAACGCAAGACGCCGCGGCCTTCCTCGCTGGCAAGCAGGCCGTCCTTGGCCAGATAGGCTTCGTTGACCAGCTCCATTACAGCGCTGATGGCGGTGTTGAAGCGGAACCGCTCGGCAACGTCTGCGGTGAATTTCGAAATCGTCTGATTGGTCTTGCGCACCAGCTTCATGGCCTGCTCGTCAGCATTGGCGAAATCGGAGAAAACCGTGGGTTCCACTTTTTCGATGATCTCATTGATAAGACGCCAGACCCTGCCCAGAAAACGGAAGGTGCCCTCGATGCCCTGGTCCTGCCATTCCACATCAAGCTCTGGCGGCCCCATAAACAATATGTACAGCCTCAACGTGTCGGCGCCGTAATTTTCCACGTGTTCGTCGGGGTTGACCACGTTGCCCTTGGACTTGCTCATCTTGGCGCCCTGATAGTAGATCATCCCCTGGGTAAACAGGTTATTGAAGGGCTCCTTGAAGGCGACCAGATCGAGATCATATAGCACCTTGGTAAAGAACCGCGCGTACATCAGATGCAGGATGGCGTGCTCGACGCCGCCGATATACTGATCCACCGGCATCCAGTAATTTACAATTGCCTGATCGAAAGGCTCGCGGTCATTACGGGGATCGGTATAGCGCAGGAAGTACCATGACGAATCGACAAACGTGTCCATGGTATCGGTTTCACGCCTGCCGGGTCCACCACATTTGGGGCAAATTGCGTTGACAAAATCTTCGTTCGTTGCCAGCGGTGACTTGCCCTTGGGAGCGTAATCCTCGACTTCCGGCAGAAGTACCGGCAACTGGTCCTCGGGCACGGGCACCGTGCCGCACTCGTCACAATAGATGATAGGGATGGGCGCGCCCCAGTAGCGCTGGCGGCTGACAAGCCAGTCTCTGAGCCTGTAGCTGACGGCGGCCTGGCCGAGACTCTCGCCGTTGAGCCATTCTGTAATTGCCTGGCCGGCTTCACGGATGGCCATGCCGTCAAAGCGCCCGGAATTGACCATCTTGCCTTCCTCGTCGAAGGCGGTCTCAAGGGTTGCGCCGGCATCCACGCCGACAGCCTCGCCACTTTCCAGTTCGCCTGAAACAACTACGCGCACCTCAATCCCGAACTTGCGGGCGAACTCGAAATCGCGCTGGTCGTGAGCGGGCACCGCCATGATAGCGCCGGTGCCATACTCCATCAGCACATAGTCGCTTACCCATATTGGTATCTTTTCTCCGTTGACGGGATTGGTCGCATAACGTCCGGTGAACTCGCCGGTCTTTTCACGTTCGGCCATGGCCCGGTCTACCATCGGTTTCAGACGCGAGGAGGTTACATAATCATGCACCGGATTCTCAAATTCGGTCCCCTCCACCAGCCTGATGACAAGGTCGTGCTCGGGAGCCAGCAGAAAGAATGTAGCGCCAAAAAGAGTATCTGGGCGGGTTGTGAAAACCGGGATGTCCAAGTCCATATCATCAACCCGGAATATGACCTCGGCGCCCTCACTGCGGCCGATCCAGTTGCGCTGCATGGTTATGACCCGTTCGGGCCATGATTGCAGCAGCTCAAAGTCTTCCAGAAGCCGCTCGGCGTATTCGGTGATCTTCAGGAACCACTGGGCCAGGTTGCGGGTCTCGACGGCCGAGCCACAGCGTTCACAGGCACCCTGGACTACCTGTTCGTTGGCCAGGACGGTGGCGCAGGACGGGCACCAGTTGACGGCGGCCTCCTTACGGTAAGCGAGACCCCGTTCATAAAATTTAAGGAAGAAATACTGCGTCCATCTGTAATATTCAGGATCGCAGGTCGCCAACTCGCGGCTCCAGTCAATGGAGACGCCCAGACGGTGAAGCTGCTGCTTGATGTTATCGGTATTGATTTTTGTCAGCTCGGCCGGAGGCAGGCCGGTTTTGATGGCCGCGTTCTCGGCCGGCAGCCCGAAAGCGTCATAGCCCATGGGATGAAAGATGGTGTAGCCGTTGCGGGCGCGAAACCGGGCAATGACGTCGCCCATGGTGTAGTTCTTGACGTGGCCCATGTGGAGCGTTCCAGACGGGTATGGCAGCATCTCCAGCACGTAACTCTTGAGGGAGCGGTCTGCGCCCCCCGGTGTTTCGGGATCGGGGGCCTCAAAGGAACGCTCTTCCTCCCAAACCTTCTGCCATTTGGTTTCTATGTCAGCGGGAACGTATTTGTCCATGGGCGCGAACATTATACAATTTCGGTGACTATTTCGGGGACACAATACTTAATTATTTTCACAAAGTCCCGGGCGGGACCATGATTGATAGCCAATCGTCCTGCCAGACGCCAGGATAGCGAATAATTAAGTATTGTGTTTGAATGTATAAGTCCTGTCTGGCAGCGGAAGCCTCCAAGTGTTAATAATCGCCCAATGGCAGATGGGCCGAGAAGATCTCGCCCATAATTAATCACCAAGGAGGCTTCCTATGGAAAGTATCTACTACATCGGCCTGGACGTCCACAAAAAGACGGTCGCCAACTAAATCAAACTGATAGATGGCTCGGTGGTAAGGCGAGGGGTGGTGGCCGCCAGGCGGGAAGACCTGCGGGACTGGGCGCAAGCCATTGAGGCTCCTTGGAAGGGGGCGATGGAGGCCACTATGTTTACCGGCTGGATATACGACTTTCTCAAACCCTATGCCCAGGAGCTCAAGGTGGCCCACCCCGAGATGCTCAAGGCCATTACGGCCGCCAAGAAGAAAAACGACCGCGCCGACGCCGCGCGGCTTTGCGACCTGCTGCGTGTAAACCTTCTGCCGCAGTGCTACATGATGCCGCCAGAGATCCGCGAGCTCCGGCGAATGCTCAGATACCGCCATCTGGTCATGCGCATGAGCGTAAAGACGAAGAACAAGATGTCCGGATTGCTGATGGAGGTAGGCGCCGACTACAGCAAGCAGAAGCTGCATGGCAAGAGATACTTTGGTGAACTTCTTCAGGAAGTTGAGGATTTCCCCGATTCGGTCATCGATCTGCTTAAAACGAGCCGGCCAGCCTGGAGATGTTTCAGGCGGTGCAAAAACGACTCCTGGACGAACTGAACAACAATCCCCTGATCCGGGAGCGGGTGGCAAGACTAATGAGCATCGACGGGGTCGGCATCATTACGGCACTGACTTGGGTGCTGGAGATCGGAGAACCGGCAAGGTTTGGGTCCATCAGGCAGGCGGTTAGCTATTGCGGCCTGGTGAGCGCCCAGAAACAATCGGCGGGCAAGGACCAGCGGGAACCTATATCCAAGAAGCGCAACAAGCATCTGCAGACCGTGCTGATTGAAGCTGCTAAACTGGCGCCGCGCCGCAATGAGCAGTTGGCCAGCATTTACGCCAAAGAGCTCGCCGGGGCCATCGCAACCGGGCCACACTGGCGGTAGCCAGAAAGCTGGTTGCCTACATGATGACGGTAGAGAAGAGTCAGCAGAATTATAAGCCTTTGGCTGAGACCGCTGCAGCGTGACAAAACAGTTTAGCCTTCAAATAGATCTTCCCGCCAGGCCTGACATTTTGGGGACTGTGCACCTGATGGTTGCACCTGATGGTTGCACCTGAATCGTGTTTTTTGGCTGGCGGGTTTAACCAAACTCAAACATCTGTGACGGGCTTTGCTCCCCGAGACAGCAAATGGATGTCTGGTCGCATCAGCGATGCTGACCTAAAAAGTCTATTTGAAAGACGGCATGATTTTTCAAACACGTGAGTAACGCTTAAACTGGAGAAAATCTCCGTTTTCCTTGACAGGAACTTATCATGGAAGTCCACGAAATTGAAAGCGGCCCCGGGTACCATGCCGTTGTTATTGCGTATATTTTCCGCTTTGTTGAACGTTTACGGGTAATCGCGTGCTGAATTCTTTCAGATTTGTCTTGAGCCGTGACTCTTCAGCCGGATCCACCGCGTAAAAAGAAACAACCTCTCCCCCGCACGCAACATTATTGAAGATTCGCCAACGGCCGGCCAGCTTCCACCGTTGGGGCAAACTTTCATCATTGATGAACCAGTCATCGTAGACAATGGCTATCTTGACACCCTTTGAAATGGTGATATTGCTGATCGCCGCGGTATTAAATTTTCCTGACAATCTCTCGCGGGCTACCTCAGCGTTTCCCAATCCCATCAGATCCACGCACCTGATGGCCGCCAGATAATTAATGGCCCCGACGTCATTCGCGGCCACGCTCGCTCCCCGATAATATTGCTGAAGAAACAGGCCCATCTGATACTGCTGTTCGTAAATATTTCTGGACGCCTGTGGTGTATATCGAAAACCAAAATTTCCCCTCTGCTCCAGAGGCACTATCACCAGTAAGCACAACATGGCAATAACCGCATACTTGGGAATCAGCTCCGCCTTCATCCTGACCGATTTGAAAAAAGTTTCGAATACAACTGGAATAAGTACAAACAGGCCTAGAGCTATAAGATAAGCGTCATACCTGAAAAAGTCGGCGATTTGAATGAAAGCCAGATGGGATATCACGGCAATGACAAACATGGTGATCATCAGTTGACCCCGTTCCCAGAAGCCTTTTCCGGGACCATAGCGATAGGCATAAAAAAGCAACGCTGCGATCAATAAATATATGTATGCGGGATATTGCAGAAACTGTTGATAGAACTGCCATAGACGATTTGAAATCCCGGCGTAAGAAGTCAGGTCCTGACCGCCAGCCTTGGTCAGAACGGAGTTGGGCAACCACAGATTGCCGTTGGCCGTTGATATCAACCCGATGATGCCCAGTGGCAGCAATGCCATCACCGCCATCGTCGCCGACAATAACCATCTTCTGCGAAGAACAAACAACATGAGAGCGCCGAATACCAGGAATACTCCTTCGTATCGTACAATGACGGTCAGCAGTGCCATCAGGAGCAATAATGAAAACGGCCTGTCCAGCCAGAGGGCTTTCTCCTTGGATAGCTCTTTGGCGACCAGATAAACAAAAAGGACATCGATCAGCACCTGGAGGGTTGTGTCCATCCCGATGAGGGTAAGAGTTGGCAATGGCAACACAAACGTCATGACCAGAAGCGCGACGAACAGGTAGGATTGGTACAAGACCATGCTGCTTTTGCTGTAAATCCAGTAAACGGCGACCAACAGGAAGGTTGCAAATATGACATTGAGTATCAAGGGAGTAACTTCACGCGCACCGGTAACAAAATATACTGATGCTAGGAATAGTGTCCAGAGAGGCGATGAAGACGACGAGCTAAACTCGTATGCGGTTACTCCCCAGACACCGTGCTGGGCCAAATTCCTGGCCATGGCCATATGGATATAGGGATCATCGAGGCCGTAGACTATTTGACCGCCGCTTACTGCCATTACCCGAATAAGAAGTATTCCAATGGCCAACCAGAAAAAGGCGATCGCCACGAGCAGGGCCCAATGCCTTTTTGCTAGATTGACCGCTTTATTCCGCATTTAGCCCTCCTCACCTCTATTGCAGGTAACTTCCGCTTTGATAAACATCTGCGGGCAACCTTGTGCTGAACGCCTTCAGATTCGCCTTCAGCTGCGGCGCTTCCGCGGGGTCAACGGCGTAAAAGGAAACGACGTCTCCACCACAGGTGACGTTATTGAAGATCCGCCAACAGCCAGCTTGCACCCATTGTGACGGCATGCCTCCGTTGTCTTGAAACCAGCCATCGTAGACGATAGCAATCTTGACGCCTTTTAATTGGGCTATTTCGTTGATTGTTCCTCTGTTTAAGTTGTGTGCTAATATCGCACGCGTCACTTCGATGCTCCCTAACCCTGCCAGATCTAGGTTTTTGATGTCCGCCAGAAAATTAATAGCCCCGATGTCATTCGCAGCCACGGTGGCTCCCTGATAATACTGTTGCAGAAACAGGCCCATCTGATATTGCTGTTCGAAAATATTTTTTGATGCCTGTGGAATGTATTGATAGCAGAAGAATCCTCTTTCTCCCAAGGGCACCAGCACCACTAGACATAACAGGGCAATCGCCCCATATTTTGTTGCAAGCCATTCTTTTTTCTTTCTGACAGCGTCAATAAAAGTTTCGTATACGACAGGAATGAGAACGAATAGTCCCAACGCGATCAGGTAGGCATCGTATCTATAAAAATCGGCGCTTTTAATAAATACGAGGTGAAATATCAAAGCGTTGACAAACATGCTTAGCATAAGCTGGCCCCGTTCCCAGAACCCTTTTCCAAGACTTAATCGATAGATATAGAAAAGTAGAGCCACTATAAATACGAATAAATATGCCGGACGTTGCAGAATCTGAAAATAGATCACGTGAATCAAATGAATGATGCCGTCAGATGACATCAGATTGGGCCCGCCTCCTTTGATCAGAACGGAATTGGGCAGCCAATAATCACCGTTGGCCTCGGATATTAACCCGAAGATTCCCAGCGGCAGCACTGCTGCCGCTGCCATAGCTGCCGATAATAACCACCTTCTTCGAGCTGCAAACAACACAAGGGCGCCGAACACGATGAAGAATCCTTCGTAGCGTACGGTGGAAACCAGCATCGCCAAAGCGATCAGCACTAAAAGCGACACATCAACCCGACGCGGTTTCCCCTGGGAAAGCTCACTGACAACAAGATAGACAAAAAGAACATCGATCAAAACTTGGAGGGTTGTGTCCATCCCGATGAGAGCAAGGGTTGGCAATGGTATTGCAAATATCATTACTAGTAAGGCGGCATATACATAAGCCTGATGAATAATCATGCCATTTTTGATGAAAACCCAGTAAACAGTTATCAGTAAGATGGTGGCAAAAATAACATTTAATATCAATGGGGTTATTTCATGCACACCTGTGACAAAATACACGACAGCTAACAGCATAGTCCAGAGGGGTGATGAAGAAGATGAGCTGAATTCGTACGAGGTAACTCCCCAAACACCATGCCCGGCCAAATTTTTAGCCATTGCCATATGGATGTACGGATCATCGAGACCGTAGACTATTTGACCGCCGCTTACTGCCATTACCCGAATAAGAAGTATTCCAATGGCCAACCAGAAAAAGGCGATCGCCACGAGCAGGGCCCAGTGTCGTTTGACTAGATTGGCTGCTGCATCCCTCATTTACCCTCGCTTAGCTAGTCCATATCAAAATTGGCGAGCACACCCATTCTATTTCCAAATACGATAGTTACGGTATGAAAAGTATAGTATCAAAATACGATCTTGTCATTAACCAAGCCATCTCGTGGAATATTTCGGGTAATTTCGGGGACATCCATGATAAGCCCCTGTCAAGAGGCATAAGGAAAGCGGGGGTTTCCTGTTTGAAGGGAAGCCTCCCTTTCTTTGACCTCAAACCTTCGCGCCCATAAGGTCCGCAGTCAATCAGACGATCAATTGCGACCAGACATCCATTTGCTGTCTCCGGACCGGTTTTAGGCCCGTCACAGAAGATTGAGTTTGGGCTAGCCGCCAGCCAAAAAACACGATTCAGGTGCAACCATCAGGTGTACAGTCCCCAAAATGTAAGGCCTAGCGGCAAGATCTGTATAGGCGACTCTCTTTATCAGGCCGCCATCACCAACGCCGGCTCGCCGGTTCTGCTTCTAACCTTCGGTACCTTTGCCGGTACCGGGCCGATGCCTGTTAAAATCTCACGCTCGGGATGGTAGCCGTTTCTGACTACCACTGCTCTTCCCTGGCTGTCGGCTACGCCCTCGTAAATGGCCATGTACTCGGCCACCTCAGCCTCCAGCGCCTTCATCAGCAGCTTTCTGGCGTCACGCCTGAGCATCTCCGTCAGCGGGTCCTCAGAGCATACTAGTCTTTCAATCTGAACTACGTTACTCTCACTCATGGTGGCGTACTCCTTTGTTGAATTTGATTCGCAAACCAATTTCAACAGGGTACGCCGCCTTCTTCAAATCGGGGGCCGTACACCAGATTCAGTTATAACTCTAAGATATTGACATACCTATCAAAAAAACTATATAAGTAGCGTACAAAGTTATTCAGACATCTTCACCAGCGAACGCTCTTCATAACCGGAGGCTTGTGTTGAAAAAGGGGGTGCCAAGCCTGTATGCACGAAGCCAGGGAAAATCACAGGTGGAGGCACTTTAAAATTGCGTGCCGGATTGTTGTTTGAATAGCAAACGATGATGCAATGGAGGTGGTCGTTGGCGGGTAAAGTATCACAGAAGATTTCATAGGCCAAAGCTGGTATGGATAGGGGAGTTCCGACCGGGCCGGGTCAGGGAATATGAAGAAACCATCTCATTCATATTATTCTCTGTCGCCGGCCGCACCTTGGTATTTGAAAGGATGAGAAGAAATGAATTTTCGAAAATTCAGCAAGCCGGTTTTATCTTTTGTTGTAATGATTGCCATTAGCTTGGGATTGGTCATATTTATGGCTGGTAGCGGGGCAGCTACCCCGCCGGCGGGCGACGAGGAGTTTGGGGTCATTGCGGATGCAGGCAATGCTTTTCTGAATTCCAGCCCGATTATTTACATGGAGCCTCAGGACTTGATGACGATGCTCGATGACAATGGCAATGGCGTCATCGGTGATGCCGGTGATAACCTCACTAACGATCCTCTTGTCATCGACGTGAGGAGCGCCGCCGATTACTCAGGCTTAGGGCATATACCGGGCGCAATCAATATCGCTTATAAAGATGTTGCCAAGAGCGCCAGTATGGCAACCATAACGACCGAGCTTGCCAAGCACTGCAATAAGACTATTGTCCTGGCCTGCTATAGCGGTCATACGGACAAACTGGCTGAAATGGCATTGGGGTCTGCAGCCCAGGCCGGTTTCTTCGGCGCTCCTGCACCCAGGGTCACTGCCTTAAAGTGGGGCAATCTGGGTTGGAATACGCCATCTGAGTCAGCAACCGTGCTTCCAGAGGTAGTGTTTACGGCGGGCAAAGAATCGTCATATATATATTCACATAACTATGCGATTGAGACAACAGACCACCCTCTGCCGGCAGTATCTGCTTATCCGGTGATCGACAACACCGCGTCAGTGGACCCGGGGGAGATTACGAGAGTGGCGAGCGATTTGTCTCTCACGGATACCGCGGCTGCGCCACCGTTTATTTTTCCAGGTACCACCGCAGGCAAGGTTAATGACATCAATGACGCTGACCCTGCTAATGGGGATTACATCGGACTCTTCACCGTGGTCGATGTTAGAAGCGCCGCCGACTACGCCGCCGGGCACATTATCGGCGCCGTCAATATCCCCTACAAGGAGCTCTTTGCCAAGGATGGCCTCGGCGATTACACCAATCTGCTTAAAGTCGACCGCAGTAAGCCGATCATCGTTTACGAAAACGGACAGCAGGAAGCAAATGCTGCGATTATCGGCATGAACGCGCTGGGAATCAGCAATGCCGCAAAGGCCACCAGGAGTCTGAGATACGGAATTGCCAGCTGGAACAATAACAACGGGATGAAGTTTGATCCCGCCACCGAGGAACACAGTTACCCGGTTGTTGCCGGAGCCGACCCTGGGGGTCCCGTTACCTCTGGTACTGGCTGCATCGCCGCGCCGGATCCTGTCAACGATCGTTACTATCTAACACCGTGGTATGATTCCACGACCGCGTGGGGCATGAATGCCTGGTTGGTCATGACCAACATGACGGACCACAGCGTCTCGTTTGAGGTCACAATCGGCGGTATCTCCAGGGGCACCGAGATCATCCCGTCGGGTGGCCATCTGGAGAAGAAATACACGAACACTAATGCGGGCCCTGCGGTCGTGAGAGTACCTAACGGCCTTGTCAGCGGCGACAAACTGACCGTCTCGGAGCGAACGCTCTACCAGAACTCGTTCAACGAGACCATGTTCGCGGACGCTTCCACGGCGGGCAGCGCCTATGCCTGGGCCTGGTACGACAACAATGCGGCCTGGGGTATGATGGGCGACTGGATCGTCATCGTCAATGTGGACTCCACCGACGCAACAGTGGACGCCTTTGTTGGCGATCTGACGACGCCCAAGACCACCAAGGTAATCGCCCCTGGGCAAACCCAGGCCTTCCAGATCATGCCGACGATGTATGGCGGACCTGTAAAAGTCACGGCCCAGGGCGGCAAGAAAATACTCGCGACCCAGCGGGTGATATACATGAACAGCTTTAACGAGGTGTTCGGGAACCCGTTACCATAAAGGGAAGCGTGTTAGTGGTAACCGTGGTCGGGGCGTTGGTCCTGATGGCGGTGATATAAACAGAGGGGGTGGCGCGCCAGAGGCG
>JAJYOG010000006.1 GCA_021785935.1 Actinomycetes bacterium
TACATTTCCATAAACTCTATCAGTGTCTTGGGCCCATTCACGGCGTTACCTCCTGCTTGGCAGATCTGCTGATAATCAGAAGATATCAGCCGGTCCGGACGGAACCTGAGCTAATAGGATGAGCAGTAAATATTAACCTCCAAGTTCGAATACCGTTGCACCGCCTCCACCATTCTCCGCATCTCTGAAAATGCCTTTTTCAAGACATTTTTTCACGCCCGATATCGTAACAAGCCGGCGGGAATCGAACTTTCGCTGCTTTCGGAATCTTGCCTCTTGCAAAATTAACAGTGATACTTTAGTATCACTTTATGCGAACCGAAATTGTTACATCACTCAAGCGCCAAGCCACCAAGCTCCTCTCTGAGATTGAAGATAGCAGGGAGCCAATCCTCATAACCCAACATGGTGTACCGAGCGCCTATCTGGTCGATGTCGAAACCTATGAAGCCTTGCAGCGACGGATGAGCCTGTTGGAAGGAATTGCCCGTGGGGAGAAGGCTGTTGAGGAAGGTCGTACACTCTCTCATGCGCAGGCCAAAAAGCGCATGGCACGATGGCTGAAATAATCTGGACTGAGCCCGCGCTCGCCGATTTGGATGCTATTGCGGATTACGTCGCATTGGATAATCCGGAAGCCGCCAGGAAAATGGTCCAGAACGTTTTTCGCCATGTGGAACAACTGACCGATCATCCCAGAAGCGGTTCAAAACCACGAGAGCTTAAAGGGTGGCGCTACCGACAGATCGTTGAACCGCCGTGCCGAATCTTTTACCGGGAAGAGGGTACAAAGATCCTTATCCTTTACGTCATGCGTGGCGAGAGATTACTCTGTTCATCAACGCTAGATGCCCGTAGACGCAATGCGAAGCAAAGCAAGAATCCTAAAGAAGGATCTTAGCGACTGATAATGGCGAATCATAAGAGAAAACACAGACGCTATTATTCGAGCTGTGGGCTTTGCAAGCCTGACAAATATTGGCGCACTCGTAAAGACAAATACGGCGAAAGGTACCGGGGACAAAAACAATGGCCCACAAGCGAAAAGGACAGCTGACACCCGCACCTCAATGGTGGAAGCACCCGCGACTGGAAGAGGGTCGCCAATAAGCGGGAATGCCGGGCAGAAAAAGAAGAGATCAATAAAACTGAATCTGGTCACGCATCGTCGACCGTTGAGTCTTAGGCAAGCTACATGGGTGAGAGAATCGTAACTGAGAGGTTTGGGGACGAGACGATCTCGCCCGAGTTGCCTCCACTGTTGTTCGTGGTAAGCGATGAGTTTGGCCGACGTCCGGTACAGTTATTGGCACTGCATTCTGCTCTTGAGGCCCTCTTGGTCTTTCTCGCATCACCTTCTACACGGACAAACGCAAACTGCCGAGCCACCGATTTTTTCTTCGCATTAGAAACGGGGCGCGTTGGTCGTTAGATCGAAAACTGCTTTGTAACGCTTTCCAACCTGCTCAAAGTATTAACCTCAGAGTTCGAATACCGTTGCACCGCCTCCACCATGTTTCGAACCATTGGGAATGCCTTGCCCAAGACGTTTTCCCGTACCCAATATCGCAAGCAGCCGGCGGGAATCGAACTTTCATCACGGTGATAGCAGGCCAGTTTTAAGTCATGACCTCCGGCAAAGCCGGAGGCTTGAATAAAACCGTGAACCGCTCAAAGCGGTTTAAACCCTTCTACCTGAACATATTTAACTGTTCCAGCCGTTTATCTTGCTCATCTTGCCTGCGGATATATTCCCTTTCTACGTCTGTTACCCCACCGCTTGTGGTACTCGGGGTGGTGACATTACTCTCTCCACCGCAGCCACGTTTCACGTCGCAATTCGTTCTAAGGGTATGGAGGAATTCCAGAGAGCTATGCTTGTTCGTTTGCAAAGGTTTCATCGAGGGTAATCTTAGAAAACAACCCAGGAGGTGTATTGAAATGATGGATGGATGGGGTCAGGGAAGTTACGGCGGCACGAACGTTATCGGATTAATTTTCATGATAATCTTTATGGTGGCAATAATCGCCGGTATTGTATTATTCATCGTCTGGCTGGTGCGGCAGACGGCCGGCGGTGAGACGGTTGCCGGTCCTGGTACCGCGGTCGGCGGTGAGTCGGCGCTGGATATCCTCAAGAAGAGATATGCCAACGGCGAGATTGACAAGAACGAATTTGAAGAGAAAAGAAAAGGTTTAACCGGTTGACCGGGAGGTCGGCAGTGAAAGGCAGGGCATTCCTTTGGTGGGGGCTTGGCGCGGGTGGCGTCGCAATTGTAGCGTTAGTATTGGGTTTGGTTTTTCTCGGGTCCAGCGGCGCGGGTGGCGTTAGCGGCTGGAACAATGGCTACGGCATGATGGGCGGCTATGGTAGCGGTTACGCCGGCGGTTCCATGATGGGTGGCTACGGAATGGGCGATATGATGGGTTCCTTCGCTGGGCCCGCCAATACATCAGCCGCTCCCCTTACCATCGACCAGGCACGCAACGCGACGGATCGTTACCTCAGCAACTTAGACAACTCCGATCTCAAAGTTAGGGAAGTCCTCGAATTCACCAACGGTTTTTACGCGCGTGTAGAGGAACAGAGCACGGGCGCTGGCGCCTTTGAGGTGCTAATCAACCGCAATACTGGATTGGTATCACCCGAGCCCGGTCCCAACATGATGTGGAACACTAAGTACGGCGTCCGGGGAACTGACAACCCAGCCGGCTACGGTGGGATGATGGGTGGTACCTACGGCCAGACCCGCTCCTCCACGACGGATATGCCGGTAAAAAAGGATGACGCACGCAGCCGTGCCCAGAACTTCCTGGACAGGCAGTTGCCCGGGACGCAGGCCGGCGAGCCCGACCCCTTCTACGGCTATTACACCATCGAGATCAAGAAGGATGGTGACACTTTGGGCATGCTTGGCGTTGATGGATACTACGGCCAAGTCTGGTTCCATTCCTGGCATGGCGCCTTCCTGAATGAAAAACGGTTCTAGGTGCCGTTTTATTCCGCCGCATAAAACTCCAGACTCCTGTCTGGAGATGTAGCGGTAATAAAGCTCAACATTGTGATAGGCAAAGATGCCCCCATCTCCTGCTGGGGTCTGGCGGCAGTGGAAGCGCACTCGTACGCGGTCCAGGAACCTGATGCGGTTGGGACTGGGCGAAGAACGGGCGAGGAAGTCGGCCACCAATGGGCGTGGCCCCTGGTGGAACGCTGGCGCCTCACACCTAAACCAGGCCTTGCCCAAGCAGTACTTCAATGCCATTGGTCTCGTGTTACGTGTCACTGAAAGATCAACTAAAGCGACTTCAATGTACAACGTGAACCGCCGTGTACGGAACCGTACGCACGGTGGTGTGGGAGGACGGGGGGCGTGAGCCCCCCTCCTACCCGGTCCCAATATCGTAAACAGCCGACGGGAATCGAACCTTCATCTCAATTGCTGTTCAGGGGGACGCGAAGCCCCTTATTAATTTTGGACAGAATGCTGGCAAATATATACGCAGCATTCATAAGATGTCTACATGAAGATATAATGGCTTCCAAAAGGAATATTCATGGGGAATCTGACAAAAAATGAGATAAAGGCCTTAACTGATTTCCGAGATGCCTTGGTGGCGGACTTCGGGGCGCTAGACGTACGCCTTTTCGGTTCTCGTGCGCGCGGAGAGGGCGACAAAGAATCTGATCTGGATGTCTTCATCGTTATTCCCCAAATCGACTGGGAGTTGGAGAAAAAAATTTACGGCCTTTCTTTTGATATCAGTCTGGAACGCGGTGTACTTATTTCTCCGATTCTCTATTCACAAAGTGATATCGAAAATCCATCCATAATGATCTCGCCTCTTTTCCAGACAGTTCAAAGAGAGGGCATAAAGATTTGAATGATGACCTGAAGAGCCTCGTGGAATATCGACTTGATGAGGCCCACGAATCTATTGAAGAAGCAGTCCTTTTGCTGCAGGCTGGCAAATCACGCGGTGCTCTAAGCCGGGCGTATTATGCGATGTTCTACGCCACACTGGCGTTGCTCGCAATAAAAGAGCTGGGTGCATCAAAGCATTCGGGTGTAATTCGCCTGTTCCACGAACATTACGTGCAGGATGGATCATTCGATAAGAAAATTGCACGCTCGCTGAGCATCGCCTTCGATCTCAGGAATAAATCAGATTATCGTGAGCTTACTTCACCATCCAGCGAACAAGCGCAAGACACATTGGAAGCTGCGAAAAAGTTTGTTGCCGAGGCAGAACGGGTCATCGAAATCACCTAGAGGGCATATGGCACACAAACGAAAAGGACAACTAACCCCCGCACCCCAATGGTGGAAGCACCTGCGCGATTGGAAGCGAGTCGCCAATAAACGTGAACGAAGGGCAGAAAAACAAGAGATCAAGAGGGGCGCCTGAGAATGGCTATCCCAGCTTTTCAAGATCTAATGTTGCCGTTGCTGCAATTTGCGAGCGACGGCCAAGAGCATACGCCGCGTGAAACAGTTGAAACACTGGCGAATGAATTCTCGCTGACCGAGGCGGACCGGCAGGAACTGCTGCCCAGCGGCCGGCAGGCGACTTTTGATAACCGGGTAGCTTGGGCTAAAGCTCATATGAAAATGGCAGGCCTCTTAAGCTCACCAAAGAGAGGTATTTACAGGATAACCGATCGCGGTCAGGAGGTTGTTAAGCAAGCGCCGCAAAGAGTTGATCTGAGATTTCTTGGGCAGTTTCCGGAATATATAGAAGCCAGAACGAAAAAGAAGGGCGCCGATAATCTCTCCGATGAGATCGAGGAAAAGACAGGCAGGACTCCGGAAGAGTCCATGGAAGCCGCATACAGACATATCAACAACGATCTTGAAAGTGAAATACTGCAAACCATTAAAAGCTGCTCGCCACGGTTTTTTGAACTGCTGGTTGTCGATTTGATTGTCAGGATGGGATATGGTGGCTCCCGGCAGGACGCAGGCAAGGCAGTTGGCAAAAGCGCCGATGGTGGAATCGACGGAATCATCAAGGAAGACAAGTTAGGCTTGGATAACGTGTATATTCAGGCCAAGAAATGGGAGAACTCTGTCAGCCGGCCGGAGATACAAAAATTTGCTGGCGCGCTACAGGGCCATCGAGCGAGAAAAGGAATATTTATCACAACTTCTTCATTCACAAACGGCGCCAGGGAATACGTAGCCGGGATTGAAAGCAAGATAGTTCTGATTGACGGCGATGAGCTGGCCGAGCTGATGATTGATTTCGATGTGGGTGTTTCGACTTTAGCGTCTTATAATGTGAAAAAAATTGATATGGACTATTTCACGGAAGATTAACGACTTGCGTTGGCAATCCGTTCCAACCGGCTCAAAATATTAACCTCAAAGTACGAATACCGTTGCACCGCCTCCACCATGTTTCGCATCTCTGAAAATGCCTTGTATAAGGCATTTCTTATTGCCCGATATCGTCCAATTTCGTAAGAAGCCGACGGGAATCGAACTTTCCGGTCAGCCATATTTCAAGAGGGAACGGCGGTGTTATAAACTCGTTTGATAAAATATGGCTGGGCCGGCAACAAAACGGGGGTCATCGGATGAAAATCAGGGATTTGATCAGGCGGATCGAGGAAGATGGCTGGCAGCAGACGAGGACCAGAGGAAGTCACCGTCAGTTTCGGCATCCTACAAAGAATGGAACCGTAACCATCGCTGGAAAGCCAGGCTCAGATATTCCTCCCGGCACAATGGCGAGCATTCTCAAGCAGGCTGGGCTAAAATAGGGTTCGTGGAAAGGAGCGAATGATGAAATATATGGTCGTTATTGAAAAGGGAGAGGCCGGTTATGGGGCACATGTTCCGGATTTGCCCGGCTGTATCGCTGCCGGTGAAACGCGGGATGAAGCCTTGGAACTAATCAAGGAAGCGATTGAATTCCATATCGAAGGACTTCTTGAAGTTGGTGAGCCTGTTCCGCCTCCGTCCTCAACTGGCGAACTGATTGAAGTTGATACCGCAGCATAACTGGCACACTACCCGAATTCAGATGAACGAAAAAGATTTTGAAAAACTAAAGACGAGTGTGCGCCAGGCGGGCAAAATACGCCAAGGCAAAATGAAACCGCGCAGGGTTTATAAATCCAAAGTTGTATACAAGAAATGGCACATAAGCGAAAAGGACAGCTGACTGCCGCGCCCCAGTGGTGGAAACACTTGCGCGACTGGAAACGCGTCGCCAATAAGCGGGAGCGCAAATCAGAAAAAGAATGGATCGAAAGAGATCACTCGTAGATGATCATAATTTTCGGTGTGATTTCACTGACGTTCATGATGGTAATGTATGCGCTGGAGCCGCGAGGTCGCGGCTTCGTCTTGGCCTTCGCCGCAGGGTGTGCGTTGTCCAGCACTTATGGGTTTCTTTCGGGAGCATGGCCGTTCGGGGTCGTCGAGGCTATCTGGTGCTTCATCGCGATCAGGCGCTTCGCATCTTCTGAATCAGGTGCTTTCTGACCAAAGGAGATTCCGGCATGGATTTGGTGATTGCTACCTTACTGAATCTTCATGCTGCGCGTTCAGTTGGAAATCTGCTTCATCGCCCTTTCCAACCGGCTCAGAATATTAACCTCCAAGTTCGAATACCGTTGCACCGCCTCCACCATTTTCCAATCCTCTAATAATGCCTATTTCTTTATCAGCCAATTAAGATAAAGGCATGCTTGGGAGTGCAGAGCCAACTAAAGGCCAATTGTCAATTGCATGAGTATCGCCATGCCAAGACGAATTCAAGGAGGAAACAATGACCGGCGACGAGCCCAGCGACCAAAACGGCCACGGCCCCGGCCCCAAAACCCATGAACGCCGTTTTCACGGTCAGCCGGAGCGGTTGCGCTCGAGCCGGCGGGAATCGAACTTCTGGCCTACTCAGTCGTTCTTATAATGAACGTTTCTTAACCCCGAAGAGAGATCACAAGGGTCACTATCAGGATAAGCGAGCTGAGAACCATGAATATAGTGGCTATGGACCCGAATATTTTAACCCATAGAGGATTTGTATGTACTCGCATGATGGCGCGGCTGTTGCCAATGTTGAATATGAACACCAGCAAGATCGATGCTACAAAGCCGTTGATGACAGCCGTGTAGTAGAGAGCCGTTATGGGGTTGATGCCAATGAAATTCATCAGCATGCCTACGAGCGTTGAGATGATGATGACGCCGTAAAATCCGTGCGCTCGTCTGAACTTAAGACTAAGGCCTTCGGGCAGTTTCAGCACCTCGGAGATAGCATACGCTGAAGCTGCGGCCATCACCGGGATCGCCAGTAAGCCGGTGCCTACGATACCGAGTGTGAAGATCAATCCTGAAAAGTTGCCAGCCAGTGGTGTAAGCGCTGCCGCTGCATCAGACGCCGATGCGATGTTGGTGATTCCTTTGTCATGCAACACGAACGCCGTTGTGATGACGATAAACAGGAAAACCAGGTTGGCGACCGACATCCCGCGCAAGGTGTCCCACCGCATGGCCTTAATCTCGGCTGAGATAATAGCGGCGCGTCTGTCTTCAAGGACGTGCTTGTCCCTCTCCTCCTCTACCTCCTCCGAGGCCTGCCAGAAAAAAAGATACGGGGAGATGGTGGTGCCCACGATCGCCACAACGGCAGTCATAAAATTGAGGTTCAGCATGATCTTGGGCACAAGGATGGACCTGGCTATCTGGAGCCAGTCTGGCCTGATTACAATTGCCGTTACTAGATATGCAACCAGCGACAGCACCAGCCAGCGCAGAACATAAGAGTAACGGTGGTATGAAACGAAGACCTCAAGGCTGATCATCACCACCGTGAACAGGACCGCGGCCAGGAAGAAGTTGATACCGCTGATAAGATTTGCTGACGCTGCCATCGCGCCTATGTCTGCGCCGATATTGATAGTGTTGGCAGTAAGCAGCAGGATGACGAGAACCAACATGGTCCTGCCGCCGAACTTCATTTTCAGCGCGCCGGCCAGCCCCTTGCCAGTAACGATGCCGATGCGGGCACAGGTTTCCTGGACGGCCGTCATCAGTGGCAGCAGGTAGAGCGCCAGCCATGCCAGTCCCAGGCCGAAAAGGGCACCGACTGTAGAATAGGTGCCGATGCCGGATGGGTCATCATCAGCGGCACCGGTGATAACTCCCGGGCCAAGCTTTTTCAGGAAGGATATTCGCGCTCGCTTACGCACGCTTCTCGGCTGTTGCATGAAATCCCGGATGCTTTTCTCGGTGACATAGATGGCGCCATCCTTGATCACGGATTCCAGGCGGTTGTGGAGCATCAGATATTTGGCATAACGAAAAGGTATGCGAAATTCTTTTTCCAGCTGCTGGAACGAATAAAGCTTCATGACTTGCCTTATACCCTGCTTAACCCAATCCTTAATCAATGCCAAGATGAGCTGGTTCGAATATCTCGGACACGTTTCTGAGCCACCTGCCAGTATTTGACGGCCACCCTGACGGCTAAGGGAATCAGTCGCAAGCACAAACAATGGAAATCATGGAATTTCCGCTCCGCAGAATCCCCGCAAATAGAAAACCCTGGCAAGTAATGGAAGCTTCTCTCAGCATCTCATAATCGGCCGGCCGCTGGTCCGAGTCCAACTGGGCCCACCAAAAATCACTCCTTAAGAATTCCTTGTTTTTTCAAGCATTCTCGGAGATTGACGCTATTGCAGAGGAAACGGGGTAACTCCAACTCCAACTCCAACTCATCTGCACGTTTTTCTTAGGCAGGAATCTTCCGGAGTTATCACACGGCAACGAATGTGCCCCTGAGTTCTGCATGAAGGGGACGATGCACTGATAGATATTTTCGCATTGCATAAATAATCCGATCAGGCTGATTTTCGCGAATGCGGCCATATTTTGGAGGTACCCCTTGCGGAGTGACGAATGCCGCTGTATAGTTCCGGCCGGGCTGAACCTCTTCAGTGCCTGCAAACAGTTTTTGAATACGGTGTCCCGGGGGGTTCTCTATCTTGAAGTAGACATTAAGACCGAGACAGCGCTTGACATATCCTCCCATCTGATGATACGGATCGCATGAAAACGTCCTTTCAAGGTTCTCCTCCAGCATCGCCCTGATTTCCTCTCCTGTTAGCTCTACTGTTGAGACAGGCGGGTTCATGGGAATAATGTTGTAAAGGTCATTCAAGGTTATCTGCCCTGGAACTATTGGTGCGCCGTAGCGCCAGCCATTCGAAAATGCCAATTGCGCCCCCGTATTTTCGAGCAGGGCCTGAAGGAGGAAGTTGTCCATAGTAGCTTCCAGAGTTGTTCCCCTGTTGAGCGCTGTGACAGTTTCACCGACAACCTCTGAGAAATCATTCTTGTAGGGTGCGAGCGCTTGTTTTATCAGTTCATCTACTGTGGGGTCAGGTTGCATGGTTGCTTCAACCTCAATCAGCCGGTGCCGGTAATCGACGATTCGTCCACCATCCATCTCCAGGTCCAGGCGACCCAAAAAAGAACCATGGCAGCCTGACTGAATAACAATGGTTTTCCCATTGAGAACCGGTTTATCAAAACGGTTATGGGTGTGGCCGCTGAGACAAATATCGATGCCGTGCACCTCGGACAAAAGCTTCATCTCCTGAGGGAACCCGAGGTGCGAGACCAAGACGATGAGGTCTGCCTTTTCTTGAGTGCGTAGCACATCAATAATTGGCGGAAGTTCATCCTTTCCCAGGGTAAAAGATATGCCTTCGCTGTAGGAAGATGGCATGGTTTTATCCACGATATTTGAGGCTATCCCCACAAGGCCGATCCGTAATCCGCCGATCTCTTTTACGACATACGCCCGAAAGACCGGCTTGTTTGTCTCTTTATCGTAGACATTGTTTGCCACCACCGGATAATTAAGCTCGGAGACCCGCTGCTGGAATACCTTTGGGCCATAAGCAAATTCCCAGTGTGCCGTCATGGCATCAAGCCCCAGCGAATTCAAAACAGGGATCAAAGCCTGTCCCTGGGTGTTCAAGGCGGGATAAGTGCCGTGCATGGTATCGCCGCAGTCGCAAAAGAGAATCCGTCCCTGGCTCTCAGCCCCAATCTGTTTTACGATCGCAGCGATGCGGGCGTAACCTCCCGCAGGACGGTATACAGCGCGGCCGCCCTGCCAGAACATTTCCTGGTGTAAATCAAAATAAGCGTGGCTATCGTTCATTTGAACTATTGTGAGTTCGTTACTCCCGCTCATTCTTCTCCCCTCCTTCCGTTAGTTCATTGTATCCTTTTGGGCGGATTCAACTCCCGCAAATTAGGAACCGAACAGCGGTGGTGCTGGCTCTCGTGGGGATAGATTTTATCGTCAAGGATTTCACAGAAAAAACCCTGGTAATCAGCAAGCCAAGAAAGAGGGCGTCCGTCTGCGGATAAAGGAGGCCTTTGCCACTTCCTTCCCACTGGTACTGATTCTGGCTCTACCCGTACGTGCCGTTCATCTCGCCTTGGGTCACGTGGACCTGGCAACGATGGCATCGATGGCGATCGGCGTTGTTCCGATGGCCTTTATCGGCGCCAAGCTGGACATCAACACCTGATCAAAGATGGTTATGCTCCTTTATGGTGTGGTCATGCTTGTTTTTGCCGTCTATTTCTTTATCAGCCAATTAAGATAATGCCATGCGGGGGTTAGAGCCAATCAAGGGGGCTAATAATCCCGGGTAAACCCCCGGCTGTGCCGGGGGACTCCCAGGGTTTGACGTTTCCGGGAGTATAAGAGAGAGTCTCTCACCGTGAACCGCTCAAAGTTTACTGAAAGGAGACCCTCATAAACGATTTTAAGAACTTAAGCCACACGGCGTGGGATTGCAAGTACCATGTGGTCTGGATTCCGAAATACCGCAAGAGGGTGCTGTACGGTCAGATCAGGAAGAACCTGGGAGAGGTATTAAGGGAGCTGGCCAGAAGAAGAGAGAGCCTGACCCAAGGAGGGACATCTGATGGCGGATCACGTGCACATGCTGATCGCCATTCCTCCGAAGTTCGCAGTAGTGCAGGTGGTGGGTTTCATCAACGGAAAAAGCGCCATCCACATCGCCAGGACGTACTGCGGCAGGCGGCAGAACTTCACGGGTCAGAATTTCTGGGCCAGAGGAAAACAAGCCTCTGGCTCTGCCGGAGGTCATGACTGCCCTTTTGCATGAGTATCGCCATGCCAAGACGAATTCAAGGAGGAAACAATGACCGGCGACGAGCCCAGCGACCAAAACGGCCACGACCCCGGCCACGACCCCGGCCACGACCCCAAAACCCATGAACGCCGTTTTCACGGTCACCCGGAGCGGTTACGCTCGCCCGAGAGGCTGGCCTTGCTGGAGGTGGATCGCGTGGTCGCATTGAGCCTGGAGGGACTTCAGGCAAATAGCGTTCTGGACGAAGGCTGCGGCACGGGTCTATTTACCGAGGCATTCATAAACGCGGGCGTGGACGCGACCGGAATTGACGCCAATGCAGAAATATTAGCTATCGCCCGTAGTCAGGTGCCGGCGGCCCGGTTCCGGGAAGCTCCGGCGGAAAAGCTGCCTTTTGACGCAGGCGCCTTCGATCTGGTGTTTCTTGGCCACTTGCTGCATGAAACCGACGAGCCACTGGCGGCGCTAAAGGAGGCGCGCCGGGTGGCAAAAGGCAGGGTAGTGGTGCTGGAATGGCCCTACCGGCGCGAAGAGCAGGGGCCACTGCTGGCGCACCGGCTGCGGCCGGAGGCGATTGAAGATCTCGCCCATCAGGCGGGTTTGGGCGAGGCAGAGCGCATCCAGCTTAAGCACATGGACCTCTATCGGTTTGAGCCCTGACCGGTAGATCGCGCGGCGTTGCGGCTGCATTCAAGCGGTAACCCACCGTGTGACTCGTTCCAAACGGTTCAAAACACTAACCGCAAAGTTCGAATACCGCTGCACCGCCTCCACCATTATTCGCATCTCTGAAAATGCTTTGCCCAAGTCTTTTTCGGGCCCATGAACGTAAGAGCCGGCGGGAATCGAACTTTCGTCTCGACTGAAATGACGCAAAGCCCCGTCCTTGATTTTGGTTGGCGTAAGTGGCAAATCCGTTGAATCATTCATAAGATGCCTGCATGTAGATATAATGGCTTTCAAAAGGGAGCTTCGTGGGGAATCTGACAACAAGAAAGAAAAAGGCCTTAACTGATTTTCGAGATGTCCTGGTGGCAGACTTCGAGGCGCTGGACGTGCGCCTTTTTGGATCTCGCGCACGCGGAGAAGGCGACGAGGAATCGGATCTGGATGTTTTCATCGTTATTCCGCCGCATAAAACTCCAGACTCCTGTCTGGAGATGTAGCGGCTAGTTTCACTTTGAAAGAAGGCTGGGAGGCTTTAGAAGAGGCAAGGGAAGCTGAATGAAGACAAATAGTTCAAAAAACCCGCTTCAAAGTCTTTTTACAAACGACTCAGAAAGACCTAGCTCCTAACGCTCAGCTGCCAGTAACGTAGACGGAGAAAATCAATGAAAAACAGACTCTTTTCATTTGCCCCCATCCTCATCCTCTTGTACATGCCTTTTGTCATTTCTGACTGCGAAAGCAAACAGGACATTTCAAAGGAACATAGCTGATTACCATCAATAGCAGGGGTCCTGGCCTGACCTTCACCCCTTGCAAGACGGGGCCGGATGAAAGTAATCCTACTTTGAAAGGCGCATACGACCAGATCGGTGATTACGAAAAATTTGAAGTCACATGGTGCAACGCCGGTAGGGGCACTCCAGCCGGGGGCGGAACCATCGTTGGTGGTGCCACCATCAAGGCTTCATTTTGCTGCGAGACTATTGAGCACGATGCCTCGTGAGAGGCATTTATCGCCCGTCGGCTCCCAGCGGTGTTAACATGGCATAATCCCCCAAAGACGTCCACAGCCAAGCCGTAAAACCCGGAAAGGATTTCAGATGGAAGCAGCAACCACGATTGAACTACTGACCAGAGTCAGGGAAAAGGCGCCGCTGATTCACAACATTACCAATTTTGTGGTCATGAACAGCTCCGCCAATATTCTGCTGGCGGCCGGCGCTTCTCCCGTAATGGCTCATAGCCCGGCGGAAGTCGAAGAAATGACCTCCATGTCCGGCGCCCTGGTGCTCAATATCGGCACCATCCAGGAGGATTGGCTCGACTCCATGATACTTGCGGCCAAAACCGCTAATGCCGTGGGCATTCCCATAGTCCTGGATCCGGTTGGCGCGGGAGCAACCAGGCTCCGCACCGGCGCCATCCACAAAATCATGGAGAACTCGGACATTTCCGTCCTCCGGGGAAATTGCTCGGAGGTTCTTTCGCTCGGATCGGATGATATCAAAACGAAGGGAGTCGATTCTTCCCTGTCATTATCCGACCAGACCGTTGAAGCCGCCAAACAGATGGCAACCGAGAAGAAATGTGTTATCGCTATCTCCGGTGAAGAGGACGTTATCACCGACGGCGCCGCGGTCTACCGTGTGAGCAACGGCCAGCCAATTATGACCAAGGTAACAGGGATCGGTTGCGGACTGAGCGCGGTAACCGCTGCTTTTTGCGCGGTTGCAGACAACAGCCTTGCTTTGGCAACAGCAGCCGCTTTTGGCTATTACGGACTTTGCGGCGACCTGGCCAGCAAGAAGAGCGTTAAACCGGCGAGCTTCCAGGTTGCTTTCATCGATCAGCTGTACACAACCGGAGACGAAGAGATCAGGGGGCATCTGAAGCTAAAAGAAGCTTAATAAAGGGTATTCCGGGGGAAGATGTGGCACAAAATGAAGAACCAGTCGACAACCAAAACCATCGATGAGTATATAGCGGGGTTCCCCCGGGAAACCCAAAAGGTACTCAAAGCCGTGCGGACGCTTATCGGGAAATCGGCGCCGGGCGCAACCGAGACGATAAGCTACGCGATCCCAACGTTCGATCTGAACGGCCGGCATCTTGTGCACTTCGCCGGGTTCGCGAAGCACATCGGTTTCTATCCGACACCAGGAGGAATTGCTGCGTTCAAGAAAGAGCTGGGACCCTACAAGACCGCAAAGGGCTCGGTGCAATTTCCCCTTGACCAGCCGATGCCCACTGACCTGATCCGCCGGATAGTCGAATTCAGGGTCGGTGAAATTACCCGCTAGGCTTCTAAGTAGAGTTGGCGGTCACGCGGACCGAATATGAAATGGCAATAAAGCGCGGGACCCTGCGCCATATGGAATTACTATTTCTTGGCGGGTAACAACAACTGCGCTCCCGCCAGCACTACCAGCGCTCCGCCGGCAATAATGAAGAACCATGGCATCGTCCTCATCGGTAGCTGGTCGGCCTTCTGGAAGTTCTCGACGTTTTGGTCCATGACGTTGATGACGGTGCTAAAGTCCTGGCCCATCTTGTCCATTTGCTGCATACCATTGGCGACGCCTGGGAACTGCTGGCCCATCATCTGGTTCAGCTGATTCTGGCTCATACCCATTTGCTGGGCGAGTGCCGGCATCATCTTGTTAATGTCTTGCTGCATCCCCCCAAAGGTCTGCATGTGACCCTGGAAGGTGGTGACGTTGGGGCGTGTCAGCACTGGCTCAAACGCCTTCATCATATCGGCGCCAGCCGATGCTCGATCAAACATCTTGTAGCCGAAGGGCGCGATGATGAGCGCCACGCCCACGAGCAGGATAATCACCGAAATTACTTTGTTGCTGGGCATCTTTTTCTCCTTTTTGATGGTTGGCCGAAGCCACCGTTGGCCGTAACCGCCACTTCACATAATACTTGCTATGCAGGACATACCCAATATCCGCATATAGTAACATATGCAACTCTTAAAAATAGGGGTAAGCATTGAATAATCCTCATAATTAAGTTAGACCACCCTTATTAAGGTAACAAGATATGTCCTACCAGTTGGAGGTTATAATGCTTACTGCTTTGTTTATCACTATCAGGGAAGGGTTGGAGGCCGCTCTGATAATCTCTCTGGTGCTTTCCTTCCTGAAGAGGGCGGGAGAAATGGCCGGCAGCCGTTTCGTTTGGCTGGGGGTTGGGGCCGCGGTCGCAACCAGCGTTATCGCGGGGGTGGCGCTGTTTCTGGCCGCCGATGAACTCTCGGGTGAGGTTGGCGAAATATTTGAGACCAGCGTGACCTTGCTGGCGGTGACAATTCTTACCTATATGATCTTCTGGATGCGCAGTCATGGTGGCAAACTAAAGGGGGGTCTGGAGCAGCAGGCTGGGCACGCCATGAGCGCATCTTCCCCCCTGGCTCTGACGGTGCTTGCATTTGCCGCCATGGGGCGGGAAGGGCTGGAAACGGTCCTGTTTCTCTTTGCCAGCGCCTCGAACGCCGGCCTGCCCGAAACACTCGTAGGCGGAGCAGCGGGGCTGGCATTGGCCGCGGCGGCCGGTCTTGCTCTTTACCGCGGCAGCTCGCGGCTGAACCTCAAGTTGTTTTTCAGGACTACTGGAATCCTGCTGATCGTGTTTGCCGCAGGAATCATATCCCACATGCTTGGAGATGCGGGAGAACTGGACTTACCGGCCTCGCTTATGGCGAATGAAAACGCCCAAAGTTAAGGCAAGACAACTATTGAGAAAGAAATTGGAAATGGTTTCACCGATTTAACAGCAGCCGGAGCTTTCATCGCCGCCGCACCCGCAAGCAGGTTCGCCGCCCGTAATCATGCCGTTGATAATCGCGGCGGCGCAGCCCACGCCCGAATCAACGATGATAGCGGCAAATTCGCAATTTAGCGCGCAGGCTCCACATTCCATGCAGCGGTCCCGGTCTGTGATCGCAGCTCGCTTGTCTTTCATGACAAAGACTCCGTGGGGGCAGACCTCCACGCACTTTTTACAGCCGGTACATTTTTCAATGTCATATTCCAGCGTGACTACATTCGCAAGATATTTCATATGCTCCTGCCTTCGCCAAGCTTGCTGACGATCAAGAAATTCATGCAATCCCCCATTCGCCGGCCTTGAAGAAGATCAGCATCAGCAGGGATACGGCTGCCGCGCCAATGTAAAGCGGGATGGCGATCTTCAGCTCTTTCCTTACCCCGGACATGCCGGTATATGTGGTCGAGCCGGTAAACTGAAGCGCGATATACGAACTTGCCGCCGGGAAGAACAAGAAGGTGGCGATTCGCAACGTCCAATGATCCTGTGTTGCCGAGATCGGCGGAGCCAGTGTCGCAAGATAGACCGCTACGGCGCCGGCGATCATTCCCTTGATCGCGAATGATCTGAATGGGATAAAGGGAAGCAGCACCGGCGTTATTAACGCGCCGGCGGCAACGGTAACAAGACCCATCAGCAGAAACGGCACCCCGCTGTCCCGGATGCTTGAGAACAGGATCCCATTCCCCTGTAGTCCGAAGAGGATCAGGACGCCCGCCGCAAACCAAAGGTACTGCCTCATGGCTGGGTTGATCTCCATCGGCGTCAGCACCAGCCGGTCCCGTATGGGGAAGCGGATGGTGCTCATCTCCGGTGTCTTCCTGTAGCCCGCGCGCATGTAGGCAGGAATGTCCGACGCGCGCACGGGGCCGAACGAGACCTTGAACCCTGTTCGCGTCCGGACCTCGGCAGCGTTGACCCCGACCGCGCCGAGTTGGGGCAGCATCAGCCGCCGGTGATTGACGACGCTTTCGAGCCGTGCCTCAACTATCTGCTTCACCAGCTCCTGTGTACCGAAGGTGCCTTTGCCAGCTGCGCACCAGACATTGATGCCCTTCGTGTCCAGCACCAGAATCCAGATGTCGAAGCCTTTCAGCTCCTGCCTGAGCACGTCGAAGCTGAGTTTGTAATTGGCGCTGACGAGCACATCGGAGTTCGCGTCAGGCTCGCCAAGAGCATAAAGGCCGGGAGCAACGATGTACCTGTCCCGGAAAGCGCCCAGCCTGCATCTGAGGTGTTCCCAGCGCTCGGACTGGCTTATGTCCGCCGTGACTGATTGCGCCATCATATCAACAGCTTCGCTCGAGGCAGATCTTGGCTGCTCTCTCTGGAAAATATTTTCGTAGTGTTTCATGATCTTCGCGGACCCTTGGCATTGCCAATAGATCTTTTTGCAGCAGGTCCAGCAGATCCTTGTGGAGGGCGCCACCGCCTTCAGCCAGCCGGTAATGCATCCATACGCCCTCGCGGCGATCGTCGACCAGGCCTGAGTGTTTCAGGTACGCCAGGTGGCGGGAAATGGTGGATTGGGGGAGACCCAGAATGGCCATCAGCTCACAAACACAAAGCTCGCCCTCGAGGAGGAGGCCCAGGATTCTCAGACGGGTGTCGTCGGAGAGCGCCTTAAAGGTTTGAGCTGCCGCTTTCATATATAGCAATATATCCGCATAGACGGATTAAGTCAAACTTGGGACAAATCGAAAACACTAATGCTGCATATGCTCGTGTTCCGATATCTCCGGTTCATTCATCATCTTCAGCATGGTATATCCACCAACTTTGAAGAATCGCGTCAACATTATCAGGGCGAAAATCAGGAATATGACATTAAGGACCGTCGTGTAATTAAGGCTGATTCCGGACACCACGGTTTGCAGGTTGCTCCTCTCCGGGATCAATCCAAGAGCACCAAAGATAATCTCGATCAGGTAGCCGGCGCCAGCCATGGCCGCGTACGATGAGACCAGCAAAAAGGCGCTCATCTTCATTCCGTAATATTTCCGGTAAATGTTGAGGATCGGCAGGATGATCAGATCAGCGAAGATGAACGAGATGACGCCGCCAAAGCTGATGCCGCCGTTCCATAAAACCACGGCCAGCGGAACATTGCCGATTGAGCAGACAAAGGAAAGCATCGAGACCAGCGGGCCGATCAGCGGACCCCACAGCTTGGCAAAGGTACCGCTATCGCTGAAAAACAGGGATTGCCAGAACGTGTCGGGGACCCAGGCCGCCAGGGCCCCGGCGATCAGTAGCCCCAGGGCGATGTCCCTCCAGACGGAAGCCCAGTCCATCGCGAAGTAGCTGCTCGTTGATGTAAAGCCCTTTTGTGATATTAATCGGTGTAGCAGTGGGCCTGCTTCTACTGACATGTCCATCTCGGCGTGGCCTTCCATCAGTCCCCGCCGTCCCATGAGCGCCTGCTTGCGAGCATCTTCGACCGCCGTTTGTTTCAGGAATATCCTGAAGATAAGCGCCAGCAGAATTATCATGAAAAAGCCTCCGGCGAATTCCGCCAGCGTGAACTGCCAGCCGAGCAGCAGCGCCATGATGATGCCGAGTTCGATTACGAGGTTGGTTGAGGCAAACTCAAAGACTATCGCCGCGGCGAAATCCCCGCCCTTCTTGAAGATCGATCGCGCTATTGCCACCGCCGCGTACGAGCAGGATGATGACGCTGCACCGAGAACGCCCGCCAGGGCGATGGAGCGGGGCGAGCTGTCTGGCAGCAGCTTTTCCATCTCCCTGCGGGAAACAACCGCCTGGATGCCGGCCGAAATAGTAAAGCCCAGGATAAGAGCCCAGAGGATCTCCCAAAGCATGTTGAGCGACATATTCAGGGCATCAAGTAAGAACATGGATCAATTCTAACCGTTCGAGCTATTTGTTATGCAACCAAGCGCGCTTCTGCGGCGGTTAAGGTAACAGCCCTGCTAGGCCCCAATGGCGCCGGTAAGACAACGACGATGCGGATTCTGCTGGGGTTGGCGCGGCCGCAATCAGGAACGGCCCTGATCGAAGGGCGCAGATACGAGGAACTGGAAGACCCCAGGCGCACGGTCGGGGCCGCGCTCGACTCGATGGGTTTCCATCCGGGGAGAACGGGTCGCAACCATCTGCGAGTCGTGGCCCGCGCCGCTGGCATCAACCCGTCACGGGTCGACGAGGTGCTGGAAGTGGTCGGTCAGACCGCGGCGGGCGCCAGAATCGTCATCCATGAGTTGACGACCGAAACAGGCACAGCCCAGCTGGAGCAGATGTTCCTGGAGCTAACCGGCAAGGAACAGGAGGCGCTGTCATGAAATCACTTCTCTCTGCAGAATTTCTCAAGATCAGGACCACCCGCACCGCGTCGGCGCTGTTGGGCGCGATCGTTGTTATCACTGCACTATCTATTGTCGCCACGGTCGCGCGGGGTGTCCCGGGGAATGTCAGCCTGGAATCGGATGAGGGCATTCGGGCAGTGCTTCACGTGGCAGGCAGCGGCGCCCTCTTTGTGCTCATCCTGGGCGTCATCGTCACGGCGGGTGAATACCGTCAGAAAACCTCGGTAGATACATACCTGACCACGCCGAAGCGTTCGCGTGTGCTTGTAGCCAAGCTGGCTGCGTCGATGTGCGCAGGCGTTTTATTCGGGGCGGTTGTCTATGCCGCTCTCTTCGGCGGGCTGGGCGCTTCCATTGGCAGCTTGATCCGCAATCAGATAGTTGCCATAATCGCCACGATCGCCGTGTTGATCATCGCCGAGCCGATGATCTTTGTGCTTAGTCCAAGCATAGGGCGTTGGCTGCCAGCTGCTTTGGGCAGGGCGATTGTGAGCGATCCCGGTGGGGATTTCCTCAGTCAGCCCGTTGCCGGGGTGATACTCTTCAGCTACGTGACAGTAATCATGATCGCCGCCGCTGCCATCGAGCGCCGCCGGGATGCCTAGAGGTCTGGATGCCTAGACCGCTGCCGGAACACGTCCAGGAGGTCACTGGTGGCGACAGCGCCGCCATCCGCGAGCATATCCTCGACGCCGCCTATCGCGTGATCGTCGCCCGGGGCCTCGCTGGCGCCAGCACCCGCGCCATTGCTACCGAGGCCGAGATCGGCGCCGGCACCATCTATAATTATTTCAACAACCGGCTGCAGCCGCTCGCCCATGCCATGCTCAGGCGTATAGAGCTGCTATCCAGGCCGGTCAGCGATCTCCCCGGCCGGGCGGGAAAGCATACTGTCGCCGTGAACCTGCGTTACTATGCCAGCTGCATCAGCTCGACGCTGGACGAGCTGGTGCCGCTCGGAGCCGCTGCCTTCTCAGACCCCAAGTTGCTTGCCGCCATGAGAGCCGAGCATGCCAACGGCGAATCGGTCCATAGCTCCGTGAACATACTCAGTAAATATCTTTTAGCTGAACAGAGGCTGGGCCGCATCCGCGCTACCGCGGATCACCGCACCGCCGCCGAAATTGTTTTTCGCATCTGCCACGATCAGGCATTCCATCGTTACCTTGAAGGTGGATCCATGAAGCCTGAGACGCTGACCCGGGAAATCGACTTTGTGGCTGAAGCGCTTACATCGGGTTCAGGCTCTTAATGTTTGAAAACCCCCCTGTTTGTTCAGAACGGTGACACGGCTGCTTCAGGCTCGTCGCGATTGCCTCTGACCGGGCCTGGTTGCCGCCGCTGGTTATTTCTGGCGTGAAACAAAACAGGGGGAGGATGATTTGCATGAGTGAGCTTGTAGCGATCTGCTATCCCGACGAAGACTCCGCCGGCAAGGTTCTGAGCAAGCTGCAGAGCCTGTAGAAGACCTATCTCATCGATCTCGATGACGCCGCGCTGATTGTCCGGAACGAAAAAGGCAAGTTCAAGGTTACCACCACAGATCATGTAGTGGCTCAATCAACTCTTGGCGGCATGTTTTGGGGGACGCTGATCGGCCTCCTGTTTCTGGCGCCAGTCGCCGGCATGGCTATTGGCGGCGCCGTCGGCGCGGCCGCTGGCAGTCTGGGCAACATGGTCATCAAGGATGATTTTAAAAAACGGGTGCTGGAAGAAGTGCGGCCGTGGGCTCGCGTTGCTGAAGAAAGTTGCTAAAGCCTCCCTTGAGGGCTCGTCTGGTCTTGCCTCCCATTCCCGGCAATTCGCGGAAACGTGTCAGCCGTTCATGCGGATTTACGCGCCAGGAACTCTAATATGCCCAGGTAGGCGAGCAGGATAACCACGATCGTCAACGCCTGCGATAGTGAGGGCTGATCCATTGCTACCAAAATTAACAGGGCCAGCACCGTGCCCGAGGCGCGCAGGGCTGTTTTCTGACGTGTGATCCAGGCGCCGGCCGGCCACAGGTCGACCTTGGCGCCGGCCTCCTCGGCAGCCCTGAAAATCTTGGGGAGTGATGAGCGCAGCCGTACCGACAGTGGGTAGGGTCCCAGGCAGAAACCCAGTGCGGCTATCGCTAATGCTACCCCGAACGAAGTCCTGATGGTTGTTTTGAGAGATCCCATGATGATATCGAAGAAGGATGTGGCTGCGTTCATGTCAATTTCCGGATGAGATGACAAAGTATCAAGGTAATAACTCCGGGCCAGCGCGATCAGCACCAGCAGCACCGTCATTCCCACCGCAACACCCAGTCCGGCGCGAAAAACCGCCGCCATGCGATTGCCGGACAGATAGACGCCCACACCCAGAAATATCAGCCCCGCCAGGGGAAGCCAGAAGGCAAGTCTATCCAGAAGGTTAATGGCTCTCTGCGCCTGGGATATCTGCGGCATCTCGAAGATTGTGAACTGGATCCCGGAGCCGGCGAGGGAAATGTTGTCAAAAATATGGATTCCCCTGGCGCTCACCTGTGACTTGATGCCGTCCAGGAGTTTGCTGAGGTCGAGGACGACCTTACCGTTTTCGGAGGAGATGGCGCCTTTCCTGCCGAGCACCACCTGGAGCAGCAGATCGTGTGCCTCACGGTTAGCATTCTGCCAGACATCTGAAAACTGGGAGGTGTCCAGCAGCTTGCGAACCTGCTCTTCGACAAAACCCTGGGTGGCGCCTGCGATGGGAGCGGCCAGAAAGTCAGCCCTGTCGGGAAGGGCCTCGCGCGTCAGCTGTTCGGCATTGGCGCGCTCGAATAACTGGTTGGTCGCGGATCGGGCAACCGCATCCTTGATGGCGGGGTCCTGGCTTAATGGCGCTATGGTCTCCACATATTTGTCAGTGCTGAAGACCTCCTGATTGAGCCAAACGACCGCGACGGCGATAGTGACCGTGAGGCAGCCCAGAATGATGAGAATACCCGCGCACGCGCGCCTCCATGCCGGCGTTTTATTCATATGCAGAATCTCCCGGGAACATCAGATTAGATTCCCCAACGGTGGTTTCGGGTAAACTGATCTCCAGTTACATGATTCGCGGTGTTATTCCTGCGAGGCGGCATGCCGCAATTACCACATGCAGGCTGAGAAATAGAGGAAACGGAATATTCCCATGGACATGGACAGGCCAAAACGCCCGGCGCCGCGTGCTATCGACAAGGCTCGCCGGGCGCTTATCGTCGCCGATGATACGGTTCACATTATCGTCGCCGTTTTTCTCGTCGGCGCCGCCCTGGTGGTGCTTGGATACGCGGCGAAAAACTTCGTAGATCTGACGGTCGACTCGACTCTCCTTGTCATCAACGATGTGCTTTTCGTGCTCATCATCGCCGAGCTTTTGTGGACCATCGTCCGCTATCTGCGCCGGGAACAGTTTTCGCTGGCGCCGTTTCTGTTCATCGGCATCATCTCGAGCCTGAGGCGCATCCTATATATAGACGCACAAATGTCGCTGGGTTCTGGTGAGCGCAGTTTTAACGAGAACCTGATGGAGCTGGGGATCCATGTAGGCATCATCTTTGTCCTCGTGATAGCTTATTATCTGATCAAGAAAGCGCGGGCAGTAGGGGATTGATGCTCACGGTTAAAGTTGCAAATAGCGACTGGTTTTCGCTAGCCTAGGAGTGCAGAACTTCCCAAATTGATTGGAGTCAATGATGTCAATCGTACTAAGCAAAGCCGAGGAACTTGCCGCGGCGATTTCCGCAAGCGAGGAACTCGTGGTTCTACGCCAGGCCGCCGAGCGCGTCGATAGCGACGAGATGGCAACCGCCGCGCTGCAGAAATTTTCAGAAAAGCAGGAAATGGTACAGCGGGCCGCAAGCTCAGGCCTCCAGCTCCCTCCGGAGCAGATGGAAGAGCTGCAGGAGATGCAGGGACAGATTCGCGACATTCCCAGCATCCAGGATTTCGCTTCAGCACAGACCTGCTTTACCGAGCTGATGGATAAGGTAAATGAAATCATTTCGGCCGCGGTCATGGGCCGCGAGCCTGGAGACAGCCCCGAACCGCACAGCCACAGCTCCAGCTGCGGCTGCAAAGGACACTAACCTCCAGATATTTATTTTGAGGAAATTTATTTCCTGGAAGGGTGGTGAATTAGATTGGCTGAAAAACCCAAGATAGATTCCGAAGAGTGTACAGGCTGCGGGATCTGCGTAGATGAATGTCCCAACGAATGCCTCGAGCTGGACTCCGAGGACGTGGCGACCCTGGCGAACGCGGGTAACTGTGATGGTTGCGCTACCTGCGAGGAGTCATGCCCGACCGAAGCGATAACAATGGTGGAGAGCTAGCTTTGAGACCACCGGTTCGGCGAAATCTTTGCTAAATAAGTTCAAATGAAAAACTCCTCCGGAGACGGAGGAGTTTTTCATATCTATTCCGGCAGCGGCCGGTGATTAACACGATGAGCTGCACTTGCAAGTGCTCGAGCTTTTCTTGCCCGACTTTCTGATCTTCATGAGACGCCACCTCCTTATCGCCAAGCCTTCTGGTGCCCGGTCACTAGTTCCTGGTAATAATCTGTTTCAGCCCGGAATCCAGAAGCTGCAAACCGGGCACTATGTAGCGACACCGTACCGGTAACACTGACACGGGTCGACGCCCGTGGGGCTATTATACCCAGCCGCCCGGAATCTGCACCCGCCGCGGCAATCTTCGATGAAATCGCAATCGCAGTCCAGTTCCGGCATGGTCATCTTTCTTACTTTTTGCCAGCAGGAGGATAGCCCTTCCGCGATGGTTCCGACCGGATTACCCGCGAAGAAGCCGCAGCGCGCGGCCCTGCCGTCAGCCATAACCGCCATCAGGTGCGCGCCGCAGGCGTATCCGGGGATGGGCTCGTGAATGGCGCCTCCAAAGGAATAGTTTAGGTAGGGTCCGGCGATAGCGGGATAGACGATGATGTTTGTGCCCTGCGGGCTGTCGCTGCCCGCGGGGGCGTTGCCACCTTCCGATCCCCGCAAGCGGTCCGCCTCTGGAAGCAGCCGCCCTGCAGGCGACGGTTGATCGACGGCCCATTCGCGCACGCCGAGTTCGCTTAAGAGAGCGGCCAGTTCTTCGAAATCCTGAAGGTTACCGCGGTGCACCATTGTCGCTACCGAGACCTGCTTGCCGGCATCGATCAGCCGGCGGATAGCTTGCGTGCTGCGCTCAAAGTTACCATCGCCGCGAATAAAGTCGTGAGCCTCGCGCATGCCGTCAAGGCTGATCTGCACTTCCTGCGCCTTGATCACACCAGCCGTTTTCTTATCGATGAGGGTGCCGTTGGACATGAGCACCGTCCGCAAGTCCCTGGCCGCAAGATAATCGTCGAGCTGGCGAAACTGCCGGTGCAAAAGGGGCTCGCCTCCGGATACGAGCAGGCGCAACCCTTGCATCTCTTCAAACTGGTCAACCACTGCCATGATTTTCTCGAGCGGCAGGTCGGTGCTTCCCGGCTCGCCGATGAAGCAATGCCCGCACCTGAGATTGCAGCGGTCTGTAATATGGAGTAGCAGATATCGCAGGGAGGGGATGGGACTTTGGGTCAACCGTGGCTCACGGTTTCCAGGCGCTGGGAGGTGCGGGATGAGTGCATCTTCGCCGGCGGTCTCCTCAAGGATTCCTTCCTCCTGGCAGAAGCTGACGAATTCATCAGCTTCTGGTGCGCGCGGCGCCTTGGCGCCGCGCGCACACAAGAATAAAAAATCCGCCGCTTCTGGATTCACTATATACAGGTCGTCCGTGGCGCGGTTGTAAACACACGGCTCCTCGAGCAGTTTTGGTGAGCAATCAGGCGATAAGCGCAATATCGTTTCCCGCGAACTCATCGTTCCCCGGCAGGCTCATCCGGACCTAGTACTGCCGACAGCTCCGCCGGCGAAAGCACGCCGCGCGCCACGATCATCCGCAGGATGCGAAAGCACGAGCATTCGAGATCGTCCTCGTGTTCGTCATGCCAGAAGTCGCAATCGTGGCAGAGAAGCTCCCGTAATTCATCCAGGGAGGGATCGCGCCGTGAACCGAGCTTGGCCGCGGCAGTGCGCAGGTTTGGGAATTCGTGCTCTCTGGGCTCAGGACTGGTAGACATTTGGGCGCCTCCGCCAGGTTGAAGTATCATCTGTAACAGGAAGAAATATTCCTCGACAATAATATGAATATATTACCCGGCAGCGGCGGAATTCTACCCCGAAAGGGCAAAACCCGCAGAAGAGTCATGGGGCAATAGCGCCCCTTCCCCGGGGGAAAGCTCCAATACGTAGGGGAAACTGTCCGGCAATGGGGCAAATGGCTGAGGCGGCATCCTATAACTGGTAATACTAGTAATTCTCCATATATAATCAATTTGCATCTTGACAAACCCTGGAGGGTGGGATTTAATACCCCTAAGGGTACTTCCATCTTCTGGGAATCCAACTCGTGAATTAACTCTTTTCTCTTGTTCAAGGGAGGGCAAATGGGAGTTTCAGGGCGTGCTGAAGGTTTAACGACTCATAAATTTATAATCTCATCGGTCTGGAGCAGGCCGTGAGGTGGGTCATCAGGAAAATCAAGGGGATAGGCAGCTGGATTGCGCATCTGCCTCTGGTCGCCAAGGTCATTCTGGCGGCGATCCTTGTTATTGTGGTATTCGGCGGCAGCTACGGCAGTTATCGCATGTATAACTACACTCAGAACGATCCAGAATTTTGCCGTTCCTGCCACACGATGGAAACAGCATGGAACAAGTGGTCCACCAGCGAGCACAGCAAGGTTGGGTGCCACAGTTGCCATACGGTGAGCCCGGTTGGCGGCATGCAGCTTGTAGTTAACTATTTGATGGAGCGTCCGGACCGCAACACGAACCATGCGTCGGTTTCGGATTCGGCTTGTGAGAAGTGCCATTACAGTGGCGATCCGCAGTGGGTGCAGGTGGAAAACACCGCCGGGCACAAGGTGCACGCGGAAGGGCAGAATATAGCCTGCCAGACCTGTCACGGCATGCGGCTTCATAGCTTCCGGCCCTCGACGGAGATCTGCGCGGCATGCCACGCGGACCACGTTGCCGGCCAGGAAAAGGCGATCAAGGTCGAGCAGATGCGGGATATGCACTGCACCGAGTGCCATCCGTTCCTCAGGGACGACAGTCCGCTCAGGCCGACAAGGGAAACCTGTCTGAGCTGTCATCAAAAGTTGACGAACGACGGTGTGGTCTTCCCGGACGTCGCGCCGATGAAGTGGGATTGCCGCGAATGCCACAAGCCGCACGACAAGGCGAATCCGGTTGTCGACTGCCTGAGCTGTCACACGGATGCCAAGACCAGCGGTTTGCACGGAAAGCAGACGCACTCGCAGGCGCGGTGCAAGACATGTCATCAGCCGCATGCCTGGACGGTTACGACCAGGGAACCCTGCCTGACCTGTCATCAGGACAAGCAGCAGCATAACCCGGGCGGAGTTTGCGCTGACTGTCACGATTTCAAGACGCTGGCGCCGCCGACCGGTAGCGGTCCGGCTCCGTCGGGCGGCTCAGATGGGGCACCAGGTATCTGAGGGCGGAGAAGGCTAGAGGCTGTTCGTCAGGTCCCGGTGCGTAATAGGGGCTTGATGCCGTAAATGACATATTAGGAAATTTCGTATACAATATCTCCCGTTGTTTTTGAGATAATGGATTAAGCGGGCAACAATCGCGCTCCATTGGAGCGCCGGGACAAGTTGAAAGGGTATCCATGTGGTACATCGCTGAAGCACCGCGGTTCTTTCTGATCAATCTGTTCGCGACCATAGCGATCCTTACCGTGCTGACGTTTGGTATCCCACCACTGATCAATTGGCTAATGGCAAAGATGCACCAGGAGGACTAGTACGGTGCACCGTCCGGTCCGAATTCTTCCGGCGGTCTTGAGATGAAGCCAATGCTTGGTGCGGTGAGCGGTAACCGCTATCCTTCCCGAGTTCGGCAAGTTATTCCAATAGGGGTGAATAACGGGCTGAAACCGCGTGGATTAAGCAAAGGATAGCAACTAGATTGGAAAAGAAAGACGATCCCCTTGCGGGGGCGCGGGTTTATATAAACAAGGAGGAATAGCAAGTGGCCGAGAAAAAACGATACGCGATGGTGATCGACATCCGCAGGTGCATCGCTTGCCATGCCTGCACCGTGGCTTGTAAGGCTGAAATGTCTGTTCCTCTGGAAGTCAACGCGACCTGGATGAAAATCGTCGAAAAAGGTGTCTATCCGGACAGCCGCCGTTTCTGGATTCCCCGCCTCTGCAACAATTGCACTGACGCGATCTGCGCCAGGAATTGTCCGACCCAGGCGACCTACAAACGCGACGACGGTATTGTCGTAGTCGATCAGCACCGCTGCATCGGCTGCAAATATTGCATTGCTTCATGTCCTTATGACGTTCGTTATATCAATCCCCTGAAGAACATCGTGCAGAAATGCTATTTCTGTTCGCACCGTGTGGACGCCGGCCTGGTTCCTGCATGCGTGGAAAGCTGCCCGACGCGGGCGATGGTCTTCGGTGATAAAAATGATTCCAAGAGCGAAGTGGCGCAACTTCTGGCGGCCAATGCCACCGTGGTTATCAAAAAGGAGATGCAGACCGACCCGCAGGTGTTCTATATCTCCGCTGATGAAACCGCGATGAGCAACGTCGAGGATGACATCAACTATTACACCGAAGGCTCGCTGGCCAAATTCAGATTTTAATCGGCTCAACGACTATTTGAGGAGAAGACCCGCATGGAGCACGCAGATGTAAATGTCGTCTATTCGGTAGAGCACCAGCTACCGTTGGTCATGTACATTGGCCAGTACTTCTTCTTTACCGGGCTGAGCGCCGGCTCGTTCGTAATCTCGGTAATCGCTACGCTGCTGGGGCGCAAGGAGTTCAAGCCCATCGGTAAAATTACCGCGTTGCTGGCTCCGGCGCTGCTGATCATCGCGCCGCTTAACCTGATTCTCGATCTCGAGCAGCCGCTTCGTTTCTGGCATCTTTTCCTCTATTACAACTGGACCTCGCCGATCACTTACGGGTCCTTCCTGCTGACAGCCTACCCGATCATGGGTTGCATCTACGCTGTGATGGTTTACACCAACCGGCAGCAGGCGGCGAAGGTACTGGGTATCCTCGGTATCCCGCTGGCTATCTCGGTTCACGGTTATACCGGCTTCATCCTGGCGCTCGCCAAGGCGCGGGCACTGTGGAATACCGCTGCCATGCCGACCATCTTCCTGGTGTCGGCCATGGTCTCGGGTATCGGGTTGGTGGTCATCATTGCCTCGGTCCGTTACAAATGGTTCGACAAGAAGGCCACGGAGCAGACTCGTGAAAATGACAAGAAGCTGATTTTACAGCTGGCCCAGTTCATGGCCTATGTCATCATGCTTGACCTCTTCCTGATCCTTTCCGACATTCTGGTTCTTCTGACTGCCCACGCCGATGCCTTTGAGGCCGGCATGCTGATTCTTACGGGCAACTTCGCGCCTCTGTTCGTCGGTGTGGAGATTATCCTGGGGTCAATCTTGCCCATAATTCTGGTCCTGGGACCAAAAAGCAGGAAGTCGCTGACCGCAGCGGTGGTTGCGTCAATCCTGGTCAATATCGGAGTCTACGCCATGCGTTTCGTGATGGTCATCGGCGGCCAGACGATTCCCCTCAGTTGAGTTCAAGGAGCCGGAGAATGCGAAATATAACTCGTAGAGATTTTCTGAAACTGGGAGCCGCCAGCGCCGCGGTGCTGACGATCGAGACCCAGTTCGGTCCGATTGCATCCGCCGCGGAGCGTTTGATCGAAGGCGGCCGGTCGGTAAACAGAACGTCGGGCCTGCCCCGGTCGTTTCTGCCAAGCACCTGCATGCAGTGTCCGGCGGGTTGCGGCAATATCGGCTATATTGAGGAAAGCCGCCTGGTCAAGATCGGTGGCAATACAGTACATCTGAGCAATCAAGGTTCCCTTTGCGCACGCGGTCAGGCCGGCATTAACGCACTTTACGACCCCGATCGCCTGCTGCAGCCAATGAAACGCAACGGTCTGCGCGGCAAGGGCAACTGGGCCACGATCACCTGGGAAGAGGCCTATGACGAGGTGTCCAAGGCAATGGCCGCCTCGAAAGACAGCCCGGGAGACTTTCTTTTTCTGACTGATGATATCAAGCAGGACAATCTCGGACAGCGGTTTGCTTATGCTTACGGCTCACCCAATGCCATCGGGTCGGCCGGCATTTATGACGCCAACAAGCTGGTGGGCACGCAACTTACGTGGGGCGCCGCTGGCGACATGCCCGACGTCTCCAGGAGCAAGTACATTCTCGTCTTCGGGGCCAACCCACTGGAGAGCAATCCCCAGTTCGTTGGTTTCGCCAGGCGGATGATCGACGGGCAGCAGCATAATCAGGCCAAGGTCGTCGTCTTCGATGTCCGTTTGACGAATACGTCTACCCGTGCCAATGAAGCCTATTACGTCAATCCAGGCACTTACGCGCTCGTGGCGTTGGCGATGGCCAATGTCATCATGCAGGAAGGTCTCTACGACCGTGCTTTCGTCGAGCAGTGGACGAACGTTTCGCCGGCCCAGTTGATGCAGTATCTGGCCCAGTACTCGCCTGAGCGCGCCGAAGCCGAGACCGGCGTCAGCGCTCTGGTAATCAGGAGAATAGCCACCGAATTCGCATCCACTCCTCCGGCGACGACAATTACCGACTCAATGTTATCGAATCTGCCTAACGGTGTACAGAACGAGCGGGCGGTCATGCTGCTCAACATCATCACCGGAAACATAGATGTTAAGGGCGGTCTCTGTCTGCCGCGCCAGTACGATCTGGCACAGGCGGCGCCGGCGCCGGCAAGGCCCTCCCCGAGTTTATTGACCAATCCGCCTGATATGCCGTTTGCTACGCAGCAGTCAATCGTCAATGTCATACGGTTAATAAAAGACCGTAAGCACAAAGTGGGCCTGTTGATGACCCACGGAGTCAATCCGGTCTACTCCAACCCCGACACTGGCATGGTTGAGGATGTGCTTAAGGACGAAACGCTGATCCCGTACCATGTCGCCGTGACGCCGTTCATGACCGAGGCCGCGGAGTTGGCGGATATCATCCTGCCGGAAACCACCTATCTGGAAGACTGGAACATTGAAGTACGCTCCTCTCCCGAGCTGGTGCCGTATGTTTCCCTGCGGCAGCCGGTGGTGCCGCCACTGGATGCGGCCACTTCATTCTTTGATATCGCCGTGCAGCTCGCCAATCGCGTCAAGGGTGGCATGGAGCAGTACTTTGCATTCAAGAGCGTCAACGATTACCTCAAGGCGCGCATTGCCAACATACCCGGGCTTGTCCAGGCCGGTGGACTTGATTATCTGTTACAGCACGGAGTCTGGTATGACCCGAAAACACGGCCGAATTACGGCGCCTACATGGCAGGCGGTTTTGCCACGCCGACCGGCAAGATGGAAGTTTTTTCACAGCCGCTGGCTGACAGGGGCTTCTCCGGGATGCCCGTCTATGAACCGATCGCTACCTTCCGTGAGCTTGGAGAACGTGAGATGGTGCTGACTATTTTCGACACAGCCTTGCAGACTGACGCCAAGACCGCCAACTGCATGTGGCTTGATGAGATCCTGCACGATAACCCCGCCTGGATTAACACAGTAACCGCGGGAAAGCTGGGGATCAAAGCGGGCGATTCAATCAAGATATTGCGTCAGGCAAAGTCGGGTGAGGCAAAAGAGCGCTCGATTATGACCACGGCTTTTCTGACCGAGGGCATTCATCCCCAGGTCGTCGCCTTGGCCAATGGCGTCGGCCATACCGCCTTTGGCCACATCGCTGAGGGAGAAAAAATGACCATGGACGAAATTGAGACCCAGACGCTCAAGGATCCGAACGTCGAGCTGGTCTGGTGGAAGAAAAAGGGCGGCATTGGCGTCAACGCCAAGCAGATAGTTCCGGCGGCCACCGATCCGATCGGCGGCGGCGCGGCCTGGGGCGACGTGGTCGTCACGGTCGCCAAAGCCTAGAAGGAGATCGCTGACGGGCACCAATGAGGAGATGGCGCGGGCACGCGCGGGGCTCTATGGCCTGATGTCGAGGGTGTTCAGCGATAAGCCTTCGGCGGCGCTCTTAAAGGCGATGAAGGACCCGGAGATGCTGGCATCCCTGGCGGCTTTCGAGGTGTACTTCGATCAGGATTTCCTGGATGGAGATGAGGAGGAGCAGGCCGAAGAGCTGGCAGCTGAATATACAAGGCTGTTCATGGCAACCGGCCCGCATATAGCGCCTTATGAGTCGGTGTTTGTCCGGGGCTGGAATGAGGAGAAACCGCAACTGTGGGGAGAAGCTACGGTAGCGGTAGCAAAGTTTTATGAGGAGGCCGGCCTCGGGCTGACTTTGGGTCAGACGCCGGACCATCTCGGCCTCGAACTCGAGGCAATGGCGACGCTGGCGGAGTGTGAGGCGGCCAAGCGCGAAGCGGGCGACGAGGCTGGAGCTGAAAAATTGGAGCAGCTTCAGCGCCGGTTTTGCGAGGAACACCTGGTCAAATGGGTGCCAGAGATTTGTAAGGATGTGCGGCAGCGGACGGAAAGCAGTTTCTACCGTGGCGCGGCCGACATCACTGCGGGCCTGGTGCAGGTGCACTGCGGCGAAGCGGATTTGATGGACGAATAAATATTGATCGATAACCGCAATTCAGGCAGGCGATAATGCTCAAGCAGCGCAAAGGGAGGAATAGAGATAAATGAAGATTCCTAAGCTATCAAAACCGGTATGGGTGCTGGTCGGATTGGGCATACTTGTGTTGGCCCTCTCGCCCATGGTGCTCCTGGCGCATTATACGACCACTAATCCCCATTTCTGCCTGACCTGCCATGGCACGGGTGAAACCGCGAACGTCGGTCTGCCTTCCAAGGTTCATCCGGACTACGGCGAAGTTGGTTGCCTGGACTGCCATGCGGAGAACGGCGGTCATTTCGTTACTGACGGCTATAAAACCGGTTTTGAGGCCGAGCCCGACCGGGTCAGCCAAAACTGCGTTAACTGTCATGGTGACATGAAGACGAAAAACGATAACGTTGGCTTCAAATTTAACGAGAAGAACATTAACATTCCGCATCAGACTCACTTCGGCTTCGGCGCTGTCTGTGCTGACTGCCATCGTGATATCGCTCATGATCTGAACATTAACCAGACCAACCGTCCACGCATGGCTTACTGCTTCCAATGCCATGCGAGCACTGATCCGTGCACCAAGTGTCACCCGGACGGGCCGCCAGCCGAGAAAACGACCATCCCGCCGCCGGCAAAGCGTCCCCAGGTGCCTTCGGCTGACGCCTCCAGGGCCACCTTCGAACAGCTGTGCTCGAAGTGCCACGCGCTCTACCCGGTCACGTTGCACACGAAGGCCGAATGGGCCGGTGTAGTGGATCGCATGGCGGGATACACCGGCGCCGATATCGGTCAGGATGACAAGGCGCTAATCCTGTCCTATCTGGATACAACGGCCAAGCAGTAGGCGGAAACCCGCGGCAGAGGCGCCATGGGAGAACCGGCGGCAAAGCCGTAAGCGGGGACATAATCTAGGGAATCACGGGCGGCCGCTCGCAGAGCGGCCGCCCTTATTACTGCCAAAAAATCCCCCGGCAGTGACTGGACTACTAAGTAAAACTAGCTGCATAGATGCCGCTCCGCCCGAAGCAGGATTACATCCGGCATGCCGCTCCGCCCGAAGCAGGATTACATCTGGCATACCGCTTCTCCCAGAGCAGGATTACATCCGGCAGATCCCGGGGAATACTCCTGAAATAGCGATGCGTCCCCTACAAAACTAATAGGACTACTATTGACGTATTAAAATCCTGCTGTTAACATCGCGGCACATCGCTCACTCGTGGAGCGATTTTTTATTTTAAGTGACCATGATCGATGAGGGACACCGAGACCGATGCTTTCACCTCCAAAAAGAAAGAAAAACGTACATGTGATCGGCCACACGGTGCCCGACACTGATTCCGTCTGCTCGGCCATCGGCTATGCCCACTTCAAGAATCTGACCGATAAAAGGTTTGTCTTTACCCCGGCGAGAGCCGGACACATCAACGAAGAGACGAATTTCGTCCTCGACAGGTTCAAGGTTCCCATTCCTCTGGAGGTTGAGAGTCTGAGCTCCACTGTCGACGACCTCGAATTGCACAAACCGATATCGGCGCACGAGCGCGACTCCGTACACGAGCTGGCGCGGCTCGTTCGCGAAAAGGGCGTGCGCACGCTGCCGGTGGTCGATGACGCCGGGAGGGTTCTGGGGATCCTGGGACTAAGGGACATCGCCCAGTTCCATATGGCGAGCGCCGGACCGCTGGATCTTTCCGAGACACCCATCAGTCTCGATATCTTTCTCAAGACGCTCGAAGGGCGGGTAATCAGCAACACCGGCAAGGCGGAGACGCTCAAGGGCCAGGTGCAGATTGCCTCGATGCAGCGCGGCACCCTGCTTAACCTGATGGAGGACGGAGACATCATTGTCACCGGCGATCAGCAGGAAGTGCAGCTCGGGTGCATCGAAGCCGGCTGTTCCGCCCTGATTATCACCGACGGCGCCTCGGTTGGCGCCGAGGTCGTGCGGGCCGCGGATGAAAAGGGCGTGCTGGTGATATCTTCACCCCACCCGGCTTTTGCCACAGTGCAGCTGCTGCTCATGTCCGAGCCGGTTTCCTCAATCATGGCGCCGAAACCGGCAACCGTGGGAATGTTCACGCCCATCGCCGACCTGCGCAAGCTGGTGCTGGATTCGGACTATAGATCGGCGATCGTCGCTGACAGCGACGATCGCCTCATTGGCTTTGTCACCCGCACCGACCTGCTCGATCCGGTGCGCAAACGCGCCATCCTCGTGGACCATAATGAAATCTCGTTGGCGGTTGACGGCGTCGAGGAGGCGGAGATCCTGGAGATCATCGATCACCATCGCGTCGGTGATATTTCCACGGCAGCGCCCATCTACGTGCTGAACGATCCAGTGGGAAGCACCTGTACTATCGTGGCCCGGGAAATGCTTCTCTACCAGATGCAGATTCCAGTTGAGATTGCCGGGCTTCTGCTGTCGGGCATCCTTTCGGATACCCTCACACTGACCCTCTCCACCACGACCGAGCGTGACCGGGAAGTGGCTTTGAAGCTGGCTGAGGTAGCCGGACTTTCCATCGATGACTACGGCCTGGAGCTAATGCACGCCAGCATCAACATCAAGGGCAAGACCAGCGCCGAGCTGATCGCCGCTGATTTTCGCAAGGTGCTGATCGGTGGCAAGAAACTCGGAATTGGGCAAATGATGGTTCTCGATTGCGAGGAAATCGATCTCAGGGAAGCGGAACTGCTGGAGGAGCTCGATCGCCTGCGCCAGGAGCGCGGCTTCGACCTGTCGGTGATGCTCGTGACCAATCCCCTTAATGCGGAGTTTGAGCGGGTGCTGGCATCCGGGGAGACCTGGATCATCGAAAAGGCTTTCAACTGTGAGGTCAAGGACGGCACCTGCCGCATCCCCGGCGTTATATCACGCAAGCGGGATTTTATCCCTGCGGTGGGGAAGGTGCTGGGGACGGCGTAAGCCGGGCTTGGCTCAGTTCCCTCCGTTCGCATGCGCCAGTATCAGAAGTTATGTCCGGCTTCCAGGAAGTTAATACCCTATACGGTTCAAAGTTTGCCCCATTTCCTCTAAGATACTAGTGACCGTGCTAGGCGGGGAGCTAGCGGTGCCCTTTACCCGCAATCCGCTATAGCGGGGCTGAATCCCCACCTTCGGGGCCGATTTGCGGGGTCAGTGGCCTTGCCGGCGGTGTTGAAGGCCAGGTCCTGCGCAATGGAACGTCGTGAACCCCGTCAGGTCCGGAAGGAAGCAGCGGTAAGCGATCTCTTTCATGTGCCGCGGGGCTGCCTGGCTGGAGCCTTCTGTCTGGTACACGCCCGTATGTTTGTCTCAACGGTGGGTGCACGGTCATATTAAATGCTTTAATAGGAGTCATGGACTTTCAGCGTTGACTCATCTAGCTTGTCAAAAGCTGGAAGGCTGTGACTCCTGAAAAAAACATTAAGACGACCGGACGCCCGCATGCCGCACATCTCACTGTACAGAAAATACAGGCCTGCATCCTTTGATCAAGTCATGGGTCAGGAGCATGTGACCCGTACACTGGTGAACGCCATCGAGTCGGGGAAGATCAGCCACGCCTATCTGTTTGCGGGATCTCGCGGGACCGGCAAGACCTCGACCGCCAAGTTGCTGGCCAAGGCGCTCAATTGCGCCGAGGGGCCGACCGCGAATCCGTGTGGTGTTTGCGAGAGCTGCGTCTCCATCGGCGCCGGTTCTTCGCTCGATGTCATTGAGATGGACGCCGCCAGCAACCGCGGCATCGATGACATCCGCGACATCCGCGATAAGGTCGCCTTCGCCACCGTTGAGGGCAAGTACAAGGTTTACATCCTCGATGAGGCCCACATGCTCACCAAGGAAGCGTCTAATGCGTTCCTCAAGGTGCTGGAGGAGCCCCCGGGGCACGTGATCTTTGTGCTCTGCACGACCGAGGCGCACAAGGTTATTCCCACAATACAGTCAAGATGTCAAAGATTCGAGTTCCGCCGGCCGGACGCGGGCATGGTGCTGGAAGTGCTTAGGGGCATAGCTCAAGCCGAGGAGATCGAGATCGATGACGCCGGTCTTGCGGCCATTGCCCGCAGCTCGGCGGGAGCCTTCCGCGACGCCATCGGCGCCCTCGACCAGCTTGCCACCTATTGTGGCAAGAAGATCGACCTCGCCGACGTGCTTTCGATGCTGGGTGTTGTCGAGTCGGAGCTGCTCTTTGAGGCTGTCGATATCGCCGCGGCTAATGATTCGCGCAGCGCCCTCCTTTTCGTGCATCGCCTGGCGGAGCAGGGCAAGGATTTTCACCAGTTCGCGCAAGAGCTGGTTGGCCATCTGCGCAACATCTTTTTGTTGCAGCAACTCGACGACTACCCTCCCGGCATCATCACCGCCGCGGATGAGGATTATTCCCGCCTCAAGGGCCAGGCGCGCCTGATGGCGCCGTACCGGGTTGTCCATTTTATTGAACTGCTCACCGAGGCCCAGGCCGAGATGAAGCTGGGCAGCGATCCCCGGCTGCAGCTGGAGCTGGCGTTCGTGAAGATGACGCGGCCCGAGGTCGACATGTCGACCAAATCTATCCTCTTCCGGCTGGATCAGATTGAAAGCGGGAGTGCCGGGATGATGGGTAGAGCGCAGGGGATGAGGGCGCGTACCGGCAATACTCAGGCTGGCGATACGCGGCTGGCGCCAGCGGATACAGAGCCGGTAGATACACATGTCGATGCGCCGGCGAGTTCACTGGCTGATCCGCCGGCTGACGTACAGGCCGACGCCCCGAAAGATGCGCGGGCGGATGCCCCGGCGGGTGCGCAAGCTGACGTCCAGGTTGGTATGCATGCGGATTCGAAGGTGGATACACCCGCTCTGGAGCCAGAAGCGGCGGGTACGCAAATCGCGGAAGGCGCGCTCACCCTCGACAAGATCGTTCGCGCCTGGAGCGTCATCCTCGACCTGGTCAAGAAGAAAAAGATTCCCCTCCACTCATTGCTGCTGGAGGCCCGTCCAGTGGATCTTGACGGCAAGGTGCTGACATTGGGTTTCCCGGCTGGGTCCGAGTTTCATAAAGCCCAGGTAGAGAAGCCGAACTATCAGGAGGTAATCACGGACGTCCTCGGGGAGATAACCGGCGTTTCATTGAAAGTGAAATGTGTGATCAGCGAAACGGGCAAGGCCGGGGCCACGATAGAACCTCAGCCGGGCCGGGAAAAGGACGGACCGACCGCCGATGAACTCATCGAGATGTTCAAGGCGGAGCTGGATGCTGAGGAAATTCCTTAGAGCTGAAAGGAGTACGCTCGTGCAAAACATGAACAAGATGATGAAACAGGTTCAACAGATGCAAAAGCAGATGGTCAAAGCCCAGGAAGAGCTGGCGGGCATGGAGGTCGAAGCCAGCGCCGGTGGTGGTATGGTCACGGTCAAGGTGAGCGGCGATCTCAAGATCAATAGCGTCAAGATCGATCCCGGCGCGGTCGACCCCGACGACGTCGAGATGCTCGAGGACATGGTGCTGGCCGCCACCAATGAAGCCCTGCGCTCGGCTCAGGAGCTGGCGTCTAACAAGATGAGCGGGCTCACCGGCGGGCTCAATATCCCGGGGCTGATGTAGGGATCGTGCGCCAGGAAACGAAAATTACACGTAGCAGCAACGTGATAATTAAGTATTGTGTCCCCGAATTAGTACCGAATTAGTGATTTGTTTCCCGCACCGGTAGAACAACTGATCTCCGAGTTTTCGAAGCTGCCTGGCATCGGCAGGCGTTCGGCTCAACGCATCACCTTTTTTCTGCTAAGGAAAACCCGCGACGATGCAGTGGCGCTCGCCGAGGCCATCATCGACCTCAAGGACAAGATTCATTTCTGCGCCCAGTGTTTCAACTTCACCGATGAAGAGTTATGTGTTTTCTGCCGTGATGCCCGCCGCGACAGGTCACTCATCTGCGTGGTGGAGGAGCCCAGCGACATTATCTCAATTGAAAAGGGCGGTGAATACCGCGGCCTTTATCACGTGCTCGGCGGCGCGCTTTCACCGCTGGACGGTGTTGATCCCGAGCACCTGCGCATCAGGGAGCTAATCGAGCGGATCGAAGCGGGAGGCGTCACCGAAGTCATCATGGCAACCAACCCCAACACTACTGGAGAGTCAACCGCAATTTATCTGGCCGATATCCTTCGCGGCAAGGTGAGGGTGACGCGGCTCGCCAGCGGCCTTCCCGTCGGCGCCGACCTCGAGTACGCCGACGAAGCCACGGTCAGCCGGGCGCTTCTCGGACGCAGGGAGATGTAGTTAATTCATGAGACGATTCTGGTTCAATCTGATCTGGTACCTGGTGGCCGTGGTCATCGCTGATCTGCTGCCGATAGGGATTTTCTACAGGCTGCACACTATCGGGGGCATGGGCAGCGCGTTGCCGCAGATCGTTGCCTCCGCCCTCTTCTTCATCCTGATCTGCATTCAGGCTTTTGCCCATCTGCACCAGATGAACAAGCGATTCCCCGATCAGGAAGATCGAAACGTCTGGACAACCATGATCGTAACCGGCCTCGTCGTCCTGACCTTCTGGCTTATCATCGCCGGCCTGATTTTCTGGGCGACCAGCAGCGCCTAGAAAAAGCCCATTCACAAGATAGATAATCGCGGCGGAGGATATCGTAAGCCCGGCCGCGCTTTCGCGATCAGGCATTTTGCATTCGCGATCAGGCCTTAAAATAGAACCAGCCGTTGCCCGCCTTCTTTTTTCTTACCATGTGCTCCGCCACCATCTGCTCCAGCCGCTCTTCGGCCTCAACCATCGAAAGTGAAAAAACCTCGGCCACCTCGCGCGCTGCCACTTTTCCATATTTTCCGATGAAGCCCAGGATGCTTTGTTCGTCAGAAGTGATAGTTCGCGCCGTGAGTTCACCGTCCGCCAGCTCTTCGAATATCTGCTCAAACTCGCGGAAACCCTGATATCCGTGCAAGATTTCTTCCACGCCGCCGCGGGTGCGGATGACAAATGTGGGAAAACCGGAAACGCCCTTTTCCCGTGCATCCATCAGGTCTTGCAGAAATGCGAGTTCGGCTGAGCCGTTGTCTATGTCCGCAAGCAGCTGTTCCCGATCGAGACCCGTCTCTTCGGTGAGCCGCGCCTGGACGTTGAGCCTGTGGATCGGCAAGCGCTCGGCGGCGGCTGCTTCGCGCATGCGGCGCAGGAAACTTTCGGCCAGATCGGGGTCCTGAAATTCTGCCGCCTTGAAGGCGATATTCGCCGGCCAGGTCGAGCGGAACTCATCCTTCATATCAATAAAAACATTGGCATCAACCGGCATGCCGTGGCGCGCGGAAGCCTCACGCCAATGCTCGGCAACCTGCCGGTACATCTCCGGTCCACCAATCTGGTTGAGCGGATCGTGGAAATGCCTGGTGTCCTTGACCAGGCCACCCATCTTGAAACTGATCCGGATCTGGTGTTCGTACACCTCCCTGATGCGGCGCAGGACCGGCTCCGATCCCCAGCACCAGGTGCAGTAGGGATCGGTGTAAGAGATAATCTCCAGGATGGGTGTTGCTTCAGACGACGTCATATGGCCTCATCATTTCGTTGTCCTCATGCTCAAGTATGTGGCAGTGGTAAACATAGCGCGCCGGCGCTTTGGCGCCTGATGGCAGATCGAACTTAGCTATCAGGCGCACTATCTCCAGCGGCCCCGACTGCACGGTGTCCTTCCAGCCAGATTCTTCGGGTCTGGGCGGTACCGGCGGCCCGGTCAAGAAATCAGCGAATGAAGGGCGAGGGCTGGAGCCGGTCCTCCATGCGTACCAGGGGTTAAAGAAGCTGTTGCCGTCGAGGGCCTGGCGGTTGAGAACCTGGAACTGGACCAGGTGAAGATGGATGGGGTGATTCATCAGCGTCGCGTTATAAACCTCCCAAATCTCCGTGGTTCCGGCCTTGGGTTGCTCCTCCACCGGGTCAGCGAAGTACCTGGCGTTGATGAGCAGACTGGTCATGCCGGTGCGGGGTTCGCCGCCAAGGTCCGGATCTACGGTCTCCGAGGCGGGAACCTGGTTCTCGTACAGAACAATCTCTCTTGCTGGAATACCGGGGGTCGCGGCAAGCGCGGCAATGGGCGGCAGCACCAGGCGTGCCGGTGGGCTGGAGTCGGTGGCGCCGTTCAGCGGCTTGCTAACCCGGAATTGCATGATTTCGGAGAGGCTGGGGCCTCCCCCTTCGGGGAGAGGCGCAGCGGCATCGTTCCTGAGAGTAATATTAGCAGTTTCCATCCCTGAAAAATCGACCATCAGGTCATAGCGCTCGGCTGGAGCAATCAGCAAACGGTTCATCTCCGCGGGCTTGGCGAGGAGCCCTCCGTCTGACCCGATTATGTTGAACGGTATCTGCTTGCCCGCGGCGGTCTCCAGTCTGAGATTGTAATAGCGCGCCTGTGAAGCATTGAGGAGGCGCAGGCGGTAGCGGCGGGGCTCGACTTCCAGATACGGAAATGCCTTGCCGTTGACGATAGCGATATCACCGAAAAAATGGGGGTTCCAGACAGGATGCACGGCGGTGTTGCCCCGGAGCGGATAGTGCAGTGACCCGTCAGCGTTGATCATTCTGTCCTGGATCATGATCGGAATTTCGTAATCCCCCCGAGGGAGATCGAGCTTATCCTCAGTCTCATCCCTGATGATGTAAAAACCGGCGAGGCCCATATAGACGTTTAACCGCGTGATCCCCATGGCATGATCGTGGTACCAAAGGGTGGCCGCCTGCTGGGAGTTGGGATAAACATAATCACCGGCGCTGTAATCAGGGCCGACGGTAGCGCCGCCGGGTGACGCCCACGCCTCTGGCTGGCCGTCGGACTGTGGTGGTGTATGGCCTCCATGCAGGTGCGTTACCGTGCGTACTTCGGGATACTGCATTCCGTGATCGATCGATGAATCAATGGCATCGCGGAGCGGATGGGTTTTTGGGAGGGCATCGTTGATCCACTTGATCCGTACCGGCCGGCCCGCACGTGCCTCGATTGTCGGCCCCGGAGTATTGCCGCCGTAACCCCAAACCGTGGAGGCAGGCAGCTGTGAATGCAACTGCTGCTGAAATTGGGAGATGCCAATTTCGTAGTAATCGCTGCCTGTGAAGGCTTCGGTATCGGGCGTCAGCACGGGCGGCACCGGCAGCGGATCGTTGAATCTGTCGATGACGGCTGGAAGCCGGAATTGCGGCGCGACGGTGTCGGCGGTAGAACCGGCATTGCCGCAGCCCAGGGTTAATTCCCACGGCAACAACAGTCCGGCTCCCGCCATTGAGCCGAGTTGAAGGAATCTCCTCCGTGTGATCATAGATTTCTTTTACCTCTTTTAGGCATTGATTAACATTTTTCAACTATGGGTAACCAATAGCCCACTAGAAAATCCGGGCTGGCAAACGCTCTTCCTTGCCGCCGGTGTCCGAAAGGAGTGGCTATGCCGGTGTATGTGGCGCTGAGCAATCTCACTGAAGAGGGCAGCAAGACCATCAAGAAAAATCCGGATAGGATCAAGGAAGTGAACAAGGACGTCGAGGCGATGGGCGTGAAGATTCTGGTCCAGTACGCGCTTCTGGGCCAATACGATTTCATCAACATTCTCGAGGCGCCGGACAACGACACCATCGTCAGGATGTCGGTCGAGATCGGCTCGCGGGGTTCCGTTCAGATGCAGACGATGCCGGCTGTGCCGATTGACCAGCTAATCTCAGACCTTAAGGAGTAGGTGCCATGGAAAAGTGTAAAAGTAAACCATTTCTATTGATAATGTTGGCGCTGGCGGCGGCTGTGCTCATCATGGGCTGCAAGAAATGCAAAAACGGTTGCGGCATACAGGAATAGATGAAAACGACGGTGCGCCGAAGGCTTTTTGCTGAGGCGCGCAAGTTTATCAAATCGCCGTTCTGGTACAATACCCGCGTGGCTTCACGCAAGAAAAAATTTGCCAGGTCCAGCTACGATGTAGTAATCGTGGGCGCGGGACCGGCCGGCATTTTTGCCGCGCTGGAGCTGACGCACAAAAATAGCTGGAGTGTGCTTCTCATCGAGAAGGGCCTGGAGATGCAGAAGCGCAAATGCCCGGCCCGCGGCGTCCAGCCGGTGGGCTGCGAGATCGGTTGCCATCCCTGTTCGATTACCTGTGGTTGGGGTGGCGCCGGCGCTTTCAGTGATGGCAAATTGACCCTTTCTCCGCAGGTGGGCGGCTGGCTCACCGAGTACGTCGGCGAAGAGGGCCTCGCGGAGCTTATTTCCTACGTCGACGGGCTCTGGGTTCAATATGGCGCCCCGGAGAAGGTGCACGGCACCGACCATGACAAGGTCGAGGAGATCCGCCAGCGCGCCATGCAGATCGGACTGCGTCTGGTCAACGCGCCTATCCGGCATTTGGGGACAGACCGCTGTCCCAAAGTGCTACAGGCGATGCGCGACGAGCTGGGCGCTTCCGTCGATGTCGCCACCCGGACCACCGTCGCCAGGATACTGGTTGAAAAAGGTGAAGCCGCCGGCGTCGAGCTGGAGGACGGGCAGGTCATCAATGCAAGGGTGGTAATTGTCGCGCCCGGACGTGAGGGATCTTCCTGGATGTTCGACCAGGCGCACGAGCTGGGCCTGGGCATGGTCAACAATGCTGTCGATATCGGCCTGCGCGTCGAAGTGCCGGCAGTGGTCATGGAGCCGCTCACCAGCGTGCTTTACGAATCCAAGCTTCTTTATTTCTCCAGGAGTTTTGAGGATGAAGTGCGGACTTTCTGCATGAATCCCGACGGATTTGTTTCCCGGGAAGCCTATGGCGATGTGATTACGGTGAACGGTCACAGTTACAGCGACCGCCAGTCCGGTAATACCAATTTTGCGCTGTTGGTCAGTACCAAGTTCACCGAGCCGTTCAAGGAGCCGATTACATACGGCAAGTCCATTGCCCGCCTGGCGAACCTGCTGGGCGAGGACATCATCATCCAGCGGCTGGGAGACTTGCACATCGGTCAGCGTACCACCCCCGAGCGCCTGGCGCGCAGTCCGATTACTCCGACGCTGGCCAAATGTACGCCCGGCGACCTATCTTTCGTCCTTCCTTTCCGCCACCTGCGTGACATCCTCGACATGCTCGAAGCTCTGGATGAGCTGGTGCCGGGGGTGAATTCGCGTGAAACGCTGCTTTACGGGGTTGAAGTGAAGTTTTATTCGGCGCGCCTCGAGCTGACCCAAGAGCTGGAAACCAGGGTTAAGAACCTGTACGCTGTCGGCGATGGAGCGGGGGTTACGCGCGGCTTGGTGCAGGCATCGGCTTCGGGTGTCATCGCCGCGCGCTCGGCGGTGACGCGTCTGTAAGCGGCGGTGACGCGTCTGTAATATAATTCCCCGGACGGAAGGATGCGGCTCTTTCAGAGGCGTCGCGTTAAGGGAAGCAAAGTTTATCGATGAAGCCGTTCCGGATAATGACGCTGCGGCGCTTCCGCAAAACAAACTTAAAACGAAAACCGGAGAATCATGCCAGCTACAGTGGTTGTCGGAACCCAGTGGGGTGATGAGGGCAAGGGGCGCATCATTGACAACCTGGCCGAAAAGAGCCAGATGGTCGCGCGCTTCCAGGGCGGTAACAACGCCGGCCACACCATCGTCAACGAGCAGGGCGAATTCAAGTTTCATCTCATCCCCTCAGGAATTCTTTATCCGCACGTCACCGCCATCATCGGCAACGGCGTTGTCGTCGACCCGCGGGTGCTCTGCGGCGAGCTCGACACGCTCCGGGAACGTGGGGTTTCCTCGGAAAACCTGCGTCTTTCGGGGAACGCTCACCTGATCATGCCGTATCACATCCTGCTGGACGCCGCCCACGAGACGCAACTGGGCAAACGAAAAATCGGCACCACCAAACGTGGCATCGGGCCGGCCTACACTGACAAGGCGGCGCGGCTGGGAATCCGCGTTCAGGATCTTCTGGATAAAAAAATTCTCCGGCAGAAGCTGGATACAGCCATCCATGAAAAGAACGATCTGTTGGAGAAGGTTTACAACAGCCCCGGTGTCGACCGCTTTGAGGTGATGGAGCAGTATGCCGAGTTCGCCGACAAGCTTTCCCCCTATATCGCCGACACGTCGCTTCTCATTGACAAGGCGCTTAAACGTGGTGAGCAGGTGCTGTTCGAGGGCGCCCAGGGCTGCCTCCTGGACATCGATCACGGCACTTATCCCTTTGTTACCTCCTCCAATCCCATCGCCGGGGCTGCCTGCGTCGGCACTGGTGTGGGGCCGACCATGATTGATGAGGTCATGGGAGTCTGCAAGGCTTACACCACTCGTGTGGGCGAGGGTCCCTTCCCCACCGAACTGTCCGGCGAGCTTGGAGACCGGCTGGTGAAGCAGGGCAACGAATACGGAACCACCACGGGGCGCAAGCGCCGCTGCGGCTGGCTGGATCTGGTCATCCTCAAATATGCCGTGAGGCTCAACGGCCTCACCGGGCTGGCCATCACCAAGCTCGATGTACTCTCGGGCATGGATCAGATCAAGGTTTGTTCGATGTACGAGTACGAGCACGGCGGCAAGAGCGAGAATTTCGTCGACTTCCCGTCGCATCAGTCGGTTTTTTACCATTGCAGCCCCGTTTACCAGACTCTTCCCGGCTGGAAATCCGATATCAGCGGCGTTCGCAAGCTGGCCGACCTGCCAGTGGAGGCGCGTGATTACCTCGACCTCATTGCCGAGGAAGCCGGCGTTCCCGTGAAGATGGTCAGCGTCGGACCGGGCAGGGACGAGCTGGTAGAGGTGTAGGACGGCCGGCGGGCTGCCAGCGGAGGCGGGCATGGCCGAAAATTCCGCGCCGGCGATCCCGGACGAATTGATAGGGAAAAAGGCCGCCTGGGTGGCGCTGGCGGTCATCTGCTTCGGCATCTTTCTGGCGGCTCTCGACCAGACAGCCGTATCGGCGCTGCTGCCTACAATCATCAAGGATTACGAGGGCGCCTTCTCTCCCACAGCCGTCGAACGCGCCGGCTGGATCGTCACCGCTTATCTTGTTGGATACACCGTGGTCATGCCGGTTATGGGGCGTCTGGCGGACCTGCTCGGCCACCGGCTTCTGTTTAACGTTTCCATCCTCATTTTTATCAGCGGCTCGGTAATGTGCGCCCTGGCGCCCAGCCTCAAGTGGCTGGCTGTATTCAGGGCGCTGCAGGCGGTGGGCGGCGGCGCCATAGTTCCGATTGCCATGGGAGTCGTCGGACTTGGCTTCAGCCGCAAGATGCAGGGGCTTGCCATTGGGATACTGGTGTCGGCGGGTGAAGCTGGCGGCGTCATCGGCCCCCTTTACGGCGCTCTGACTGCCGAACCGTTTGGTTGGCGCGGCATCTTCTGGATCAACATTCCCCTGGGCCTGGCTGTCATGGCCGTGGTTTGGCTGCTGGTGCCGCGATGGCCGCGGAGCCGGGTCTATATCGATTACCTGGGCGCGGTACTGCTGGCGATGTTCCTGACCCTGATAACCGCGGGGCTCTCCGGCCAGCGGACCCTGGGCTGGTGGGAGTTCACGGTGCCGATGATGGCTGCGGGAATAGTAGTGCTGGTGCTGTTTATCTGGACCGAACAACGGCAGGAGCATGCGACCCTGCGCCTGAGCATGTTCAGAAATGTTACCTTTTCCGCCGCCAACATCGCGAATCTGCTCGAGGGCGTGGCCATGATTACGGCGCTGGTGCAGGTGCCGATGTTCGCATACGTGACCAAATCGGCGTCGCCGATCGAAGGCGGACTGCTGGTGATCCGCATGACGGTGATGATCCCCATCGGCGCCGTTATCGGCGGACTGCTGGTGAACCGCATCAGCCACCGTTGGACGGCGGCATCGGGATTTGCGCTGGCCGCCCTGGGGATGTTCCTCGTCAGCCGCTGGCCGGAGACTGTTTCCAGTTCGGTGCAGACCCGCGATCTGATGATCGCCGGCTTTGGTTTCGGGCTGAACAGCCCGGGGCTGGCCGCCGCGGTCGTGGGGTCGGTGTCACGGGCGCGGATAGCGCTGGGTTCGGCGGTTCATATTGTCGCCAAGACCACTGGGATGATGGTTGGCCTGGCCGCTTTGAGCGGCTGGGGCATCTATACTTTTGAGAGTACTCTCGATCTGGAGGCGCTGCCGCTCCTGCAGCGGCAGGAAAACTTCGCCGAACAGATGGCGCGCTTGCAGGCGGTGTTCGAGCAGCGCAGCATGGACGCGATCATGATCGTCCTCCACCGTTTCTTCATAGTCGCCGCGATCATGTGCGCGCTGGCGATCATCCCGTCACTGATGATCAGGGTGCGGGGCGATGGGGGAGAAGAGGAAGCGGACGATGCGGCCAGGTAATGAGGATTGAATGATAAAAACTGAAGAAGAGAATGAGACATTAAGGTAGAATTATAGGGCTATGATGTTCTACGAAGAAATCCTGAGGGTATTGCAGAAACACAGGGTTCGCTATTTGATCCTTGGCGGAGCCGCGGTGAATCTTCACGGCGTACCTCGCATGACCGGGGATCTCGACTTGGCAGTAGATATGTCGGAAGACAATATCGATGCTCTGGTTGGGGCGCTGGAGGAAGCCGGCCTCAAACCGTCATTGCCGATTGATCCACGGGGCCTGACGGATGATTCGCTACGTCAGGAATGGCGTGATAAAAAGCATCTTGAAGCCCTGACTTTCCAGAGCATGGATGCAGGTGCTCCTTACCGTGAGGTTGACATCATTCTTGATTGTCCGCTGGCTTTTGACGTGATGTTCGAATCGCGCCTGGAATTAAGGGCCGATGATTTGACCATTAATGTTGTGTCTCTCCCCCATCTAATTGAAATCAAGGGAAAAATAGGCCGGGAGCAGGACCTGTCCGACGTGGAAGCTCTGGAGAAAATCGAAAAGGAAGTCGGCGGAGGCAATCAGGGAAGTGGTCTTGAATGAGCAATGCACGCCGCAAAGGTTACGGCTACCACGTTTCCGAAGAGCAGCTTCGAAAATACCTGAGCCTGACGACCAAGGAAAAACTCGAGTGGCTTTACGAGGCAAACGAGTTTACCAACAAATTCGCTTCGGGGGGCGCCAAACGTTTGCATGGCATGTTCCGCCGGGGCGAGATCTAAATTTTTCCTAAACGTTGAATCTGAAGTTAACGATGTCGCCGTCCATGACCTCGTAATCCTTGCCCTCGAGGCGCAGCGTTCCCAGCTCCTTGGCTTTGGCCATCGTTCCGGCGCTGATGAAATCCTCATAACCGATCGTCTCGGCGCGGATGAAGCCGCGCTCAATATCGGAGTGGATCTTGCCGGCGGCCTTGAGGGCATGCGTTCCCCTGCGGATGGTCCAGGCCCGCACTTCGTCGGGGCCGACCGTCAGGAATGAAACCAGCCCCAGTAGTTCGTAGGCTTCGCTGATAACCCGGTTCATGGCCGGTTCGGGAATGCCCAGGTCCTCGAGGAAAATGGCGGCCTCATCCGGATCCAACTGCGAAATTTCGGCCTCGATCTCCGCGGAGAGGGAGAATACCAGGGCGTCCTTGCCGGCATAAAACTTCTTGAGGGCGTCGATCCGGGAAAAAGTTTTCTGGCTGCTGATATCGTCCTCGCTGACATTCAGCACCACCAGCTCCGGCTTCAGCGAGGCGAACATCAGGGAGCCGATCGCGGCGCGCTCTTCATCGGTCAGATCGAGGTTCCGCAGCGGTTTTTCTTCCTCCAGAAGCGCCAGGCACTTTTTCAGTACGTTTTGCTCTGTTTCGAGGCTCTCGCCGATGCCTTTTTTGATCGAGGTGGCGATGCGCTCGAGACGGGTCTCGGCCAGCTCCAGGTCGTGGAATACCAGCTCCAGCTCGAGTGCGGAGGCGTCACTGGCGGGGTCGACCTCACCGTCGGGATGAACGACGCTGGCGTCCTCGAATGCCCGCACCACATGGATGAGCGCGTCGCATTCCCAGATTTGGTTGAAAACCGCGGTTTTCTGCTTGCTGCCCGAGATACCCTTGCTGACGCCGGTTATGTCAACGCACTGGACATCGGCGTAGATGGTCTTTTTCGGTTTGAAGATGGCGGTGAGGCGATCGATGCGCTCGTCCGGCACGTGGACGACACCGACGTGATGCTCCGTGCCGATCGGGTTGGGATAGGGGGCAGCCTCCAGCGTCTGCCCGGTGAGCGCGTTGAATAAAGTGGTTTTGCCGGCATTCGGCAGACCGATGATTCCCAGTTTCATAGATCCAGCCTCTTCAGTCTCGCAATTCGGGGACACAATACTAAATTATTATGATGACGATCATACCCGATGATCTGACGGGACGTAATCAGGACATAATAATTTAGTATTGTGTCCCCGTTATTATTGAAAATGTATCTTAGCACGATCTCGCGATCGCTCCCTTGAGCGGTTAACTCCGGCAGGATAGAATGTCGCGGTAGGCATCAGGAGCCTGCAGCAACGAACATCCCGGAAAAACGAACATCCTGATAAAATAATTTAGTATTGTGTCCCCGAAATGACCTGAAATGAGGGGTTTCATTGAAAGTTCTGGTGATCGGATCAGGCGGCAGGGAGCATGCCATCGTTAAAAAGATGGCAGCCAGCACGCTCGTCGATGAAATCCATTGCGCTCCAGGCAACGCCGGCATCTCGCGTCAGGCAATCTGCCACAACATCCCGGACTCCGATATCCCTGGCATCCTCGGCCTCACCAAGCAGATCGACCCTGGCCTGGTGGTAATCGGCCCCGAGGCTCCGCTTTGCGAAGGCCTGGGCGATATCCTTCGCGGCGAGGGTTACAGGGTCTTTGGTCCCGGAAACGAGGCGGCCATGCTTGAGGGCAGCAAGGGCTTCGCCAAGGAAGTAATGATTGCCGCTGGCGTGCCTACGGCCGGATACGAACGCTTCATAGAATATGAGGTAGCGATGTCCCATCTCTCCGCCATAACCTTCCCCATTGTGGTCAAGGCAAACGGCCTGGCGGCGGGAAAGGGAGTCATCATTGCCGAGGCGATGACGGAAGCAGAGGACGCGCTTCGGTCATGTTTTGTGGACCGTTCCTTCGGCGATGCCGGTCTTGATGTTTTGGTAGAAGAATGTTTGGTAGGCCACGAATGTTCGGTGCTGGCCCTCTGCGACGGCGAAACTATCCTGCCGCTGGAACCGGCCCAGGATTACAAACGCATCTACGACAGCGACCGCGGTCCCAACACCGGCGGCATGGGTTGCTACAGCCCGGTGCCGCGGGTTCCTTCCCAACTTGTTGATGAGATTATCGAGACAGTACACCGGCCGACAATTGCCGAGCTGGCCAGGCGCGGTATTGAATTTCGCGGAGTACTCTATGCCGGCCTGATGCTGACCGCCGACGGTCCCAAGGTGCTTGAGTTCAACTGCCGTTTTGGGGATCCCGAGACACAGGCGATCCTGCCGAGGCTTGAGAATGACTTGGTTGAATTGATGCTGGCCTGCGCCGACGGCAGCCTCGCCGATCACAAACTTCGCTGGAAAGAGGAGCGCTGCGTGACCGTGATCATAGCGTCCGCCGGCTATCCCTTGACGTCCAGCAAAGGAGATATCATCAACGGCCTTGGCATCGATGGCTGCCTCCCCGGGGTCGACGTCTATCATGCAGGCACCGCGGAAGAGAATGGGCAATTCTTGACGAATGGAGGCCGGGTGCTGGCGATCAGCGCCTTGGATCATTCGTTCAGGGCTGCTCGCGCCAGGGCCTACGACGCGGTCGGCAAGGTACGGTTTGACGGTATGCAGTATAGACGTGACATTGCCCAGGAGCCCGCGCGAGGTGAAGCTTAGTGCGTTCGTCAAATTATTTGTTAGCAGCAAGGAAGGAGGACTCGAATGCCAGATACCGTTGAAGAGCTTGAGCCGATGCTGCAGGAGATGGACTTCGATCCGCCCCTGGTCGGAGTGGTCATGGGCAGCGAGTCCGACCGCGAGGTGATGCAGCCCGCCATCGATCAGCTGACCAGCGACGGCATCTCTTATGAAGTCAATGTCATCAGCGCCCACCGCGATTCCAAAAAGCTGTCGGAGTATGCGGAAGGAGCGGCAGGCCGGGGCCTCAAGGTTATCATCGCCGGCGCCGGCAAGGCCGCGGCGCTTCCGGGAGTTATCGCTTCACTCACTCACCTTCCGGTCATTGGCGTTCCCATCCAGACCAAGGACCTGGGAGGGCTGGATTCACTGCTCTCGATCGTCCAGATGCCACCCGGCGTGCCCGTGGCGTGCATGGCGATCAACGGCTCGAAGAACGCGGCGATTCTGGCGGCGAAAATCCTCGCTATTATCTGACCGGAGCGGGTTACGAAATCGCGGAGCTAATTTCCGGCCGCTGACACAGAGTATGATCCGCGTTACTTCGCGTTACTTCAGGGGATGAAATGATAGATGACATACTATTCCACGAAGTGCAGCATTCCCGCCAGTGGTGGATATGGCTGATTATCGTTCTCGTCACCGCCGGTTCGTGGTATTCGTTTATCGGGCAGGTTGTGATCGGTACGAGCATTACAGGCAATGCCGCCTCCAATTTTTTCATCATTGTGATCTGGTTGCTGGCTGGCATTATCCTTCCCGGGTTGTTCTTCTTCCTCAAACTTGATGTAACGGTGAGGCGTGATAGCATCAATATTCGCTATTTTCCTATCCTGAAACGTAGGTACGCCGCCAGGGACATCAAGCAATCATTTGCGCGCGAATACCGGCCCCTCGTTGAGTACGGGGGTTGGGGCATTCGGTGGTCGCCGGTGAGCGGCTGGGCATATAACACAGGCGGCAATCTTGGAGTCCAGCTCTTGCTGGCGGACGGCAGGAAATTATTAATCGGCTCGCAAAAACCGGCTGAGTTGGCAGCAGCCATCGAAACGATGGTGGGAGCATCGGGCAAGTCGGAAAGGAAAGGCAAAAAGGGGAAGTCGAAGCTGGGCCGCGGACATGTTGCTTGAAGAGGTTATGACAAGCCTGAAGAAGCTGGCCAATCCCAAGTCAGTCGAGGGGATGGCCCGTTATGGCATCAACCCTGAGGGCACCCTTGGGGTCTCATTACCCAACCTGAGGAAAATAGCCAAGGAGATTGGGAAGGACCACGAGTTGGCCGCGGAGCTTTGGGCGACAGGAATCCACGAAGCCCGCATCCTCGCAGCTTTGGTGGATGAGCCCGGCCAGGTAACAGTGGAGCAGATGGATGTATGGGCCACCGGCTTCGATTCCTGGGATGTCTGCGATCAGTGCTGCTGTAATCTTTTCGAAAAGACAGAATACGCCTGGGAGCAACTTGTCGCCTGGAGTTCGCGCGAGGAGGAGTTCGTCAAACGGGCAGCTTTTGCCCTTATGGCATGCCTCGCCTGGCATGACAAATCTGCGACTGACACCCAGATGAAGAAGCTCCTGCCGGTCATCAAGCGTGAGTCCTGGGATGAGAGGAATTTTGTAAAGAAGGCGGTTAACTGGGCGCTTAGAAATATTGGCAAGCGGAATGAAAATCTCAACCGGGCGGCAATCAAGGCCGCCCGGGAAATAGAAAAGCAAGATTCAAAGGCGGCCCGCTGGATCGCACGGGACGCCCTGCGGGAACTAACCTCGGACGCAGTTCAAAAACGCTTCAAAGCGGGAATCTAAATTTCGGGGACACAATACTAAATTATTTTATGTATGACTGTTGAAAATTGAAGGGATCTGAATTTAGTATTGTGTCCCCGAAATGAAGGAGATCCGCGTGATCATGAAATCCAAGATCATCAAAACCGAGGAAGAATGGCGCCGGCAGCTGACGGCGGAGCAGTATCGCGTCTGTCGCGAGAGGGGTACGGAGACACCGTATACCGGGGATTGCTCCGTGCCCTCAGGCAACGGAACATATGCCTGCGTCTGCTGCGGCAATGAGCTTTTCAAGGTTGGCAGCAAGTTTGAGTCGGGCACAGGTTGGCCCAGCTTCTGGGAGCCGGTTACTGAGGACGCCGTGGAGTACGAGACCGATACCGGCCATGGCATGGTACGCACGGAAGTTAAATGTGCCGTCTGTGGCTCCCATCTGGGGCATGTTTTCGAGGATGGGCCGCCGCCGACCGGAAAGCGCTACTGCATCAACTCGGTGGCGATCCATCGGTCGTAATTTTGGGGGGAATTTCGGGGACACAATACTAAATTCGCAAATTTCAGCTCAACTTTCGCGAATTCAATGAATAATTTAGTATTGTGTCCCCGAAATTCCCGTCCCCGAAATTCCCCCGAAATTATTCGATGAGGCCGATCAGGATCGGATAGACCCATGTGCTCTTTTCGCCGATGCTGGTCATGTCTATGTAGTCATGCGGCAACCCCAGCGATGCATCGAATTCATATCTGGTGATCGTGGCGCCCGAGCTCTCCCACTCCGCGGCAATTTCCTTGGACATGTTGTTGTTCACGGTATGGTCATTGCCGTTTGTGACCAGAACGATATTGCCGGCCTGGGCTGCTTCACCGGCGGTCTGCGGCTGAGCCACCCGGGAAAATATCAGATACTCCGCTATGCCACGGGTGGACCAGCCCAGATAGACGCTGTCCCTGGGAGGTTCGGAGGAAGAACTAAAAGTGACGTCGGGAAACCGCGAAAAGAGATTGCCCAGCATCGTGTCCCCGGCCTGCGGCACGCCAGCGAGGCCAAAGAGCGGAGCGATCAAGACAGCCTTGTCGATGCCGCTCCGATGCTGAGCGATATCAGCGGCGATGGTGCCGCCGCCGGACAGACCAACCACGACCACATTGGCGCCCAGCCCCACGGCGATGTCGGCGACCTGGCCGGAGAACGTCTGGAGGTCCTGGGCATGGAGATTGCCCAGCTCGGAAACGGTGTGGGTTGAGAGGCCGTGATACGGCATTCGCGGGATAAATACATTGTAGCCATCGTCGTAGAATTCCTGGCCCAGCTCCCAGAACTGCCGGGGCGAATTAGTCAGGCCATGGATTAAGACGACGGCATTCGCGGTCTTGTCGCCATGTGTATAGAACGTTGTGCCGCAAATACCGCAGACCTTGCCGCTTTCATCATCGATAACGCCCTGAATGCGCCGGGCGGCATCGCTGTAGCTTGCAGCCGGATCGGCGCTGGATACAAGTCCGCTGGTGCTGACGGGGATTATGGCCAGCAGCAATAGCAACGCGATGAGACCCAGGGTCACCAGCCCGGAATACTTGGCGCCCTTCTTAATGATGTATCCAAATGAAGGCATCATGCTTCAAATGGTATTCAAGCAGGTGGTTTGGATTCCTTTGAGGCCGTCTCTTCTGTGGGAAGGGGCGGGGCAGGATCAGCGGCAGCTGGAGCGGCCGTGCTTTTCCAGGTAACGTTGATGGTATTCCTCGGCCCGGTAAAATTCTTCGGCTGGTTTGATCTCGGTTACAATCGGGCGGCGGAAGCGGCAACCCGCCTTAAGCTCGGCGAGCGACTCTTTAACCGCCTGCTCCTGTTCTGGTGTGAAAAAGAAGATGCCAGACCGGTACTGGGTACCGCGGTCCGGACCCTGCCGGTTGGGCGTGGTGGGATCGTGGATCCTCCAGAAACTCTGCAGGAGCTCCTTGTAGGATATCCGCTCAGGGTCGTATTCCACCAGGACGGCTTCGGCGTGGCCGGTCTTGCCGGTACAGACGTCTTCGTAAGCGGGATTCTCAAAATCACCGCCGGCGTAACCAACCGCGGTCTCAACAACGCCATCCAAAGCGCGAAACTCTGCTTCAACACCCCAGAAACAGCCGGCGGCGAATATTGCTTTGTCCAAGACTTCTCCCTTTTCCCCATTTAACGCAAGATAACTAACCAACCATAAATAGATACCCATTTCCGGGTATTTTGAGCGGAATCCCTGGAATTGTGCAGAAGGCTGGCACAGGGAGGGCTCCCCTTCATTACGCCGTTGCGGGCTCCCCCCACGTTGCGCTGGGCGGGATCCTCGTTACGTCGTGCGGCTTTCTTGTTACGTCGTGCGGCTTTCTCGTTACGTCGTGCGGCTTTCTCGTTACGTCGTGCGGCTTTCTTGTTACGTCGTGCGGCTTTCTTGTTACGTCGTGCGGGCTTCTCGTATCGCGCCGAAGCGTGACTTGCTCTTAATTTTAAAATATCATCGAATAATTGGGGGTATTCCAGCGTTAACTTAGGGGAGGACGTCGTGAGTTCATCGCATCGTCACCGCAATATCATCATAGCCATAGTTGTAATAGCCGTGCTCATTTTGGGTGTGGCGCTCATCCGCAATATCGTCGAAAAACGCCGCGAAACCGCTCGTGAGCGCATCGAAGACGTCGGCGGCAGGAACGTTGCCAGCGGCGGCTCGAATTCGGCGCAATCGGCGCAGCATTCCCAGTCAGGAGCATCGGGAAGCCAGGCCTCAAACGAGTCCCAGGAAAACGACAACCAGCTGGCGCCGGCTCAGCAGCCTCCCGAGGAAGAAGGAGGAGGCCTCGTGCCCGTCGACAACCCACCAGTTTCCCTGGACATAATCGATCAAAATGTAACGCCCTACCGTGCCGCCCACGGCACCCAGCGCGCCTTTCAGGCTTCCATAAACGGTCAGGCCACCGTGGTAACGATGACCATCGCCGGCCCCGGAGGCGGATTTACGGTCTCGCTGACCTCGGGGCCATATGTTCCCGGCCATACCAATTGGGCTGCCGAAGCAATGGGGCCTTCAATGCCGGGAGAGTACAGCTATTCCACTACGGCAAGAGACGTTGACGGCGTTCCGGTGCAAGAACAGGGCAGCATATTCATTGTCGAGTAATATTCGAGTGATATGTTTATCCCCCGGCCGGATTATTCTTTATGACAGAGGATAGGTCCTGAGCATCCTCACGGCTTTTTCCCAAATCAAGGCATCCATGATCACGCCTGCTAATGATGCCAACCTTCATTTCCGGGTGGAAACTGCCGCCGGTTCGTTAAATAATAAACAGCGTTATGATTCCCAAGTATTCACGACCTGAAATAAGCGCTATCTGGAGCGATGAGAGCCGCATGGCTGCCTGGCTCGAGGTGGAGATCGCTGTCTGCGAGTCTTGGGCCGAGCGCGGCCTGATCCCGGCGGAGGCGCTCGCAGAGATCAAGGACAAAGCGGCTTTCGACGTGGCTCGCGTGCTCGAGATTGAGAAAAAGACGCGGCACGACGTCATCGCCTTTTTGACCAACGTGGGTGAGCACGTAGGTGAGCCATCCAAATATATCCATTACGGCATGACCTCCTCGGATATGCTCGATACCGGTCTGGGTCTGCAGCTGCGGATGGCCAGCGACATCCTCCTGCTCGATCTGCGGCATCTGCTGGGCGTCCTAAAAAAGCGGGCGCTCGAGCATAAGGACACCGTGATGATCGGCCGCAGCCATGGGATCCACGCCGAGCCGATTACCTTCGGTCTCAAACTCGCGGTTTGGTGCTTTGAAGTCGCCCGTGACATCGAGCGGCTGGAGCGGGGGCGCGAGGCGGTGGCGGTCGGGCAGATTTCGGGGGTCGTCGGCACCTATGCCATGATCCCTCCTGACATCGAGGAAGAAGTTTGCCATAAACTGGGACTGACGCCGGCGCCGGCGTCGACTCAGGTAGTGCAGCGCGACCGGCACGCCGAGTTTATGGGAACGCTGGCTGTAATCGCCTCCACCATTGAGAAGATGGCAGTCGAGGTGCGGCACCTGCAGCGCACCGAGGTGCTCGAAGCCGAAGAGGCGTTCAAGCCGGGGCAGAAGGGCTCCTCGGCGATGCCCCACAAGCGCAATCCCATCATTAGCGAGCGGATGTGCGGGCAGGCGCGGATCATCCGGGCCAACGCCATGGTTGCTTTCGAGAACAACGCCCTCTGGCACGAGCGCGACATTTCGCATTCATCCGCCGAGCGGGTCATCCTCCCCGACAGCACGATTTTACTTGACTACATGCTCTACAAGTGGGCCAACACGATGGACAATCTGCTCGTCTATCCCGAGAGGATGCTCCAGAACCTCTGGTCTAGCTACGGATTGGTCTTCTCCCAATCGGTTCTGTTAAAATTGATAGACAAGGGGCTCTCCCGCGAGGAAGCCTACAAGGTCGTCCAGACCGGCGCCATGAAGGCCTGGCAGGACAAGACCAGTTTTAAAGACCTGTTATTACACGACGAAACTGTTAGGGCATCCCTCACTGAAGCAGAGCTGGAAAGCTGCTTCGACCCTTCCCGCTACCTGGAAAACACCGGCGTGGTCTTCGCGCGCCTGGAAAAGCTCGATGCATAATTTCGGGGACACAATACTAAACAATTTCGGGGACACAATACTAAATTATTTTCACAAATCTGCCACGCACGGAGCCGGATTGTGATCTCTGCCCGCTCCCGAAGCCGGATTGATCTGGAGGACCTGATATGACACAGGAAATAATTTACGAGGGCAAGGCCAAGATCGTCTATTCGACGGACGATCCCAATATGGTGTCGCAGAAGTTCAAGGATGACGCCACTGCTTTTGACGGCAAGAAGAAGGGGCAGATCGCTAGCAAGGGCGTCCGCAACGCGGCCATCTCGACGACTCTGTTCAAGCTGCTGGAAGAGCGGGGCATCATCACCCAGCTGGTCGAGCGCACGGCCGAGGACACGCTCTTATGTAAACGGCTCACCATGTTCCCCGTCGAGGTCGTGATCAGAAATTACGCCGCCGGCAGCATCTGCAAGCGGTTGGGCTTTGAAGAAGGCCACAAGATGAAGAAGCCGATGCTTGAGTTCTTCCTCAAGGATGATTCCCTCGGCGATCCGCTGGTGACGGACGCCCACATTGAGGAGCTGGAACTCCTCACCCGCGCTGAACGCGACGAGATCGAGCAGTTGGCGCTCAAAATCAACGAGACGCTCACAAAGTTTTTTGCCGAGCGCAAGGTGCTATTGATTGACTTCAAGCTTGAATTTGGTAAAGACAGCGAAGGCAACATCGTCCTCGGCGATGAGATCAGCCCCGACACCTGCCGTTTCTGGGATGCCGAGACGCGCGAGAAGCTTGACAAGGACCGCTTCCGCCGCGACCTTGGCGGCGTCGAGGAAGCCTACAAGGAAATGCTCAACCGGGTTGAGAGCTGACGCGGCGCTTAGCCGCCCGGCCCATCCCACAAGGAGCGGAGATGAAAGCAAAGGTATATATCACTCCCAAGGCGGGAATCCTGGATCCCCAGGGTCTTACCATCGAGCGCTCACTGCCGGCGTTGGGTTTCGAGGGAGTCACAAACGTGCGTGTGGGCAAGTACATCGAGCTGGATCTGCCCGACGGCGACGCCGCCGGCGAGGCCGTCGACAAAATGTGCCACAAGCTGCTGGCCAATCCCATCATCGAGGATTTTGAGTTCGAGCTAGTGCCCGAATAGTGGCTGCCTTCTCACAGACTGAAGTTAAACCCGTGCGGTTCGGGGTCGTGGTCTTTCCCGGCTCCAACTGCGATGCTGACTCCTACGATGCCGTCCGCTCGTTTACCGGCGCCGACGCCCGCTATTTCTGGCACAAGGACACCGGGCTAACCGGCCTCGACTGTGTCATCCTCCCCGGCGGCTTTTCTTACGGGGATTACCTGCGCTGCGGCGCCATCGCCCGCTTCTCTCCCATTATGGCCGCGGTCAAGAATTTTGCTGATGAAGGCGGCCTGGTCATCGGCATCTGCAACGGCTTCCAGATCTTGCTGGAAGCGGGAATGCTCCCCGGCGCCATGCACCAGAACGAGGGGTTAAAGTTTGTCTGCAAGCTGGTGAATCTACGGGTCGAGAATAACGAGACGCCGTTTACGACCGGCTATGAGCGCGGGCAGGTCATCAAGATTCCGATCGCCCATCGCGAAGGCAATTATTTTATCGATGAAGCCGGGCTGGCCGAGATCGAGGCGAACGGCCAGGTGATCGTGCGCTACTGCGATGAAAGCGGCGAGACTACCGCCGAGGCGAATCCCAACGGTTCGCTGGGGAATATCGCCGGAGTCTGCAACAAGGAGCGCAACGTCTTCGGGCTCATGCCTCATCCGGAACGGGTATGTGACGAGATCGTTGGCGGCACCGGCGGCCGCGGCGTTTTCGAGTCGATCATCAGCGGTGTTGCGGCAGAAGCGGCCGGCGCGAGCATTGCGGCAGAAGCGGCCGGCGAAATGAAAGATATTTTAGGAAACATAGGAAACGAACGTCCCCGATGAGCGGCGATCTCGATCAGAAAACCGCTTACGAGCTGCTCGGTCTGAAGCAGAAGGAATACGATGGCATCTGCGAGGCCATGGGCCGCGAGCCCAACTATACCGAGCTGGCGGTGTTCTCGCTGATGTGGAGCGAGCACTGTGGCTACAAGCATTCGCGGCCGCTCCTTAAAAATCTTCCCACCGAGGGTGAGGGCATCCTCCAGGGGCCCGGCGAGAACGCCGGCATCATCGACATCGGCGGCGGCCAGGCCATCGCCATGAAGATCGAGAGCCACAACCATCCCTCCGCCATCGAGCCTTTTCAGGGCGCGGCCACCGGCATCGGCGGTATCGTCCGTGACATTTTCGCCATGGGCGCGCGCCCGATCGCCAACCTCGACCCCCTGCATTTCGGCTCGCTGGAGAAGGCGCGTCAGAAGTTCCTGCTCGAGGGCGTGGTCGAGGGCATCGCTTCCTACGGCAACTGTATGGGCATTCCTACGATCGCCGGCGAAATCCATTTTGAGGATGCTTACGAGGGCAACTGCCTGATCAATGTCATGTGCGTGGGGATTGTGGATCAGGATAAAATTTTGCGCGCCCGCGCCGAGGGGCCGGGCAACCTGGTTGTGTTGATGGGCTCGACCACCGGGCGCGACGGCATCGGCGGCGCCAGTATCCTGGCTTCGGCCGAGTTCGACGAGACCGCCCAGGAAAAGCGGCCGACCGTCCAGGTGGGCGATCCCTTTACCGAGAAGAAACTGCTCGAAGCCTGTCTGGAGCTGCGCGACAAGGGCCTGCTGGTCGCACTCCAGGATCTGGGCGCGGCCGGGCTCTCCAGCTCCTCAAGCGAGATGGCCAGCAAGGGCGAGGTCGGCATCGACATGGATATCTCCAAGGTGCCGCTGCGCGAGCAGGGCATGGAGCCTTTCGAGATCATGATCTCGGAATCCCAGGAGCGGATGCTGGCCGTGATCAAACCCGAGCTTGAAGCCGAGGTGCTCGCCATCTGCGACAAGTGGGATCTCGACGCCAACGTTATTGGCAAGGTCACCGACACCAGGCGCCTGCGCGTCTTCCTCGGTGAGAAGATGGTGGCCGATATGCCCGTAGACGCCCTTGTTGATGAAGCGCCGACTTATGTGGTTCCGGCGGTGCGGCCGGCCCACGAGGTTGATGAGCCGCTGGCGGAAGACCACTATCAGCCGCCATCCGACCTCAACGAGACTTTGACCACCCTGTTGCGTTCCCCTAATATTTGTGACAAGAGCTGGGTCTACCGGCAGTACGATCACATGGTCCAGACCAACAATGCCCTCTGGCCTGGCGCCGAAGCCGCGGTGTTGCGCATCAAGGGCCGCAAGACCGGCGTGGCCCTCACCACTGACGGCAACGGCCGCCGCTGTTATCTCGATCCGCGCCGAGGCGCCCGCGCAGCGGTCGCCGAGGCGGCGCGAAACTTATCCTGCGCCGGGGCGAAACCTCTGGCCATTACCAACTGTCTAAATTTTGGTAACCCCGAGAAGGGCGAAATTTACTACCAGTTCCAGGAAGCCGTCGAGGGGATGGCGGAAGCCTGCAAGGCCTTCCAAACGCCGGTCACCGGCGGCAACGTCAGTTTTTACAACGAGAGTTTCGGACAGGCGATCTATCCCAATCCCGTGGTTGGCATGATGGGTCTGGCCGAGGACGTCACCATGATCGGAACCCCTGGTTTCAAGGATGAGGGAGACGCGGTGCTGCTTCTGGGCAACGCCCGTCCGGCGGTCGACGGGTCCGAGTATCAATCGCACATTCTCGGAGACGTGGCGGGGCGCATCCCCGATGTTGACCTCGAGATGGAAAAGAAGCTGCAATTGCTCGTAAGAGAGGCTATTCTTGAAGGACTGGTAAAAAGCGCCCACGACGTCAGCGACGGCGGTCTTGCCTGTTGCCTGGCGGAGTCGGCTATCGATGGCGGCAAGGGCGCGGTCATCGAGCTGACATCGGACCAGCGGCCGGACCTGCTGCTCTTCGGTGAGGCGCCGGGTTTGATTGTCGTGACCGTTGAGGAAAAATACCTTGAACATTTTGCTCAGCTGGCGCTGGACCTGCCGACCCAGGTGATCGGGCGGGTTGAGGGCGAGCGGTTGCTAATCCGGGCATCTGGCGCGGACCAGATTGATCTTCCCGTAGCCCAGGCGGCAAAAGCCTGGGGTGCGGCGCTGGAAACACTGATAACGGGCTGAAATCCGATTTATGCAGGATGAAATCACGCGAATTTACGGGATGAAAAAACAGGCAAAACCAAGAGGCTGAAAAGCCAAGCAAAGGGTAGAGGGCTTGTGAATGATACTGAAAAACATTGCAATGATAAGCCGGAAGAAGCCTGCGGCGTCTTTGGAACCGTTGCTCCCGGACGCGAAGTCAGCCGGCTGGCCTTCTTCGCACTCTTCGCGTTGCAGCACCGCGGCCAGGAGAGCGCCGGCATCGCCGTCAGCGACGACGGCCATCTGACTGCGATCAAGGATATGGGCCTGGTCTCGCAGGTCTTCAACGAACAGATGCTAAAGAGCCTGTCGGGGGAAGCGGCCATCGGCCATGTGCGTTATTCCACCACAGGTTCCACCCGCTGGGCCAACGCGCAGCCGGTCTGCCTCAACCGCAACGGCCACACGTTGGCATTGGCACATAACGGCAATATAGTCAATACCGGTGAGCTGCGTGAGATCATGGCGCCGCGCGGGATCAAGCTAACTACCACCAGTGACAGCGAACTGCTGGCGGCGCTGATCGCCACCAACGAAGCCGAGGACATCCGCGACGCTGTGGCCGAAAGCATCCCCAAAATCAAGGGAGCGTTTTCGGTCGTGCTGCTTAGCCAGGGTACGGTCGTGGGCTTCCGCGATCCCTGGGGTGTGCGGCCGCTCTGCGTCGGCAAGCTCGATGACGGTAATTTCGTACTGGCCTCGGAGAGTTGCGCGCTCGACATCATCGGCGCCGAGTTCGTTCAGGAGGTCGAGCCCGGGCAGATGGCGGTGCTGACCGAAGGTAATCTCGAGCTGCGCCAGGTAGTTGAGCCGGCCGAGCGGCAGGGATTCTGCATTTTTGAATATATTTACTTCGCGAGGCCGGACTCAGTCATCAACGGCCTCAATGTTTCCCAGGCGCGTAACCGCATGGGCGAGGAGCTGGCCCGCGAGTCCCTGGTGGAGGCCGACATGGTCATCCCCATCCCGGACACCGGCACGCCGGCCGCTATCGGCTTTGCCCGCGCCAGCGGCGTCCCTTACGGGGAAGGACTGATCAAGAACCGTTATGTCGGGCGCACCTTCATTCAGCCGGACCAGGATCTGCGGCAGCACGGCATTCGGGTCAAGCTGAATCCGCTCGCGGAAGCGATCAAGGGCAAGAGCCTGGTCGTCGTCGACGACTCCATCGTCCGTGGTAACACAACTCATAAAATTGTCAAAATGCTATACGACGCCGGCGCCACCGAAGTGCATCTGCGCATCAGCTCGCCGCCGATCACTCATCCCTGTTTCTACGGGATTGATACCTCCACCAGCACCGAGCTGATCGCCTCGGAGAAAACTGTCGAGGAGATTCGCAAGCAGGTCGGCGCCGATTCACTGGAATACATCTCGCTGGCCGGGCTGCAGCGGGCAGTGGGCAGACCGGCGACCGATTACTGCCGCGCCTGTTTCACCGGCAACTATCCCGTCGATATTCCGGATTCGCTCAAGCTGTGCAAGCACCGCTTCGAGCAGGTCGAGCAGGGTTCCAGGGATGAAAAACCGTCCGGCAACGGCGGCAAGCCGAAACGGAAGCAGACCGCCGCCGGCAGAGAGCCGAAGCAGGATCGGTCCGCCGCCGGTGGCAAGCGGACAAAGAAGCAGACCGCTAGTGGCAAGGGGACCGAGAAGGAGCCGGTGGCATAGGCGCTCCGCGTAAAGGCGAGCCGCTGACCTATGCCGGAGCCGGCGTCAACATCGATGCCGGGGCCGAGGTCGTGGAGCGCATTCGCAAAGCGGTAACCTCGACCACGGGGAATCTCAATATTATCGGTGGACTTGGCGGCTTTGCCGGCATGGTGGAACTCCCGGCGATGAAGGAGCCGGTACTGGTCTCAGCGGCCGACGGTGTCGGCACCAAAGTTCTGATCGCCGAAGCCCTCGAAATTTTCGATACGGTCGGCATCGACCTGGTCGCCATGTCGGTCAACGATCTCATCGTTACCGGAGCCACCCCCCTCTTCTTTCTCGATTACATTGCCGTGGGCCGGCTTGAACCCGAAAAAGCAGCGTTGCTGGTCGAAGGCGTGGCCGATGGCTGCCGTCAGTCGGGATGCGCGCTTCTGGGCGGCGAGACCGCCGAGATGCCCGACCTCTACGAAGGCGGCCACTTCGATCTCGCCGGCTTTGCGGTCGGCGCCGTCGAAAAGAGCGCCATCATCGATGGCAGCCGCTTGCAGGCGGGGGACGTCATTATCGGACTGCCCTCGAGCGGCGTTCACAGCAACGGCTTCTCGCTGGTCCGCAAGATTCTCGAGGTCAATAAAATTTCCTATACCATGGATGAGGTAGAGGGCTTCGACGGCTGCGTCGGCGCCGCGCTCCTCACTCCCACAAAGATCTACGCCGCCGACGTGGCCGCGCTCAAGAAGGCGGCCGACGTTCGCGCCATGGCCCATATCACCGGCGGCGGCCTCCCGGAGAACGTGTTCCGGGTCATCCCCGGCGGCCTGCGCGCCCGCATCGAGCGCCACCGGTGGCAGGTTCCCTCCCTCTTTGATACCCTGCAGCGGCTGGGCAACGTCCAGGACGGCGAAATGTTCAGGACTTTCAACATGGGGATCGGCTACGTGGCCATCGTCCCGGCGGTTGATGAAGAGAAGGCACTGTCCGCCGCACCGGGCGCGGTCAGAATCGGAGAGGTGGTCAGCGGTGAGAGCCAAACGGAGATCGTCTAAAGCGAGATGAATGCCGCCGGCGCCGATAGCGGCACACCGCCGTTCCGTCTGGGAGTGCTTGTCTCCGGTTCGGGTTCGAACCTGCAGAGCATCATCGACAAGCTGCACAACGGGCCGGCCAACATCGGGATCGCTGTGGTCGTCAGCGACAACAATAAGGCCAAAGGCCTGATGCGGGCGGCCGAAGCCGGCATTCCCACGGCTGTTTTTTCCATGATCGATTTCGATGACCGCGTCGAGCATGACCGGGCCATGGCCGCGGAACTCAAGCGCCACGAGGTCGACCTGGTAGTTTTAGCGGGGTACATGCTCCTGGTGACGCCAGGCCTGCTGGACAGCTTTCCGTACAAGGTTATCAACCTGCATCCGGCGCTGCTTCCCGCTTTTCCGGGCGCTTCGCCGATTGAGGATACCATGGACTACGGCGCCAGAATTACCGGCGTCACGGTGCATTTTGTGGATGAAGGCGCCGACACCGGCCCGATCATTCTTCAAGAAGCGGTGGAAATTAAATATAATGACACGGTCGAAAGCCTGCGGGGCCGGATCCATGAGGTCGAGCACCGGATTCTGCCGCGGGCCATCGAGCTGATAGCATCCGGACGGGTGAGGTTTGATGAGGAAAATCCGCGCCGGGTGATCGTGGATGAAGACCGGCCGTAACATTACCGGGGAAAAGGGCGGCAGCAGGAAATTTTAGAAGAAAGACCCATGAAGGGTCTTACAGCATATTAGTCCGCAACCGGGGAGGAAGTCTTGAAAGTTAAACGAGCGCTCATATCCGTTTCCAACAAGATCGGATTGGACAAGTTCGCCCAGTCACTCACTGATCTTGGTGTAGAGATCATTTCCACCGGCGGCACCGCCAAGTTCCTCAAGGACAAGGGCATCCCGGTTACCGGTATCAGCGACGTCACCGGCTTCCCCGAGATCCTCGGCGGACGCGTCAAGACGCTGCATCCTAACATCCATGCCGGCCTTCTCGCCGACCGCGACAACCACGAGCACATGCTGACGCTCAAGGAACAGAACATTAAACCAATTGACATGGTTGTGGTCAGCCTCTATCCCTTTGAGGAAGTATCCGGGCGCCGCGGCGTTTCCGAGGAAGAGGTCATCGAGAACATCGATGTTGGCGGTCCGACGATGATCCGCGCCGCCTCCAAGAACTTCAAGAGCGTGGCCGTGATCACCGATCCCCGCCGCTACAATAGCATCCTCGATGAGATGAAGGAGAACGACAACCAGATCAGTTTCGAGACGCTGCGCAGCCTGGCGACACAGGCCTTCCATACCACGGCGCACTACGACTTTGTTATCGCCAACTGGTTCAGTGAAGGCGTTTCGGACTTTCCGCCGTTCAAGCTGCTCGATTACGAGAAGATCCAGGATCTCAAGTACGGTGAGAATCCGCACCAGCGGGCCGCTTATTATGCCGAGGTCAACGCCCGGCGGCACCTGCTGTCACGGGTCACCCAGCTGCACGGCATTGAGCTTGGCTACAACAATCTGCTCGACTTAAACGCTTCCCGCGAGCTGCTGCGCGAGTTCACGCTGCCGGCCGCGGTCGTCGTCAAGCATAATAATCCCTGCGGCGTGGCCGTGGCTGAAGACATCGGCACGGCGTACACCAAGGCGCTCGCTGCCGATCCCATCAGCGCCTTCGGCTCAGTGGTGGCGCTCAACCGCATCGTCGACGAGGAACTGGCCGAGACCATGTCCAAAAAATTCATCGAAGTCCTGATCGCGCCGGGCTTTGTCGCGGAAGCGGTCGAGATCCTGACCCGGAAGGAAAGGATCAGGCTGCTGGTCAATGAGGAACGCCGCAAGTCCGTCTCTGGTGAGCCGGCCTACCGGCAGGTCATGGGCGGCATGCTGGTGCAGGACAAGGATTCCGGCATCGACGAGCGCGACGGCATGGAGGTCGTCACCAAACGGCATCCGACCGAGAAGGAATGGGGCGACGCCATGTTCGCCTGGAGGGTCGCCAAGCACGTGCGCTCCAACGCCATAGTCCTGGCGAACAATCTTGCCACGCTGGGAATTGGCGCCGGCCAGATGAGCCGCGTCGACTCGATGAAAATCGCGATCGATAAATCACTGGGCGAGCTCCAGGGATCTGCGGTCGGCTCTGACGCCTTCTTCCCCTTCAGCGACTCGCTCGATCTGGCGATTGCCGCGGGGGCCACCGTGGTCATGCAGCCGGGAGGTTCCAACCGCGACGACGAGGTCATCAAGGTCTGCGACGAGAACGACCTGGCGATGGTCTTCACCAAAACCCGCCACTTCCTCCACTAATTTCGGACTAATTTCGGGGACACAATACTTAATTATTGGCCGGCACCGAGGGTTCGCTGATTAATTCGGGGACACAATACTTAATTCGTCCCCACGATGATTAGTCGCACGGCAAAGGACTTCCGCTTAGGTACTGGAATAGATTAGATTGAGCGCTTTTCCGTGCTATTACCCTAGGTGGGAGGGAAGATGCAAAGTTACGCGACGGATTTTCTGCTGGTCCTTCACATCATCGCCGCCATGTTGATGGCCTGGCCTTATTATGCATTGGCGGCGGTTAACCAGAGGGTGACCCTCGGGCCTCCCTTGGGCGACCGCACCGACCGCTTCTTGGAGAACATCCTCAAGAATCGCACAACTGCCTGCTATGTTTTCCAGCTGACCATCCTCGCCGGCGGCTTCGCCCTGATATGGTCGCGGGTCCATGACGGCAACCACGACGGCAACTGGTACATGACGAACAAGGTCATTGTCGCCAAGATCGTTATCCTGCTGCTTATGGCCGCTTCGCTTTCGGTAGTGCGATTCATCATCCAGCCCGAGATAGACAGGCTTTTCGGCGATTACGGCGAGATCAGCGACGAGGAAAAAAAACGCATCATGAGCCTGCGCGTTCTGCGCAAGCGGATGTCGACCGGATGCATGTTCCTCGCTTTCGTTGCTGCCATGCTTGGCCTGCAGACTTATTACCGCTATCCATACTGGGTGACCGGAGTAATACTCGCGGCGATCGCTCTCTGGACCTGGCGTTCTTACAAGAGTACAACCACCTTCGGCTGGGTCTGACGGGAAGTACTGTGTGCTGATTCTTCGTCCTGGCGGTTGAGTCTGCTCGGCGGATGGGCGACGCTTTCGCCTGCGCCCCGCGGGTTTCAACTCCTCCGGTGACAGGAAGAAGTGGTTACCAGGCCGGTTTGCCCGATTGGGGGGCTGCTGGTACACTATGTTGTCCGCAAATGAGCGGACTTTTCGCCGATTAGCAGCCGGTTCGCCGGTCGGCGGGATTTTTCCCGGAGTGGGCCGTTAGCTCAGTTGGTAGAGCACCGGACTTTTAATCCGGGTGTCGCTGGTTCGAGCCCAGCACGGCTCACCAAATTTGTACCTGCCCCCATCGTCTAGTGGCCTAGGACACCGCCCTTTCAAGGCGGCGGCGGGGATTCGAATTCCCCTGGGGGCACCATTTTTTACTACGGACGTCCGCCCGGATTCGGCGGATGGTACTTTAGCCGGCGGATTACTTGTGGACAGGCAATCCGAATGGCGCCTGTGGGCGATTAGCTCAGCTGGGAGAGCACCTGCTTTACACGCAGGGGGCCGGCGGTTCGAGCCCGTCATCGCCCACCAAGCTTCCTACCCCTTGAGAATGCCTTGCCCAAGGCATTTTTTACCGATTTCTTGACAGCAAAGTTGGCTCGAAATTAATCGCGTACATGGTTTTATTAGACAGACAGATTTGCCATCAGACTGAATAACTTGAGACAAGTCTGGATAGAGCGCGTTTGTTGAACGAAAGCTTGATCTCATTCGTTAAACCAAATCAACTTACGCATCATCCTGGAAGAGCCTCACATAAGGCCCAAAATCCCCGTGATCTCCTTGATGTCATTGACAGTTACAATGGTCCTCAAATAGAGTGTCTCCAGTACCTTGTGCCCACTGGCCGCGGCGCGGCCCAATTTTTCAGTGATTGCCAGCCTGTGTGATTCGCGCTGCTCAAGAATCTTGCGTGCGGTTCTTGCCGCCTCGTTGCTCACTTCGGCAACGCCTCGCAAGAAGAACGGAAAAAAGCGATTATCACTTGCGGGTCAGGGCATTAAGCCCGGACGGATTGGGTATGAAGCCGTGTGACTGTCAGCCAAAAAATCGCCGTTGCTCTTTTTGCGCCGCTGCTCGCACTCGCGTCGCTGCTCATGCTGGCATCTCCGGCGCATTCCACTGATCCGGCGCATGCCTTCAAGCTTGGCGTATCTACCGCCAGCCTCACGGATCTAAACAGTTTCGATGCCGCCATCAACCGGCAAGCCGATATCTTCCTCTGGTATCAGCACATCAATCAATCTCTGGATACGGACATCGCCTATGGCATTGCCGCTCAGGGCCGGACCCTGCAGTTATCCTGGGAGCCGATTCCAAATCCCAAGCCGGCGCCTTTCGATCCCACGGTATATCAGCTGAAAAAGTTCACCCGGGGGGATTTTGACACCGACCTCCGGCGATGGGCCGATGAACTGCGCGACTTCGGCTATCCGGTTCTGTTCCGGCCCTTCTGCGAAATGAACGGTGACTGGACCTACTGGGGCGGCAACACCAACGGCAACGTTCCCGCTGATTTTGTTCCTGCCTGGAGGCACGTGCATGACATCTTCGTTCAGGAGGGCGCCACCAACGTTCAGTTCGTCTGGTCGCCAAACCGGGACGGTTCTGTCGGCGACGCCATCTATACTTTTGACAACTATTATCCTGGAGATGCTTATCTGGATTACATCGGTTTCAGCGGATACAACTGGGGCAATCTTTACACCGTTCCGCCATGTACCTGGGACTCCAACTGGCAGAATCCCGTGCAGGTTTTTGGCGACAGCTATGATGTCATGACGGCGCGCAGTAACAAGCCTATTATCATCTCCGAGATGGCGAGCCCTGAGCAGGGTGGCGACAAGGCGGCCTGGATCACCGAATTTTTTAACCAGTTGCCGGCGAGATTCCCGCGGATAGTGGCCGTCACCTGGTTCAACCTCTTAAACCGTGAAGAATGCCTGGTTGCCGACACGGACTGGCGGGTGCAGAGCAGCCCCACTGCCCAGGCGGCATTTGCGGCCGGTATCCAGCATCTGGATGAGACGGACGGTTACAGGTGCGGCGCACCGGGTTTTGTCCTGAGCGCGACGATTCGCTGGGCGAGCTATTCAGATTATGAGGAAGGGGCCCTGACGACAGATTTCAATATTGCTAATGCGGGTCTCGTCGATGCCTACAGGTTCAAGATCGACAGTGTCTCAAGCACAAACGGGGTGGAGCTGCTGACAGCGATGCCCGTAAAGGCAGGAAACTTTTCCGCGGGCACTTCCGCCCACGTAAGGCTGACATACCGAATACCGCCCGGTGTTTACCAGTATGTTACCTGGCTCCATCCGAGCGTTGAGGACAGTTGCGGGGCCAGTTACATTTTCCCGGTCACAATCTCGCGCACGGGATGAGCGTGGTTGGCGATTACATAAACTTTTATCCAAACGGCATCAGTCTCCGAGAAGCAGAGATATGAAAGTTACATTTCGGAAAAAATTTGGTCTGTTCATTCTGGCAGCCTATATAGGTGTTTTCGCAGGCATGACGGCTCTGGTTATTGGTGATAGGCAGGAATCCTTGAAGGATCACAGGTCCGAAGAATTATCGTGGGCGGTCAGGGAACAGATTCAAGAACTCAATGCCCTGGAATGGCGAGCAATCGCCAGGCAAGCTCTGGATCCGGCGATGATGTCGACCATTAGTAATCAGCGGGATAATCTTACAGAAGCGCTGAACGGCATGATTCTGCTCAATCCCGATGATGGAAAGTTGAAAGATCTGTGGCAAATATTTGCCAGCTATAAAGTGGAGACCGATGAAGAATACGGTCTCATTTCCTCCGGCCGCATGCAAGAGGCCGAGGCCATCGACGAAGAGCGCGTCGACCCCTTGCTTGAGCAGCTGGCAAGCACTTCAAACGAGGTAACCGAGACATACAGCAATAAGTCTCGCCGTGAGAGCAATCTGTCTTACCTTATGATTTCAGCTGGCTTCATGCTCTCCTTACTCGTGACAAGCTCGCTGGTCTGGATTTATTACCGCACCTTACAGAAGCGCCGGCAGGAAAACATGGAAAAGGAAATATTGGAGAAAAGCGAGGAGCGTTTCCGCTCCGTGGCGCAATCAGCCAACGAGGCGATTATTACGATCGATGGGCAGGGAAAGGTGGTGTACTGGAACCTGGCGGCAACAAATATTTTCGGTTACGAAAAAGATGAAGTTGCTGGCCGGGACATCACAATCATCATACCGGAGCGTTTTCGCGAAGCTTATCGAGCCGGAAGAAATCTGGTTGAAACAACAGGGCTAACAAGGCTTGCCGGCAGCACCTTGGAACTTGTTGGTTTAAGAAAAGATAACCGCGAGTTACCTATTGAACTTTCCATGTCGCGTTGGCAGACTCAGCAAGGAAACTTTTTCACCGCGATCATTAGGGATATAACCGAGCGCAAGCTTACCGAGAAGGCGTTGCATGATTCCGAGGCACGCTATCGCGAGCTAATTGGTATCTCCCCGGACGAAATAGCCGTGTTCGACCCGGAAGGAAATTTCATCACCATCAACAAGCGAACCGTCGAGCTGCACGGTTATGACTCCGTTGAAGAAATGATGAAGCTGAAATTGAAAGATGTGATCGCGCCGGAGCATCGCTACGACGTTCTGGCGGAGATAAGAAAATTCGTGAAAACCGGAAGCAGTTTGCAAAACCGGCAATTTGATTTTCTCAGGAAGGACGGTTCAATATTTCCTGCCGAGGTCAACGCCGTGGTTGCGCGCAAGAAGGACGGCCAGCCTCGATATATTGTCTGCATAGCCCGAGATATCACCGGGCGCAAGCTGGCGGAGCACAAGATCCTGGCCCAGAGCGAGGATCTGAAAGCCGCCAACAGGCAACTATTGACCCTGATAAGGATCTCTTCGGAAGTCAATCAAACCATTGATCTGGAGCTATTGCTTCACCATTCACTCGATACCATTACCGCCTCAGAGCTACTTGATATTCAACACAAAGGCGGTATCTTTATCGCCGAAGGGGAGCGGCTCAATCTGATTGCCTCCGTGGGGCATGAAGGAAACTTTTTTGAAGCTCATAAAAACATGACATTCAATGACTGTCTATGCGGGCTGGCCGCCAGAACTGGAGAGCCGGTTTTTTCCACGGATTCGTGTAATGACAACCGGCACACAATTAAATATGAAGGGATGGAGAACCACGGCCATGCCATTATACCGCTCAAAACCGCGGACAGAATCGTGGGCGTTCTGTACCTGTATCTGCAGGTGGGTGTGGAAATCGATGAGTCCGGGCGTGAGTTGCTAATGACAATCGGCAATCAGCTGGCAGTTTCGATAGAGAACGCCAAGCTTTACGAGGAAACCAGGGCCCTGTCATTGCACGATCCCCTGACCGGGATGGCCAACAGAACCCTGATGACTAATGAGCTCAAGAAAGTTCTTGCCATCTCGAAAAGGACGGGAAGGCTATTTTCACTCATCATGCTCGATCTCGATTTTTTCAAGAAATATAACGATGCCTACGGGCATACCGAGGGAGACCGGCTGCTGGTCGAGCTGGCTACCCTGATTAACGCGGAAATTCGGGAGATCGACACTGCCGCTCGTTATGGTGGAGAAGAGTTCCTGGTCATTTTGCCCGACACCGATGCCGAACAGGCAGCGGTGGTCGCAGAGCGCATAAGAAAGAGCGTTGAGTCGAAGGATTTTTTACTGGCCGGCGGCCATCAGTCATCACGTATTACCATCAGTCTGGGGGTGGCGACCTACGACGAACAGATCAACCATGAGGATGTGCTCTTGGCCAGGGCTGACAGCTCGCTTTACCGGGCCAAAGGCAATGGCAGGAACAGGGTGGAGGCGTGGATAACGATGTCATGACGGTCATGTTTGGAAATTTTAGCCACGGGGAAATTGGCCATGTATTATTGATTGACATAAGGCTGAGTTGCTGGGGAAATGTCAGCGGTGAACGAGCTTTCAAAAACCAAGTGCATATTCGGGGCGGTAATAGCTTTTATATGGCTTGCGGTCGTATTGTTTTCAAGCATGGTCGAAGTGGGATGCGGCGATGAATCGACCAGCTCCATACAGAGTCCGGCCACGTTAGCCGTAACTCCCGCGCCGGCGACTGAAACTCTGACACTGGTCTCATCCAGCTACGTGGAAGACCGTAATGCTACCGATCCAATGACGATCACGGGAATCCGCGCCCAGGCCAATCAGCTCATTGTTGTTTTCGTCGCTTCGGATGGTCCTCAGGAAACGCCGCAGACGATTGCCAGCCTTGCCGGAGGCGGGCTCCACTGGAAGCAGGCGGTGAAGGCAAACAGCCTACCGGGCGACGCCGAGATCTGGTATGCGATCCCGGTGGACAACGTCGATAACCTGACCGTCACCGCTTCGCGATCCGCCGCCGGCTGCAATACCGGAACATGCAATGGACTCATCGGTGTGCTGGTTTTTAGTGGATTTAATCTCGACAAGCCTATCGGAGCGACGGGAACTAACAGTTCAACCTCAGGCCCTCCCAAGGTATCACTGATTACAATCGGGGATCGCTCCTGGGTTTTCGGCGTCGGCTCGGACTGGAGCCATGCGGAGGCGCGCATGATAGCCACCGGCCAGATCATGGGGCATGACGATGTCAGCACCGAAAATGACGACGATTACTGGGTTCAGTACATGTCGGCGCCGACGCCTGTCGCCGGCACACAGGTTACTTTGAGCGATACCGCCCCGCTTGACCGCAAGATCAACTTTGCCGCGGTGGAGATCCGCCAGGACTAATACAAGCAGATATCTTCTCGCCGCAGCCGTTTCTCAAGCTTCCCGCCCCGGTTGCCGATTACGTCTCCGCTATTTTCGCGCGCACGCTACTGCCGCGCGCACGCTATCACTCAAGCGTTCCCGGGAAAAGTCGCGCGATTCCCTTTTATTGAAGCAAAATTACACAAAGATCATTTAAATCCAGGGGGTAGTAATTAATGAAGACCACGATTACTTATGAAAAGCCAGGGCTTATCAGGCACGGCAATATCAGGGACATTACCTTTCGGGACAGCCACTGGAACTGCAGCGTTTTCGGGCTTGGTTGGGACGATGACAGGTGCGAGCGCGACGATGATTGAACCCGGTTTGTTATAGACGGGCAATCCAGCGTAAAATATACCTTTGGCGCGGGGGCGTAGCTCAGTTGGTTTAGAGCGCCGGCCTGTCACGCCGGAGGTCGCGGGTTCAAGTCCCGTCGCTCCCGCCAGATACTTTTTTCAGGAAGCCGCTTCCCTCGGGAGCGGTTTTTTGGTGCCGCCTCCCATGCCGATGCCGTTTCCCGTTTGTTTGCAGCGGCGTCGCGCGGGGTAAGACAAAAAAGTCTGTCAAGGGCGCCACAATGCGCGGGCGCCGATTTGTTCAGGAGGCATAAATGGAAGTTCCCAATACACCCGAAAATGGATCCAAGTGCATATGTGGTACTTGTCCCACGTATATAGAAGGAGACAAAGGATTTTTCTGCGCGCTCGATAGAAGCGACAAGGAGCTCGAGCAAAAGGGATGCGACTGCGGGAGTTGCGCGCTTTGGGGCGAATATGATTTGAGCGAGGGCTACTTCTGTACTGAAGGCAAGGCCACCTGATACATGGCTGACCTGGCAGGGCCGGCGCTTTCGCCGCATTTAACGAAGGAGATTTACATGAAGGCATCGGATATCCCACAGGGGCAAGGCGTGACCGGCGAGATCGGCGGCAGGCATGTCGCGGTCTATAACTCGGGTGACCAGCTGACAGTGCTCGATAACGTCTGTACGCACATGGGCTGCCAGACGGAATGGAACGCATTCGATCAGACCTGGGATTGCCCCTGCCATGGTTCCCGCTACAAAAAAGACGGTACGGTCATGCGGGGGCCGGCGATGGGACCGCTGCCTTCGCTTGGGTTTCGCGTCGAGGATGACGGGATCGTAATCGAATAACCGAAGATCGGGGAACGATTCAGACGCACGGGCCGGAACGGCATCATCCGGAAGGATACGCAAGATGACCGACAATCATTATGATTTCCTCATGGTCGGCGGTGGCTTGACCACGGCCACGGCCGTTCGCGAAATGGCCGGGTCGCGGCAGCCGGGGAGCATAGGCATCCTCGCCGAAGAAAACGACCCGCCCTACGACCGGCAGCCCCTCTCCAAGGACTTTTTGCTCGGCGACATGGAGCGTGAGGCAGTTTTTCTCCTGACGGAGGAAACCAGCCGCGAGCACGGGATCGGCCTGCACCTCGGCAATCCGGTGCGGCAACTGGACCCGGACGCACATACCGTTACAACTGCGGACGGCTCCCGTTTTACGTACGGAAAGCTGCTCATTGCCAGCGGTTGCCATCTGCGGCGTCTTAGCATTCCGGGATCGGATCTCCCGGGCCTCTTCTATTTAAGGACATTAAGCCAATCTGAAGCGCTGCGCGCGGCGGCGATCGAAGCGAAGCAGGCAGTCGTCATCGGCGGTGGCTTCATCGGTCTGGAAGTTGCCTCGGCGCTAGCGCAGTTAGGCCTGGATGTTTCGGTCATTCACCGCGCCGACCGCCTGGCGGATAGGTTTGGCAATGAGGAAATATCAGCCTTTTTCGATGAACTCTTCGCCGGCCACGAGGTCCACATCGTCTATGAAGATGAAGCGGCTAACCTGTTTGGTGAAGGTCGCGTCGAGGGAGTCGAAACCAAGTCCGGAAGAATAATGCCCTGCGACCTTGCCGTTGCCGGCATCGGCGTTCAGCCCGATACGGCTTATCTCCAAGACAGCGGCCTCGCACTCGATAACGGCGTGGTTGTCAACAAGAGGCTTGAAGCCAGCGCCAAGGATATTTATGCCGCCGGCGACATCGCCAATTTCTTCGATACTATCTACAGCCGGCGCCGGCGCGTCGAGCATCGGGATAATGCCATCTCCCAGGGCAAGTTGGCGGCGCACAACCTGGCTGGAGCGGCTGAGGCATTCCACCATGTTTCCTATTTCTACTCAAATGTTTTCGGACTCACATACGAATGCCTGGGCGACATGACCGATTTTGATGAGGTGGTCACGCGGGGCTCCTTCGAATTGAAATCGGCATCGGCCCTTTATCTCAAGGATGGCGTCCTGCAGGCAGCGTTTCTTCTGGGCCGGCCGTATGAAGAGCGGAAGGTATTTGAAGAACTCATCGCCGGGCACGAGCACATGGATGCGGTATTGGCGCGGCTTAGTTCCTAGTCTTCTTCCCGAACCGGAATAACCGTTACCGGAACTTTCGCCCCGTGGATGACATTAACCGCTACGTTCCCGAGCACCGCCGCGGCCAGAGCCCGGCGGCCGTGCGAGCCGATGACGATGTGGTCGGCGTTCTCGCTTTCGGCCTGATTGAGAATTTCCTGCCAGGGATGTCCGTCCACTACCTTGGTTTCGCAGGTGACGCCGGCGGCCTGTGCCCGGGTTTTTAATTTTGCGACCGCATCCTCTCCGAATTGCCGCCGCTGCTCATCGAGCGCGGCAATATCAATGGTGGCGCCAGTATCAAGTTCGTAAACGTATGCGGGTGACACCTCATCGACGATGTTCAGAAATAGCAGCGCCGAGCCGCAGGTTTTCGCGAGCTCGATAGCGAAGCCGGCGGCCCGCTCGGCCCGCTCCGAACCATCGGTGGGAACCAGAATCTTTTTGATCATTAGTCCTCCTCGGGGTGTATGCGTTTCAATATGGTACTAGGTGCCCGTGAAACTCTTCTGTAAAACCTGTTCGACTTTAAATCTCTTGGCGCCGCGGCCGGGAAGGTTCCAGCCGTGCCAGAAAAATCCCTGGACCCGGGGGAGCGCCACCTGCAAAATACGACTGGTTGCCTCAGCCTGGCCGTCGTCACCCAGCAATGGACCATCTACCGTATCGGTGCCCACCTGCTCGCGCCAGGAACCGGTCTCGATCATGATGCCCTTAAGCCCGTCGCGGGCGCGGACAATCTCAGCATGAGTCAGCAATGAGTCAACTTCGGTTGCAAGCCGCGCCGCATCATGAGTGGCGCCACGGGGATAGATGTCGAGCATCAGGTAATCATATCCCTTGAAATCAAGATTTTCGAAGTCGTGCGGAGTACCGGGAGCAGGAGTAGCGTCACTAAGGTCAGGCCGGACCACCGCCACCAGCGAGCCGTTGAACTTCTGCCTGACCAGTGGCAGGATTTGAGCCGACCACTTATTCGCGTTTGCGGTACCCAGGGCCAGGTTGTAATCCGCCAGCGGTGAAAACAGCTCGGCCTGGTGTTCCTCGGCGGTCTGAGCCCAGCGCTTTACATCCTCAGTCAGCTGCGTGAGGGTGGAGTCCGTAACCTCGATTGCGGTCTGGTAACCGGCAGCCGCGGTTGTGGGAGCGATGAAAACGCCAAAGCCGGCGTTATGCATCTCATCGGCCAGGCCGGGGACCGACCCCGCCGCACCCTCGAGGATGATGCGCGGCTTGCCGCCGGCACGCTGGGTGATCAGCACGGGGGGCGACAGTGTAACCGTGTTAAAGCCGTCATCCTTGAGGCGTCCGCGGTCGAGAACCAGATCCTCCCAGGCATCCGGGCGTGGTTCATCGATGCCCCGGAAAAAAGAGATCGCTTGCCGTTTGTAAGGGGGTGCGGTGCTTGTCGGCGTGGTATCGACAGTCGTCTTGACGGTCGGCTTCTCCACGCAGCCGGACAGGACTGAAGCCGCCAGCAACGCGGCGATCGCCAGTGCGATGATCCCCGATTTTCTCAGCAGAAAAAGCATTGGCTGTATTGTAATCATTTCTGCCTGTGTGTGTCGCGTTTTGACGGATGAAAATCCAACTGGTTGGTATCCCCGAGCTTGGATTTCCAGGGATCGGTAATATAGATAGTAGAGGGTTGGAGGCTGTAAAAATGCTGCTAGGATTGAGGGGGTGAATGGCATGGAAGCTGTCGAGTGCCCATATTGTGCTGAGTTGAACCATACCAGCAGCCCCGAGGTCATGGCTGAGTGCGCTTATTGCGGCAATCGTTTCGCCGAGATCAGGACTCCCTTCCAGACGTTGGTGATTCTTGACGCGCGGCCCGGAGCCTGGCTGAAGGCGGAGGAACTAATGGCCGAATGGCAGGAAAGTGGAGAGCTTGAGAAGGAAGCTGTTGTCGACCGCCGCCTTTCTGATGAAGAGTTCCTGGAAGTGGACCGGAGATTGCGTCCCTATCGCACTCAGGCCCGACTGATTCACGCCGCATGACCAGGGGTAAGTTCCCCCACAGGATTATAAGAAGGATTCCGCCCCGCACTACCAAATGATGCAGCAGTGAGAGTCTCCGTTGCCAGGCGCAATCTCTTCTCCGACCCGACCAGGCTGGCCATCAGCGTGGGAGGGGTCGCGGTCGCCATCATCCTCATCATTGTTCTGCTCGGAATTTACGGCGGCTCCTCGGAGCAGATGTCGGCATACATCAATAACGTGGACGAGGATCTCTGGGTCGCCCAGGCGGGCTCGCCGCCACCGGTGTTGGCGGTCCCTGGAAAATGGCCGAAGGCCGCGGCGACCCGGGGCCGGGTGAGATAGTGCTCGACGAGGTGTCGCTCCAGATAAACGGCCTGCACCTCGGCGACAACATCGACATAGACGGCCAGCCGCATCAGATCGTCGGGGCCTCAAAAGACACAACTCTACTGGTAGCTCAATACGCTTTTGTGGATATCGCCGAGACGCGCCGCCTTCTGGGACCCGACCGGATTAATTTCCTGATGCTGAAGGTCGATCCGGCGATGACGGAAACCGTGCGCCAGCAGATCGAGGCGGCGCATCCCGAATTGATCGTGTATACCCGCGAAGAATTCGCCAGGAACAACGCCGCCGTGATCAGCAACGGCATCCTGCCGATCCTGGCGGTGATTGTGGCGATCGCCGTCGTTATCGGCGTCATTATCGTCGGCCTGGTCGTTTATTCGGCGACCGTGGAAAAGTACCGCGAGTACGGGGTGCTGAAGGCGGTGGGGGCCGGCAGTTTCGACCTCTACAAGATCGTGCTGGAGCAGTCGATTATCAGCAGTTTTCTGGGTTTCTTCGCCGGCGCCATCGGTTCGATCGGGGTTGCCTGGCTGATCCACAAGATCGAGATCCAGATCAACGTGGTTTTCTCCCTTAAATATTTTGCCAGCGCTTTCGTGGCGGCGATCTTCATGAGCGTGATCGCCTCCTACATACCGGCGCGCAAGATCAACAAAATCGATCCCGTGATCGTGTTCAAGGCATGAGCGGCAATATTCTCGAACTGAAATCGGTATCGAAGTCGTACGGCAGCGGCCGCACGCAGATTGAAGCCGTGCGGGATGTCAATCTGGAGGTCAGGCGCGGCGAGATCGTCCTGATCATGGGGCCGTCGGGATCGGGCAAGACGACGATGCTGTCGATGGCCGGTGGCCTGCTGGCGCCGACCTCGGGCGAGATTATTATGGGAGGACAACCGCTTGGCGACCTCGATTCAAGGGGGATATCCGAGCTGCGCCTGCGGCATGTCGGCTTTGTCTTCCAGGCTTTTAACCTGCTCGCGGGCCTGTCGGCGCTGGAGAATGTCGCCCTGGTGATGAACCTCGCCGGGCGGCGTGACAGTTCGGTCGAACGGGATTCAAAGAAGCTGCTGGCGCGGCTGGGGCTGGAACGCCGTCTGGGTCATGTGCCCGCGGACCTCTCCGGTGGCGAGAAACAACGAGTGGCGCTGGCGCGGGCGCTTGCGAATGATCCGCCGCTGATCCTGGCCGACGAACCCACCGGCAATCTCGATTCCAAGTCGGGCCGCGAGGTCATGGACATGCTTGCGGGCCTGGCCAGGGAGGAAAACAAGGCGGTGGTTATCGTTACCCACGATCCGCGCATCGTCGACATCGCCGACCGCGTGTTCTGGCTGGAGGATGGGCAGCTGTCGCCGGCGAAACCGCAGTCGATCGTGTGAGCGCAGGTTCCCTTAGCCGTTATGGACGGGGTGGCCCGCCTCATTCCTTGACGTCGTAGATCCCGAACTTGGGCTCTTTTGTGAGCAGCGGGATGACATCTTGAGAAAGGGCCTGACTTCTGCCCGCCGCTACATCGGCCTGGGCTGCGTCAAAAGCGGTCCGGTCCCGCCAGCGCGTGTATGTGAAAAACTGATTGGGATCCTCAGGTGATTGTGAGATGAAAGCATCCGCCACACCTTCGATGGCGCGGGTCTGGCGAAGGTTTTCACGCAGGATCTCCAGGAGGTCATCCGCCTTGCCCAGCTTCGATTCAAGAATAGCGAAGCTTATCAGGCGGCCGCGGGAGACATTTTTCTGGCCGCATTGAACGCAGAGGTCGCTGGACGCGTCACCGCCGGCGAAATCCTCATCGGCCAGCATCGGCATGCCGCAATTAGCACAGGTTTTCATGGCTTCCTCCCTGGGGCGTGAATTAGCGTTCTGGCAATACTTGCCATGCAACGTCATGTTCCGGATACGATCCGGACATCTGTCGTATTTCCGTATCTGTTTCATATCCGCCCGCGGCGGAAAGTATGCATTTGAGCGGGCCGCGCGAATCGGCTTATGCATGCGAACAGCTGATGGAAAGGATTGTATGCCCGAGCTGACGCTTTACCAAATGAGCATCTATACGACAGCGCTGCTGGCCATCGCCTTCATGCAGCTTTTCCTGATTGCGTCCGGCACCGGCTGGATCGGCAATTTTTCACTACCAGCGCGCCGGCGATTGATCACAGCCCACCGCTTTGGCGGCTACATCGGATTGTTCATCATCCTGCTGGTTTCCTATACCTGCGTGGTCTACATCGGCGTGACCCTCAGCCCGTTCAGAGTGGCGGTGCATAGCGTCGTTGGGACCGTAATGATCGTCGCCATCATCTGCAAGATCCTGATCACGAGGGGGGTCCCCAGGCTTTACCTGTCGCTGCCGATGATCGGCGCGATCCTCTTTACAACAATAATCATTACCTGGCTCAACAGCGCCGGATGGTATTTTTATTACGTGGGATTCTGAATAGGTTAACAATAGAAGCTTCATATAAAGGTTGACCATAACGATTGCTTACTTCCGATCAAACCTTTGATGCAGATCTGCCTGATCCTGTCCGATCTGCCTTATCAACTCCGACATTTTCTGGATCTTTGCGTTATATTCCTGAATGTCTGCCAAGCGTTCGGTGTTTATCCGCTCGCGAATTGAATCGCTATCTCCGTTAACCTCCGCCATTTTTTTCTCAGCAGTTTCACCATATAAGATGCACCGCCTCATCCGCCTGTCAAGCATGGCAGAAATGCCATGGCCTCATTGAAGCGAGGTTCTCCGCTTCGCGGAGAATTACATAGAAAAATACCACGTAATCATCATGCCTCACTCCCCATCCTGCGCCACTGCAATCTCCAGTATCCGGTCTACCCGGAAGTTGCGCTCGGCCTTGCGTGCGAGGCAATATGCCCTCAGGCCTGTGAATGAGCGGCCACGGTATTCCATCTCTTCCACGCATAACGGTTTTATCTGCCGCCTGGATTTGGTGTCATCGGGTTTCAGGTATGTCATATCCAGCAGCGCGCCATCGGCTATGGCCTGCTCGATCATGCTCATTTTGCCGGCCAGTGGCAACTGCTCGTCCGAGCGGCTGTACTGATAGCCGGTGATGAACTTGACCACGCGCCAGTCCAGCCAGATGTTTGACTTCCTGATCGGCTTCCTGACATAAACCCCGTCAAGCGTGCGGCAACGCGACAGCGCCACGTATAGCTGCCCCGGCGCGAAAGTACCGCGCCCGATATCGACGACCACGGAGTCGAAGGTCTTGCCCTGGCTTTTGTGGATGGTGACCGCCCAGGCCAGTTTGACCGGGTACTGGGTGAATTTGCCGATGTTCTCGGATTCGACAGTCCCTGTCTCGGCGTTCCAGACGAACCGGAAGCGGCTCCAGGTAAACGGCTCGACCTCCTCGGTGTTGCCGCCGGCCAGTTCTACCAGCAGCACTTCGTCTTCGATGTCCTTGAGAACGCCCATGCTGCCGTTGACCCAGCGTCCGCCTGCGTCATTGTTCAGCAGCATCACGCGGGCGCCCTTCTTGAGTTTAAGCTTGAGGTCCGCAGGAGCGCTTTTTTCTTCAAAGTCGCCCTTGCGGCTGGCTTCGAATGTGTGAGTCTTTCCCTTCAGCCGCGCAAGCTGCCGCTCGTTGCGCTCCCGGGCCATGGCATTTGTGGTTGTCAGGTGGATGGCATCCTTCGGCCACTGCTCTTCACGCTGCGCCAGCCGGGCGTTGATCATGCCGATCTGCTCGTCGGTGATGCTCTTGTTGCGCACACCGTTGAGCAGGCCGATGAAGAAATCGTCTGTCTGTCGGTAGACTTTCTCCAGTTCGATCATTTCGAAATCGACCTCACCGAACACGTCCGAGTCGAAGAAATACTCGCTCTCATAGCGCTGGGCAAGCACCTCCCGATCGTTCCTGGTCAGTACGGGCGGCAACTGGTAGAGGTCGCCGATGAAGATCATCTGGATGCCACCGAATAGAGCCTTCTTCTTCCTGCCGTTTTTTCTCAGGAACAGATCGACCAGGTCGAGCAGGTCGGCCCTGACCATCGAGATCTCGTCGATGACGATGGCATCCAGATTCTTGTAGAGCGGATCTTTCACCGCCCTGATCTTGCCGGGCGTTGTGTCCGGCCGGAAGCGGAAGAAAGAATGGATGGTCTGCCCGGATACGTTTACCGCCGCTACTCCCGTGGGAGCCAGGACGGCTATCTGTTTTTCCGTGACGGAGCGGAAGTGCTCAAGCAGCGTGGATTTGCCGGTGCCCGCCCTGCCCGTGATGAGGATGTTGGCGCCTGAAGATTCCATCGCGTCGAGCGCCTGGCGGAACTGGGGGTTGAGGTCAAGCGTCGGCTCGTTCTTGCCACCCGCGATTAATCCGGGGCCGGATTTGCGGATTGATGATCGCGTGCGCTTCGCAGGCAAGAAAGGCTCCTTACTGGTTGATTTCATCTGTGAAAAGCATTCTATCACTCGGGTATGATGGAAGATCAGAAAATTGCCTTGCCCTTACGGTCGCAGGAAAATGTGTGTTGTGGTGTTGGAGGAAAATTCACATGGAACTGGCCTCAGCTTTAAACGCACACTAGGGTGCTCGCCGACAAGCCTTGGGAACTTATCAGTATGATGACCGGCGCAGGATCGAGCAGGTTGTTCTTACGATGACAGCCGATTAAGCGTAGAGCCTAATAAGGGAACCTATGACAATCCGGATAAATTTAATGTCAAATTGAAATTTCACCCAAATGGGGGACAAAGTTCACCCGTTTGGGGAACATACAGCCGGCCGGCGCTACGCTATCGTTACCTTTGAGTTTTTCCTAAAAATGATGCGATAACTCGCAAGGG
>JAJYOG010000019.1 GCA_021785935.1 Actinomycetes bacterium
CAGGTCCTTGGCCTAATGGGTGTTCCCCTGGAAGTATATCTGGGCAGGTGAGGCAGCGGTTTTAAGATACGGCGATGAGGGCGGCATAATGAAGGAGAAATCGTTGGATCGATGTGCGGAATGTAAGGTCCGGAAGTCCTGAAGCGCTCGATCGATTATTTCGGCGCCGTTACCCTCGGGCTAGCCTTGATCTCGCTGCTGCTGGCATTCGTCTGGGGCGGGAGCCAGTACGCATGGGGGTCATGGCAAATCATCGGCCTGTTCGTTTTGACCGCTGCGCTATTTGGCATGTTTGGCGCTATTGCTTTTATTCCGCTGTACGCCCAGAGCGTGGTCAGGTTTTCGGCGACCAATTCGGGCTTGGTGCTCGCACCCATGAGCGCCGGCATCATCATCTCCAGCGGCATCGCCGGCCAGATCATCAGCCGCACCGGCAAATACAAGGCATCATCGATCATCGGCATGGCCATTGCCGTCGCCGGCATGTATCTTTTCTCCCAACTTTCAGTGGATACATCAAGTTTCCAGCTGGTGGCGGACATGGGATGAACCCGGCTTCAGCGATCGCTGGCATCGACGTGAACACTTGCAGAACTTTCTTTCCGCGGAAGGGCAGCAGAGGATGCAGGGCCTGATCCAGAGCTTTCCGGCGGCGCAGCAGGCGCAGCTGGCGCAGCTGGCCGATGGTTTCTCCAATTTTATCGAGACGCTGAAAGAAGCGCTGGCCGGATCGATTGGCCATGTCTTTTCTCTGGGCATAATTGTCATGTTGGCGGCGCTTGTGACTACACTATTTCTGCCGGTGATCGACCTGCATCGGGCCCACAAGCGGCCGGTTGTCGAAGAGCTGGGCGTTGAGCTCGAGGCGGAGATGGGGCTGGCCGAGCCTGAAGACGAGCCGCAGCTCTAACCGATTCCCGCGCTAACCCGTTTATACTGCGTTCCCCCCGCTTCTTTTCTCCTAATTCTGCAACGCAAAATTTCCGCTTGACATCCTTCCGCGTCATAGGTTATTCTACGCCGTATAATTATTAATCTACAGTGTAGAACCAGCCTTCAACGGCTGTTCACTAAAAAGCTGGTTCCTATGAAAGACAAAAAAGATAAAAAGGAATCCCGGCCGGGCCTCTCGCGCGAGGCGATTATCACGATGGCGGTGAAGATCGTCGATGAAGAAGGTTTCCCAGCCCTTTCCATGAGGCGCCTCGGGGCCGTGCTGGGAGTTGATCCCATGGCGGTCTACTACCACATCCCCAACAAATCGGCGCTGCTCGACGGCCTCGTCGACCAGGTGATGAGCGAAATCGATCTAAGCCGGGACGACCCCTTGAAGCCTGCCGCCGAGCGGCTTCGTGTGGCGGCTCATGTCTACAGGGAGGTTCTGCTGGCTCACCCTAATGCCATGGTCGTAATTGCGGCCAGGGCGCCGTCAACTCCGGTTGCATTTCGCCCGGTGGAGCTGCTCCTGGGAATATTTCTCGACGCCGGCTTTTCCGCCACGGACGCGTTGGCAGCCGTAAATATTTTCGCCCGGGTTGTGCGGGGGGTGGTGCTGACTGAGGTTCAGCAAGTGTTCGGCGAAGGGGAGATGCTGAAGGGCGGCGGTTCTGGCGCCAGAAAGAAAGACTCGTGCGATGACAGCACCTGCGACGCCGGCTGCGCCTCGCCTTCAGTCTATCTGCCGCCGGAGGAATTTCCCTTCATGAACGAGGTTATGAAAAAAGCCGTGTTTATCGGCTTCGAAGAAGAATTCGACCGGGGTGTCAGGGCATTGATCCGTGGTCTGATGGAAACTTTTGCCAATGAACAGGAGGAGAGTGACAGCGATGCCAGGTAAGTTTCAACTTTCCACAGGTAAACTGGCGCGCGGTTGCGCCCGCAGGCCGTGGCTTACAATCGGCATCTGGATTTTGATCTCCATACTCTCCGTGCTATCGATCATGTTTTTTCTTGGCAGTTCCCTGACAACAGAGATGAAATTCACATCCAACCCCGAATCGGAGCAGGGGAGGCAACTGCTGATCAACCGCCTGCGAGGGCCGGAAAAAATCAACGAAGTCGTCATCGTCACTTCGCCAAACTCAACGGTCGACGATCCGGTCTACAAGACCCAGGTCGACCTGCTTGCGCTCGATCTTATCGGGTTGGGCGGCGAGGTGCTCGAGGGCGGTACTTATTATTACCAGGCTCATGATGAGTCTCTGGTCTCGCCCGACCGCCATACGACGATCCTGCCGCTCTTCATGGCGGGCAAGCTCGCCGACGCCGAGAAGAACATCGATAAGGTGCGCGAGGTAACGGGCCGCGCCGCCGAGCGCAGCGGCTTTGATGTCATCACCACCGGCGCCGCCAGCAACGGCTCTGATTTCAACAAGCTTTCCGAGAGCGATCTGCAGAAGGCCGAGCTGTTCGGCATTCCGATCGCCATGATCATCCTCATCATTGTCTTTGGCACTCTCGTCGCCGCCGGTCTGCCGCTGGTGCTGGCGGGATTCTCGATCTTGATAGCCGTGGGGATCACCGCGCTCACCGGCCAGCAGTTTGAGATGAGTTTTTTTGTGGTCAACATGATCACCATGATGGGCATGGCGGTGGGAATCGATTACTCACTCTTCGTGGTCTCGCGCTACCGTGAAGAATTGATGCGCGGCAGGGAGAAGCTGGCGGCGATCGAGATCGCCGGCTCGACCGCGAGCCGCGCCGTGCTCTTCAGCGGCATGACCGTGATCCTGGCCCTGGCCGGCCTTCTGATCGTGCCCATGAGCCTCTTTTACAGCCTCGGCGTCGGCGCCATCTTTGTGGTGGCCGTATCGGTGATGGCCGCCCTGACCCTGCTGCCCGCGGTCCTTGGCCTGCTCGGCGGACGAATCAATTCGCTCAAGGTTCCCTTTGTTCACCGGTACCAGTCCGGCCGCAACGTTGACCAGGGGCGTTTCTGGACCTGGATCACCGCCAGGGTCATGCACAGGCCGGTCGTGAGCGCATTGCTGGCGATCTTTATCCTGGCCGTGCCCGCCATCTTTTATTTTCAGATCAAGACCGGCGCCAACGGCGTCGACGCCCTCCCTGACAGTTTCGAGTCCAAACGGGGCTACAAGATTCTCGACAGCGAGTTTTCCTTCGGTTTGATATCACCGGTTGAAGTTGTTATCGACGGCGACATCAACTCACCGCCGGTGCAGGCGGGGCTTTCAAGGCTCAAGGATGAGATTAAGAGCGATCAGGTTTTCTACGGCGAGCCTAAGGTGGATTCCAACGACAGCGGCGACCTGACACTGGTCACGCTGCCCGTATCAGGCGCGCCCGACAGCGACAAGGCGACCGGCGCCGTCAGGACGCTGCGCCAGGATTATATTCCCCAGGCATTTTCCGGCATCGACGCCAAGGTACTGGTCACGGGGCCGCCGGCGATGAATCTGGACTACTTCAACCTCACAGACCATTACCGGCCAATCGTTTTTGCTTTCGTGCTTGGCCTGAGCTTCATCCTGCTGACGATCGTGTTCCATTCGCTCGTGGTGCCGTTTAAGGCCCTGCTCATGAATCTTTTGTCCGTGGGCGCCGCCTACGGCCTGATCGTCCTGGTATTTCAGAAGGGAATCGGCGCCAGCATCTTTGGTTTCCAGCAGGTCCAGGTCGTCGAGGCCTGGGTGCCGCTGTTTCTGTTCTCGGTGCTGTTCGGACTCTCGATGGACTACCACGTCTTTCTGCTTGGACGCATCCGTGAGAACTATATAAGGACTGGCGACAACGGCGAATCGGTGGCTTCGGGGCTGAGGGCCACCGGCAGAATTATCACCGGCGCCGCTCTGATCATGGTCGTGGTCTTCAGCGGTTTTGCCAGTGGCCAGATGGTGATGTTCCAGCAGATGGGATTCGGCCTGGCGGTGGCGGTGCTGCTCGATGCGACGGTGGTCAGAAGCATTCTGGTGCCGGCGACAATGAAGCTCCTGGGAGACTGGAACTGGTACCTCCCCAGGTGGCTTGGCTGGCTGCCGGACTTTCATGTGGAAGGCGCCCGTCCGGATGATCGTGAGGAGGGAGAAGCAGAGGGCCGGTAACTCCTGTGTTTAGGGGCTGCGTAAGCCGTTCCAGCGAATAAAAGTGTTAAAATAGGAACGCTTATGAAAAAGGTCACCCTATTCTTCCCCAAAACCAATCCTGAAGATTCGAAATACGAGTCCGCGGTGCTGGCGCCTCTTTCCCTGATGGCGCTGGCCAGCCCCCTGAGGGCTGATGGCTGGGATGTAAAAATCCTCGATAACCGTGTTGACGATGACTGCGACCGGCAGGTCCTTGATAGCCTGGCCGATTCGGTCTGCCTGGGCATATCCGCCATGACCGGCTTTCAGATCAAGGATGGGCTCAGGCTAGCCGAGCTTGCCCGCGGCCAGTATCCCGATCTGCCGATTATCTGGGGTGGCTACCATCCATCGTCGCTTCCCGAACAGACCGCGGAGCATCCGCTGGTTGATGCCGTTGTGCGGGGCCAGGGCGAAGTGACTTTCGGCGAAATTGTCGAGGCTCTGGAAGCTGGAAAATCTTTTGATGGTATCGCTGGAATCACTTACGCCAAGGATGGTCAGGTAATCGTCAATCCTGACCGATCCCTGGTTGACCCCAATGAGTTTCCGCCGATGGCCTACGACGCGGTCAGGCTGGAAAAGTACATTCACCTCAACCGGGGGCTGAAGGCAATCAATTACGTTTCGTCGGTCGGCTGTCCGCACCGCTGCGCATTTTGCTCAAACGTCAAGGTCTATGGCCGCCGCTGGAAAGGGCTGTCGCCCGAGCGGGTGGTCGACGAGCTGGAAGCGCTGGTGAAGAATTACGGCATCGGCCTCATTTTCATGGATGACAACAACTTTTTCATCAACAAGGAGCGGGTGCGGCGTATCAGTGAACTGATGATCGAGCGTAAATTAAATCTTCAGTGGTTTGCCACGGTTCGGGCGGAACAATTTATTGGTTTCGATGAAGAGTTCCTCAACCTGGCGACGCAGGCCGGTTTCATCAAGGCGATGGTGGGCGCGGAGTCCGGCGATCAGCGGATTCTCGACCTGGCCAGCAAGGACCGGACGGTGCAGGATGCTATCAAATGCGCGGAAATGTGCAAAAAACATGGCATTCAGCCATCATTTTCGTATATCTTTGGTTTTCCGTTTGAAACCGCCGAAGAACACGAAACAGAAATGAAAGCGACACTGGATCTGATCAAGACGATCAAACAGACGGACCATAACAGCAAGGTGACGATGTATTTTTTCACGCCATATCCCGGGACGGCACTCTTTGAATACGCCCTTAAGGCGAACCTGGATGTGCCCCAGCGGCTGGATGAATGGGCGCAGTTCGATCCCCGCGGCACGGTCACTCCCTGGATCAGCGAGGAGGAAAAATCACGGATCAGGCTAATAGTTGAGCGATATATCGAGTACGCGTACCCAACCAATATTTTCAAGAACCGCTTCAAGGGATTTACCGGTTCACCGCGATATATTTTGCATGTCATCGCCCGCTACCGGGTTGAGCATTCCAATTATGCCCTGCCCTTCGAGCGGTTGCTCTAGGAGGATCATTTGGCCGCCACCAGTAAAAAAATAGTCTTGTGGTTCCCGATGCCGATCGATGAATGGGATCATCGTTTCGAGCTGCCCATGTCGATCATGGCTATTGCGGCGCCCCTGGAGTTGAAGGGCTACCAGACAGTTCTGGTCGACGAACGCCTGACCGATGACCCCTACGAAACCCTGGTCAGGGAATGCGCCGGCGCCATGTGCCTCGGCATCAGTTCGATGACCGGCTTTCAACTGGTCGGAGCGGTTAAGGCGGCCAAGATGATCAAGGAAAAGTATCCGGAGCTGCCGGTTATCTGGGGCGGCTACCACGCTTCGCTGCGCCCGGAAGAAACCGTGCAGAGCCCCTTCGTGGATCTGGTGGTCCGCGGACAGGGCGAAATTACATTTGAGGAAGTCATTCACCGCCTGGAGGAGGGCAGGGACTTTGCCGGTGTGCAGGGCGTGGTCTACATCGCCGGCGGCAAAGTCGTGACCGAAGAGGAGCGGCCGGTTGAGGACATTAATATCTTCCCGGCGATGCCATATCACCTGGTCGATGTCAACAAGCTAATCCGCCATAACATGACCAGGTTCAAGGAGACATTCAAGGCAATCGAGTATCATTCCTCCCAAGGTTGTCCCCATCGCTGCGCTTACTGCGCCGACGCCAAGATCTACAAGCGCAAGTGGCGGGGTCTTGACGCCGAGCGCGTTGTCAGCGAGATCGGCCATCTGCAGAAGGAATACGGGGTCAACCAGATCAATTTCACCGACGCCAACTTTTTCGTCAATGAAACCCGGGTGGAGAAAATCTGCCAGGGCTTCCTCGATAACAACATCAAACTGAAATGGGTCGCCTCGACGCGCGCCGACCATTTCGTCAGGTATAAGCCGGAGACGCTGGAGCTGGCCAAGAAGGCAGGTTGCCTGCGGATCATCATCGGCGCCGAATCAGGGAACCAGGCGGTTCTCGACATGGTCGACAAGGATGCTGACGTGACCGCCACCCTGGAGAGCGCCCGTATCTGCGCCCGCCTCGGCATCAAGGTCAGCTACGATTTCATCATTGGTTTTCCCCATGCCCCGGGGGAAGAACTCGACGACACGACCGACACGATGGAACTCATCCGCCAGATCAAGGAAGTTCATCCCAACGTCATGACCAAGGTTTTTTATTACACGCCCTTCCCCGGAACGCCGCTCTATCATCAAAGCGTCGAATATGGACTGACCGAGCCTCATTCCCTCGAGGAGTGGAGCGTCTTTAATCCGGTCAACATGAAGACTATCTGGATATCCGACAAGCAAAAGGACCGGGCGCGAATGATCAATGGTTTCTATGTCGCCCTGGCGTACCCGACGGTAGGCCTGAAGAAGATGGGGGAGAAGAATGCCCTCCGGCGGCCGTTCTTCAAGATCATCTCGGCCTCGGCCCGCAAGCGCGTAGAGGGCAATTTCTATATTTTGCCCATCGGCTGGTGGGGCTTTAAGCTCTTCAAGCGCCTGACCAAGTTCCCGCGTTACCTCAACGAGATCTCTTAGGAGATCTCTTAGGGACGTACGTTTCCTATGTTTCCTAACTTTCCGCCAACGCGGATGCCGATCTCCCGTTTCCGAAGCAACTTCAGGTGAAGCTCAAGTTCTACAGATAGAAATTCCGGTACTCCGCTTGTTTTCTTTCATTTCGATAGAAGTTCCGGCAAAAGGGTATGAAAAGAAGAGGAGGGACGGGAATGTTCTCTCAAGAATCCGGAACAGGGAGATGAAAATGGAAAGCGGATACATAGGCCTGGATCTTGCCCAAATCATCTTTGCCGGAGCCGTGATAATCGTACTGATCGGTTTTGCGGTCTGGGGATTTCGCACCAGGCGCCGTCTGGATAAAGTAGAAAAAGAGCTGCGTGATTTCAGGGAACTGGAGCCGGAAGGTTATGAGGAAGAGGACACCCTGGATACGATCTCTGAGGGCGCCCGCCTTCGAGCCGACCGGGAAGCAGCACAGCAGCGCGACATCCTCGAGCACAGCCGCTAAGCCGCATTACGTATATGGCGCGCTAAAGCAAATGGTCGGCGACGAAGCAGTAGATTAGCGGGTTGCATCGAACTTGATGCAATGCTACTCTTGGGTAGCATTTTGAAGAATAAAGATAGGGTAAATAAGGGTACATGATCGCTCCAAGCGGTCATTCATAGTGGTAATAGTCTAATCATCCCGTTGCCATCCGGCATTTAAGGGATCCCCACAATAATATTCCGGTTTGATGCTGCCGGTTTGATGCTGCCCAAATTCCCCATGTCCTTTTAGGAGTTTGTCTATGCGCAGAGCAACAATTTTTTTTCTGATGACGATCGGTTTTGGCCTGATCGCGGCCAGCCAGGCCAACGCGGGCATTGTGGGCATAGATGTTTCCCGCTGGCAGGGCACAATCGACTGGGAAATCACTCGCAACTATGTCAGTTTCGCCATGATTAAAGCCGGTGGCAGCGATGAAGGATTCTATGTCGATGGGCAGTTTGACCGCAATCGCAAGGAAACACAGCGTCTGGGCATCTCCCGAGGCTTTTATTATTATGCTGGAGGCGGTGATCCGATTCAGGAGGCCGAGCATTTAGCCGCTATTGTCGGTAAGCTGCAGCCGGGAGAGCTCGTGGCGCTTGATTACGAGATCGACCATCCCAATCCGGTAGTCTATGCCCTTGAGTTCATGAACAGGACCGAACAGCTGCTGGGAGCCAAACCGCTCCTGTACACCAATATGAACCGTGCCTGGGGCATTGATTGGCGCGGAGTTGTTGACAATGGTAATCCTCTGTGGGGGGCGATTTTTGATGGCGATCCCAACACCCTGCCCTCACCGGGCGTCTGGCCGGCGGTCACGATCAAGCAGTTCTCCAACGGCGGCACTGTCCCGGGGATCGGCACCTATACCGACGTCAACATTTTTAACTTCAGCACGCAGGAATTTGAGGCCATGGGCCGGCGAACCATGCCGAGGCCGGATTACATGAACAGCGCTGAACCCAAACCGGAAACAACTCCGTCAATCACGCCGGATGACGCTTCCGCGGCCAGTACGCAATACACAGTCGAAGAAAACAACTCTGAAGTGCCGCCATTACCGCTAACCGCATTCGCCGCGGATAAATCCGATGTCAAAGAGCAGGCTACCAACATCGACGCCGCCGCTGGGGATAAGGAAGTTTCAATCGAGATCAAGGATACGGGGCAGGATACGCCAGCGCCGGAAACCGGCCGCCCTCAGACCTTAAGCGACGCTGGAAGAGAGACGGTTAGAAAGGCCGCAGCATTTGAAAAAATGATGCTGGGTCCTTTCATGGGTAAGCTTTTCGCCATGGTCAAATAGGCAAAGTGGACCAAACCACCATCACGGTGTGTAGCTCACTTTCCAAAATCGCCCCGGAGCAACGGTGCCGTGTAGATATCTTTCCCGTTGACAACGTAATTATAAGATGGCCAGCCACCCGAAAAGGCGCCGAGATATTCCCGATCTCCAGAGACACTGGCGACTCCAACGCTATGCAGTCCATTATTGGCATCGCCGGTAATAAGAAATCTATGGTCCTGTAATTCATAAAGTCCTTCACCCACGAAAGTATAGTTGGAATCGACGCTCCTCCAGCCGGTGCCATTGTTGATCTGCAGCGTCACGTAATGGCCCGGGCGCCTTTCGCCACCACTAACCCGTGATACGGGCTGTTCAACATGGAAAAAACGCCGCTGGGGATCTCCAGCCTCCAGGCGTACGGGACATCTGCGCGGCGGCGGGCACGTCCGCCAGATCGGCGGAAATCAGAGCCTCGGTGCCACCGTTATAAACTGTGGCAAATAGCCTGCCATTAAACACAGTCATCTTGTCCCAGGACTGATTGAGGAAATCCTGGTAGATCCTGGTGTATGTATTCGTTTGATCGATTGTCGCTAGCGGAATCGACCAGAGGCCGCCGCCGTTAGGCCACAGGGAATTTTTCAGGGGCGTACCGTTGCCCTGCCAGCGCTCGCCCACGATCAGCCTGTTGCCGGCGGTGTCCAGCGCAATCCCTATGAACTCATTGCAGTCGTCCGTATTGGGAACCAGATAAGCAGCCAGGCTGGGCGCATCCTCATTGATGACGCCAATCATGGAACGGTAATTATGGCCACCCTCGGGCCGCGGCATCTCACCGGCCAGATAAATTCTGTGACTGGCAGGGTCGACCACACGTTGCGCTGACTTTGCCGCCGGCGCCAATATTACCCAGATCAAAGGGAGGGGTGGTTTCCAGCAGCACATTACCGGTATTGCTGCTTCCCAGAATCGTCGTCTCGATCGCATTGCCGGCGTCAGGACCGAACTGAAAATCTACTGAAAGCTTCCGGTCGGAGTAGTCAGAGAAAGTCTTATCCTTTACCTTCCCGATATCCGCCAATAATCACATGGACCATATGTGTTATCTTTGTTGCGCTGAATTGAGGGGCATTTGGCTTTTCAACGAGGCCCTGGAGACAGCGCCGAACAAGGGAAGCAGCGGATTTTTCCCATTTCCCGCTAATAACAAGTCGATTTCATCCGATATTTGATTTATACCTGCGTCATCAACCAGCATGGCACTTCCGCTATTGGCGTCGAGGTCTTACAAAAACCCGGCAACGTTGTGTCCGTTTAACAAGCAGACCCGAATGGAATTCAGTACCGAATGGAGTAAAGGGATGGACCTAAGGAACAAGATCAAAAGTGAGAGCGGCGCCGCTCTCATAGTTGCGATCGGCGCCGTAACGATCATGACCATCGTAGGCTTAGTCGTTGTTTCGATGTCATTAAATTCCAATAAGACCGTCGCTCATGACATACGCCAGACTCAAGCCCTGAGTGTTGCCGAATCTGGCATAGATAAGGCGATCGCAGACATGAACGCCAATTATTTGTCCATATTTCACGGGGGGATAGTTCAGGCAGGAAGCAATGAGCATCCGGACGGTCCCGCTGTGTTTGGCAGCGAGCAGGTACTCAATGATGCATCCGGGCAGGAAGCCGGCCGCTATCAGGTTTATGCCAAACAGGACCCGGAACGGCCTGGAAATGTATTATTGACCGCGAAGGGCGCGGTAGGCGGTTCCGTGGATGGATCCAATTTGTTTCAGGATATAGTAAGGGTCTCAGTCAGGTTTAATCCCATCGCCTTCAATTATGCATTCATGCTGGGAGATTCAACCAATCCGGTTGGAGAAGCTGAACTGGAGGGCGGTGGCAGCAACAACGAAATCAATATTACCGGCAACACGCAGATGAATGTCAACGAACTGGAGTTGGGATCATATGTCAATTTGTTTTCACGTTCCGGTTATTCAGACAAACTCACATATACTGGCAGTGAAGGCGGCTCGCCTGGCGGTAACATGCAGGTTGTCCACGGCGCGCCGGTGGCCTTGCCGACGGTGAACTTTAATGCTTTTACCGGGAGTAATGTAATTTCGGTAACGTTGCCTTCGACCGCGTCTGGCTGGTCCAAGTCGGGATCGACCTACAGCATCTCAACATCGGCTTTTCAAAACCTCTATGGGTCCTACGATGTGGTGAAACTGGTATCCTCAACTAACGGCGCCACGGTCAAAATCACCGGAGCGGGAACGATCACCTCGACAATCATGCTGCCGGGCACAAGCAGCAATAACGTTAATATCAGTGAGCTCGACCTGACTGGGCCCAATCTAAACCTGCAACCGAACAACGGTCTGGCTCTCCTTGCCGGCGAGGGCACGGTAAACTTCTACAGTGGCGTCAACGTGGGCAGTGTGGGTCACGGAGCCCTGGTGTACATGGTTGGCAAGAATATAGGCGGCTACAAACATGAAATGGATCTCGAGTTCAAGGGTGCCGCCAATATCTTTGGCTCGGTTTTGATGGATTACTCGGGGTCCGAAAGCGAGATTCATTTTAACCGGGATGGCACCGGCGGTACTGGTGACCTCAATATTACCTACGATCCCGCCTTCCTTTCGGGTTCTCTGCCGGCAGGCTGGTGGAGCGGCGATGGCGTTGTGTCGGCCGTGAAGATAAACTTCGAAAAGGACCCGTCCTAAAAACAATGACGGCCTTCAGCCTTACAATTGGGCCCTCCCTCGGGAGGGCCTTTTTTTACGCAAATAGCCCTTCTTTAGTATCAGAAGGAAGATGGGCTGCACTCGGCGAAGGAATAAAATCTACCGGATCCGGTTTTGGCCAATTGATCGGTAAAGGTGGATAGGGAGTATATCAACACTGTCAGGTGCGACGATGCGAAGGGGGCAAAGATGGGCAATGGAACCGCTACGATCGAGGTAATGACGAGTCACATGACAGCTTCGGCTGCTCAGGATCTGGTTAAGCCAACCATCGAGGTCGACGGTGAGCCTCGCCAGGGCAACTGGGGGCTCAACATTCTGGAGGTGCCGCCAGGCCAGCACACGCTGAAGGTTTACCACAAGTGGCTGGTCTTTAAAAAGGCGTATGCAAGCAGCACGACCGTCGATGTCTCCGAGGGCGAGACCGTCAGGCTGGGATGGAAAACCGGCGCGGCAGCATTCAGACCGGGTAAGTGGTCGGTGCTATAAACTTGCGCAGTCTAACTGCGCTCAGTCTTTCTGTGACCTTTTTTGCTCGGTAATGTCCTGGATCATATGGAAGTAGACTCCCTGGCCGTCAACAGAGTAGGCATCCGTCGGATAGACGCCCGTCTTGAACCACCTGCCGGTTTTCTCATCGCAGTGTTCCAGCTCTACAGCTTTTTTCGATATGACGGCCTGTTCGAGAGGGCACCCTGGATAAGAACCATGCTCCAGGCCATGAACTGCGCGGGGACAATGCTCGCCGATTAACTCGCTCGCATCCATTCCCAACATTTCCCGTGTGGCCTTGTTGGCCAGCAAAATGCGGTGATTTCTATCAATCAGGAGAACATAGAACGGAAGCGCATCAAGAATCGGCAGCAGGCCCTGCCCGAGATAGCTCACACGGGTTGCGCCCTGATCAGGCACGTCATCTAAAGACAGTTGCGACAGCATACTTGACCCCTCGAATTGAATCACGGTTTGACCTCTCCGCAGAAAATACTTCTTCCTGGGAAACGTATCAATTAAACATTCTTACCTCTATAGGTAAATTCCCGGACCGGGCGTTGGGGAAAGGCCCCATTTTTAGGCTCAAACATTAGTTGGCGGCGCTGCCAGCTGGCTTCCTGAAAGTGTTTTTTTCAAGACTAGCGGCCAAGCAGGGATGACGGTCTTGGTGGTTCCGGCTGGGGGTTCAGATATTGCCAGCCCGTAATTAAATTAGGTTTGAATACTGATACCAATTGGGGCTTTGGAGGTTCCGGTTGTGGATTTAACGCAAACGCGGGCGCGGCGCTCATACCCAGGATTCCTGACACGGCAACGATAGCAATACCTGTTTTTACTAGCCCTTTCATTTTGCCTCCTCTAATTTGAAATTCGCAGGCTTTTTGCCTGTTTTCATAACTTGGACGGAGAAGGCGCTGAAAACTTACGCAAGTATGCCTCCATTTGGCCACCTTCTAGTCCCTGGAATTTGGTTGGCAAAATGTTTGCAAGCAATCATTGCAAATACTTGCAACCTGTAACGGTATAGGTTACGCTTCAGGCGTGATCAGGAGTTTCAGGCATAAGGGGCTGGAGAAGCGTGAAGGCGCCTGGTCGGTCAGAGTTAGCGGCAACTGGAGAATCACGTTTCGATTTAATGGAAAGGATGCAGTCGATGTCGACTACGAAGACTACCACTGAAAAGCGTATGTTGATGCATAATCCACCCCATCCGGGAGAAGTGCTGCGGGGGCTTTGCCTGGAACCTCTCGGTCTGACCGTTACGGCTGCCGCTGAAGCTCTCGGCATAAGCCGCAAGACGCTGTCGGCCATTCTCAACGGACGCGCCGGAATCAGTCCGGAGATGGCTGTGCGGCTATCGATAGCCTTCGGCGCTTCAGCGGAGAGCTGGCTCAATCAGCAGACGCAGTATGACCTGTGGTTGGCTGAAAGAAACCGCAAGAATCTCAAGGTGAGGAAGCTTTCTGCTGCCTGAGGCTTGTTTCTGGTGCCGAAGGTGGGAATCGAACCCACACCGGGGGTGACCCCGACCGGATTTTGAGTCCGGCGCGTCTGCCAGTTCCGCCACTTCGGCACGTGATCCTGATGCCCCGCAATTCTATCGCATCCCAAAACGAAAAGCAGACAGATGCCAAAATCTCCCTGGGGGTATAGTGAAATAAGTAGTAGTAAATTATTTGCTATCGTGGTACACTTAGTCATCCTCGGGGCTCGTGATGGGACCTGGGGGAGGCTGAGGACCGATATGGAAGAACTGGTTTGTCCACATTGCCATAAGGTCAGCTACAGCGCTTCAGCGCGGGCATTCTCTCCTTGTCCGCATTGCAAGTTCCGCTTTGCCATCTCCGAAGACAATGGCCACAAATACCTTGTTATTGACCGCCAGCTGTCCCATCTCATTGAGAATTACTCCGAATCGGTTGCCGAGCATCCCGACATTGATGTCATCGTCGACCGGCGCGTGTCGCAGCGGCCTTTTGAAGGCGTCGACGAGCGCAAGGTGACTACGCGCGACTGATCAGTTTTCTTGCAAACCAGCCAGTTTCCGCCGCCCGCACCTATTGCGGGTTTTTTTGTGACCGCCAGCACAATGAAACAGAGAGCTTTTTATACCATTCACTCTTTGCTAATTCAGCTTTGGGCGGCGCCTTCGGCCTTCCCAAGCAGGCATTTCCTGTCGAATCTATAAATAGGGGAAGAGTAATGTCATCGATGCCATCGGCGGGATTCTTCCATGAAGATGCACAGACAGTCATTAGTCATTTTCTTTGTCCTCATCCTTTCGGCGATTGCGGTGTTGGCCACGGCTGCGACGGCTCTGGCGATTGCCACCAAAAACATTGCCGTCAGCAAGGTCACGTCGACCAGTGCCGTCATCGTCATTGAAACGGATGTTGCCTCCGACGTCACCGTGGATTACGGCCAGGCGTCGGGCGTGTACACAGGGTCCGCAAGTGGCACTAATGCCATCAGGCATGAGATCGCCCTCAGTAGCCTGATCCCGTCGGCAAATGTCTTCTACCGGTTAACGATCACCGATGCGGCAGACCCAGCGACAAGCATCACCATCCCCGAAAAATTCTTCCATACAGCCCACTTCTCCGGTGAGCCGTTTAGCTTCGCAGCGGCGGGTGACCACCGGCCCAACAGCGATACCACGGTGCAGCCGGCAATGTGGGGGACGATCGTCGGGCAGATGACGGGGGAAGGCCTGGACCTGGCGCTGAACGTCGGTGACATCATCTACGGAACCGGGTCGGATTCACTGGCCCAGAACGTGGCCAAGTACCAGGGTATGTTTGCGGTGACCACTCAACTGACATCATCGACGCCGATGTACGTGGCGGCGGGCAACCATGAGCGCCTCAACTATGCCGACAGCCGGGCCGGTTTTGAGCAGGAGTTCACCTTCCCGGTTAACAACGGCGCCAGCGCCGCCACCGAGGGCGAACACTATTACAGTTTCGATAATGGCGACACGCATTTCATCGCCCTCTCGACGGAGATCCCCGGACAGGAGGGGATGATCACCGGCAGTCAGAAAGCCTGGCTGGAACAGGATCTCGCCGCCAATGAGGAACCATGGATCGTTGTTTTCATGCACCGGCCGCTTTTCTCCGGCCAACACGGCGGCGATCCCTGGGTGAATCTCAGCAATACCGCCGGTCAGCAGAACAAGGCCGACATCCATGCGCTGTTTCTGCAATACGGGGTTGACGTCGTTCTCGAGGGGCACGACCATTATTATCTGCGGCATGTCGAGGACGGCATCCAGTACATAATCACAGGCGGCGGCGGCGCCCCGGTTTCGGGGACGCCCGCACTTGGACCTGGCGACGTTTTTGGGGCGGGCGTTTACGAACACGTAAAAGTGGATGAGACCTCTTCATCACTTACGATTAGCGCCCTCGACAGCACCGGCGTCACACTCGAGAGCTTTGCGCTGACCATGCCCGAGCTTTCCCTGACGCTCGACAAGGCCTACTGGGCTAACCTGGCTGATTACCAAAACAATGTGCTTTCTGCCAACTTCACGCTGGTAAACAGCGGCGCCGGAGGAGCCTCCAACATCAATGTCGAATCTCTCTCCGCTTCCGGCGATGTAGCGGTTTTGACATCGACACCGTTCAGCCTCGGCTCTCTCGCGGCGAGCGCCTCGATGGATACCACGGTCACCTATCAGGTACCGCAGGGAGTAGCAACGTTTCTGTCGACCTTCCGCGCCACCTGCACCGACGATCGCGGTTTCACCTACGCTTATCCCTGATTGAGGACTCTCGTCATTGATAGCGGGCTTGCATCATGATAGCGCCCTTGTCAGTGGCAGCGGTTTTCATCCACAAAGTTGCATTTCCGTTAAAGAACCGACCCTCCGGGGAATACTTGTCGCGTAGCTGTCGCTACGCTGATTTGGGTCTCCAGCCAACCGGCCGGGGGCTTTGGCCCTGATCATGTCTTCCGAAACCGACATCGGCAAGCAGCCTGTCCGTCCAACGAACGACGGTGGCTTCTGGCTGGACCTGCGACTGCCCGAAGTGCTCCCCGAGGTTACTGTCAGGCTCGCCGGCGGCAAGGCAGCCAATCTTGCCCGGCTGGCGGGACTCGAACTGCCGACTCCCAACGCGGTTGTGCTCACGACTGACGCCTGGAATTTTTTTCTCGATAGCGCCGGCGTCAGGCCCAGACTGGAGGAAGTTGTAAAGGGGCTGGAATCCGTGCCCGGCGGCAGTGAGCCGGGTGAGGTCGATGGGTCGTCGCGTGAGATCACAAAACTAATCTTCGATGCGGTCATGCCGGCGGTGCTGGAGGAACAGATCCTGGCTGTCTACGACGACCTCACCGATTGCGGGGCCAGGTCAATCGCGATCCGCAGTTCCGGTTCTTATGAAGACAGCCCCGATGCATCATTCTCCGGCATGCTCTCGACGGTGCTCGGTGTCTCCGATCAGGAGGCGCTCTTCCAGGCAATCCGCAAATGCTGGGCGTCGGGATTTAATCCCCGGGGACTTCGGTATCTGGCGCGGATGGGGCTTGACCCGTCCGGCGTGGCGGTGGCGCTCATCTTTCAGGAAATGGTGAAGGCCAAAAGCTCCGGAGTTCTCTTTACTGTTGATCCCGCCACCGGCGACGCCGAGACCGCCGTGCTCGAGGCTGCCTACGGCTATGGACCGGGTGTGGTATCAGGGCAGGTAACGCCAGATCTCTATCGCGTGAACAAACAAACTCTCGAAATTGTGCACCGCGACTCACGCCCTCAGGAACATTATTTTGGCGCCGATGGCGAGCGGCGCGAAGTCCTTCCGGAAAACCGCGAGGAAACCAAGCTGACCGACGATCAGGTGCGGGAAATGGTTGCGTATGGACTGACGGCAGAACGGGAGTTGGCGGCCCCCCAGGATATCGAGTGGTGCCTGAGCCCGGAAGGTCTGGTACTGTTACAGACCCGTCCGGTAACCGGCCTGGAAAAATTATCCCTGAAGTCAAAGGGCTACGAGCGCCCGGAGATCGTAATGGTGCGTGGCATCGGCGTGAGCCCCAGGGTTGGTTGGGGCGAGGTCGTGATCGTCGATCCGGAGACCGATGCGCCGGCTTCGGTCAAGGGGAAGGTGGTCGTACTCAGGCGGCTCACCCAGGACCTGGCGCCGAACTTTAAGGACGCCGCGGCGGTCGTGGCTGACGAGGGCGGCGCCACCAGCCACGGCGCCAACATTCTGCGGGAATTCCAGGTTCCCTGCGTCGTCGGTGTGCGTTACGGGCAAGCGGTTTTACACGACGGCGACGTGGTCACGGTAGACGGCTGGCGAGGCCTGGTGATCGACGGCGTCGGCCCGAGGGTGAAGGAGCGCGAGTTCGGTCCCGAGCGGATTCTGGCGACTCAAACACTTTTAATGACCACTATCAACATCCCGGAGTCGGCCGAGAAGGCGGCTGGTATCGCCGACGGGGTTATATCCTTCCGTAATGACTACCTGCTCTTGCAGGGCGGCGTGCATCCCCGGCGGCTGCTTGCCAGCGGCAAGGGTGAGATCCTCACCAATGCGGTCCTCGAGGCGCTCACTGTGGTGGCGACGGCCTTTAAAGGGAAACGTGTCTGGTATAAAACACTGGATGCGCCCACCGACGAATTCCGCCGCCTGCACGGGGGCGAAGATGAACCGCTTGAGCGTAATCCGCTGTTGGGGTGGCGCGGTATCCGCCGTGAGCTGGAGGATTCATCATTACTGCGGGCCGAGTATGAAGCCGTGCGGCTGGCGGTTGAAGCCGGCTGTGACAACATTGGCATCAAGGTGCCATTCATCCGCAGCGCCGATGAGTACGAGCGGGCGCGGAAGGTGGCGGTCGATATCGGCCTGAAGCCGCACGTCAATGTTGCCTTCGGAGCCTCCATTGAAACGCCGGCGGCGGCATTCATGATCGATGAGATCCTGGAAGCCCAGACTGACTTTCTCAGCATCGGCGTCAACGATCTGACCATGTGTTGCCTGGGTGTGGACCGGGAGAGCGAGCGGGTCGCGGATCTATTCAATCCGGCCCATCCAGCGGTTATCAGGCTGCTTGAGGAAATCGCGGAGCACGCACGCGGCCGGGCTTTTCTGGCGGCGGCAGGCGATATTGCCCAGAGTCCGCAGCTAATGCAGGAGATAGTTCGCATGAGATTTGACGCGATGGGGATTTCGCTACCCTATCTCGGAACCGCCCGCGCCCAGATCGCGAAATGGGAGGAAGGCCGGTAACAGGAGCCGCTGCAATTAGTGGGATGGGGTGAAGCACCGGAGCTGGGTCGTGCCTTAGCCCTCGTACGCCAGCAGTTCGTCGGCCGCATCCTCAACGCTGTCGGCGATGCGGCTGGTGGTGATGATCAGCCGCCAGAAGATGATACTGCTCCAGTTATCCACCTGCAGCTGGTTGGCCTTTCTCTGCATTTCAAATTCGATGTCGTCAACGCTTTCTTCCAGATCGCTGATGCGGGCCACGCGTTCCAGCCGCCGCTCCGGCGGTTCGTTCAAGTTTTGGATGGCTTCCGCCAGGTCGGCCATGGCCGCCTGGGAAAGTGACGCCATCTTGACCAGGTCGCCTTTCAGCTCAGTGGGCAGCAGCAGGTCCTGGATAATGAGCAGAAAACGCCCTGAACGCCTGGCTGTGTCGGCGACGTCGTCGGTGTAGTGCACCAGGCGCCGGAAGAGCTCGGCCTGCGGATGCTCGAGCTCCGCGTGCGGCAGTTCCTTGGTAACGCTGCGCCTGAGCGAGTCGGATTCTTTCTCCAGGTTCGAGACTTCGTTGACGAACCGGGCTAGTGCTTCCCGGTCTCCCTGTTGCCAGGCCTCGGCGGCGCTTTTAAGAGCGTGAACCGACAGCAGGACCTTCTGGCTATGGGCTATCATCAGGTTGAGTATCTTGTCGCTCATGCTTTCTCTTTTCGCCTTCCTGGCGATGCTTCCTTTGCCCGCGTAAACCGAATCGCCGCGAAAATTCGCAAGCTCCGTTTATCAACAAGGAAACCGCGCCTCTTTAGCGGATAGTTTCGCGCAATTTGGCCAGGGTATAATTTTAATAGGAAACATAATTAACATGGAGGGATGACCCGCCGAGTGGGTCGGCGGGGAACCATCTCTCAAAGGCCCGGCTCGTCCGGGTCTTTTCTCTCACCGAAATCCCTCCAGCTTGCCTTCGATGGAAAGCCCGTCGTGGCGCTCGTCTATCTTGATACTGGTGACCACACGTCTGGCCCCCGTCGCAAGCACCGCCTGATGGGCGCGTTTTATCGCGGCCAGGACTTCGTCGAAATCGCCTTCGAGCGTTGTGCCCATGGCGCCCACTTCATACTTGAGCCCCGATTTTTCGATCTCGGCAATTGCCGCTTTGACATACGGCCTCAGCGATCCCTCAACCGCCGGTACCACGGTGAACTCCGCGACAATCATCATCGCCTCCAGTTAGAAGGATAATCCCAATGATCAGGTAGCGCACGGTATGATCAATATTGCCCCGACCGGCACGGAACAAAACGCCCTCTAAATAAATGAGGCCCCGGGTCGGGGCCCGGGGCCTCATACTGGCAGAAGGTTCACTCTGCCATTAAACTTGGGACTGAATCTAGGCGGCTGCGCCCCCTGCTTCCAGTGTTTCCACATTTCAGCTGCGCTGTTGACTGCCTATATCCTCTTGAGTGCTTCCAGCACAGCCGCCTATAAATGATATCGGCCCCGTGGGCAGGGACGTTAAATTCGCTGACTTTACACTCTTTAAGCACACCTATAGACTCGGATGTTGCGGTACAGGCGCACCATAGCTAATCCACGAACCCGGAAGTCATGAAAATATCGCCAATACCAACTGGAACCAGGGATGTCATGCCCGCCGAAGCGGCAGAGATCAGGCGTCTTGAAACTGCATTTCGCGACATCTTTGCCGGTTTTGGATACGGCGAGGTGATGACGCCGACGCTGGAAATGGAATCGACTCTGGAGACTGCCGGCGAGGAGCGCTTCAGGAAGGCGTTCCGTTTCTTTGACGAGCGTGGCGACGTGCTCGTACTCAGGCCCGAGATGACAACTCCCATCGCCCGGCTTGTGTCCACAAGGATGACCGCTAGCAAACCGCCGTTCCGGCTTTGTTATTTCGCCAATTCTTTCCAGCCGACATCACCGCAGCGCGGCCGCCAGTCGGAGTTTCTGCAGGCTGGCCTGGAGCTTATCGGCGGCGACTCACCGGCTTCTGACGCCGAGGTTCTGGCGGTCCTTTGCCGGTCTCTTGAAACAGCGGGCCTCAGGGACTTCGCTATCGCCCTGGGAGAGTCATCATTTTTCAGGGCGCTCCTGGACAGCATTGGTGTAGCCGGCCAGGATCGCCCGGCAATCTTCGGGGCCCTGGTGAACCGCGATCTGGTCGAGCTCTCAACGGTAGTGAGGGGGCTGGATATTTCCGAGGCGGACCGCCAGGCAATTATGGACGCGACGGCGCTCAGGGGAGGCTCTGAGGTACTGATCGCAGCCAGGGACCTGGTCTGTAGCCTCGAGATGGAACAGGCGCTCAAGCGCCTGGCGCGCACCTATTATCTAGTAAGCCGGCACGGTCATGCCGGCCGCATAATTTTCGACATGGGCATGCTGCTCGATTTTGAGTATTACACCGGCATTGTTTTTGAGGTTTTAAGTGAAAGCCTGGGATTTCCCATAGGCGGCGGCGGCCGTTACGATGGCCTTCTGGGGCGCTTCGGGCGTCCCTTGCCTGCTGTTGGTTTTGCCGTCGGCCTCGACCGTCTGCACATCGCTGTGACCGGGCAGGGTGCTTTCCCCATTTCCGGCAGGTGCGGGGTAGCGATTGTGGGCGCTCTGGATTCCGAGCTTGGCCTTGCCGATGAGTTGAGATCGGCGGGCGTGCCGGTAACGGCCCTCGCTGATGAGACAGCTTCCGAGGATACCCTGCGGATCGCTGTGGACTCCGGCCTGCGCTACGTGGTCATCCCCGAGAGTGAAAGCTACAGGCTGATAGAGGTAGCTGCCGATGAGGACGGGACGGCGGCAGAAGAGGCGGAAACAAGAGAAGAGGAAGAAGCCGTGAGCGAAGAAGCTGCCAGCGGCGAGGGTGAGCTTCTTTCCGCTGAAGACCTGGTCAAAGGGTTGACGGAGAGCCTATGAGCCGATCACCTTTGGACCCCGGTTCACTGCGCCTGGCCATCCCCCGGGGAAGCCTTTTCAAGGAAAGTCTGGATCACCTGGAGAAGATAGGTTTTAGCATCGTTGAGTTGCGTCAGAATGAACGAAAGCTTACCTTCGAGGTCGGGGAAGGAAGGACCATCATCGCCACGCGGCCGTCGGATGTTCCGGCCTATGTCGAGTACGGCGCCGCGGATGCCGGCATCGTCGGCAAAGATGTTCTGCTCGAGCACAAGCGCAATGTTTACGAGCTGCTCGATCTGGGATATGGCAGGTGCCGTGTTGTCTTCGCGACGCCGGCAGATCGCGATCCCCAGGATGAAGAACTAAAGCATCTGGGAGTCATGAGAGTAGCGACCAAGTTTCCGAACATCACCCGGACTTATTTCGAGGGCCTGGGTAAGCAGGTGGAGACGATCGAGCTGCGTGGATCGATAGAACTGGCGCCACAGGTCGATCTGGCCGAGGGCATCGTCGATCTGACGGCGACCGGAGAGACGCTGCGCGAGAACAACCTGGTGGAGCGCGCCGAGATTGCGGTCTGCACTGCTCGTCTGATCGCTAACCGCGTCTCGCACAAGCTTAACGCTGAGATGATCAATGAACTGGCGCGCCGGCTGAAAGAGGTCACGCGAGAATAAAGAAGTTACACAGAAATGAAGAGTATCATGGAAGAATGAAGAAGATCACCGGAGAGTATATGAAGCTGCGACGACACAATCTGACCGGGGAAAATATTCCCGAACTGGTGCGGGCACTGCGGGGCGCGCACGGGGACGACGAGGAGCTGCGGGCTCTGGTCGAGGGAATTATTGGCAGGGTTCGCGATGATGGGGATGAGGCGCTGGTGTCGCTCACCCGCGAGTTCGACTGCCCTGATTTCAGCCTAGATCAGTTGCGGGTGCCGCCGGAAGAGATTGAGGCAGCGGCGCTGGCTGCGCCAGCGCCGCTGATGGAAGCGCTCAAAGTTGCGGCCGAGAACATCCGCCTCTTTCATCAGCACGAGATGCGCGGCAGCTGGACGGCGTCGATGCGCCACAGCCAGATGCTTGGCCAGAGGATGATCCCCGTCGACCGTGCCGGCCTTTACGTACCAGGCGGCGGCGCTGCTTATCCATCCACGGTATTAATGACTGTTATCCCGGCGCAGGTGGCCGGGGCCAAGGAAATTTTTATCTGCACGCCGCCGGGGGCGGACGGGCGGGTCAACCGCGCCGTTATTGCCGCCGCCGGATTTATGGGCATCAAGGAGATGTACCGCGTTGGCGGCGCCCAGGCGATTGCAGCTATGGCATACGGCACCGATACGATCCGTCAGTCTGACGTCATCGTCGGGCCGGGCAATGTTTTCGTGACCGAGGCAAAGCGCCAGGTTTACGGCCGGGTGGGGCTCGATAGCCTTGCCGGCCCGAGCGAAGTGGTCATCATCGCCAGCGCCTCGGCGCAACCGGATCTTATCGCCGCCGACCTGCTGGCGCAGGTGGAACATGGCAGTGGCGCCATAGCTGTCCTGGTCTGTTCCTCGGAGCAGCTTGCCAGCGCGGTCGAAGAGCAGGCGTTTGCGCTGGCGGACGAGCTGGGCATCGATGGTGCGCTCCTGGAGCGAATCTCGCTGGTCATCGCCGAGGGGGACGATCCCATCGGGCTTGCCGTCACCTTTAGCAACCGCTTCGCTCCCGAACATCTGCAGATCCATACTCCTCATCCGGAACAGGACATCCACGACATCACCGCGGCCGGCGCTGTTTTCCTCGGCGAGGACGTCTGCACCGCCTATGGCGATTATGTCGCCGGGTCAAACCATGTGCTGCCCACCGCGGGCACGGCCAGGTTTGGATCGGCGCTATCGGTGGAAAATTTCCTGCGCAAGGTGGCTGTGATATCCTTGATTCCGATGGCGATTAGTGAGTTGACGCCGCCTCTGGTGGAGCTGGCTGAGACCGAAGGACTCAAGGCTCATGCGCGCGCCGCCCAGCTCAGGCTCGAGAAATTTGGGCTGCCGGCGGAGGATGAGCAGGACTGAACTCGAAGCTCCAGCGGGCGCGCAAGCGTGACTGGGAACACGACTGAAATTAAGACTTAAGGAAAGGAAAAGATCGATGGCCAGAACGGCGACAATCGAACGGACTACTTCCGAGACTGACATAACCGTCAAGCTGAACATCGATGGCAGCGGAGAATCCAGCATCGCTACCGGTGTCGGTTTCTTCGACCACATGCTGACGCTCTTTGCCAAGCACGGTCTTTTCGATCTGGAGATAAGCGCAAAGGGCGACCTCGAGGTGGACGGTCACCACACCGTCGAGGATGTCGGCATTTGCCTGGGGCAGGCATTCGACCAAGCGCTGGGCGGCAAGGAAGGAATAGCGCGCTATGGTTTCTTCATACTGCCGATGGATGAGGCGCTGGCTACAGTCAGCCTTGATATCAGCGGCCGTCCTTTCCTGGCATATAACCTGGATATGACCGCCTCGAAAGTTGGTGGCTTCGACACCGATCTCACCCATGAATTTTTCCAGGCGTTTATCACCAACGCCGGCGTCTCCATGCACGTACGGCTTCAGTCCGGCACCAATCCGCACCATGTAATTGAGGCCGTGTTCAAGGCCTTCGCGCGGGCGCTGGATGTGGCTACCATTCCCGACCCCCGCAGAACCGGCGTGCAGTCCACCAAAGGCATTCTTTAGTTTAGGGACGTACGTTTCCTATGTTTCCTAAAAAATGGCGATAGCGGTGCGGCTTATTCGTCTAGTATCCAATTTTAGGAAACATAGGAAACGTACGTCCCTAAAAAGGAAGAAGATATGATAGCCATCATCGATTACGGCATGGGCAATCTTCGCAGCGTCGAGAAAGCCCTCGAAAAGGCCGGGGCCGAGGTCAGCGTTACCCGCGACTCCGATGAGCTGCGGCGCGCCGATCGCATAGTGCTGCCCGGCGTCGGCGCCTTCGGCGACGCCATGGACAATCTTCGGAAACGCGGACTGATCGATGTCATCAGGGAAGAGGTTGCCGCGGGCAAGCTTTTCCTCGGCATCTGTCTGGGGCTGGACCTGCTGTTTGAGGAAAGCGACGAGCATGGCTTGCACCAAGGGCTGGGGCTGCTGCCTGGCCGCGTCGAGTTGATTCCCACGGATTTAAAGATTCCCCAGATAGGATGGAACCAGGTTTCCATCCGGAAAAAATCACGCCTGCTCGAGGGCATCCCCGACGGGTCATCCTTTTATTTCGTGCATTCGTATGCCGTCGTTCCCGAAGAGGAATCAGATATACTATGTACTACGGAATATGGTTGCACTTTTGTGTCAGCTGTGGAGCGTGGCAACATCACCGCTTTCCAGTTTCATCCCGAAAAAAGCAGTTCTTTGGGGCTTAAAATATTGAGTAATTTCGCATCATGATCCTTTATCCCGCCATCGACATACAGGGAGGCGAATGCGTCCGCCTGCGGCGCGGCGATTTTGCCGATGCCACCGTCTTCAGTTCGAATCCGGTCGAGCGCGCCCGGATGTGGGAGGAGGAGGGCGCCGAGGCTCTGCATGTGGTCGATCTTGACGGCGCCCGCCTGGGCAAGCTGACCAACCTGGCAGTGATCGAGGAGATCGCGGAGACCATTTCCATTCCGGTGGAGTTTGGTGGAGGCGTGCGCACGATTGAGGACATGACAATGATTAACGACGGACCGATTGATCGCATCGTCATCGGTACCGGCGCTGTCACTGACGAGGAGTTTCTGCGCCAGGCGGTCAAGGTTGCCAGCGAGAAGCTGGTCGTCAGCGTCGACGCTGATAACGGTCTGGTCACCACGCACGGATGGCAGGAGAGAAGCACTGTGAGAGCCGTCAGCTTCGCGAGCTATCTGCAGAAAGAAGGCATCCGCCACATCCTCTACACTGATATCGATCGCGACGGCATGATGATGGGCATGAATCTCGAAGCCGTGCGCGAACTCGCTGAGGCTGTGGACATCGACATTATCGCCTCGGGCGGCATCTCCAGCCTGGACGATCTCAGGCGCCTGAAGGCCGCGGCGGTCCCCAACATCTCCAGCGTCATCGTCGGCCGCGCCCTCTACGAGGGCAGCTTCACCGTCGCCCAGGCCCGCGCCATCCTCGACTGAATCATGCCTCAATTTCGGGGACACAATTTCGGGGACACAATACTAAATTATTTCATGGGCATTTCAGTTCCATGCCTGCTTAAGGGGAACAGTTTTTGCTGACCAAACGTATCATTCCCTGCCTGGATGTGCGCAACGGGCGCGTCGTCAAGGGCATCCGTTTCGTTAACATCCGTGACGCTGGCGACCCGGTCGAGATGGCTTCAGCCTACGACCGCGAGGGCGCCGACGAGCTGGTGTTCCTCGATATCACCGCTTCGCACGAGCGGCGCGATACCGTGGTCGATCTGGCCCGGCGCTGCGCTGAGGAACTTTTCATCCCCTTTACCATTGGCGGCGGCATGCGCGACGAGTCTGATATCCGCAAGGTTCTCAAGGCGGGCGCCGACAAGATTGCCATCAACTCCGCGGCGCTGGCGAATCCCAATGTCATCAACCGTTGCTCGAAGCGATTCGGCGCTCAGTGCATCATGGTCGCTATCGACGCCAAACTGGTTTCGGCTGGGGAAGAAAAACAGTGGGAGCCTTTTGTACATGGCGGGCGCACGGGGACCGGGCGTGACGCGGTCGAGTGGGCGCGTGAGGCAGTGGAGCGGGGGGCCGGTGAGATCATGCTGACCAGCATGGATACCGACGGCACCCAGGACGGATACGATATCGATCTTACCCGCGCGATTACCCAGGCAGTGGGCGTGCCGGTGATTGCTTCAGGGGGGGCCGGGAATCTCGATCATCTGGTGGAAGTGGTGAAGGAAGCCGATGCCGACGCGGTGCTGGCGGCAAGCATTTTCCATTATGGAACTTATACGATCCGGCAGGCGAAAGAGCATATGGCGGCGGCGGGAATCCCGATGCGGCTGACGTGAGAGTGTTCTGTTTAATTAAAGGGAACCTCTAACAATTCAGTAAATCTATCAGCTACCGGCATTTGTCTGCAATTCTGGTTGATGCCTGCTCCGTCTTTTGCTTGATTTCATTGTCCGTGCGCCTCTTTTTGCCTTCCGGCC
>JAJYOG010000020.1 GCA_021785935.1 Actinomycetes bacterium
CAGACACAAGCATGCCGGCGCTATGACACCGCGGCTTTCCGCCAGGCTTTGGAACTGGCGAAGATGATTCTCCCCGATATCAATCTGACTACAGACGTCATTGTCGGCTATCCTGCCGAGGATGAAACCGCTTTCTCAAACACGCTGGAATACGTGGAAGCATGCGGTTTTTCTAAAGTCCATGTATTTAGCTATTCCCCTCGCCCCGGTACGTTAGCTAACGCCGGTAACGCTGGTGGTGGCATAGATGGGGGCGATGGGGGCGGAACAATGAACGCCGGCAATGAGGGAGGCGGCATGGAGGATTGTGTTCCCGCCGCCGAAAAGCGGCGCCGAAGCGGGCTCATGCGCGATCTGTCGAGGCGGCTTCAGCGTGCTCACCGTCAGAGGAAAGTGGGGCTGACGGGCGAAATTCTGTTGGAGGCGCCGGTGGCCCCGGGAGTCCATGGCGGCTATAGCCTGGATTACACGCGTTACATCGTCAGTGGCGGGCGGCCGGGCATGCTTGTGTCTGTGCTGGCGGAAGAAATTTCGGAGCAAGGCGTGATCGGAAAGGTGGTTGACTGTTGAGCAACGAAAATTGTCTGTTTTGCCGGATTGCCTCGGGGGAATCTCCGGCCGATCTCATCGCTGAAAATGAGGATTTTATCGCCATCAGGGATATATATCCCAAGGCGCCAACCCATATATTGGTAATTCCCAGAAGGCATATCGATACGCTTAACGAAATCGGCGGCGCCGACCCGGAATTTTGCCGCGGCATGCTCCAGTTCATGGTTGAGGTGGCCGGCAAGCTTGGGGTAAAAGAAAGTGGTTACAGGGTAATAAACAACGTGGGCAGAGGCGGTGGCCAGGTAATCTTTCACCTACACTGGCATCTGCTCGCGGGCAAATCGGTTGGCTTCAACATGGGGGAGGATTTGTGACCATTACCGCCAGGATGCAAAAGGACATCATTGCCGCCATGAAGGCGCACGACAAGGAGAAGACGTCCGCGCTGAGGATGATCCTCAGCGAGTTGCAAAAGGCTGCCAAGGAAGAGCAGACTGAGTTAAGCGAGCAGCAGGAGCAGAAGGTCCTGGCGACGGAGAAGAAAAAACGGTTGCAGGCCGCCGAGGCCTTTAGGCAGGGAGGCGCGGAAGCACAGGCTGAAAAAGAAGATTCCGAAGCCGATCTGATCGGCGCCTATCTGCCACAGGCATTGAGTGAGGAAGAGCTGGAGGCATTGGTCGACGCGGCCATAAACGAATCTGGCGCCGCGGCTCCTGGAGACATGGGTAAGGTCATGGGCGTGCTGATGCCACGGGTGGCCGGGCGTGCCGACGGCAAGACTCTCAGCGAGATTGTCAAGCGGAGGTTAACTTGAAGGCATGAAGACCAGTCTCGAAATCGATAACGATATCGTCGCCGATCTGACCGGCGATCATGACGCCAACCTCAAGGCGCTGGAACGCCGGCTTGGCTGCGATATTGGCGTGCGCGGCAATGTCATCTCCCTGGAGGGGGATGAGCAGGAAGTGGAGCGCGGCCGCGCCGTGATCGAGGAGTTGGTGGAGCTGATCGCCGCCGGCCATGTGGTCAACAGCGAGACGGTTGAGTCCGTCGGTTCGGTGATCGCCGATGATTCCGGCAAGCCTTCGGAAGTCTTTGGTGACATCGTCTGGGAGCACAGGGGCCGCAGGATTGTCCCCAAAACTATTAACCAGAAAAAATATGTGGATGCAATCCGCAACAGCAGTATCACTTTCGCCATTGGCCCCGCGGGAACGGGCAAGACCTACCTGGCGCTGGCGCTGGCGGTCAGCGAGCTGCTTACCAAACGCGTCAACCGCATCATTCTGACGCGGCCGGCCGTCGAGGCGGGGGAGAAGATCGGATTTCTTCCGGGCACTATGCTTGAGAAAGTCGATCCCTATCTGCGGCCGCTCTTCGATGCCCTTTATGACATGATCGAGCCCGACCGTCTCACCGCGATGATGGAGAAAGGCGCCATCGAGGTTGCCCCGCTTGCCTTCATGCGCGGGCGCACTTTGAACGACTCGTTCATCATCCTCGACGAGGCTCAGAACACCAGCCCCGAGCAGATGAAAATGTTCCTGACCAGGCTCGGATTCGGCTCGCGTATGGTGGTTACCGGCGATATCACCCAGGTAGACCTGCCGGACGTGCGGTTTTCAGGGCTGGCCACGGTTTTTGACATATTGGGAGATATTACTGATATTTCCTTCATAAATTTTGAAAGCAAGGATGTCGTGCGTCATAAACTGGTGCAAAAAATCGTGGCGGCCTACAAACAGTATTCGGGTGAACAGCGCCCGTAAAGCGGTAGCAAATTCATGATTACTCCTACCTTAATGGGCCGCAGTATCACCAGCGTTCGCCGCTTCTTCAATACCATCGATCTCAAGGTGTTCGGTATCGCGGTGGTAGTGGGAACGTGGCTTGTCGTCTGGCTGCTGGTTGGCAGCGCTTTTCTGCCGGCTCGTTTTGACCTGCATGCGGGGGATGTGGCTCCCGACCTCGTCCGCGCACCGCGGACGCTTACCTTTGAGAACACGGCGGAGACTGAGCGACGCCAGAGCCAGGCGGCTGACGGCGTGGCCAAGATCTACACGTTCGACGCCACTGTTCTGCCCCGGGTGACACGCAATCAGGCCGGCTATTTCGATAGCGTGGCGCGGATCGTAGCCGAGGAAAAAGCGGCGGCACAGGCGGCTGCGAAAGCGTTTGATCCTGCCAAGGCGGTACAGCGAATTCGCGAACTTGCCGGCCAACCTTCCATTTCGGAAGCGTCGGCCTCGACGCTGGCTTCGCTCGATGACGCCAGGCTGGCCGTTGTCCGGCAGAGTGTGCTTGACAGCACCGAGCGCATTCTGGAGGGAAATGTAACCGATGCATCCCTGGACACTGACAAGGACAGGCTGAAGGCGGTCGTTGGGACAATGGCGTTGGGTTCTGCCGAGAGCATTGCCGCCGGGGAGATCGCGGGGGCTTTCCTGGAACCTAACAATGTTTATCGCGCCGACAAGACGCAGCAGGCGCGTGACCGCGCCGCCGCCGACGTGCAGCCGGTGATGGTGACGGTTAGAAGCGGCGAGACCATTCTGACCCCTGGTCAGGTCGTCACGGAAGACAATCTCGTTACTCTGCGGGCCCTGGGGCTCAACGAGCAGGGCCGCGAGTTCAGCACGCTGGCGGGAGTGGCGCTGATCATAGTAATTGAAGTACTGTTTATAGCCATTTATGTCAACCGTTTCGAACGGCGCATCCGCGGCTCGCGCTCGCATCAATTCATATCCGGTTCATTGCTGATGCTGTTTGCATTGCTGGATCGCATCTTTGCGATCGCGCCCCTCTCGCAGTTGCTGGTGCCGATGGCGGCGTTGGGCATGCTGGCGACGCTGATGCTGAGGACGCGCATGTCGATCATCCTGGTCATTTTTTCCTGTGTGAACCTCACCATCGTTGGCGGATCGGATCCGCAATTCATCCTGGTAGGCCTGTTCGGCGGTCTGGCCGCTGCGTTTCTGGTCACTCACGTCTCACAACGGCGCGACCTCCTGCGCGCAGGACTGATTGCGGGGCTGGTGGTAGTCGCAACCGCGGCCGGCGCCAGCCAGATCGGCGAAAGCTCACTGTCGCGGCTCGGTAGCGGCATCGCCTGGGGATTGGGGAATGCCGTCCTGTCAATTGTCGCCACCATCGGTTTGCTGACGATCTATGAGATGGTCTTTAATCTGCCGACGCCGCAAAAGCTGCTCGAACTCGCGGATCCCACGCGGCCGCTTCTCAAGGAGCTGATGATGAAGGCGCCGGGTACCTACAATCACAGCATCATCATGGGCAATATCGCTGAAAGCGCCGCGGAGGTCATCGGCGCCAATCAGTTATTGGCGCGGGTTGGCGCTTATTATCACGACATTGGCAAGCTCAACCGGCCGGACTATTTCATCGAGAACCAGTTTCACATTCAGAATCCGCACGACCGGTTGACCCCGGGATTGTCGCGGTTGGCGATCACGGCTCATGTCAAGGACGGAGTGGCCCTGGCGACCGAGGAAGGATTGCCGCCGGACATCATTGACATCATCAAGGAGCATCACGGCACGACGGTATTATCATATTTCTACCATAAAGCAAGAGAAGCGGCGCGCGAAGGCGGTCCGGTTGACGAGGAAGCTTATCGCTACGCGGGAGAGAAGCCGGCTTCAAGGGAAGCAGCCATTATCATGCTCGCCGATTCGGTCGAGGCCGCGGTGCGCTCACTGAGGAACCCGACACCGCGCCGGATCAAGACGGTCATCCGCGACATCTTCGATCACCGGCTGCGTGACGGTCAGCTCAGCGAGAGCCGCATGACTTTTGGAGATCTGGAAAAAGTGCGCCAGGTTTTTGAGAAGAGCCTTCAGGGATTCGGAGCCATGCGCATTGCCTATCCAGAGGATCAAAACAAAGGGCGCGGCGTGACTGGCGGCTCAGCGACCCGGAAAAAAGGACAACGCACAAGCACTACCGGCGGAGGCGATATTTCCTTATGAGTGTGCCTGAGGTTATGGCGGAGGATCGTTCCGGGCTTGAAGTCGATACCGACAAGGCCGCTGGGCTGGCAGTGGCGCTCTTGGTGCGGCTGGGCTTTTGCGGCGGCGAACTGGGGGTCACTTTTGTTACCGCCGGAGAGATGGAACAGCTCAACCACGCATTCATGGGGCGTGAGGAATCCACCGATGTTCTGTCGTTTCCCCTGGATGCGGAAGCCATGGAGCTTGAGACCGGATTTGGCGAGGAGATGGAAGCTGAAGAGCAGGAAATGCTGGCAGGCCTGCTCTTAGGCGGCGCTTCCGAGGAAGTGCCGCTGCTGCTTGGCGACGTCGTCATCTGCCCGGAAGTGGCCGCGGCACGGGCGCCTCAAAATGGCAACAGCCTGGACGAGGAACTCTGTCTGCTCCTGATCCATGGAATTTTGCATGTCAGCGGTTACGACCACGAAATTGACGAAGGCGAAATGGAAGCGCTGCAGGAGAAGCTTTTCCGGGAAATGTGCAGGAGCTAAAATGTACCGCCGCAGCACACTGAAAAGCTTCACCTTCGCTTTCGAGGGTATCGTCTATGTCCTCCGCACCCAGCGCAACATGAAAATCCATTTTGCCGTGGCGATTATGGTCATGGGCGGCAGCCTCTTTTTCGAACTCTCCCGCACGGAACTGATCGTGGTGATGATGGCGGTTGCTTTCGTCCTGGTGGTGGAGATGGTCAACACCGCGGTCGAGGCGGCGATCGACACCTTCGGCACCGCCTTCGATCCGATGGCCAAGATCGCCAAGGATGTTGCCGCCGGCGCCGTTCTGATCGCGGCCTTAAACGCCCTGGCGGTTGCCTACCTCATCTTCTTTGACCGGATCACCGAGCCGTCGCGCAACCTGATCCAGATGGTGCGCCAGTCACCGACGCATGTCTCGGTCATTGCTCTTGTCCTGGTGATCCTCATTGCCATTATCCTCAAAGCTGTTCTCCACAGGGGGACTCCTTTCCAGGGCGGCATGCCTTCGGGCCACGCGGCCGTCGCCTTTGCCGGCTGGACGGCGATTACATATGTTTCCGCTTCGCTTGAGCACGGTATCCTTATCTCCGTGCTTGGTTTCATGATGGCTTTCCTGGTGGCGCAGAGCCGGGTTGAGTCAGGGATCCATTCCATCCCGGAAGTGTTCTTCGGGGCTTTTCTGGGCATACTGGTGACGACCATCCTGTTCCAGCTATGGGGCTAGCCGGGTATGCACATCGATTCGTACAGTTTCGGCCATATTACCGTCGCCGGCAGGGAATATTCCGCCGACGTGATTGTTTTTCCCGATCGAGTTGATGCTTCCTGGCGCCGCTTGCGGGGCCATAATCTGTTGCCCAAGGACCTTGAGGGCGTAATCCGGTTTGAGCCGGATGGACTTATAATCGGATGCGGCGATTCCGGAGCCCTGAAAGTGCCGGCAGCGACGATCGCATACCTGGAAGACCTGGGCATTAAGGTTCACGTCGCCCGAACCGCCAACGCCATTAACCTGTTCAACAGTCTGCCAAAATGTAAAAGGATAGTCGCGGCCCTGCATCTCACCTGCTGAAGGAGGAACAAATGCACGGATTGACCCCTGAACGGCAATCGTTGCTGGAACAGGCGCGCTGGGCGGCGCGAAACGCGTACGCGCCCTCATCGGGATTCAAGGTGGGAGCCGTGATTGTATCCTCGGGAGGGCGGATGTTTACCGGGACCAACGTGGAAAATGTATCCTCTGGACTCTCGATCTGTGCCGAGCGCGTGGCGCTGTTTAAAGCGGTCAGCGAAGGCGAGCGCGAATTTTCCGAACTGGCGGTCGTCGCTGAAAACGGCGCGGGTGAGCAGAACGCTCCTCCCTGTGGCGCCTGCCGTCAGGCGCTCAACGAGTTTGCGCCTGAGCTGAAGATATCTTACAGGGAGTCCGGCGGTTTCGTGACCAGGAAGCTTTCGGAGCTGTTTCCCGACCCGTTTACAGGGGACTGATGAGCATGGCCGATTCCTCAGCCGGGGAACTGACTATCCGCAGGCTGACGCATTTCGACCCAGCGACGCTCAAGGCGCTGGTCGAATACGGGCGCTCGGCCCTGCATGAGTCGGCGCTCGATGAATGGATGCTGCCGGTTATTGCCAGTTGCGGCTTGCTCTACGTGGGGAAAATCGGTGAAGAAATCATCGGGGCCGCAGAGGTGATCCGCTGCATCGAGGACCCGGACCTTTACCTTGAGGGCTTTTATATCCGGCCGGATTATCAGCGGCGAGGGCTTGGCGCGAAGCTGCTGGCCGGCGTCATGGGGCTGCTTTTTCATGAGCGTTTCACGCGGCTTCTGGTGACGCTGGCGCCGGAGAACGAGGCGGGCTTGAGGCTATATGAAAAATCAGGTTTCAAAGAGATAGATTATCTACCCGACCGCTACGGTCCGGGAAGGCACAGGCTGCTGCTTGCGGCCGATCTGAGCAACAAAGGAGATTCGTGACCGCATTTCATTCCGGTTTCATTGCCGTAGTCGGACGGCCCAACGTGGGCAAATCAACACTGGTTAACGCGCTGGTGGGCGAAAAAGTGGCCATCGTCTCCCGTGTGCCCCAGACAACGCGTCATCGGATCGCCGGGGTCGTCAACGGTCCGGATTATCAGCTGGTGCTCCTGGATCTTCCTGGCTTTCAAAAAGCCAGGGATCTGCTGACCGAACGCATGCAGACGGCGGTCAATACAACTCTCCGCGAGGTGGATCTCATCCTGCTGGTGCTGAATGCCGCTGAAGGGATCGGCGGCGGCGACCGTTTCGTGGCTGAGGCCTCATTTGCCACCGGCACGCCGGTGGTCGTAGTTATCAACAAAAACGATCTGGTTAAACCGGATGTGCTTCTGCCGATGATCGGGCAGGCGGAATCCCTGGGAAGCTATGAGGAGATCTTCCCCATAAGCGCCCTTAAGGGGTGGAACCTGCCTGAGCTTAAAGAAGCGATTGTTTCCCGCATGGAAGCGGGCCCTCAATATTTCCCTGGCGATGCCATCTCCGATCAGCCGGAGCGCGTGGTGGCCGGTGAGCTTATCCGTGAGCAGGCTTTAAAGCTTACCAGGGAGGAAGTGCCCCATGCTGTCGCGGTCGATGTGGTCAGCATGGAACAGCGAGAAAAAGGCGACATTGTTGACATCGAGGCCATCATCATCGTCGAGCGGGAATCGCAAAAGGGCATACTGATTGGCAAACGGGGGAAGATGATTAAGGATATTGGCAGCCGCGCGCGGGGGGAGATCGAGGCGCTTCTGGGTTCGCAAGTCTTTCTCGATCTGACGGTGCGGGTCAAGAAGAAATGGCGCCAGAACGAGAGGCTGCTCGGCGATCTGGGGCTGTAGTTTGGGCGCTTGCACCCTGTGATAAGATAAAATCTTCTGAACCAGGGGCGCTTGCAGTTAAAAACATACCCCGTAACAGGGGACAATGAAAAAAACCGGAGGCCGCAGATGGCACTGAGAATCGAAGAACTGGCGAAAACGATTGATCACACGCTGCTCCAGCCCGACGTCACCCGCGCTGACATCGAACGCCTTTGCGACGAGGCGAGGCAACATCATTTTGCCTCGGTTAATGTCTTCCCTTACTATGTTCCGCTGGCTGCTTCCCTGCTCAAGAGCCATGACGTCAAGGTCTGCACAGTCCTTTCCTTCCCCTTCGGTGGCGATACCACCCGCACCAAGGTAAGGGCGGCGGAGAATGCCGTGGGCATCGGCGCCGACGAAGTCGAGTTCGTTATGAACATCGGAGCTATGCTTTCTGGCAACTTCCGGCTGGTGCGGGACGAGATCGCCTCGGTCGTGCGCGCCGTGCGGATGAAGAGCGTCAACGTCGGCAAGGGCCTGGTGCTGGTCAAGGTCATCATGGAGACAGCCTACTTCGACAAGAAGCTGAAGAAGCTGGCCTGCAAGATGATCGAGGACGGCGGCGCCGACTTCGTCAAGACCTCTACCGGTTACGGCCCCGAAGGGGCGACAGTAGCCGACGTCGAACTGCTGCGCGATGAGCTGTCTGAAAACCTCGGGGTCAAGGCAGCCGGTGGCATTCTAACCGCCGAAGACGCCGAGACCATGATCAACGCCGGCGCTGCCCGTCTGGGCACGAGTCACGCGGTGGATATCATGAACGAGTTCGCCGAGCACAAGGAGTAACGCCAGGAATAATTTTTTTCGATCAGGGAAGATAAACCCATGACTTAATCTGACTTCAAGACATGGGTGATGATCATGATCGAATTGGCCAACCTGGCGAAAAGACATCTGCAGCTTCTGGTGAAAGACGAGAGGGTGGAGGAGTGGGGGCAGGGAGGAGGCCGCCGGGATGGCGTCCTTGACGGCGAATCGGTGCGGCGCCATGAAGCCTGCGGTATGTGCGGGCGGACGCTGCTCACCGGCGAAACAACCGAGTTATATGCCGACGCCGAGGAAACTGTCTCTTTTCTTGTTTGCACGATCTGCAGGCCAACGGCCAGGCAGTTCGGCTACAGGAAATTAGCGCCCTAACCTTAAGTGCGGTCTTTTGATAGAATCCGGGTGTGCCAGAGAAGACACCCATACCCGACCTCACCTTTGACGACCGCGGACTGATCCCGGCGATCGTTCAGGACTGGCAAACCGGAGAAGTCCTGATGATGGCTTTCATGAACGACGAGTCGCTCAAACGCACTCTTGAGAGCGGCCGCACCTGGTTCTGGAGCCGTTCGCGCCAGAAACTATGGAACAAGGGTGAAACCAGCGGCCACTTCCAGTTCGTCAAGTCGCTGCGCTACGACTGCGATCTTGATTGCCTGCTGGTAATGGCCGAACAACGGGGCCCTGCCTGCCATACCGGCGAACATACCTGCTTTCACCGGTCTATCGACGGCGAGCCGCCGCAACCGGCCGCCTTTGAAGCCTTAACACGTTTATACGACCTCATCAATGAACGCAAACGACTGATGCCGCCTGGTTCCTACACCACCAGCCTCTTTGAAAAGGGCGCCGATACCATCCTCAAAAAAGTTGGGGAAGAATCGGCGGAGCTGATAGTCGCGGCCAAAGGCGGCGACCGTGATGAAGTAACCTACGAGGCGGCGGATCTTTTCTATCATATTGGCGTATTACTGGCCAAGGCCGAAGTGCCGGTCACCGATGTTTTTGAGGAGCTGCTCAAGCGATGGAAGTAACAGGGACGAAGTCCGGGCCGGCCGGCCTTGAGATTCGTCCTTCCCTCGAAGAGGTACGCGAACTCTCAGACCGGTATAACCTGATACCCGTATACCACAGTTTCATCTCCGACCTGGAGACGCCCGTTTCCGCTTTTCTCAAGTTGGGCGCCAGCAAAAATTCATTCCTGCTGGAGAGCGCCGAGCAGGGTGAGCGCATCGGGCGCTATTCATTCCTGGGATGCGATCCCAGGGCCATCATCACCTTTGAAGACGGCGAGCTGACCGTGCGCGAGGGCGACGACCAGACGGTCCTCACCTGCGACGACCCCTTTGATGCGGTTTCTGATTATCTTTCCAGGTACCAGGCGCCGGAGATCGAGGAGTTACCGCCATTCATCGGCGGCGCCGTCGGCCTCTTCGGCTACGACCTGGTGCGCTGGGTGGAGGAGCTGCCGCCGCCCAAGCCCGACACCCTGGGGCTCCCCGACATGGCTTTTCTGATATCCGACTCCACCGTGATCTTCGATCATCTCAAGCACACGATTCTGCTCCTTGCCAACGTCTTCATCGAACCCGGTGGTGATGTCGAAGCGGCTTATGAGGCCGCCTGCGTGCGCGTGCGCTCACTGAAGGAGCTGATCTCCGCGCCACTGCCTCGCCCGGAGCCGCATCCGCGGCCGCCGCTGGCCGAGCCGGTCTCGAACTTCAACCGTGAGGATTTCGAGGCAGCCGTCGAGCGCGTCAAGGATTACATCGTCGAGGGTGACAGCTTTCAGACGGTGCCGTCGCAGAGATTCAGCGTCAACGTCGATGTTTCGCCGTTCGGTATCTACCGCGGCCTGCGAACGGTTAATCCATCCCCATATATGTATTACATTGCTTTTGACGATTATGCGCTGGTGGGATCCTCACCGGAGCCGCTGATCAAGGTCGACCGCGGCCTGGTAGAGACGCGCCCCATCGCCGGCACGCGCCCGCGGGGAGCCACTCCCGACGAGGACAGGCGGTTGGCCGAAGATCTTCTCGCCGACGAGAAGGAGCGCGCCGAGCACATCATGCTGGTCGATCTGGGGCGCAACGATCTTGGACGCGTCTGCGAACCGGGCACGGTCGAGGTGGTAGACCTCATGCGCATCGAATATTATTCTCATGTCATGCATATCGTCTCCGTGGTGGTGGGTAAGTTGCGCGCGGGCCTGAAAGCGACCGACGCCCTTAAGGCGGCATTTCCGGCGGGAACGGTTTCCGGAGCCCCCAAGATCCGTTCGATGGAGATAATCAACGATCTGGAGCCGACCAAGCGCGGCCCTTACGCCGGCGCCATTGGCTACCTGAGCTTCCAGTGCGGCGAGCTGGATACCTGCATCTGCATCCGCACCATCGTGGTCAAGGATGGCGTCGCCTACGTGCAGGCTGGTGGCGGCGTAGTTGCGGATTCTATACCTGCCCAAGAGTACGAGGAAACCCGCAACAAGGCGCGGGCGCTCTTTACCGCCATCGAGCTGGCGCAGGCTCAGGAGGAATGGGAATGACGGCGCGGGTGCTCATCGTTGACAATTACGACTCATTTACGTACAACCTGGTGCAGTTCCTGGGAGAACTGGGCGCGGAAATAGACGTCTTCCGCAACGACAGAATCACGGTCAGGGAGATAGCCCGGATCAAGCCGACGCATGTTGTTATCTCACCAGGTCCGTGTACGCCGAATGAAGCAGGAATATCGATGGAAGTTGTGAGAGAGCTTGGCGGCAAGCTGCCGCTTCTCGGCGTCTGCCTGGGCCATCAATCGATCGGCCAGGTTTTCGGCGGCGATATTACCAGGGGCGAAGCGCCGGTGCACGGAAAAACATCTTCCATTTTCCATGACGGCAAGACGGTATTTGAGGGTGTGGAGGAGCCGTTCACCGCGACTCGGTATCATTCGCTCATCCTGGCGAGGCCCATCCCCGATGTGCTCGAGATGACCTCCTGGACCGAAGACGGGGTCGTCATGGGCATTCGCCACAAGACGCTGCCGGCTCTGGAGGGCGTGCAATTCCACCCGGAGAGCATCCTGACGTCGCCGGGCAAGAAGATACTGGATAATTTTCTGCGGATGAAAGTTTAAGGACTTTACGACCCCACGGGGGAAAGATGCCAAACGAAATTTTGACGTACGCCATAGACCGCCTCGCAAGCCGCATCGATCTGACCGAAGCCGAGGCCTCTTCGGTGCTCGAGCAGATCATGTCGGGCAACGTCAGTGAAGTGCAGACCGCCGGTTTCCTGGCTGCCTTGAGGACCAAGGGCGAAACTGTCGAGGAGATCGTCGGCCTGGCTCATACCATGCGCCGGTTTTCCGTAAAGGTGGACGTGCCGGGCATAGGGCTGGTCGACACCTGCGGCACCGGCGGCGACATGTCCCAAAGCTTTAATATCTCCACCACGGCGGTTTTTGTGGTTGCCGGCGCCGAGGGCAGGGTGGCCAAACATGGCAACCGCAGCGCCACCAGCCTGTGCGGCAGCGCCGATGTGCTTGAAGCCCTGGGCGTCAATCTGGAAATTCCCGCCGAGCGGGTTGCGGAGTGTATTCGCGATGTTGGGATCGGCTTCATGTTCGCGCCGCTGCATCACCGGGCCATGAAGCATGTTGTGCCTGTGCGTAAAGAACTCGGGATTCGCACGATCTTCAACTTTCTCGGGCCGCTGACCAATCCCGCCGGGGCGCAATTTCAGTTGATCGGAGTGTCCGACCGCGCCTACCTTGAGGTGATAGCCCGAGCCCTGAAGGCCCTGGGCTGCCAGCGCGGGCTGGTCGTCCATGGCGCCGACGGCCTGGATGAGATCACCATCACCGGACCCACTGATGTCGCCGAGGTCGTAGAGGGTCAGAGCGACATTAAGCTCTATACGATAAAACCGGAAGATTTCGGTTTCGCGGCTGTAGGCGGTGAAGGCATGCTCCTCGGCGGTTCGGCAGAAAAGAACGCCGGGATCCTCAAAAGCATACTCAATGGGGAGGAGGGCGTCCGGCGTGATATCGTCCTGCTCAATGCCGGCGCGGCCCTGTACGTTGCCGGAGAGGCCGATACTATCGCGGATGGCGTTCGGCTGGCCACCGAGAGCATTGACAGCAACGCTGCCGGCAAGAAGCTGCAGGAATTTATCGAAGCGACCACGGCGGAATAATCATTGGCGGAATTTCTGGAGAAGATACTGTCGACTACCCGCGAGGATCTGGATGCCCGCAAGAGTGGTCTGCCGCTCGAGGAGTTAAAGAAGTCGGTCGATCCCGGCAGGGAAAAGCATTCGCTGGCGGCCGCCGTATCGGCGCCTGGTGTCTCCGTGATAGCGGAAGTGAAGCGGGCTTCACCCTCAAAGGGTGAGATTCGTCCGGGCCTGGATGTGGGTGAGGTAGTCAAGGCCTATAAATCCGCGGGCGCCGCGGCCGTCTCGGTGCTGACCGAGGAGCGCCATTTTCACGGCAGCCTTGAAGACTTGAGGATAGCCCGGGGAGCCTGCGGTTTGCCGATCCTGCGCAAGGATTTTATTATCGATCCCTACCAGGTTTGGGAAGCAGCTGCCGCCGGCGCCGATGCGGTGCTATTGATAGTTGCGGCTCTGGATGAGAACGATCTGGACGCGCTTCAAAAAGAAGCGGTTGCCGCGGGGCTGGAGTGCCTGGTGGAAACGCACAATCCCGCGGAGCTGGAAATAGCTCTCAGGTCAGGGGCCGGTCTCATTGGTATCAATAACAGGGACTTGCGAACTTTTAAAGTATCCCTGCAAACGACGTTGAATATGATAGGATTAATTCCCGACGGGGTTTCGATCGTGAGCGAGAGTGGTATCGCCACGGGCGCAGACGTCGCAAAACTCTCACAAGCGGGAGTGAATGCGGTTCTCGTCGGTGAAACCCTCATGCGTAGCGCCGACCCGGGGGCCGGGCTTCGCGAACTCCTATCATTTTGAAGGATATGTGCATGCCATGTTTTTGCGAGGTTTGGCCGGCTTGAGGCGCGGGGAGAAATCTCCGCGGGAATGTCTGGCGAAGGAAAACCTCGATTCCGGCTTAAGGAATCAAGACCAAAGGCCGTTAAAGGGAAAAGCTTTGACCCAAAATGGAAATTTTTCCTCTAATAAGTTGCTTCTGGAGCTGAAAAGGAAAAGATGTCGCAACTGTCGAAAACTATTCCCAGCCCTTTTTATGGGAAAGCTATGCCTGTCCAAATAACATAAGCGGCAAGCTTGTTCAAAAAGAAGCCTGACAAAAACAAAGCGCAACAGACAAAGCAGCCGTCGCCAACCGAAGGCGGCTCGGGCATGGGCGTGCCCATGAAACCACCGCCACCACCCGCAAAGCGCAAATCAGGCTTTTTCGGATCTAAGGGGCCGCGCATGGCCAAACCTGAGATGTCGAAAAAAGAAACGCTACCCGGAATTAAAAAATCAAAGCCTCCCAAGAAGCATAAAAAGCCTCTCTTTTCCTTTGGAAAAAAGAAGAGTAAGCCGTTTCCGCCCCCAGTGGCTCCGCCTGCCGCGGCGCCACCAACTGGTGCTCCGCCATCCATGGGGCCACCCGCGGTTGGAGGCCCGGCAATCGGGGGGACGCAGACGGCGGCTAATACGCCGGCCTCGAGCATGCCGCCACAAGTCGATACCGCACCGGGAATGAAACCGAAAAAGAAGAGCCTTTTCGGCAGTAAGCCAAAGAAAGAAAAGCCAAAAAAGGAAAAAAAGCCAAAGCCAGAAAAGAAGGCCAGACCCAAGCGCGAGAAGAAAGTACGGGCGCCCAGGGAGAAGAAACCAAAGCAGCCCAAAAAACCTCTGTTCTCTTTTGGAAAGAAGAAAGCCGCCGAGTCTCAACTGGGGCCGGGCTATCAGGCTGAAGGCATGGAGCATGAGTCTGTGCTTGCCGGTGAGGAAGAAGGCCGTGGCAGTCCCCTGGGCAAGAAGGGACCCAAGAAGCCCCGGGTCAAGGAACCCAAGGCGCCGAAAGCCAAGAAGGCGCACAAGGGCGGGAGTGGACTGGGAGGATCGAAGCAGAGCCCGATCGGTCTTGATCTGGGACGAACTTCAATAACGGCGGCAAGGCTTCGTTATCAAACGGGCGGCTCGCAACTGCTGCAGACGGCGTTGGATTCTCTCCCGGAGGGCCTGATCGAAGAAGGTGAAGTCCGGGACGTCGAAGCTCTGGCTTTTGCCATTAAGGAGTTCTGGAAGACCCACAAAATCAAGGGCAGGAAAGTGTCGCTGGGACTGGCGAATCAGAAAGTCGTCGTCAGGACGTTCGAGTTCCCGCTTCTGGCTGAAAAAGAACTACGCTCGGCGATTGAGTTTCAGGCGCAGGATTACATCCCCATTCCAGTTGAGGAAGCTGTCTTCGATTTTCATGTGCTGGGACGCTTCAAGGACGAGGATGGAATTGAAAAGCAAAAAGTTTTAGTGGTGGCGGCGCAAAAAGACATGGTGATGGACTACATCAACGCGATCAAACGCGCGAAGCTGACGATCGCCGGCGTCGATCTGCAGGCGTTTGCCCTCCTGCGGGCGTTGGCTCCCACAAGCTTCATAGACGCGGGCCCAGCGGACAGGGCTACCGCGATTGCAAATATTGCCGCCGATGTCACCAATCTTGTTGTGGATGTCGCCGGCGAACCTCAATTTACGCGTATCATATCTTTTGGAGGCGACGACTTTACCAAGGTGTTGCAGGAGCTTCTGGGGATATCTTTCGAAGAGGCCGAGGTGCTGAAAGCCAGTGTCGGCTTACCCGAGCCGGCTGTCCCCGCCGATGAAACTGCCGCCGGTGGTGTGGAATGGAACCCGGCTGCCGAGCCTACAGGGATCATTCCGCCCGAGGAGTCTACCGGGATCATACCTCCGGGAGAGCCCGCCGGGATCATTCCGTCAGAGCCGGGTGGCGGAATGCCGCCTGCTGGCGGACCCGCGATTGCGGGAGGGCCGCCCGAGCCTGCTCCCTATCCGGAAACCAAGCCCGAGCCTTATCCGGAGGTCGAGTCCGAGCAAACGACAAGAGCCGATGTTCAGCGGACTCTGGAAGTTACGGCTGACGCGCTGGCGGAGGAAATCCGCCGGTCGCTTGACTACTATATGTCGCAGGAGCAGTCGGTTTCGATCGACCGGTTAATCATCAGCGGCGGTGGCGCCATGCTTAAAAATATCGACAAGCATCTTTCGCAGCTGTTTCCATTTTCTGTGGAAGTCGGCAATCCCTTGATGCGAATTACGCAGAACAAGTCCAATCTGTCGGACACTGATCTTCAGGTTTTGGCTCCGCGACTGGCGATTGCCATCGGCTTGGCGCAGGAAGACGAGGGACCGTCAAATGTCTAAAGTTAATCTTGTACCTAAGGAAGAACAGGCGCGGGAATACCGGCGCCAGTTCTATATTGTTCCAGTTGCCGCCGGGCTCATAATCGTCGGCGCACTTGCTGGCTCTTATTATTATTACGGCAACCAGGTAACAAACGCGGACGACAAGTTACAGCAGATCAGGGCCAGCAGCGCCGGTCTGCAGAAGCAGATAACTGAACTCAATGGTTATGAGGAAGTAAAAAACAAGAAACAGACGCAGCTGAGTCTGATTAATGGCCTTTACAATTCGCGGGTCCGGTGGTCACGAACGCTGGACGATCTGGCTTTTGTCATTCCTGATGATGTCTGGCTGATCTCGATAAAAGCCAGCGTTCCCAACGCGCAAAGCGGAACGACGCAAGCAAGCGCATCCGCGGCGACAACAGCGCGTGATGTGGAGATCGAAGGATTTACCCGCGAGATGCCATCAGTGGCGACGTTTCTGATAAGGCTGGGACTAATCCAGTCTCTTTCCGATGTTACCCTGGATACGGCCTCCAAGGAAGATAAGGACGGCCAGACGGTCACTCATTTCAAGATTTCAGCGTCCCTGAAACAAACCGGGGATACGCAACAGCCGGCCGTAGCGCCGACAACCGGAGAGGGAGGGCCTTCACCAGTCACACCGACAACCGGCACTTCGACATCTCCCACGGGAACCACGCCGGCCACGGGCACGGTTCCAAGAACAACCGGCACTACAACAACAAGGTAAGCTGAGGAGCAGAACTTGAAGAAAAGGGACATCGGCATACTTATCGGGCTGGCAATCGTGGTATTCCTGGTGGCCTGGTGGTTCCTTATCATCGGTCCCAAACGTGATGATGCGGCTACCAAGGAGGCTACATACCAGACCGAGAAGGCGACCTACGACCAGAGCTATGCCCGGGTACAGAGGATCGATGAAGAGCGGGCCGCTGCCGGTCAGGCCACCAGCGATCTGCTTAAACTGAACAAGCTGATTCCCCTGGACAATCAGGTGCCTTCCATGATCGTTGAATTACAGGCGACCGCCAATGAAGCTGGGATCAAATTTTTAAAGATCGTTCCTAACGCGGCGGTTGCCGGGACGGGCGGAGGAACGATTGTACCATTTGAGCTAAATTTTCAGGGGCAATATTATGATGTTAATGACTTTCTCTATCGTGTCGAAAACTTCGCCAGAATGGAAGGCAACGATGTTACCGTCAGCGGCAGGCTGATAAGCGTGGCCACGCTTCAACTGGTGGAACCGGAGGCAGGCGCTTTTCCGGAGGTTCTGGTCAAAATGGGCGCCAACGCTTACATGACCAGTCCGCCGCCGCCATCCAAGACCGCAGGCAGGACGGCCGATGCAGCCAGTCAGGATTCCTCCGGCGCTGGCGGCGGGTAATTATTTAGGAAAATCAGGTATAAAGGGAAGTAATGAGTGCTTTTATTAAAAAGATAGAGAACTTCAAGGGCTCGCCGCTGCTGGCTGCGATTGCGGCCATACTTCTGGTTGTGCTGGCGATAGCGCTGGCTGTCTCCTGTGGAGGAGATACTTCATCGCAGGCGCCCCAGCCTCAGGCAAAATCCGAGACGAAGCCGGCGACCTCAGCCACGGGTACGGGTACGACCAAAAGCACCAAACCGTTGACGCCGACCACAGGGGGTTACACGGTTTCCGGAACCAACAGCTCCCCAACCTCGAGTTCCGGCATGTGGAGCGATGTCTTCAGAACGCGGAAAGATCCGTTTATACAGCAGGTTACCAAGAAAAGCGGCACTGGCACCACGGTTTCGGGAACCTCTGGCACCTCAAGTACGCCGATCTCCGGCACCAGCACAGGTATTACCGGAGGCGGTTCCACCTCTGGCACTTCAAGCGGCTCTGGTACTGGTAGCACAACGCCAAGCACGAGCACGCCAAGTACCGGAGGCAGCGGCAGCACCTATACGCCGCCCCCTGTAAAGTAGCACCCTTTTTCCTTGTCATTTCGATATACAACCGCCGGCGAATCCCATGGCCCCGAGCTGACGGCCATAATCGAAGGCGTACCCGCCGGACTTTCCCTGGCAGCCAAGCAGATTAACGCCGACCTGGCCCGCAGGCAGTTGGGACACGGACGCGGCGGCCGCATGAAGATCGAAACCGACAGCGCTGTTTTCACCGCTGGCCTGCGTCATGGCCTCACTCTGGGCTCCCCGATCGGCCTCAGGATCATCAACTCCGACTGGAAAAACTGGCAGGAGGAAATGGCAGCAGACGGGCCACGGGCGGAGGGGCTAACGGATCCCCTGAAAGTGCCGCGCCCGGGACATGCCGACCTGGCGGGCATGCAGAAATTTGGGCTGGACGACGCCCGCAGTGTTCTGGAGCGTGCGAGCGCCAGGGAGACGGCGGCGAGAGTGGCGGCGGGCGCGATCGCCAGAACGTTGCTCTCGCAATTTGGTGTGTCGGTCGCGAGCCACGTTGTGCGGATTGGCGGCGCCGTAGCTGAGCCTCGAGACATTAAGAGCATTGAGGATTTTGCCTCCGTCGACGATTCACCGGTGCGCTGCCTTGATTACGGAGCAGCTGAGGCGATGGTTGCGGAAATTGATGCCGCTAGCAAAGCCGGCGAATCGCTGGGCGGAATATTTGAGGTAATTACTTTTGGGCTGGTGCCGGGCCTGGGTTCGTATGCTTCCGGGCCGGAAAGGCTTGGCGGTCTGATCGGGGGAGCCTTGATGAGCATTCCCGCAATCAAGGGCGCCGAGATCGGAGGCGGTTTCAGTCTGGGCGGCCTGACCGGATCACTGGTACATGACGAAATAATTTTTAATGGTGAGAGCGGATTCAGCCGGCGCACTAACAACGCCGGTGGACTCGAAGGTGGTATGACAAATGGCGAACCGGTCGTTGCCCGCGCCGTGATGAAGCCCATTCCCACCCTCACGAAACCGCTTAAAACCGTGGACGTCAGCACCGGCAAGGAGCAGCTTGCATTCAAGGAGCGAAGCGATGTCTGCGCGGTGCCCGCCGCCGCTGTTGTTGGTGAAGCCATGCTGGCCATCGAGCTGGCCAAGGCATTCCTGGCGAAGTTCGGAGGGGACTGCCTTGCCGACGTTAAGGAATCATATCTTGTCTATCTTAAGAGGCTGAGGGGCAGTTGGCCTCGAGCCTGATCCTGACAGGATTCATGGGCAGCGGCAAGACCGCTGTCGGCGAGGAGCTGGCGCAAAGGCTGGGCTGGAATTTTTTTGATGCGGATCCGCTAGTGGAAAAGCATCTGGGCATGTCGATTCCCGAAATATTTGAAGTCCACGGAGAACCCGGATTTCGCAGAGCGGAGGAAACGGTGGTTAAGGGACTGCTGGAAGAGGCGGCCCGGTCCCAGGAAGGCGCAGTGGTTTCGCTGGGCGGAGGCGCTGTCACCATTCCCGCGATCTACGAAATTTTGATGAAAGAGCCACTCGTCGTTTTCCTGGATGAGGATATCGATCAGGCTTTCTGGCGTGCGGGCGGCGGCGAGAGGCCGCTGGCTCAGGATCTGGAAAGCTTCAAATCACTTTTTCTGGAACGTGAAAGCCTTTATCGCAGCGTGGCGAAGTATATAGTCGATACGCGCGGCCTGGATGTGGAACAGGTGGCCGAACGGATCGTCAAGCTCATCCACGAAAGGACGGGGATACTTTGATCCAGCTGCATCAGCGCGAAAGGTGGTGCGGGATTCTTTGATCCAGCTGCTGGCAAACACCCGCAGCAAGGAATACCCGGTATTTCTGAGCGCCGGCGCCTCGAATGATGCGGGCAAGCTCTGGAGTTCGCAGGGGCGCGGCGGCAAGATCGTCATTATTACCGATAGCAACGTGGCCAACCTGTTTCTGGGGGAAGTAGAGCAGGCATTTGTTTCGGCGGGGTTCGGCGTCAAGGCGATCGTTGTCGATGCCGGCGAGGAAGCAAAGAGCCTGTCGGAGGCCACCCGTCTTTACTCGGAACTGTACCGGCTGCAGACGCGGCGCCGGGATGCAATCTGCGCCCTGGGAGGCGGCGTCGTCGGCGATCTGGCTGGTTTTATCGCCAGCACCTACATGCGCGGCATCGGCCTGGTGCAGATTCCCACCACACTTTTATCACAGGTGGATTCCAGCATCGGCGGCAAGGTCGGCGTCAACATCTCCGAGGCCAAAAATTTCGTCGGATCCTTCTATCAGCCCGACCTGGTTATTACCGACCCCTCATTGCTCAAAACACTGCCGCGCGATCAACTGGTGGAGGGGCTGGCCGAAGTGGTCAAGTACGCGCTGCTTTCCGGCGATGAATTTTTCTACGCCCTGGAATCGAGTCACGAGGAATTCCTGATGCTGAACATGGCTTTTGTAGAGCCAATGGTCCGCAGGTGCATCGAGTACAAGCTGGGGGTGGTGTCGGACGACGAGCGCGATTACGGCCGCCGCGCCGTCCTTAACCTCGGCCACAGCGTCGCCCACGGGATTGAGACCGTCGGCAATTACACCGCCTATTCTCATGGCCAGGCCGTTGCTCTGGGCCTGATTGCCGCAATACGAATTTCAGAACAGGTTTTTTCTCTGGAAGGAGACTACGCGGCCAGGCTGGAATCGCTTCTGGATTTACTGGGGCTGCCGGTGAGGATGGAAGGCATCGATCCCCATGCCGTCACCGGCGCCATGGCCAGCGACAAGAAGGCGGACGATCTTTCGGCCAACATGGTTTTGCTGAAGCAGATCGGCGAGCCGGTGATCAACTGTGACGTTGATGCCGCGATGCTCACGCGTGAGGTCGAGCGGTTGGCCGGGGAGTAAGAAAGACGGAAGCAGCCGTATAAATGCGACGAGAGCGCATGGGCGTTAATCGAGGCGGATAAGGCGAAGGGAGGACCGGCATGGCGGGCGAACTGGAAGTCACCATAGCGCTTTTGCACGGCGTCAATCTCAACATGCTGGGAGTCAGGGACCCGGAGCATTACGACACGATGACTCTCGCTGAGCTTGAGGGCAGCGTTGTCATTGAAGCCCGCGCAGCGGGGCTTGCGTGCATCTCCTTCCAGACAAACCACGAGGGCGAACTGGTGGAGAAGATCCAGGAACTACGCGAACGGGCCGCGGGAATGATTATCAACCCAGGCGCCTGGACTCATTATAGCTATGCCATTCGCGATGCCCTGGAGCTGGTTGAGGGGCCGGTCGTCGAGGTCCACCTGTCGGATGTTGAATCGCGGCCGGAGGAATGGCGCCATCATTCCGTCATCCGGGATGTCTGCGATTACATGGTTGCCGGCAAGGGCGCGGCTGGGTATTCGGAGGCTGTCGAGTGGCTGGCGGAGCGGCTAAAGCCGGCCGGTTAAGGTGGCGGTGAAGGCGCGAAAATCGCTGGCGAGCGCTGCAACGAAACGGCGAAAACTTCCAGCCGGCGGCAAGTCATTCAGCCTGCCCGAATCCCGCAAGTTTGATTCACTCATTGTCACTCATCTGCCGAACATCCGTTTCCTGACTGGGTTTACCGGCTCGTCGGGCTGCGTGCTCATCACTCCCCGGAAACGTTTCTTCTTCACTGACTTCCGTTACCGTGAACAGGCGGCGAATGAGGTTAAGGATTTCGAAGTTCACATAACCCCGGGCGCGGCGCTGGACGGCTGTTGCCGTTATATCATCGCCAGGCGCCTGAAAACGGGCGTCATCGGCTTCGAAGGAAATCAAATCAGCCTGCGCGAACACAAGTTGTTGCGAAAGCTGCTCAAGGGGTCACGCTTCTTTGACGCTTCCGGAGAAGTGGAGAAGCAGCGCCGCATCAAGAGCCGTCAGGAGATAACGCATCTGCGGCGCGCCTGCGCCATCGCCGACGCCGCCTACAAAAAGCTCGCCCGCTCGAAAGTCATTGGCAAGTCAGAAAAGGAAATCGCCTGGATGCTGGAGTCAACCATGCGCCAGGCCGGTTCGGGACCGATGCCATTTGAGATCATAGTAGCCTCCGGGCCGCGTTCCGCCATGCCGCACGGGGCCGCCAGCGGCCGGATCATCGGTAAGGGTGAACTTGTTGTCGTAGATTTGGGCGCCACCGTCGCAGGTTACTGCTCCGACGCCACCAGGACATTCGCCACCGGTCCGCTCAAGCCAAAGCAGGAGAAAATTTATCAAGTCGTCGAAGCTGCCCAACAGATGGCGCTCGAAGACGTCGCTGCAGGCATGTCCTGCGCTGAAATCGACAAAATCGCGCGTGATCACATTGCCGCCGCCGGATTTGGCAAAGCATTCGGCCATTCTCTCGGTCACGGGGTCGGACTGGAAGCTCACGAAGGTCCGGTATTATCCCCAAAATCAAAAGAAGTGCTCGAAAGCGGCATGACCGTTACGATCGAGCCAGGCATCTACCTGGAAGGAATCGGCGGCGTGCGGATCGAGGATACGGTGCTGGTAAATGCACGCGGTGCTGAGAGGTTGACGAAATTCCCGCGGGGGCTGACATCTCTAAAATAGAATAGTTCCGGTTAAAAGGGGGTTGACCTAATCAAATTAATATGATTAAATCCCCGCCAGGGACCGGGGAAGTACGGTAGGGCCTTTGGTCATAATTCCAATCGGGGAGGAATTGTGCGCGCTCCTACCACAAAAAATCAGCTTGTGCCTGATGTTGGCGTTCTGCGCCGCCTTTTGTTTTTCCTGATCGTACTTTTTACCCTCTGCCTGGTTCAGGCTCTCGTTTCCACCTCTTCAGCTTTTGCCACCACGTATGTCTCAGGCACTATTTCACAGGACACAACCTGGGACAGCAATGGAAGTCCCTATGTTATTCAGGGACCCCTGTCGATCGCCTCAGGGGCAACGCTAACGGTCCAGCCTGGCGTGGTCGTCAAATTTTCGGGCTTCTTCGATGTAACTGTGTATACGGGCGGCAACCTGAATGCCACCGGCGCCGTCTTTACCTCAATCAAGGATGACTCCTACGGCGGCGACACCAACGGCGACGGCTCAGCTACTTCGCCCGCGCCAGGCGACTGGAGCTCCCTGCACTTCAGCGGTGGCGGCGGAAGCCTGGACGGCTGCACCGTTGTCTACGGGGGCTACAATTATGTTCCTGGCGAAATATATATCACCGATGGCAGCTCGCCCACCATTACCGGCTCCACGATAAGTTTCTCTAAGGAAGAAGGTATCTACGCAGGTTCCGGCAGCGCCACGATCACAAACAATACCGTTTCGGGTAACCTGGGTTCTTGCGGAATCTGCTCCAACACCAAACCTGCCGCCCTTTCCGGAAACATCATTACGGATAACATTAACGCCGTAGCGGTGGGTGTACCGGCATCAATGGGAGCGGGAACCATTTTCAATAACACTTACTTGGGTAACAAGCATGATGCCATGTACCTGACCGGCGACATCACCGAGAACACAACCTGGCCCGCTTCAAACTCGCCGTATGTGATTTCTACTTCCTGGATCCAGAATAACTCGGTCCTAACTATCGATACGGGCGTGATCGTTAAAAGTTACTCGGTCAGCTCTTTGATCGTGCCTGCGGGAAGCACCTTAAACGCTACCGGCGCTGTTTTTACCTCGGATAAAGATGACGCCCATGGCGGCGATTCCAATGGGGACGGCGCGGCCAGCTTGCCCTCGCCCGGCGACTGGGGAGAGATATGGTTCTATGGCGGCAGCGGCACGCTTAACGGCTGCACCGTTCTCTATGGCGGCAACTATGACGCCGGCGAGGTCTATATCACTAATGGCAGCTCGCCCACCATTACCGGCTCTACGATAAGCTCTTCCAACCACGCCGGTATCAATGCAGATTCTGGCAGCCCCACAATCACCAATAACACCGTATCGGGTAATCTGGGTAGTTGTGGAATCTGTGCAAATAATTACGCAAATTCCGGCGGCGCTACGATTACCAACAACACTGTGACCGGCAACTTCGGGTCTTCTGGGATCTATTCAGCGACCAAACCCGCGGCCCTTTCCGGCAACATCATTACGGATAATATTAACGCCGTAGCCGTGGGAGTACCGGGATCAATGGGGACAGGAAACATATTCAACAACACTTACTCGGGAAACAAGAAAAATGCGATGTTCCTGACAGGCGACATCACCGAGAACACAACCTGGCCGGCTTCAAACTCGCCGTATGTGATTTCTACTTCCTGGATCAAGAATAACTCGGTCTTAACCATCGAGACGGGCGTGATTGTAAAAAGTTACTCGGTCAGCTCCTTGATTGTTCCCACTGGAAGCATGCTCAACGCCACCGGCGCTGTCTTTACCTCGGACAAGGATGACGCCCACGGCGGCGACTCCAACGGCGACGGCTCGGCCAGCTCGCCCGCGCCCGGCGACTGGGGAGAGCTATGGTTCCACGGCGGTGGCGGCATCCTTAACGCTTGCACCGTTCTTTATGGCAGCTACTATGATCCCGGCGAGGTTTATATAGATGATGGCAGCTCGCCCACCATTACCGGCTCTACGATAGGCTCTTCCAAGCAAGCCGGCATCTACAATAATTCTAGCAGCGTCTCAATCACCAACAACACCGTGTCGGGTAACCTGGGATCATGCGCAGTCTGCTCCAATGCCAAGCCTGCGAATTTCTCCGGGAACAATATTACCGGCAACATTAATGGCGTGGCGGTACAAATGCCGCCAACTATCGGTGAAGGAGCCGTCTACAACAACACTTACTCGGGAAACAAGCATGATGCCATGTACCTGAACGGCACTTTTATCACCGGGGACACAACCTGGCCGGCTTCAAACTCGCCCTATGTCACTGATTTAGTCTGGATCAACAATGGCGTTGTCCTCACCGTTGGCGACGGAGCCGTCGTCAAATACGAAGTTGGCGCCTACAATATGATTGTGCCAGTGGGAGGCACCTTAAACGCCACCGGCGCCGTCTTTACCTCATATAACGATGACGCCCATGGGGGCGATACCAACGGAGACGGTGCGGCCAGCTCGCCTGCGCCCGGCGACTGGGGAGAGATATGGTTTTACGGAGGCTCCGGCGCCCTGAGCGGCTGCAACGTTCTCTACGGTGGCGCCTACGTGCTGGGTGAGGTAAATGTTTCCGACAGCGCCTCGCCTACCATTACCGGCTCCGCCATCAGTTACTCCAAAACCGCCGGTATCTACATTGACTGGGGCGGCAACCCGTCCATTCATTACAACGATATTTTTGCCAATACCGTTAACGGCATTACGAGCGTCTACCCAAGCATAGACGCCACCAACAATCACTGGGGTTCCAAGCACGGTCCCAAGCCCTATGGCTCGGGTAACGCAATTAACGGGCCGGTCACGGCCAGACCCTGGTCGAGAGTTCCCTTTACCGCTGCCGGCGCCGCCTACGCGGCGACGCTTGGTCTCAATGACTTTTGCGCTATCTGCGGTGACCCCATTAATACTTCGACTGGCGCGTTTGTCTATGACCACAAAGATATAAGCATACCCACCAAGGGTCTGCCGCTTGAGTTCGAGCGCACATATAACTCCAACGATGCCAGTGATGGCCCCTTCGGCTACGGCTGGTCCTACTCCTGGCAGATTAGCGCCAATCCACTGGCAAACGGTAACGTCATCATCCTCAGGGGCGACGGCAGGCAGGATCTCTTTACCAAAAACCCCGACGGTTCATATTCACCGCCGCCTGGCGGGCATGACTCCCTGGTTAAAAATCCCGACGGCACCTACAAGCTTTTAACCAAAGACCAGATCGCGTACAACTTTGGCGCTGACAACCAGCTGATCTCAATGGTCTCTGAAAGCGGGCAGGCAACGACATTCTCCTATGACGCCAGTTACAGACTGACGACGATCACCGAGCCAACCGGCAGAGCCCTGGCCCTTAGCTATAACGCGGATAACCGTATCATCCAGCTTGCCGACCCGGCGGGAAACAATATCTCCTACGCCTACTCACCGGCCGGTGACCTCACCTCGGTAACCGACCAAAACGGCGGGGTTACCGGCTTCGCCTATGACTCGTTCCACCACATCACCTCGGCAACCGATCCCAATGGCCACGCTTCGGCGAACAACACTTATGATGCTCAGGGAA
>JAJYOG010000021.1 GCA_021785935.1 Actinomycetes bacterium
CGGCGCCTTCGGCGCCGCGCCCCCCTTCTTCATCCTCCAAATGGAGAAAAAGCGGCCACTTGGGCCGCCCCTTTCTCCTGTTGCCGGTCAGTTTTCCGGCTGTCCTGGCAACAAAGCGTTTTCTATCTGCTTGCGCTAATCTCGTAAACTCCGTGAGACTTGCTCATCTCGATAAGCTCCGGCAGATTGACAGGTTCCATTGCCTGGTGTTCGGTTCCGCAGATCTCACAAAAACCATACTTGTTGACCGAACCGGCAGATTGACACACAGTGCAAAAACCCATTTGGACCTCCATCGCCTCCCTTTAAATCCGCCGCAGGAGCCGGCGGATTGCACAACGTAAAATTGATATCGACGCGGAAAACCGGAACTTTAGGGAGAAAGGTTACATAAACAGAAATACCAGGAAACGCCCCGAAAAAATGCAGAGGTTCAGTTACTCGGGAAGCTGTTTACGCAAGTGCGCCCAAAGCGCATGCCGTGCCGCTCTGGGCGCCGGGTCCGGGCCGGTTGGTAGAAGGTAGAAGAACCATTCCGGACCTAAAAAGCGGGCGCAGGAAGGCCCGCAAATATCCTGCTGGAGCCACTTACACTTTTCGCAGGCCTTCCTGCTTGGGGAGGCTGAAGGTCAACAGCCAATTAGGATAATAACAAAGCAAGGTTAAGATGAGGTTAAGGGGGGATTAAAGGAGATTAAGCGCCAAAACGATGGCGCGCGCAGTTATTCCGGGTACCTATATCTTGTTGTCGCGGATCACCGATTGTCCGCTCTGCATGGAGTGTATCGAGCCTTCCTGTATCCCGGGCCAGCATTCCGTTGCCAGGGAACAAACCCTGCATGAATGACGAAGATACTCTTCTTTGAGCAGGACGACGCAGAATTCCTGAACTTTCCAGTCAGGGCAGGTGTTCATATTTCCAGACCAGATCTTCATTACGTCTTTTCAGGCTCGGATAGTCAACGACAGCATGGAATGTCTTGTGGAAGTATTTTGAAAAATACGGAGAAGGAGAGAGGTTATTTGCGGCGATCGGCCCCGGCGATCGGCATCTGGCCGACCCGGCGGTTGATGAGAATTGTGGAGTCTGTCTCGTTGCGTTGCAACTCCAGATACTTGTCCATCAGGTTGGGAAGGTTGCTGTCGATGATCAGGTATCCATCCGTGCCGGCGCCAACCCACGCTGACCGGAATCCGCAAAGGGGACAGGCCATAAAGCGATCGGCCGCCGGTTTCTCGATTGTTTTTTTGCAGTATGGACAAGTCGTGTGTTTCATGTATTAATAAGCATAGCCCAGAGGGCTAAATCGGTCAACAATTGCCGTCATAACGGTTGGGTAAGTGGGGCGTGCGAGTTGAAGCTCATATGTCTTTGATAATCTTCATAATCTGTCTGCTTGCGGGGCTTGTTTGCCTCGGTGGTTTCCTCTGGAGCGCCATGGAGCAAAAGCCGAAAGTAATTTGGCTGATCGGCGGTGGGGTTACCATCCTGGTCGGGCTGGCCGGGCTGATATTGCGTTCCGGCTTCTAGTATCACAATCTTCAGGCTAAGCCCTGCTTCCCCAAGCTAACCCCAATCCATCAATATGTGGACTCACCATCGGGCCGGCCGCACTCCGGGCACAATGTCGCTATAAACAATAGTGTCGATTCCATCTCCCCGAAATCGATCTCCTCACCCTCATCCAGTTCCATCTTCTCAAATATGGCTCCGAAACGATCGGCGATGACCACCAAGGGATGATCGTTTCCCGCACCTTCCCTGAATGATGCGGTTACCTTTCCGTCCTCGTCGGCCAGCAGAGTCATCTCCGGTCCGAGCACGGCCTCGGCGCCGGCCAGCTTGATCAGCGGTTCCTCGACGATCACCACGACGCGGATGTCGAGCCAGGAGAAAAATTCCCGGCGATCGTGGAGGGAGGCAACGAGCCGCCGGCAGCTGTCACAACTCCAGGAATGCATGAGGAGGATGACGAGGTTGCTGTGCTGCCTGAAGTCGCGGGAGCCGAGAATGCGGCCGCCTTCAGTCGACGGTAATGTGAAATCGGGGATGGGGATGCTGCTGTCGAAGCTAACGCTCATTTTTTTCATTGGAAACACCTCATGTGATTACCTGCATTTTGGGGATACCCGGTATATGCAGGCTGTAAACGATCCGTTCCCAAAGGTTGAGTGTGCTCCGCCGGCGTTGAGATTCACCAGCTTGGGACTCAGTCTTTTCGGATGGGGCTCGCCTTCCGGTTGTCACGCCGGCGCAACAATGCCAGGATTATCGGAACGAGGATAAAGGCTATTTCATTGTATCCCGAATGGCATTGGCTGCCTGGTCCTGGAGCACATGCGGCACGCTTAGCCCCAGCACCAGCAGGGTCATGGAGATGGCGAAAATGCCGTCGGTGAGCGCTTCCATGCGGCTCACTTTAAGCCAAAAACGATGATGCGGCTTATGATCGGATTTAGCAGTCAAATTCATGTTGGCCGCAAGGCGCTGGTTTATTGGAGCCCATCGGTTTCTCTCCCGGATTGGACGGCTCCGTCCCGGATGATCGGATTATGCTGTCGAGCTTACCAATCTAAACTTAAAGGTGGGGGCTGATTTTCTTGCCCGGGAGGGGCGAAGTGTCGGAGTGGCGCCAAAGAGCGTCGGAGTGGCGTTAGAAAAAATAGGGCTCCGCGACGAAGTCGCGGAGCCCATACCCGGCCAGAAATTTTGCCCCGCTGGCCGCGGGCAATCTTATTACGAAGTCTATGAAGCCAATTTGATCGTGTTGTCCGTCGACCACTCACAATCAGCGAGGCGCCGCTCAAAACAGTTCTGGCAGACATAAAGGCCGCTGCCATCCTCAAAACACACATGCAGACTTGCTTTTCCGGTGCAGCCTGGCAGTTTTTCACTGCACTCGGCTTTGTCCGACGTCGGAACCACTGAGGTGTATTTGACGATCTTTTGCATCTAAATCAACTCCTTCTAAAAACTTTGAAAGGGCAGAGGCTTACATTAGTTTTCGGCCCCGCGTTGCTGTTAAGTTAGATGCAGATGATCGGCTCAAGGATTCATCCCTGGACTCAGAGGAAACACTGATTTGCCATGAGATTCAGCCGTTGCCCTGCCTGATATATAATTCTACCAATGTCGTATTTGACTTCACTCGACCGTAAGTTTGCCGGCTCCCCGCCGTCATAAGGTTAGAGGAGGCAGAGATGCCAGGCATGGAACTGTCAGATAGCCAACTGGCCGTTATGGCCGGCGAGGGTGACGCGGAAGCGTACCGCCGGCTATTCGAGCGCTATCAGCACCCGATATACAATTTCGTATACCGGCTGGTGGATAACGCCGAAGATGCCTCGGACATCGTCCAGGACGCATTTATCAAGATGTATTCTGTCCTGGGTGCGACTGAGGTCCAGAACTTCTCCGCTTACCTCTACCGTACCGCCAAGAACCTGGCCTATGACGAGATGCGCCGCCGCACCCGCTTCGCGGACGTCGACCACGAGGTGTTGGCTCCAGAGGATCCCAACATCTACGCCGACCCGCAACGGGCTCTGCTCCTGGGCGAGCAGATGGAGACTGTACGCCGCGCGGCCGGAGGGCTGAACGAGAACCAGCGGGCAGCCCTGATTTTGCGGGAGTTGGAGGAACTGGATTACGACCAGATGTCTGATGTCCTGGAATCCAACCGAAACGCGGTTGGAGCGCTCCTTTCCCGCGCCCGCCTCAAGTTCAGAGAGGAGCTCAGGATGGCTCAGATAACGACAGATCAATGTCCTCCCGAATGTGAGGAGATCATCGCCAAGCTCTCACCCTACATAGATGGCGAGCTTGGCGGCGACGAAAAGGCGAGGGTCGAATCACACCTTGAGGGCTGTACTTTCTGTCTGGCGGCGCTCGAGGAGATGCGCGAGGCCTCGCGCTCCTTCAGAATGTTCATCCCGGTGATTCCGCCCGCGGATGTAGCACAGGCTTTCTCGGGACGCTTGGCGGAGCTGGCCGGTCAAGGTAGCGCCGGCGGATCGTGGCTCACGAGCTTTCGACGGAGCAAGGCCCTCTGGCTTGTAGTCGCTGGCGCTGCCATCCTGCTGCTGGCTACGGCGGGTATGCTGGCCTGGGGCGCCGGAGGCAGCCAGGCTCCCGCTCCCCTGACATCTGAAATTTCAGGCACGAATACGACGACTGGCGCCCAAAGTCAGACAAACGCCGGTTCGCGTGCTACACCTGCAGCGGTCGAAACCCAGGAGCAGACTGATACGGCACCAACGACTTCCACATCAACCAGTAGTGATACAGGCACCGGCACGCAGACCACGCCGCGGAACGGCGGCCGCGATTACACGCCGGCACAGGTCAAGTCGGGGTATGCGAGCCCCAGCGCGGTAAACGAAAGGCAGACTGTCTCCTTTGTGTCAGTTATCAAGGGAGCAGCGACATCTGTCACCGTAGAGCTGGCGCCGCAATCGGGCGGGCCGAACATCAACGTCGGATTGACTCGCACTTCAACCGGTGGCGGCACCGAGACCTGGAGCGCTTCCAGCGTGGCGGGGGCCAGAGGTATTTATTACATATATATTTCAGCCATCGATTCACAGGGGCAGTACGACAGTCTCTACGTGGGCAATCTCACGGTCAACGCAACAATTTACTAAATCCTCGGCGATTTTTCCGTCGGCCTTCTGGGGATTTGCTCATTGCCAACGATTTCCTTTCCTCTACGATTGCCAAACCTCGACGATTGCCATAACTCGACGATTTTCCAGTTGTGCTCCTGTTGCCATCCACTGAGTAGCCACTCCCGGACGCCTCGCGTAAGTTTCCGGCCGCTTCTTCGTCATACAGATAACAGCGAAGAAAAGGGGCCGGATGGCCTTCTGACATTCAAACAGGGACCCGGGAGGAAATATGGAAACCAAGGCTTACACCAGGTATGGGAGTAGAACGGCCAACCGGCGCTTTTCCGTTGTCTGGATGATTAAAAAGGCAACTTCGCTGGCTATCGTTGCCGGCCTGCTGCTGGTCGCCTATGCGGCTTGGGTCTTTGGTTACGGATACGTCGAGGCACGAGCCGGCCAGGCGGACCTCAGGTCTATGTTTTCATTTTCCGGGAGCGGCTCCGTTGACCAGGAATACCTTCGCAATGAGGCGGCGGCGATGGAGCGGCGGCTCGGATATCTGGACCCGGTGGGCGAGATCTCGATTCCCGGTATTGGCGTCGAGTTGATGGTAGTCCAAGGCTCTGACAAGGAAGCCCTGAGAAAGGGCCCGGGACACATCGAGGAGACTCAGCTTCCCGGGGCCGGCGGTAACTTCGCCGTAGCAGGCGACCGGGTACTATACGGAGCGCCGTTTCTCAATCTCAACGAGGTCGGAACCGGCGACGAGATCACGGTAAAAATGCCTTATGCAACCTTTGTCTACAGGGTCAGGGAAAGCTTCATCGTTACTCCCGATGACGTCTCGGTCCTGCAGCCGGTTGGTTACGAAGCAATCACCCTTCTTACCTGCGACCCACCCTGGGATATCAAGCAACGGATCGTCGTCCGCGGCGAGCTTGTTGATGTCCTGCCGGCGGGTAACGGCAGCTAGCGGGGAAACCGTTCTCGTTTTCGCTTTCTCACAGTCGTTTGGCGGGGAAACCGTTCTCGTTTCTCGCGGCCGTTTGCGGGGGCATCCTCACTGCGTCCTTTTAGCGGAAGAAATTAGTCAGTCGCAAATTATTTATCACACAGCGTAAGTTTCCGGACACAAACCCGTCATAGCTGTAACAGAAAAGAAACCGCGGTGTTCAGCCCGGTTTCAAACCAAAAAGGAGGATGATGATTTCAATGAAGGCATTATTCAAAACAAGCTTAATAGTGGTGGCAGCCGCGGGAATCATGGCTCTGGCGGCAGGCACCGCGCTGGCAAAGCCGGCAAACAGCAATATTTACCGGCTCAGTCAGAATAAGATGGAGATTGATCCCCAGACTGTAGTGTCGATGCATAGCCTCGTCACAAACGGCCAGCTCGCTCCAATAGACGAAGGCGCTAATGAGAATATCGTCCCTCCCGATGAACCGTGCGTCGAATGCCCGGTGCCCCCCGAAGATGACAGCGACATTCCTGGCAATCTGGACAACCCCGAAACCCCTCAGCAGCCGGAGACGCCTCAGACTGTCGAAACCCCAAAGGTTCCCGAAAGTAAACTGCCAAACACGGGAACGCACTTGGTGCTTTTTGCCGGCCTTGGCCTAACCCTGACGGCTGTAGCGCTGGGAGTCCGCCGGTTCGCGGTGAGGCGGGCTGGCTGATTCTTTGCCGGCAACATACAGTCACCATAGGGATATCCTCGAATTCGGGGATATCCCTTTTTTCATCCTTTTCATCCTTTTCATCGTAAGTTCCAGCCCCGAAGTCCGTCATAAGGGTGAAAGCAAAGAATACGGAAAAGGAGGATCGGCATGAGTAGCAGACCATCGCATACCAGGCCAAACGGGGAAAGCACGAGTACCCGCCGGACGCTTAAACTTCACTTTGACCAGTCACTGGTGTCCGGAGCTCCATTTGACGGATGGAGTGGTCAGGGAAGCGGGGACCCCATCTGTCAACTTACATCATCTACAAGCAAATAGATATCAAACTCCACGCGCTTCCAGGAATTGCCAGCTTCATCAAGTTTCGAGAGTCTGGTCCGCAGGGGCGCATTATGTTCGAGCAAGGTAGTGACGGTGCCATTGTCGTACCGGGGGATGTACCCCAGTTTGTGACCACGCCACACCCGCAAGCAAGACGTAAATTCCCAAGTACTACAAGAAGTTGAGCCCCATAGCCCTAGGAGATAAACCAGTGACACCCTCCGCAAGAATCTCGATTTCCGCTGCCCTGACAACATATATATCATTATTTTCGCGATCTCCCTTAGTGCGGCACCGCCGGCGCAGGCAGCACTGGCGCCTTCATTTCAGCTGGGGACCGCATTCACAGGTGGGCAAGGCAGTGTAAAGCATTCGGCTATCCAATCATACTCCGCCCAATGAGCGAAATGAACGGCGACTGGACTAGCTGGTGCGGGACGGTTAACGGCAACGTTCCCTCGGATTACATACCGGCGTGGCGCCACGTGCACGACATTTTTGTCCAGGAGGGCGCATCGAACGTCAAGTTCGATTGGTCGCCTAACGTTGGGGGCGACGGCAGCACGGTGACGCTTGTGAACACTTTCAATACTTACGATGCCGGAAAGCTCTCAGTCTCATTTACGCTGCAGAACGGTTTCGGTGACACCGCGGAAAACGTCCCGGTCACCGGTGTGCCTCCGGTTCCAGCGGGGCTACCGTTGCGACACCGCTTGTTATGAACCTTGGCAGTATTGCTACGAGCGGATCAACTGACTTCACGCTCGTGTATAACATCCCTGCGGGGGTCTCCAGATTCACGACGGGGATTCGGGTCGGCGCCCAGGATGAGGAATGCGCCTCTGATACCAATTAAGGCATATGCTGGAACGCCTTCTTGCCTAACTCCTCTTCCTGCACGTAGGTTATATTGCCCACCATATTGATGAGCGTATCGCCCTTGTTGAGAAAGAGGATGCCGCTTTCGCTGAAATAGGAATTGTCACCGATTTTCGTTACCGTCGGCGTCTGTTTATCCGCTGGGCGGTTGGTGAAAGTGCCGGCAGTATAATACTGAAGCGTGATCTTGATCTTGGGATCACCGAGCGGGTCCTGGGCCACCGTCTCATAAACACACGTTTTCGCGGGCATGAATTCGCCGGTTACCTCGGTGGGCTCCTTGAAGGTTTCCGCCATAACACTTTCGACCTCGGCCTTGGTCAGCAGATTGCACGCCAGAACATCCGATGAAGATGAGCCGGCAGATTTCTCCTCGGTAGTCGTGTTGGCCGCGGCCGTGCTAGCCGTTGCCGTATTGGCCGACGTTGTCTTCGCGGGTTCATCCGAACTTGTCTGTTCCTTTTCAGCCGGGAAAACAGCTCCCAGAATCAGCACCACCAGGAAGATTACGCCAAATATCACACCTGCTTTCTTGCGCGTGAAATTGGTACGAAACAGGGTGGAAAAAACGGAGGGCCTGATCAACCCGAGGATCAGGCAACCCAACGACAACAAAAACATGAGACTCCAGAATACAGCCATTTCATCCTCTCTTCTTTATGCCTTTGATAATGAGGAAAAGACCCAGGGCGGAGGGGAGCATGCCGCCGAGCAGAATCGCCGCCAGATACCCGCTTAACGAATACTTGAGATCGCCACTGCCGAACCTGACCACGGCGCCCAAAAGTATGACCAGCCCAAAGGCGAGGAGTGGCCCCCCCAAAACCAGATAAAGTATCCGCCTCAATTCATTCCCCCATTAGAACGCTATCCGGAAGCGATCAGTCGCCTCAAGCATATCTGTTTCCACGCTTGCCGTCACTGTTCTTAGTGCATGGCATCAGGTTCGCACGGCCGGCGGTTTGGGGTTATATAATCTCTCCATGCCCGACAAGTCCGTCACACTTTCCCCGCGTTACAAGATATACGGCGCTTTCGTCCTCGGCCTTTCGACGGCGATCGCCCTCAGGGCGATTATCATACTCGAGCACGTTGAGCCCGGATGGGTTCGCCCCGCCTGGTATTTTGCTGTACTGGGGAACTTTATCTTCTTTTATTACCGGTATCAGATCACCGAGAAGCGCAAGAAAGCGGTGAGGGATCATCGGCTGATTGAAAAAGTAGAGAAACTGGATTCCCTGTCGCAAGATGACCGGGAAGTATTGACCTATCTGCTTAATTCGATCGCGAAATCACCCGAGCACCTCAACTACCTGATAATCTTCATCTTCTCACTTGTTGCGATCGCGATTGACCTGGCGTTTGTGTATTTCTCATAAAAAGCGGGGGGGAAGCGTTTTTGCCAGCGTCTGATGCTACCCGCTAACGATCCTCTTGGTGACGCTGCGAAAATGAACGCCGCAGATTGCCAGCTCCACAGCCTCAGAAAAAGCTTTGGGTTTTGTCAGGAGCGTTTTCACGAGCAGGCGCCAGTAATAGTAACCGTGTTTGGTGAAACCTAACCGCAGGGAACCACGCATCAGGGCTGTCAGGTCGCCCAACAAGCCGACTATACCGAACTTCCGTCTGACTGTCGGCTTGTAGTGCTGCAGAAAAACGTCTATGCGTTTGTAGTATTCCTTGGGCGCATAGATCGTCTTTAACAGGTGATAATAGCCGCTCATCAGAACATCCTTATCCATCTTGGGAATGAAGGTAAGGGTGTTGGAGTTTTCCCCTGTTGTTTTCGAGAGGAGCCTCTTCGCGTTCTTGAGTCTTTTCTCCAGATCTGTTTTGGGCAGAACTGAGAGCAGGCCCACCATGGCTATGGCCACTCCCGTCTTCTGAATGAACTCGATCTGTCTGGTGAATATGCTCTCATCGTCGCTGTCAAAGCCGACGATGTGTCCCGACATGACCATCATGCCATGCGACTGAATTTTCTGCACAGCCTCAACCAGGTCAAGTTTGACGTTCTGGCCTTTATTGCATTCCGTGAGAGCCTCCAGTGAAGGGGTTTCGAGGCCCAAAAAGACCTTGTAGAAGTTAGCGTCACTCATGCTGGCCATCAAATCCTGGTCTGAGGCGAGGTTGACGCTGGCCTCGGTCATGAGCTTGAAGGGATACTTACGCTGGGCCAGCCAATCTGTTAAAAGGGGCAACAAGGACTTCACCCTGGTTTTATTGCCAATGAAGTTGTCGTCAACGATAAAAACAGATCCTTTGTACCCGGCGTCATGCAAAAGCTCAAGCTCCCGGATGAACTGTCCGTTGTCCTTTACCCGAGGCGTCTGCCCGAACATGACCCGGATGTCACAGAATTCACATTTGTGGGGACAGCCGCGCGAATATTGCACAGACATTCCCGAGTAGTGCTTAAACTTGCCATTCAGGAGGTCCCAGTTGGGCGGCGGGGTCTTGGCCAGATCGGGTTTGATGTCAGTCTCGTACCGGTGTTTGGTTTTTCCCGCCTCGAAGTCATCGAGGAATAGGGGCAGCGTAACCTCACCCTCACCGAGGACGAAATAGTCGATGCCATCGGTTTCTGTATCCTGGGAAGTGAACAGGGGCCCGCCGGCAACGACTTTGAGATTCTCATGTTTCTTGAATCTCGGGATGAGTTCGTGCACGGATTCTTCCTGGATGATCATGGCGCTGACGAAAACCAGATCAGCCCACTCCAGATCTTCCTCCGGCAGCTTTTCGATATTGAGATCGACCAGCCTTTGATGCCAGTCCGGCCTGAACTCTTTGAGAATGCCGCTTACCGTCAACAGCGGCAGGGGAGGAAGAGCCGCCTTTTTGCCAATGAAAGCGACGGCTTTCTTTAGGCTCCAAAATGTTTCTTCCGGAATTTTTGGATAAACATGGAGAATGTTCAATTTAGCTCTTTTGTTACAGAGTTGAAAATGCGACGAATTCACGCGCACAGGGCGCAGATTTGATATACGCCAATATCTTAGTATAACTCATGGCAAAATTGGAATATCTGAGAGGCGCTTCCGGTATACGGCGCCGGCACCGCGTAACGACTCATCTCCCAACCCTGGTTGGAAACGAGCGTATTGCTGCTTTAGAATGAGCTGCAGATGGTTTACCCCACCCGGAGGTCACAATGTTAATGCGAAAGGCTTTGTTGATCGGGTGCTGCGTACTATGTTTCGCCGCAATATCAACTGTCTGGGCAGGCTGTTCATCAAGCGGCAGCGCCGGTTCTGAAAAAGGCGTTGCTGTCTTCACACAGTCTGAAGCTTCCACCACCGGCACGGAAACTTCAACGAACACGGCGGCCCGGACTGACGCTCAGCCCGCGGGACCGGCCGCTTCTCCTGGCACAACGGCGGCTTCAATCGCGCCCGCGGCCGGCTCATACGCGCTTATTTATAATGGGCCCGTCGCCGCCGAGGATGGCCCGGGAGCGGTCGCGGCTATCGCGGAGCAGGCCGGCCTCCCGGTGAAGTACGTGTCAAACATCGAAGACCTGCCGAGTCTTCTGCCCGATGCGAAGGTTTTTATCATCGGCGGCACGGAGGACGATCTCAGCCCACTGATCGCCGCGTTCACCCCGGTGGCTATCGCCTCCCTGAAAGACTATTTGCAAAACGGCGGGCGGTACCTGGGCATCTGCGGGGGCGGTTACATGGCATCGACCGGGTGGTCGGAATACGGCGACTACTTCACCGGGCTGGGCATCATCCCCGCGGAATCGGGAAGCTTTCTGGGAGAACCGGCTCCGCAGGTCCTGCCGGTCCGTTGGCTTGGGGAGACCCGCGAGATGTACTATCAGGACGGCCCGGTGTTTTACCTGAAGTCCACCGCTGAGAGCGTGCGCATCATCGCCCAGTACGCCAACGGCCAGACCGCTGCCTTTTTATGTTCCTACGGCCGCGGGAAGGTGGCCGTCTCCGGCCCGCACCCCGAGGCGCGCCAGTCCTGGATTTACGAAGCCGCAAACGGCGACTCCTGGACCTCATCCGCCTCTCTGGCAGTTGACCTGCTCAATGAATTGCTTTCAGGGAATCCGGTCAACTCATGAGGCGACCATCAAGCTCGTGGCGAAATACGAGGATGAGGCAATTGAGACGGAGTAGGAATCTGGTACAGCGCCTGCACGAAACTCCTCAAGATTAAATATTAGATATTTCTTGGATTTTACAGATTTTAGTGTTATTAATGGGTTTAACCAAAGCTGGAGGACCTGTTCCATGCCAACAAAAACACACATAGAAGACGCCCAAAGACTTGTCACCTTTGCGCTTTCATCCTCCCGTGCCCGCAAATATAAGGAAAGTGGGGATCTCATCAGGATGGCCCTGCATTTCATGCTCGAAGACAGGTTGGATCAGGAACACGAGGAAAAATTCGCCGATCTGTTTATCTGGAAGTCGCTTTCTCCTACTCCGAAACATCTTCAGGATTGGAGCAATGATTTCCATACCGCAGTTAATGAACTGAACGAGAACGAGAATTCGCTGACTTATATCTACACCATGCAGCGCTTATTCGAATACGAACTGATTTCAGCTAAAGAAAAACAGACCTGTTTTAACGAAGTGGCCGATCTCATCGACTGGCTTGTTGATCATGATGAAGATGAGCGAAGCGAAAACGATTCAATTAAAGAAATTCTGTCTACTTCTGATGTGGCGAAAATGTTTGGCGTGACTTCACAAACCGTGCTGATGTGGTGCAAAGCGGGACGAATGCCGGGCGCATATCAAACCCCGGGCGGGACCTGGAAGGTCCCCAGGCAATCGTTGAAGAAAATCGAGCGGCTTCTCAATGCCGGTGACGAACTGGATTCCTATATTTACGATCAGGAAGCTCTTAATGCAGCCGTGAGCAGAAGGCGGAAAGCTTGGAGAAAATAAGGGCGGTACTTGACACAAATGTGATCGTCGGAAAATACCGGCGGCCACTATTGGCAGCAGCTGGGCCGGGTATCTATGAACTGATACTCAGCCCTGATATTTCGCCAGGATATTTTCTGTGTCTCCGGGTGAAATGCCTTCTTCCGCCAGCTTGCAGGAAAGGTTAGTGCGAAACACCCGGTCGAGTTCGCGGATATGCCTGCGAAGTAGATCGGGCACCAGGAAGCTGAACAGGGTACGGTCGTTCACGAAGAGAATGCATCATCCAGCTGTTGCAAAAAATGCAACAGCTGCTATTGGTAAGGGACAGCTAACGCGCATAAATGGCATCAATTGCTGGATAATCTCAAATTACTCAATGCGTTGAGATAATTTGCTCAGCCTCATCTTCGCGGCCCTGCACGGCCATATACGTTTAACGCATATGCATTCGATTCGCTCTTAGTCCTCGACAAACATCTTCCAAAGCGGCACATTGTTCTCGGCATCGCCCAGATCATCATTTATCTCATCCAGATCAAAGGCTTCGGGGTCGAAGCTGCCGCCGATCCATTCCAGCAGCTCTTCGTGGCGAGAATTGGTTGAATCATTGATTGCTTCGAGAAATTCACCATATCCCCATGGCCCACCTATGTCTTCGGGCGGACAGGCCCGCTTGCCCTTGATACAAACCGGATACCGCCTGCTCTTCTCGGCCGGTATGATCTTCTCGATCAGGACATCATGCTCCCAGCCATCGCCAAAGTCGTAGTCGAAGATGAACTTCTTGTCTCCAGGATAGATAACGTTGCTCAGCTTGACACCGCTCTCGTCGATCATCCAGTCCGCTCCCCAATCAGGATCGGCTATTCCGTACCGCTCGCCATGAATGAAAAACCCATGCAGGTGGCCGCCCAGCCAGCCCATCGCAATCTGGATATAATCGGCCAGCTTGTCAAGAGTCGTGTCCTCGACCAGCAGCCGCCGCCAGATAGGTGGCCGGATATCCCGCAACATGATTTTCAGTTGATAGATTTTCTTTTGTTTAGTCGATGCCATTCCGCCGCCCTCTTTTTACCAGGAAAAGCAGATTCGCTAATCATTCGAAAGAAGTATATCACGCAGATGGTTCCCTCCCTTTCAACAGGAGCCGTCCGGCGAGGGATGCGGCGGGAGGCGCAGTGCCAGCTATGCGTCTATTCTTTTCTCAAATTTTCGTAGTATCTCATCCGTTATGTATCTTGGATTCGCCCGATGGATTGCCCGCGCTACTCGCTTTGCCCACTCTTTTGTAATTCCGCCTTGCTCGCAAAGAATAGCCAGCAGTTCCAGGCCCCATAACACGGGAATCCGCTCCTTCTGGACATTCTCTACGGAGCGGCTTCTCGTTTGTGACACATACCCAATCGTTGTCACGCGCGAGAATGAGACAAAGATGGAACAGTCAACGATGAAAGGTCTTTCGGGGTGGCCCAAAAGTAAATTCCATCATCCCAATATGCTGGTTCCTTCGTACTTGGAGTGCTGCCACCAACAACCTCAGCAAGATCATTCACTGTTGAAACCGTCCATCCGATTGGAATACCGCCCAGCTCGGAACTGTCGAAGGAATCGGGGAAGAGCTCGGCGATGGGTTTGGGAAGGCCGCGCCCGCGGCCGGCGGCTTTGGCGCGGACGGGGTCGAAGTCCACGAACCATGATTTGAAGATGGCCCGCACCATGGCCGCCGGCGTCGCGGTACATGTTGATGATGTGGTCGGCTATGTGTTCCTCACGAGCTCTTGAGGTCGTGCAGCAGTCGGGGCAAAGCCAGGGCGAATATCTTCTTCTCGAGTTGAAACGTTTCTTCGCCTGCGTGCAAGACGTACAATCGCTGTAGTTTCAGGTCTTCAAGGGCATGGCGCATCGAGGGAGTCACACGGGGCGAGCTTGTCAGTTTTACCTCAAAGCCAAGCTTCTTTCTTCCCCTGACCACTAGCAGATCGAGTTCCGCGCCGGCATGCGTCGCCCAGAAAAAACACTCTTCCCTGGCATATCCCTGCCAGGCGACGAGCTGCTCGATAACAAACCCTTCCCACGAGGAGCCGATCTTGGGGTGTCTTTCCAGGTCATCGCGGTTCGTTATGCCCAGCAATGTATGCAGCAGGCCGCTGTCGGCGATAAAGACTTTTGGCGCTTTGACCTGGCGTTTGGAGATATTCTCATGCCAGGGCAGCAACTGTCTGACGACCAGCGCCGATGACAGCAGATCCAGGTAATTGCGAACGGTTGTATCAGCAACGCCAAAAGACCGGCCGAACTCCGAGGCGTTCCAGGTTTGCCCGTGATAATGCGCCAGCATGCTCCAGAACCGGTGCAGCGTGGTGGATCGGATGGTGATTCCCAGCTGCGGCAGATCCCTTTCGAGGAATGTTCGGATGAAGCCCCGGCGCCACTCGTTACTGCCTGCATTTGATGCAGCAAGGTACGATCTGGGGAATCCTCCTCTCAGCCAAAGCCGCCGGTAGTTCCCAGCTCCGACCTCATCGAGCGAAAACCCTTTGAGTTCGTGATAAACAATCCGGCCCGCCAGGGATTCGGAACTCTGGCGTAGAAGTTCGGGTGAAGCGCTGCCCAAGACCAGAAAGCGCGCAGGTGGGCGCGGGCGGTCCACAAGTACCCGTATGACAGGGTAAAGCTCAGGGAGCCTCTGTATCTCGTCGATGACTACAATCCCTTTCAGGCTTTTAAGGGCAAGCATCGGGTCGGCAAGCCGCGCCAGATCCTCCGGATTTTCCAGATCAAAATAACTGGCAGGGCTGGATGTCTGTTTCAGGACGGCGCGCGCCAGCGTCGTCTTTCCCACCTGGCGGGCGCCGATGATTCCGACGACCCAATGGCGCTTCAGGAGGGCTCTCAGCGTATTCAGCTCGTGACGCCTGATCATCATGAGGCATACTTTATATTGAAATCTCTGTCATTGCAACCGAAATTTCAATATAAAGAGTGGTCATTTACCCTTCGGGCTCAAACCCAAACGAACTGTATATCCCTCTTGCTGGCCCACTAAACAAGAACTCTATGAACTTCCTCGCGTTCTCAGGACGCGGTGAGTTCCTCAAAGTACAGATGTAATAGTTGATCTTTGCCCGCTGGTCGAGTCCCGGACCGGGATCGACCATTTCGATGGCGGCCCCGTTCCTGACGGCGTGCTCGATCTCGGTGGCCCACACCGGGCCCACATCTGCTCTTCCTTCCTGGGTCCACTGCGGAGTCTCGCGATGGTGCACCCGTGTCATCAGCGTGGCGCCCGCGGAGCGCTTCTCTTCCATGATCCGCGCGACCAGCTCCTCGCCGCCGGCGTCGCGGTACATGTTGATGATGTGGCTGGCTATGTTCTCGTTCTCCGGGTCGGGCTGCGATATGCGCACGTCTTCGCGGCCCAGGTCCGCCACCGATGCGATGCCGGCGGGATTGCCGCGCGGTACCATCAGCACGATGCGGTTGTGAAGATATGCGCGGTAGCCGGCGCCGGCGCTTGCGCCGGAGGCGTTGCCGGTGCCCGCGCTTGAGCCGGACCCCGCACCTTGACCGCCGCCTTCGATGAGCCCTGCAGCGGCCAGCTCGAGCATGGCGTCTTCCGAAACGGACGAATATATATCAGGGACCGCGTCGATCACGCCGTCTCGGAAGATGGCTCCGCCGGCGAGTATCTGTCTGAGCTCCAGGCCGGGAGGGAGCGTCTCGTAGAAGATGCTTTCGACCTCCGGGTGTTCCCGGCTGAAGGCGGCAAGCAGATCGTCCATGACCATGAACTGGTTTCCGGCCATGAACAGGGTGAGATCGGCGCGCCCGGCCAGCTCCAGGTTATGGAGGTCGTCGCCGCGCTCGGGAGGTATGGTGGGTGGGCCGGAGGTGTTCATGGTTGCTTGAGTCTATGGCGGGGTGGGGGCGGGGTCAAGGTTGGGCGGGTTGGGCGTTCCGAGGGGGCTACGGCAAACTGCTTAGCGAAATCAAGTATCATCGCCGCCTGAAAAGTCTGATTGCCATCAAGCTCAAAGTGAGCGAATTCCTTCCCGAGTGCGCCGGCAAGATGCAATTCTATCTTGCGGTGCTCGATGACCGGGTGCGGGAGATCGACGAGAATCCGGCGATTGGCATAATCTTCTGCCGCTCCAAGGACAGGACTGGGTAGAGAACGCCCTGCGCAAATCAAGCAGGCCGATCGGTGCCGCGGCATATCGCATGGTTAAGGAGCTTCCTGCCGAGCTGCGCGGCCAGCTGCCATCGGTCGAGCAGGTGGCGCTGCTGATGGAGGTGGTGTGAGAAAGAAACGAACTGGTGTCGGAGGGGGGATTTGAACCCCCATGAGCCATCGGCTCACTAGGCCCTCAACCTAAAATAAGCCATTTTCCCCCGTTTTCTGTGTTTTCACCTCCTTTCACGTTTTCCCCTGCAAATAAGCACACTCTTTCTTCCCTTGACGTACTCCAGTTTAACACACTATACTTCTTGTGTGTGGTAAGTAATGTGGTAACCAAGCACAAACTAGGTTAGGGGGTGCCATGAAAATAGAAAGAAACAAAACCAGTTACGCCGGTGTCTACTTCATCATGGGAACGGACGCCGCCACGGGGAAGCCTGAGAAGGTTTATCACGTTCGCTACCGTACGCGTAAGCCGGATGGAAGTTTTATTCAGCGCACGGAGTCGGTAGGCCGCCAGCGTCGCGATAACATGACACCCGCCAAGGCCAGCATAATCCGCGCCCGGAGGATGCACGGCGATGAGAAGCCAAACAAAGTCAGACGGGCCGAAAGGGAAGCGGCCCAGAAAAGAAGAACCTGGACTATTTCGACACTTTGGCAGGAATACCAAAAGGCTAACCCTGGCCTCAAGGGATACCATGTATATGAAGCAATCTTCAATACACACGTCCAACCTATCTTCGGCGGCAAGAAGCCGAAGGACATCACACAGTTTGACATTGACCGGCTAAAGCACCGGCAGATGAAGGGGAAGTCTGACAAGTCCATATCAAATGCTCTGGAGCTGCTTAGGCGGATCGTAAATTTTGGCGTCAAGCGCGGCCTCTGCAAGGGACCGGGATTCATTATTCAGCTTCCCAGGGTAAGTAACCAGAAGACAGAAGACCTGAGCCTGGAGGAAATGGCACGGTTGCTGGAAGTGATCGACGGTCATATCAAATACCAGACAGCGTACCGCACCGGCTCTTGCATGATGAAACTGGCGCTACTCACAGGCATGAGACGCGGGGAGATGTTCCGGCTTAAGTGGGATGACATTGACTGGCACCGGAAAAATATCACGCTCCGGGAAGCAAAGAGCGGCAGGGATGAAGTAATCCCGCTAAGCAGTTACACGGCGGACCTTTTTAAAGTCATTCAGGAATCGGGGACGCCGGATAGCTCGTTTGTATTTCCCGGTATCAGCGGTGGGCAGCGCTCATCCGTTCAAGGACAGACCAAGAAGATCAAAGCAGAAGCACAGTTACCCACAGATTTTCGAGCCTTGCACGGGCTCAGGCACGTTTTTGCGTCGGTGCTGGTATCAAACGGTGTACCCCTGGACATCGTTAGCCGCCTTCTGACACACAAAGGGCAGACGGTGACGCACCGATACGCTCATATCAGGGATGACGCTTTGAGAGAAGCGGCGGAGCTGGCGGGACGGCTGGTAGATGAGGCTCAGGCTGACAACGTGGTACAACTGAAGGAAAAAGGATAATATTTAGTTTCTGAGATTCCCAAGTGGGGCGGTATGAAGACAACAGCTTATTTTGACCGTAGACGGCAGGAGCCTGACCGCGAAATAATAACCGATGATTGGATTATCTCTGTCATAAAAAATCCTATTCGCAGGGAAGAGCAAACGGACGGACGTATCAGGCTATGGGGTAGAGTCCCCGGCCAGGAAAGATATCTCCGAGTAATACTTCTGCCAGATGGGGAAACTGTGCAAAACGCTTTCTTTGACCGGAGGTTCAAACCATGAAAGTTGAGTATTTCCAAGATACAGATACGCTTTATATCGAGTTTCGAAAACCGCAGCGTGAAACAGAAACCCGTGATCTGGATGAAAATACTTTGATCGATTTAGGCCCGGACGGGCGAGTTAGCGGCATTACTATTGAACATGCCAGCCAGCAGACCGACGTTTCGCAGCTACTGCTTAGAGGGCTCACGGCGGCATAACAACGGAGCGCAAGAAAGGAAGAAAACATGCAGATAAAACTAACAGCGGTCTTCCAGAAGGTGCCCGAAGGCTATATTGCATTCGTGGAAGAAGTACCGGGGGCAAATACTCAAGGGGCGACGCTGGAAGAGGCCAGGGCCAACCTCGAAGAGGCTATTGAAGGAAGTCAGGCTTTGTCCCTGTGAAGATTGTGTTCTATGGCCGGTCAGGTTCGGGCATAGGCCGAAGGTCGATTCTGAGCAAGAAAATAGCCACCTAGCTAAGGTTTTTTCGAGATGAAACGCGGAATGGTATCAAAGGCCCGTGCTGCATCGGAATCCATGCAGATGACGCATAATAGACACGCGTCCACTTCTTTTACGCGCGTGTGATGTAATGGAACGTTCCAACCCTAAAAAAAGGAAAGGCTCCGGGGGCGGTTGGAAAAATCTCTAGCGATTTCTCTTCCAGCGGGAGAGTCCGCCCTTTTTGGGAGAAAAATTATCTTTTATTCTTATTGGTGGTGTTGTGGTATCGAAAGGGAGAAAAAAGGAAGGGCTCCCACTAAAGGAACCCTTCCCGAGGTCGTCCTTAGAAGCCGTCTTAGGCTTCCGTCCGGCCTGCCTGCTACACTTCTTCGAGCGTTATCCCCTCAAAGGCTGTGTCGTTCTCTGCCGCTGCCTCCAGTGCCTCTTTAGCCATATTGGATATTCCGCTGTTTCCCTCTTCATCTTCCCATTCCAGTAACTCCAGGACCGCTGCTGCCGACTCGCAGACACAGGCGCGGTGGTTTTCCTCTTCCCCCTGCCACCGGGTACGGAACACCTGAGCGACTATGTACTTGCCAGAGTCTGTCCGGTATATGTCGATCTCTGACCACCTACTGTTTTGCGGTCCCTGGTGTTCGTGATCGGAGCCGGAGCCAATCTTGATGCCGGTAAACGATAGGTCTTTGTCACCGTCACGGTAGACTTTGAAGCGTTTGGATTCGATAGTCATAACCCTTCCTTTCACCCTGAAATTGGCCGTGCATGTGGTAACTATTGTGGTAACCAAGGGAAGGGCTTCGCGGTAATGCCTTGATAATTAGCACACCTGAGAAGCAATAATAGTGGCTATTAGCAGGGTAAATATTGTGGTGTCGGAGGGGGGATTTGAACCCCCATGAGCCATCGGCTCACTAGGCCCTCAACCTAGCGCGTCTACCAAATTCCGCCACTCCGACGTGGGGTGGATGGGCATTCTGCCCGAGACTGGATTATAGGCAATGCCTCAACTGCCGGCAAGACGAATCTTTGGTGAATAGGCTGCGGAAAGTTCGTGTCAGGCTTGCCGTTATGCCGCGGCAGTGGCCGTGACTGGGATCTCGACCACGAAATGTGCTCCGGGCGCTCCATCTTCTTCCAGCCAGATGTGGCCGCCGTGCTCCTCAATAATGCCAAAACAGACGCTCAGTCCCAATCCCGTTCCTTGCCCGATATCTCTGGTAGTAAAGAAGGGGTCGAAGATATGGTCCCGTACTTCGTCGGGCACACCCGGTCCGTTGTCGACAAAATGCATTCGCAAGGCATGATCCCGCGGCTCGACTGAAACCGTTAGATGTGAAGCACAGTCATCCTTTTCCGACATGGAGTCAATTGAGTTGTCAATCATATTGATAAAGACCTGTTTGAGTTGAATGGGATCTGCAACGATCGAAAAGGGAAAGCGCGTTTGATTGACATTAACTTCAACGCCCGCCTTCTTCAGGTCGTATGCCTTCAGCTCGAGCGTCTCTGATAATAACCGGTTGGGGTCCAGCGGCACCGGTCTGGTTTTATTTTGCCGAACGAATGATAAGAGATTGGCAACTATGTGAACTGCCCGGTTGCCTTCCTTAAGAATGCTCTCAAGATCCTGGCGGGTTGATTTGTCAAGCTCACGGCGCAGAATCAGTTCAGTCAGAGCTGTAACGCCTGTGAGGGGATTGTTGAGCTCGTGTGCGGCTCCGGATACCAACCTGCCAACGGTTGCCATCTTTTCCGTCTGTATCAAATCCTGGCGCAGCCGCCTGTCTTCCGTGACATCACGCAGAACCCCAACACAGCCAACGATTTCACCTTTATCATTTCTGACAGGATTAGCTGTTTGTTCGAAGGTACTGCCATTATTGGTGCTTTCCCCGAACATATGCTCTCCAGACTGCATCGCGAGTTCCAACAGGCACTTCTCGCCCCAGCCGCGTTTTCTCGCGATTTCAATGGCTGCTTTGCCGATCAGGTTATTCGTCTGGAATCCCAGCATCGCTGAAAACGATTGGTTTGCATGGATTATTACTCCGTGTGAATCGACGACAACCACACCTTCACTAAGAGAATTGAAACTGGTCTCCCATTCAGCTCTAGCCTTTTCCTCCTTCGCTTTTTGAATGGCAAGAACCTGGTTCTGCTGAAAGATTGTGATTCTCACTAGTAGGAAACAAAAACCGCCAACAAAAAATCCTGCTGCCAGGCAGGCGATACGGAAGTACAGCTTCTTCTGGGGATCCCAGGTGACGAACGGATCAACGGCAAGGGGAAAGGCGAGGCCCATCGCCAGACTGAATGTTGTCATCACCCAAAATATGCGTTTCATATTACTGAGGTGTTCAGCAAGATTATTAATCATTCTCTGACCCCCCCTGTCTGAAAAGCATAACTTTATTTATAGATAGCTATATCTAGATACAGCCATAGGTTCCCATCGGTTTTATGGATGAACACTTAAGGCGGGTCTGTTATGAACACACATTTCCAAGCTGCTAGAATGGACAACCATGCTTGCCAAAATCGCACTATTTTCATTCCGGAAACGCTGGCTGGTGCTGCTCGTGTGGGTGGCGCTTCTGTCTGGCATCACTTACTGGTCGCGGACCGCGGGCAGCGCTTTCTCCACTAACTTCAAGCTGCCCTCATCGGACTCGCAAGCCGCACTCGATCTGTTGCAGACACGCTTCCCCGCCCGCTCGGGGGCTACGGGAGACCTGGTATTCAAAGCGGACGCGGGCATCCAGGACCGCGCCGTGCGGGCCGCCGTCGAGAGCATCATCAGCCGGATCCAGCAGGTATCCCACGTAACCTCTGTCGTTAGCCCCTACTCTCAGGAGGGCACGACCCAGGTAAGCCCCAACGGGCATATCGCCCGGGTCGTCATCCAGTTCGATCAAAACAACGAGGACATCCAGAAGAACACCGCCACGCTCAATGCGATCAAGAATATTGTAGGGGGCGAAAAGACTTCGGGTATCCAGTTTGAGCTTGGCGGGCAGCTCTTTGCCGGCCAGCCCAATATCGGCGCCACCGAGATCATTGGTATCGTTGCCGCGATCATCATCCTGCTGGTGGCGTTTGGCTCAGTTCTGGCCATGGGCCTTCCGATCATTACCGCCCTCTTCGGCATTGGTATCGGTGCCGCGGCGGTGACCCTGCTCGGGCACGTCATCAGCCTGCCGGATTTCACGATCGAACTGGCGTCGATGATCGGCATCGGTGTCGGTATCGACTACGCGCTCTTTATAGTCACGCGCTACCGCCAAGGCCTGGCTGAGCGGCTCAGTCCCGAACAGGCCACGATCAACGCCATCAACACCGCCGGCCGCTCGGTTATCTTTGCCGGATTCACCGTGGTTATTTCCCTGCTGGGCATGGTGCTCATGAATATAACTTTCATCCAGGGGCTCGGCATCGGCGCCGCCACGGTTGTGGCCGTTACCATGCTGGCCTCGATTACCCTGCTGCCGGCAGTGCTCGGCTTCGTCGGCAACAGGATCGACCGGCTACGGCTGCCGGGCATGGGGCGCGGTTCGGCCAAGCAGGAAGAGCAAGGCATCTGGTACCGGTGGGGAAAGGTGCTGGAGCATCATGCCCTGGCTGCGTTTCTCATTGGCCTGGCGCTGATCGCGGTCCTGGCGTTTCCGGCTTTATCTATCCGCCTGGGCTCCTCGGACGCAAGCTCTAGGCCGACCAGCGACACAACGCGCCGCGCTTACGATCTCGAAGCCGAGGGCTTCGGCGCCGGCTCTAACGGCCCGCTGCTCCTCGCCGCGCGGATCGGTGGCCAGGCAGATCTGGAAGTGCTCAAAAAGGTGCGGCAGGCGGTGCAGGCAGATGACAACGTGGCCTTGGCCACATCTGCCGTTCCCAACCAGGATTTCAGCGCCGCCATCATCCAGGTGATCCCGAAAACTTCGCCGCAGGAAGAGGGCACTGTCGATCTGATTGTTCGTCTGCGCGAAAAGATTCTGCCGGCCGCAACTGAGGGCAGCGACGTGCAGGTGCACATCGGCGGACTGACCGCCAGCTTCGAAGATATCACGAAGGTTCTTTCCGACCGGCTGCCGCTCTTCATTGGCACGGTGCTGGCGCTCAGCTTCATCCTCATCACGATTGTTTTCAGATCCATCCTGATTCCGCTTAAGGCCGTGCTGCTCAACCTGCTTTCAATCGGGGCGGCCTACGGCGTGCTTGTTACTGTTTTCCAGCGGGGCTTCGGAGAAAGCCTGCTGGGGCTGGGATCCACCGGCCCAATCGAGAGCTTTGTACCGATGATGCTGTTCGCGATTTTATTCGGCCTTTCCATGGATTATGAAGTCTTTTTGCTCTCGCGGATCAAGGAGGAATATGACCGGACCGGTGACAATAACCTGGCAATCGTTCAGGGATTAACCCGCACAGCCCGTGTGATTACGGCTGCGGCCGCGATCATGATCACGGTCTTTGGCAGTTTCATCCTTGGGGATCAGCGGGTCATCAAGGAGTTTGGCTTTGGGCTGTCGGTGGCGGTTTTGATCGATGCCAGCATCGTGCGGCTGATTCTGGTGCCGGCGACGATGGAGCTGCTGGGGAGGGCAAACTGGTGGTTCCCGAAATGGCTGAACTGGCTGCCGGAGGTTCATGTGGATGCCGGCGGGCTGGAGGTCCGGGAGCAAGATAACTAGCAAGATAACTAAAGGATGTTTCCCCGCGAAGCGGGAATAAGGCGGTTATGTGGAAGTTCGCCTGGAATTTCATTCAGCGCCTGCGCGCCGACGGTTGCACCGGCCTGGCTGGCATGATCGCCTACAACTTTTTCCTGGCGCTGCCGACGCTGATGATCTTTATTGTCACAGCGCTGACTTTTCTTCCCGTTGGAAATCTCGACCAGCAGATCATCGACCTGCTTCGGGGTATTCTTCCGAGTGACGTTCTCGGCATTTTCTCCCGCATGCTCCGGGGGACAATCTCGCGTGGGAAGTCTATCCCGGTGCTTTTCCTTTCCCTGCTCGGCACCCTTTACGTAATGAACAATGGTTACGCCGGGCTGATCGGTTCGCTCAACCGCATCTACGATTTTGACGAGAAGCGCTCCTGGCTCAAGGTGCGGCTGCGGGCGCTCATCATGAGCGTGATCGCCGCCGCGTTCCTGACCGCCGCTTTCGCCATGGCGGTCGTCGCCCCGATGGTGGTTTCGGCGCTATCCGATGACCAGGGTTTCAATCTGACCATGGGTTTATGGCTGGCCCGGATCCGCTGGCCGGCGATCGTAGTGCTGGCCGTCATTGGAATCGAGCATACATACAGACACGCTCCCTGCGGATCGGTTCGCTGGCGGATCGTGACGCCGGGCACACTGTTTGCGACTGGCGCCTGGCTGGCAGCGACCCTGGCGTTTGGTTATTACGTCAACAATTACAGTTCTTACCAAAGCATATACGGGCCTCTGGGATCGGTGATCGTCCTGCTCACCTGGATGTGGATCAGCGCCATGACCTTTCTGATTGGCGCCGAAATCAACATGGTTATCAGGGAGCGGCGCGGGAGCCGGGAGGAGCAGGGAAATTATCCCTGAAAGCTGGCCTGGATTACCATTTCAAATACGTCCGGATCTGCTGTCAACGACGTAGAAGTAATTGTTGGCGACGTCACCAAGGAAACCGTGAATCTCGATGCTACCGGCATCAACAGCCACAAGGAGCTGTTGTACCAGGATCTGAATAGCGGTCCCGTAATGGTGAGGATACCGCACGGCATTGCCTCAGGTGCAAAGCTGACTGTGAGCGAACGGACCCTGTACTCGGATTCGTTTAACGAAAATCTGTCACTGGATACAGCGGATGCCGGAAACTCGTTTGCCTTCACCTGGTTTGATAACGATCCGGTCAACAACATGCACGGTGACTGGATCGGAATCGTTAACGTCGATACAACCGACGCCAATGTGGACGTGTTTGTCAGCGATATGGCTACGCCGAAAATCTCGAAGACTGTTGGCGCCAATGGTGGCCTCGAGATCTTCCAAATCCCGACGACCTTAACCAATGGTCCAGTAGTGGTAAAAACACACGATGGCACTGGTGGCCAGAAACTGGTTGTCAGCCAGCGTGTAATCTACAAGAACAGCTTCAACGAGCTTATGGGCCGTAAGCAGTCCTAGTAGACGCAGGATAGAGGAAGATAACGGGGCGGGGC
>JAJYOG010000040.1 GCA_021785935.1 Actinomycetes bacterium
AGGGGGGGCGCGATCGAAGATCGCGCCCCCCCCCTGTTTCCGAATTTCCCGCTCCCATATAGGGGCTCGTTGTGATTAACCGGTGGGATAGCTATACGCCGCCCCACCGCCATCTTCAGCCGCAGCGTTTACCGTCGCGCGGAAACCGGATAATCCTCCTGGAACTTTGTATCTAAGCGTAAATGGAGTGCTGGCGCCGCCAGCGATCTCTCCCAGAAGCAGTCCGCCCGTGGAATCCAGCGTGACGTCTCCGGTAGCTGACGAACCGGTGATCCTCAGATTGTAAGCGGTATCTGTGCCGTGGTTATCGATGCGGTACTTCACGTTTAACAACCCATTCTGGTAATCGGTTAAGTTGGCCCAGAACACTCCGGCATAGTTGAGTTCAAGGACCGGCCGCCCGCTTGATAAAAAGCGGCTTATCTCGTGCATAAGGGTTGGCGCGGCGCCGGTCTCGTACAGAGCCCAATGGGTCGCCTCGGGTATCGCGACGTAACGTTTGTAGGGCACATTGGACAGAGCCGGCATGAAACCGGGATCGTCCGAGAATGTGTCATGGTCGCCGCGGATGATTAGGGTAGGCGCCGTAATCAACGAGGCATCGAAGGTCGGACGGCCGCTCCAGATTTCGTAAAGGTCGACCATCGGTCCCATTGCCCTGCGGATGCTTGCCGGCGAACGGGTGCCGCTGGTGGCATCAGACGCCAGGAATATCCGGCTGAGTTCCGTTTCAGCTTCCGGTGTGTGCGGCACCATCCCCATTGCCTGCATGTTCCAGTGGTTGATGGACATACTGGGCGTGGCAAATTGGTATGCGGGAAGAGGTTTCATCTGGCCTGTATTAGGGTCGGTCATGGGATTGGTCATCGAAGGCAGTAAAAACGCGTGCATGCCGCCGTAAACAACTAGACGCTCCAGTTTCTCCGGATGCTGCCCGGCATAGGTTGATGCGACTACGGCTCCCCACGACCATCCCAGGACATTTGCTTTTGCCACATTTCGCTGGCCGCAAATATATTGCATCGCTGCGTCCACATCTTTGACTGCTTCGGGCGCACGCTCCTGCGGCGGATTTGCCATCATCGGCTGATCGAAGACCGAAGAGCGGCCCGAGGCGCCGAAGCCGCGGAAGTCGAGGGCCCAGACGTCGTAACCCTGCCGGGCAAGATTGTCCATCAGATTGAATTCGGGGATGCTAGTGTCAAAAGCTTCGGCGGCCGGAACGCCGAAGGGCTCGAGCAGCAGGATAACGCGGTCTGACCGGAAATTTGTGCGGCCGGCAACATGTTTTTCCCGGATGGACAGATTAATCCCTGGTTCGGTAGAGGCAATGGTGTGCATCTCTAGAGAAATCGGATCGGCGGGGCCTGCCGCCCGGGCCTCGGTTTGGTGGCCAGTCAGCCAGATGAGAATTATCGCCGCGAGCGCCAGAAGCGCCGGCATCACGATAACCGTTGTTGAGTGGCCTGCAAGTCGTGCTGTTTTCATTTCTATCCTTTCCAATGATTTCGTACGATGGCATGACGCCGCCGTACCTGGGTACTGGGGAGATAACTGGGGAAGCTGCTGACGCAAAACTTTTTGCGATCGAGCCGCGTAAAAGAATCGGTGCAAGAAGCGTGCCAATTCATGGCTTATGGCCCGTTAGGCCTCAAACCGGGCAGTTCTAGCCAAATAAACTGTGTTCACCGTAAATGTCACGCCACCGGGCTGGTATTTTTGCGTCATTTACTACAGCAACCGAGCCAGAATGCACAATTTGCGGGGGAAAAGGATAGATACAAAATAGCGACAAGTGTCAGATCAAGAAGTTACATCCCGGCTTTGCCGTAATTATTCTTACCGGCCACGCCTCGCGCCTTTCCCTCAGGCCTCGGTTATATTCCGGCCGTGCGCGGTCAGAGCCGAGATTACCGCTACATCCACGGCGATAATCAGGATCGACCAGAGCGGATAATAATGCAGAAACATAAAGTTCGCCAGGCCAATGAACAAGGCAACGTTGACCCCGATTATCCTGGCCCAGGTGGCGCCGCTGAGAACGCCGAAACCGGCCAAAAGGACAATGACGCCGGCGATCAGGTGAATCCAGCCCCAAGTGGTGACATTAAACCGGAAGACATGACATGGAATCGCAAAAGTGTCGGATGAGGCTTTTTGGGAAGAATAAAATCCGGAATCTTTATTTAAGCTCCCGCAATCTATATATAATTAACAACCGTGGCCGCTATCCGGCCGGCGTAAAAAGAAAAATTAGGAAACATAGGAAACGTACGTCCCTATGGTTTACCTATGGTTTACAAGGATCGGGATTAGAGGCAATAAATATGGCCGAAGAAATCACTTATACAATTACCTTCCAGCCCGGAGAAATTGTCTGCGATGGGGTGCCGCACGGATCCAACCTGCTCCGGGTGGCTCTGCTGGAGGGAGTACACATCAATGCCTCCTGCGGCGGCACCGGCGCCTGCGGCAAGTGCAGGGTGGAAATAACCGAGGGCGAGTACGAGGGCGGCAAGTCCGCCAAGCTCTCCGATGAAGATTACAATGCCGGCCTGCGCCTTGCCTGCCGGATCAAGATCATGGGTGACATGACTGTTACCATCCCCGAGGAATCGAGGATGGGTGACGCCGTAGCCCTGACTCACGCGCGCCGGCCGGGACCGGGGCGTGTACTGACCGCCCAGGATTTGGAGAATCTGGTCAGCGGCTGGAAGGTCGATCCCGTCGTCAAGAAATTTGTCCTGAAACTGGATCCCCCCGACGCCGCCAACAATATCAACGATCTTGACCGGCTCAAGCTGGGCCTGAAGTCGCAGCATGACATCGAAAATGTCTCGGTGGACTTCCATGTGGTCAAGGATCTGCCGATTATGATGCGGCTTGAGGACTGGCTGGTAACGGTCACGCTAGTGGAGAGGCAGAAGGGGCCGAAGGTGATCCAGGTCGTGCCGGGGGACCGTTCCGCTGAGGATTATTCCATTGTACTCGACATTGGCACTACCAGTATTTATGCGCAACTTCTGGACTTAAAGGAAGGCCAGACGGTCGCTGAGGCCTCGGAATACAATGGCCAGATCAGCTATGGCGAAGATGTTATTACCCGCATCGTTCATTCCCAGAAATCGGGTGGGAGGAAGAAGCTGCAGGAGGCAGTCGTTGAAACTATTAGCGCCGTCATCGAAAAAGTGCTCGAAAAGGGCGGTGTCGACCGCTGCCAGGTTTCGCATATGGTGGCGGCAGGCAACACAACGATGACGCATCTGCTCACCGGGGTTAATCCGAAGCACATCCGTATCGCGCCCTACGTGCCCGCGGCGACTTTTCTGCCGCCGGTTCGAGCCGGGCATCTCGGCATCGATGTCTGCGATCACGTACATCTATATACATTCCCATGTGTATCTAGCTATGTCGGCGGCGATATCGTCAGCGGTATCGTCGGCTCCGGAGTTTTCCAGACTGAAAAGGTCACTCTATATATAGACATCGGAACAAACGGCGAGGCGGTCGTTGGCAATAGTGAGTGGCTGGTGGCCACCTCCTGTTCGGCGGGACCGGCTTTCGAGGGCGGTGGCATCGAGCACGGCATGCGTGCTACTCGCGGCGCCATCGAGGCCGTGCAGATCGATCCCGCGACCGGGGAGCCGCACATCCTCACCATTGGCGGCAAGAAAGCTCTGGGAATTTGTGGCTCGGGAATCATCGATACTGTCGCAGAGCTGCTGGAAGCCGGCATCATCGGCCAGAACGGCAAGTTCAAGGAAGCCAAGCAGGGCGACTGGCTCAGGCGTAACGCTGATGGCCTCTGGGAATATGTGTTGGTGCGCGCGGAATATACCGCGACCGGGCAGGATATCGTTATCACCGAGCCCGACATCGATAACCTGATGCGGGCCAAAGGCGCCATTTTTGCCGGAATAACAACGCTGCTCAACAGCGTCGGTATGGATCTGGACGCCGTCGAGCAGGTCTACGTAGCCGGCGGCTTCGGCAAATATCTGCAGGTGGACAGGGCTGCTGCTATAGGTCTCTTCCCGGAGCTTGATCCCGAGCGCTTCACTTTTGTCGGCAACGGCTCGCTCCTGGGAGCAAGGCTGGTGTCTTTCTCCAAGGACATGCTGCAGGCCGCCGAAGACGTTGCCCGCACCATGACCAATATCGAACTTTCCGACAACCAGTTTTTTATGGATGAATACATGGCGGCGCTTTTCTTCCCGCACACCAACATGAAATGGTTCCCGCGGATGGAGGAGATCCTGGCCAAACTCACCTAGGGACGTACGTTTCCTATGTTTCCTAAATTATAGGTCACCTAGGGACGTACGTTTCCTATGTTTCCTAAATTATCCCAGAGGACTGCGTTATTCGCATTTCCCAGTTTGCCGGAGCGCCGCCGCCGGATCGTTGGCTTGGCCGGCAAGACTTACGCCTGAATGAGAATCCGGCGCATCTTCCAGATAATGCCAGTTCGGCGGTCACCATCATCAATCATCGCTTTCAGGGCTTGTGATATCTCCCGGAGCTCCGCAGCCGGAACTTTGCCAAGCACGAATTCTTCTTTTTCCCAGATGCTGGTCGTATTGGAGAAGAACATTGTGGCCGCATCGGAGTTTGTTACTGGCAGAATGAAGGGCTGGTTCAGGCGGACCCGGGCATCAAATTTCCCCCGGGCCAGCTCAGCGCCAACGTAAAGTCTGGCCCCCTGGGATGCGACCAGGCCCTGGTTTATCGTCAGGTAGCGCTGGAACACCTCGATCCCGGTGTCGATAGCCTCAAGCTCCTCCGCCAGCAGCAGGCCGCCGGTGGGAAGCAGGCGGCTCCAGCGGTTCATGAGGCTGACAGGTTGTCGCAGATGGGAAAGCAGAAAGCGGCAATACATGACGCCTCCATTGACCGGAAATGGCGTTCTGGTTAAATCATGCTGAATAAATTCGTAATCGCTGAATCTGCGCTTCGCCTCGCGAAGGAATTCGCTGGAGGCATCGAGGCCGCAGGTATTCGCCGCCCGCGAGGCGCGCGCCAGCATCCGCGTCGTGAACCCGGGGCCGCAGCCCAGATCGATCGCGACTTTGACCGGAAGGTCCACCTGTGATTTTATGAACGCCGAGGAATGCGGATCGAAGACCCTGGCAATCTGTTTCAGTCTTTGTGCAGCGGTCTCGCTTTGGCCGTACGTGTATCTCATTTTCCTGCCTTTTTGAAAATGTTCTTTTGTGGTTCAATTTAGCACAGTCAGGGAATCAATCATTTAGTTTTTGTTTCCATAAAGCGAAATTCCACCAACGGGAGAGACATGACGACCATAGCAGTGGCCGGCAAGGGCGGGACGGGCAAGACGACTATCGCTTCACTGGCGGTGCGTTATCTGATCGGCAAGGGCGAGGGACCGGTGCTGGTCGTGGATGCCGATCCCAACTCCAACATGGGTCAGACCCTCGGTATCGAGGTGCCGATTACCGTGGGCTCAATGCGCGAGCAGGGTTTTGCCGGCGACCGCGATATCCCAGGCGGCATGACCAAGGACCAGTTTGTCGAGTACAAGATGCAGGAGGCGCTGGCCGAGGGCGAAGGCTTTGACCTGCTGACGATGGGAAGGCCCGAGGGAGCCGGCTGCTACTGTTTCGCTAACAATCTCATCCGCCGTTTCATGGACGAGCTTGCTGCTGATTACCGCCATGTGATCATGGATAACGAAGCCGGACTTGAGCATCTCTCACGCCGCACCACCCGCACGACTGATGTGCTTCTGGTCGTCTCCGATGCTGGCATGCGCGGGCTGACCGCCGCTGCCCGTGTGCTGGAACTGGCTGATGAAATGAAGCTCGACGTTGGCCGCCGGATGTTCGTTCTCAATCGGGCCACTCCCGAGACCGCGGCCGCCTTGCAGCCCGAGATCGAGCGGCTGGAGCTTCCTCTGGTTGCCACTCTTCCGGAGGATCCAGGACTGTTCGAGGTCGAGGTCGCGGGCCGTTCTCTACTTGATCTGCCCGGCGGCTCGCCTTTTGTTAGCGCTGCAGCCTCACTTTTTGATATGATTTTTGCCGCACAGTAGGGACGTACGTTTCCTATGTTTCCTAACTCAGATTTGATCAGCATCGAAAAGGGATGTTTGATAATGAAGCTTAGTAACTATCTCAAAACAGGATTAGCCGCCTCATTCTCGAACTGATGGCTGACGCTGTCAATCGAGCAGGAGGTTGTCGTGAGTGTCAAGGTGAGGTATAACAACAAGCCCTTGCCAACAATCTGGGAGATCCCAGACGAGTTGTGGGCGCGAATCGAGCCAATTTTGGCGGCGCATTATCCCCGGCAAAAACAGGGCGGCCTCACG
>JAJYOG010000022.1 GCA_021785935.1 Actinomycetes bacterium
TAAAAGGGCAAAACCAAAGGATTTTATGCCGACAGTGAATCAACTGGTGAGGAAGGGCCGCAAGGCAGGAGTCGAGAAGACTTCGACGCCAGCGCTCAAGGGCGCGCCACAACGCCGCGGCGTCTGCACCCGTGTCTACACGACAACACCGAAAAAGCCGAATTCGGCCCTTCGCAAGGTCTGCCGTGTCAGGCTCACTACCGGCATTGAAGTGACCGCTTACATCCCCGGCATCGGCCATAACCTGCAGGAGCACTCCGTGGTCCTGGTCAAGGGCGGCCGCGTCAAGGATTTGCCGGGCGTTCGTTATAAAGTTGTGAGGGCTGCCCTGGATACAGCGGGTGTAACCGACCGCCGCCAGGGCCGTTCCAAGTACGGGGTTAAATCCCCCTAAGGAGTTTTATGCCCCGCCGAGCCGCAGCCCAGAAACGGGAGATTACTCCCGACCCCATCCATAACAGCAAGCTGGTAGCACAGTTTGTGAATAAGGTGATGCTGGGCGGCAAGAAATCGACGGCGGAAAAGATTACGTACCGCGCCCTCGAAATCATGGGCGAAAAAAAGGGCGACGACCCGGTGGCAGTGCTCAAGCAGGCTGTCGATGCGGTCACGCCGTCGCTGGAGGTAAGGTCCCGCCGGGTTGGCGGCGCCACCTACCAGGTGCCGGTGGAGGTTCCTTCGCGCCGCGCGAAAACTCTGGCGGTTCGCTGGATCGTGGGTTATTCCCGCGAGCGCCGCGAGAAGACCATGGCCGAGCGCCTGGCTAATGAATGCCTCGACGCACTGGCCAACCAGGGTGCGGCCTGGAAGAAGAAGGACGATATCTACCGCATGGCTCAGGCAAACAAGGCCTTCGCGCACTACCGCTGGTAAATGCGGGGCCGGGAGCCGGGGGAAGCAGCATATGAATGTCAGTGAAAATATCCGGTAGCCGTTTCGGGGGTACCGGACAAAAAGTTTGGATTTAGATGAGCACTCAGGCAGCAGTTAACACCAACAACAAGAAGAGCCAGGACATGACACGCAAGTTTTCTTTAGAGAAAACCAGAAATATCGGCATCATGGCGCATATCGACGCCGGCAAGACCACGACCACCGAACGCATCCTGTTCTATACGGGCAGGACGCACAAGATCGGTGAAGTGCATGACGGCGCCGCTGTAATGGACTGGATGGAGCAGGAGCAGGAGCGTGGAATCACGATCACCTCCGCAGCGACAACCTGCCAATGGCACGATTACAGGATAAACGTTATAGACACACCCGGACACGTGGACTTCACCGTCGAGGTGGAGCGTTCACTGCGCGTCCTCGACGGCGCCATCGCCCTTTTCTGTTCGGTGGGTGGAGTTGAACCTCAGTCGGAAACCGTCTGGCGCCAGGCAGACAAGTACCAGGTTCCACGCATCGCTTATGTAAACAAGATGGACCGCATGGGCGCCGACTTCTTCCAGGTGCTGGATATGATGATCAAGCGCCTGGGCGCCAACCCGGTGGCCATCCAGCTGCCGATTGGCCGCGAGGATGCCTTTAAGGGAGTAATCGACCTGGTCGAGATGAAGGCTCTTATCTGGGATGACGATTCCAAGGGCGAGACCTGGGAAGTCACTGATATTCCCGAGGACATGGCCGATTTCGCCGCGGAATGGCGCAGTCACATGATTGAGAAGCTTGCCGATCACGACGAGACGCTGATGGAAGCCTATATTGAGGGCAACGAGATCGATACGCCCCATCTGAAAGAAGTTCTCCGCAAAGCCACAAATGCAATCGCCATCACCCCTGTCCTCTGCGGCACCGCCTTTAAGAACAAGGGCGTTCAACCGTTACTGGACGCGGTCATTGATTATCTGCCTTCTCCGCTCGAAGTGCCGCCGATTCACGGCATTAGCCCCGACAAGGGCGAGGAGATCCGCCAGGCCAGCGACGACGAATCGTTCGCGGCCCTGGCTTTCAAGGTCATGACCGACCCCTTCGTCGGCAAACTTACATATTTCAGAGTCTATTCCGGCGTGCTTAAAGCCGGTAGTCATGTCTATAACGCTTCCAAGGACAAGAAGGAACGCGTTGGACGCATCCTGCAGATGCACGCCAACTCCCGCGAAGAGCGCGACGCCATCTACGCCGGCGATCTTGCCGCGGCCGTGGGCCTCAAGTTCACGACCACCGGTGACACCCTCTGCGATCAGAGCGATCCGATCATCCTCGAGTCGATGGACTTCCCGGCGCCGGTTATCGCAGTCGCCATCGAGCCCAAGACCAAGGCCGATCAGGAGAAGCTGGGCGCCTCGTTGCACAAACTTGCCGAGGAAGACCCGACCTTCCAGGTCCGCACTGATGAAGAAACAGGACAGACAGTCATCCACGGGATGGGCGAACTGCATCTGGAGATCATCGTCGATCGCCTGCTGCGCGAGTTCAAGGTCGACGCCAACGTCGGCAAGCCGCAGGTGGCTTACCGTGAGACCATTCGCAAGCCGGTCGAGAAGGTTGTTGGCAAGTTTGTACGCCAGTCCGGAGGCCGTGGCCAGTATGGCCATGTGGTCATCAACCTCGAGCCCTCTGGTCCCGGCGAGGGATATGAGTTCGAGGACAAGATCTCCGGTGGCGTTATTCCCAAGGAATACATCCCCTCGGTTAACGAGGGTATTAAGGAAGCAATGGAAAACGGCGTCCTGGCCGGATACCCGATGGTGGGCGTCAAGGTGACGCTGGTCGACGGTTCCTACCACGATGTTGACTCTTCGGAAATGGCTTTTCGCATTGCCGGTTCCATGGCGTTCAAGTCAGCAGTTAACAAAGCCAAGCCGGTTCTGCTGGAGCCGGTCATGGAAGTCGAGGTCGTCGTCCCCGAGGACTACATGGGTGACGTCATCGGCGACCTCAATTCCCGCAGAGGCAAGATCGAGGGCATGGAGCCCCGGGGCAAAGCCCAGGTCATCCGTGCCCGTATCCCTCTGGCGGAGATGTTCGGATATGCTACCGACCTGCGTTCACTAAGCCAGGGCCGGGCTGTTTACACCATGCAGTTCGACCGTTATGAAGAGGTTCCGAGCTCGATCGCAACCGGCATTGTGGAACAGGTCAACGGCAAGTAAGCAAGAGGCTTGCCTGCCGGGGTGGTTTGATATATAGTAACTCGCTCTTTAGGAAGAAACAGAGAAAAAAACAGTTATACGGTGGTTTAAAGCGGAACTTTTTACCAGGTTTTGCCCAGCGTATTTGAGAGGAGAGGAGCAAGGATGTCAAAGCAAAAGTTTGAAAGAACCAAGCCGCACCTGAATGTGGGAACGATCGGTCATATCGATCACGGCAAGACGACCCTGACGGCTGCCATTACTACCTGTCTGGCCGGTCATGGGGAAAACGTCGAAATCAGAAGCTTCGATTCCATCGATAACGCTCCCGAGGAGCGCGAGCGCGGCATTACCATCGCCACCGCTCACGTTGAGTACGAAACCGAGAAACGTCATTACGCGCACGTCGACTGCCCCGGCCACGCCGACTATATCAAGAACATGATCACCGGCGCGGCGCAGATGGACGGCGCCATCCTGGTGGTCAGCGCGGCCGACGGCCCGATGCCCCAGACCCGTGAGCACATCCTCCTGGCCCGCCAGGTAGGCGTGCCCTATATCATCGTCTTCCTCAACAAGGTAGACATGGTGGACGATCCCGAACTGCTTGAGCTGGTCGAGATCGAAGTGCGCGAGCTGCTCTCCGAGTACGAGTTCCCCGGGGATGATATTCCCATCGTTGCCGGCTCGGCGCTGAAGGCGCTCGAGTGCGGTTGTGGCAAGCCCGAGTGCGAGGCCTGCGGTCCCATCCTCGAGCTTATGCATGCGGTGGATGAGTATCTGCCTGAGCCCGAGCGCGACATTGACAAACCCTTCCTGATGCCCGTCGAGGACGTTTTCACCATCACCGGCCGAGGCACTGTCGCCACCGGCCGTGTCGAGCGCGGTATCGTCAAGGTAGGTGAGGAAGTAGAGATCGTCGGCATGCAGGAGCAGATCGACAAGACTGTCTGCACCGGCGTTGAGATGTTCCGTAAACTGCTCGATGAAGGGCGCGCCGGCGACAACATCGGCGTCCTGCTGCGCGGCACCAAGCGCGAGGACATCCAGCGCGGCATGGTTTTAGCCAAGCCGGGTTCGATTACTCCGCACACTCACTTCAAGGCGCAGGTATATGTCCTGTCCAAGGAAGAGGGCGGCCGCCATACACCGTTCTTCAGCAACTACCGCCCGCAGTTCTACTTCCGGACGACTGACGTAACCGGTTCGATCACCCTCGAAGAGGGCGTCGAGATGGTCATGCCGGGCGACCACACGGACATGGAAGTGAAACTGATTACGCCGATCGCCATGGAGGAAGGCCTCCGCTTCGCTATTCGCGAGGGTGGCCACACCGTCGGCGCCGGCGCAGTAACCAGCATCATCGAATAAATAAACCAGAGCCCGGCTTTGCGGCCGGGCTTAATTACTTAAAGCATAACGAGGCGAAATGGCTCAACAGAAAATACGCATAAGGCTCAAGGCATACGATCACGAACTGATCGACCGCAGTGCGCGGTTGATAGTGGAGCAGGCCCAACGCACCGGCGCGACCGTTGTGGGTCCGGTACCTTTGCCTACGGAAAAGAACGTCTACTGCGTCATCAAGAGCCCGTTCAAGGACAAGGACTCGCGGGAGCATTTTGAGATGCGCACGCACAAACGTCTGATAGACATTCATCAGCCGACGCCGAAAACGGTCGATTCACTGATGCGCCTCGACGTGCCCGCCGGCGTAGATATCGAGATTAAACTCTGACATGACAGCGATACTGGGAAAAAAACTGGGCATGACCCAGATATTCACGGACGAGGGCGACCGCGTTGTGGTTACGGTCATCGAAGCGGGCCCCTGCCCGGTGACCCAGGTTAAGACTAACTCCAGGGATGGTTACCAGGCGGTGCAAATTGGTTTTGGCGATGTCAAGAAACACAAGATCATCAAACCCCAGGCCGGCCATTTCAAAAAGGCGGGAGTCGACGTCAAACGTCACTTGGCAGAGTTTCGCATCGAGGCAGAGACGGCCGAGGGCGCTTCAGAAGAAGAAGCAATACTGAAACTGGTAGCGCCGTCATCAGCCGAAGCAGCGGTGGAAGAACCTGTCGCTGAAGAACCGGCTGCCGGGGAACCGGCGGAAGCTGAGGCTAAAGCCGGGGAACCGGCCGTGGAAACTGAAGAAACCGCCGAGGGCGAAGAGCCCGCGGAAACTGGCGGTGCGAAGGCGGAAGACGCCGGCGCCAAAGAAGCCAAAAAGTCCACGGACGCAGGCGAGAAAAAGGCTAAAAAAGGCAAGCAGAAGTCAAAGGCCAAGGAAGCCGGTCCTGCGATCACCGTAAATGTTTTCGAAGCCGGCCAGAAGGTGAAGGTCACGGGCGTTTCCAAGGGAAAAGGATTCGCGGGCGTCATCAAACGGCACAATTTTGCCGGCGGTCCTGCATCTCACGGTGCGCATTTCCACCGTGCTCCTGGCTCCATAGGTGCGAGTGCTTATCCTGCCCGTGTGTTTAAGGGCATGAGGCTGCCTGGCCAGATGGGAAACAAGAAGTCCACCCAGCTTGGTCTTACGGTAGTGGGCATCGACGAGGAGAAAAATCTTTTGTTTCTCAAAGGCACTGTCCCTGGTTCAAGTAACGGCATAGTTTTTATCCAGACTCAGTAACGACAGAAATAGATAAAGGCAGCGATAGAAAACAGCATGGCTGATAAAGAAGAAAAAACAGAAGAGGCGAAGACCGAGGCTGCTGAAGCCAAGGCTGAAGCCGTGGAAGAGGGCAAGCCTGTAGCCAAAGCCGAAGCCAAGCCTGAGGAAAAGGCCGCGAAGGCTGAAGAAAAGCCTGCAGCAAAGGCCAAAACTGTAGCCAAAGCCAAAATCGAGACCAAGGCTGACACTAAAGCTGAGGGCAAAGCCGAGCCCAAACCAGCGCCCAAGAAGAAAGCCAAGTCCAAGAAAAAGGCTGCTGCTGCCGCTACCGTAAGAGTTCCCCAGGTCAAAGCCCTGGATGAAAAGGAAGCAAAGCTGAGCCCCAAAGTTTTTGCAATCGAGCCCAGGATCGGCGTTTTGCATGAGGCCGCGAGGGCCGAACTGGCCGCCCGCCGTGGTGGCAACGCATCCACCAAGAAGCGTGGCGAGGTCAGCGGAGGCGGAGTCAAGCCGTGGCGCCAGAAGGGCACGGGACGCGCCCGCGCCGGCTCCAGCCGCATGCCTCACTGGACTGGTGGCGGTATCGCCTTCGGCCCGAAGCCACGTGATTACAGTTTCAAGATCAACCGCAAGGTTCGCGCCAAAGCCCTGAAGATGGCGCTCTCGGCAAGGGCAAGCGAAGGCAGCATCAAGGTCATCGACGGCATGCCGTTTGACGAGCCGAAGACTGCCGCCGCCGCCGCGGTGCTGAAAAATCTCGAGGTAAGTTATCCATTGCTGGTGCTGGTGGACGAAAACGACGCCAATGCCGCCATGTCGTTCCGCAACCTGCCTCGCGTTTCGGTAGTGAGTGCCGGCGAGCTGGGAGTGGCGGACATAATGGCCTCGCGCTCCGTCCTGATGACCAAGCAGGTGCTGGATCGGCTGAACAGTCTGGGTGAGGGCAAATGAGAGATCCACATATGATTATTCTCGGACCCGTCATCTCTGAGAAGAGCTATGACCTGATCGAGCACAACAAGTACACCTTCAAGGTGGACCCGCGGGCAAAGAAACCGGCCATCGCCAAAGCGGTTGAGGAAATTTTTAGCGTCAACGTTATTGGCGTTAACGTCATCAAGACCAGGTCCAAGCCCAAGCGGCGCGGCATGGTCCGTGGCAGGACTTCTTCCGGCAAGAAGGCTATTGTGCAGCTGTCGGAAGGCCAGAAAATTGAATTCTTCGAGACGATGTAGGAAAAATGGCTCAAGTTAAGACATACAAACCAACATCACCGGGCCGCCGGTTCATGACCGGATCGACCTTCGAGGAGATCACGCGCTCGAAGCCGGAGAAGAGCCTCACAAAGGGCATCTCCAAGAACGCGGGACGCAACTCTTATGGCCGCATTACCAAGCGGCGCACCGGTGGCGGTCACAAGCGGAAATTCCGCCAGATAGATTTTAAGAGGCTCAAGGATGGAATCCCGGCGAAGGTGGCTTCGATTGAGTATGACCCCAATCGCTCTGCCCGCATTGCCCTGTTGCATTATGTCGACGGCGAGAAGCGCTACATTCCGGCGCCGCTCGGTCTGACCGTAGGCACCACGCTGGTCTCCGGACCAGAAGCGGACATCAAGCCCGGCAATTCACTGCCGCTGGCTAATATCCCGGTGGGCACGATGATCCATTGCGTTGAGCTTAAGCCTGGGCGGGGCGCCCAGATGGTCCGTGGCGCCGGCACCTCGGCACAGCTGATGGCCAAGGAAGGCAAGATGGCGAATGTCAGGCTTCCGTCCGGCGAGATGCGCCTGGTTGAAGCATCATGCCGCGCTACCATTGGTGAAGTCGGTAACACGACTCACGAAAATATTACCGGCGGCAAGGCAGGAAGAAGCCGCTGGAAGGGTAAGAGGCCGAGGGTTCGCGGCACCGCCATGAACCCGGTCGATCACCCGCATGGCGGCGGCGAGGGCAAGGCTACTGCCGGGCGTCATCCGGTAACACCGTGGGGCGTGCCGACTCTCGGTTACCGCACCCGCAAGAAGGGCAAGCAAAGCGACCGTTACATCGTCCGTTCCCGCAGGAAGGGCCGCTAGGAGGATAAATGAGCAGATCGATTAAAAAAGGACCTTTCGTCAGCGAAAAACTGCTCGCGCGCATCGAGCAGATGAACGAATCGGGCAAGAAGCAGATGATCAAGACCTGGTCGCGCTCATCGACCGTTTTTCCGGAGATGGTCAGCCATACGATCGCTGTTTACGATGGCCGCAAGCATGTACCTATCTTTATCACCGAGAGCATGGTGGGACACAAGCTGGGCGAGTTTGCGCCGACGAGGACGTTCCGCGGCCACGGCCATCACACTGACCGGAGCACGTCACTGAAGTAACGGGGCGTTGAAACGGGAATCACCTAAAAGGGAATCAGAATTTAAATGGCGGAAACAAAGACAAAGAAAAAGGTAAATAAGGAAGCCGAGCAGCCGGAGGAATCAGGCACCGCCACGGCGACCGCCAAGTTCGTGCGGATATCGGCGCGCAAGATGAGGCTGGTAGCCGACCAGGTGCGAGGCAAGGATGTGGCCGAAGCGCGGACGCTCCTCAATTTTTCGACCAGGAGCGCCGCCAACGTCATCAACAAGGTCCTGGCTTCAGCAGTCGCCAACGGTGAGAACAACCATGATTTAAGCGCTGACGAACTCTTTATCAGCAGCATATTTGTAAACGAAGGGCCGACGTTGAAGCGCATTAGGCCGCGAGCCATGGGAAGGGCCTTCCGTATTCGCAAGCGCTCCTGTCACGTCACGGTCGAATTGTCATCGAGGAAGGAGGGATAGCGTGGGTCAGAAAGTGCATCCAGGAGGCATGCGTCTGGGAATTATCCATGATTGGAAATCCCACTGGTACAGCGAGAAAGAATTTGCCAATTTTTTAATCGAGGATCTGAAGATCCGGGAGCACATCCGCAAGAAACTGCGGCACGCTGCCCTCTCTGACATCTATATCAAGAAAGATGCCCAGAAGATTACGATCGATATCCATACAGCCAGGCCGGGTATCGTCATCGGCAAGAGCGGCGCCGAGGTAGATGCGCTTCGCCGCGAGGTGCACGACATGACGGGCAAGGCGGTCCAGGCCAACATCATCGAAGTCAAGCGCCCCGAGCTTGACGCCAATCTGGTGGCCCAGTCGATCGCCGAGCAGCTTGAAGGCCGGGTAGCTTTCCGCCGGGCAATGAAGCGGGCGATCACCTCCGCCATCCGCTCCGGGGCTGAAGGCATCAAGGTCGCCTGTGCCGGACGTCTGGGAGGCGCGGAGATGGCACGCACCGAGGGTTACAGCGAAGGCCGGGTGCCGCTGCACACGCTGCGCGCGGATATCGATTACGGTTTCACTGAAGCGCGGACGACCTTCGGCCGCATTGGCGTCAAGGTCTGGATTAACAAGGGTGAAATCATGCCCGAGGGCTTCAACATGGACAAACTGAAAGCCGACCGCCGACTGGGTGAAGTTGATGCCCAGAGGCGCAAGTAATAACAGGCAAGGCGAGAGATGCTTTTACCAAAGAAAACAAAACATCGCAAGCAACACCGGGGACGCATGCAGGGTGCCACCAAGGGCGGCTCGCGGGTGGAGCATGGCGAGTTCGGACTCAAGGCGATGGAGCCGGGCTGGATCACAAATCGGCAGATTGAAGCAGCCCGTGTCGCTATGACCCGCTATATCAAGCGTGGTGGCAAGGTGTGGATCAACATCTTCCCGCACAAGCCGGTGACTGAGAAACCGGCCGAGACCCGCATGGGTGGCGGCAAAGGCTCTCCGGAGCAGTGGGTTGCCGTGGTTAAACCCGGCCGGGTAATGTTTGAACTTTCCGGCGTGGCTACGCCGGTTGCGAAGGAAGCGATGCGGCTGGCGGCCCACAAGCTGCCGATCAAATGTAAATTCGTGACCCGCGAAGGTGATCTTTTTGAAAGCTAACGAGTTGCGCGATCTTTCAGACGAGGAGCTCATCGAGCGCATGCGCGAGACGCGCAAGCAGCTCTTCAACCTGCGGTTCCAGCACGCAACGGGCCAGCTGGACAATCCGCGTAAATTGCGCGTGGTTCGGCAGGATATCGCCCGCATCATGACGGTTCAGGGAGAACGCGCCCGCAGCGCCGGGACTGAGGGCCAGGAGGCTTAAGTGAGCGCAAAGGCAGAGGAAAAAAAGATTTTAACCAGCGGCAAACGCAAGGAACGCCGCGGTGTAGTTACCAGCGACAAGATGGACAAGACAATCACCGTTCGCATCGACACCGCCAAGGCGCACCGGCTTTATGGCAAGACCGTTCGCCGTTCGCGCAAGCTGGCGGTACATGATGAGAACAATGAGGCAGGCATCGGTGACATGGTCAGGATCATCGAGACCAGGCCGCTTTCCAAAAACAAGCGTTGGCGCCTGGCGGAGATAATCGAAAAGGCCAAGTAGGCAAGTCTTTCCAGATACCAGAAACGAGAAATTTATCAAGTGATACAGGTAGAAACAAGACTCAAAGTAGCAGATAACACCGGCGCTCGCGAGCTCCTTTGCATCAGGATCAAGGGTGGCTCCCACCGGCGGTATGCCCGCGTCGGCGATACCATCGTCGGCACGGTCAAGGTTGCGAGCCCCGGTGGCGCCGTCAAAAAGGGCGAGGTCGTCACCGCGGTGGTAGTCCGTTGCAAGAAAGAGCTGGGCCGCAAGGACGGAACCTACATCGCTTTTGATGAAAACGCAGCCGTGCTCATTGACGCCGCCAAGAACCCGCGCGGGACCCGCATCTTTGGCCCAGTGGCGCGCGAGTTGCGCGACAAGAGTTTCATGAAGATTGTTTCGCTGGCGCCGGAAGTTCTCTAGCGCTGGCAGGATGAGGAGATAACTGATTTGTCCAGGAAGATGAAAATTAAAAAAGGCGACACGGTAATGGTCATTGCCGGCAAGGCGTGCGGCAAGACCGGCAAGGTTCTGCGCGTCGAGCCCGAGAAGAACCGCGTTGTCGTTGAACGTTTGAATATGGTCAAGCGGCACCGGCGCCCCTCGCAGCAGAATCCGCAGGGCATGCTCGAGAAAGAGGCTCCGATTCACGCCTCCAACGTGATGTTCTACTGTTCACGCTGCAGCGACGGGGTTCGTTTAGGCTCCAAACAAACCGATGCGGGCCGGCTGCGTGTTTGCAGAAGCTGCGGCTCCGAATTCGATTGATAACCGGACGATAAGGAAAAATGGCACGCTTAAAAGACCAATTTGAAAAGCAGTTTGTTTCCGAGCTCCAGGAAGAGCTCGCGCTCAAGAACACCATGGAAGTCCCCAGAGTCTCCAAGATCTGCGTGAACATGGGCGTGGGTGAGGCCAAGACAGACGCCAAGCTTTTGGATGACGCCGTGGCGGAGATGACCATCATCACCGGTCAGAAGCCCAAGCTTACCCGGGCCCGTAAGTCGATCGCCAACTTCAAGTTGCGCGAAGGCATGGCGGTTGGTTGCACGGTGACGCTCCGGGGCGCGCGCATGTATGAGTTTCTCGACCGGCTGATCTCGGTCTCGCTACCGCGTATCCGGGACTTCCGGGGGATCAAACCAAAGTCTTTTGACGGCCGCGGCAACATGTCGCTGGGCATCAAGGAGCAGTTAATATTTCCGGAGATCGATTATGACTCGATCACCACGACCAGGGGCCTCGACATTACTATTACCACGACCGCCCGCAACGACGACGAGGGACGGGCCCTGCTCAAGAAGCTGGGCATGCCGTTCCGCGAGCGTTAAGGAGAGTTAATGGCCAAGAAATCACTACAGGTCAAAGCCAGCCGCACACCGAAGTATCCCGCCCGGGCGTATCACCGTTGCCGCCGTTGTGGCCGGCCCCGGGGCTACTTCCGTAAATTCGGCCTCTGCCGCATCTGTTTGCGCGAGCTGGCCCACCGGGGCGTTATACCCGGTCTGACCAAGTCCAGCTGGTAGGAGGCTGTTTTATTATGACGGTCAATGATCCTATCGCCGACATGCTGACCCGCATCCGTAACGCCAACAACAGCGCCAAGGATAGCGTCGAGATGCCGGCCTCAAAAATGAAAATCGAGATAGCCAAGCTTCTTAAAGAGGAAGGCTATATCACCGACTACGCCCTGCTGCGCGGCGAAGCGTTTGATACCATCGCCGTTGATCTGAAGTACGGCAAGGACAGGCAGAAAGTGATCTCCGGCCTTCGGCGCATCAGCAAGCCGGGACGCCGGGTGTATGCCCGCAAGGATGCCATCCCCAAGGTGCTGGGCGGCCTGGGAACGGCGGTCCTGTCGACATCAACCGGTCTCATGACCGGCCGGACCGCCGAGCAGAGGGGCGTCGGCGGCGAAGTCATCTGCTTCATCTGGTAGCAAACAGCGAGACGCTGAACAAGGATTAAAGAAAACAAAACGGCAAATGCCGGGAGAAAAATAAATTGTCAAGAATCGGAAGAGCGCCAATAGCCGTACCTGACGGAGTCGAGGTCACGATCGACGGCAGCGACGTGCGCGTCAAAGGACCCAGAGGCCAGCTGGCCGCTAGCTTCTCACCGGAGATGGAGATCGTTCGTGAGGACGGCCACATCCTGGTGAAGCGTCCGACTAACCAGAAGAACCACCGCTCGCTTCACGGCCTCACCCGAACGCTGGTGGCCAACATGGTTGAGGGCGTCACCAAAGGCTTCACGCGCGAGCTTGAGATCAACGGCGTTGGCTACAGGGCGACGCTCAAGGGCAAGGACCTTGAGGTGCTGGTCGGCAAGTCTCACCCGGAACTCATTCATCCGGAAAAGGACACTTCGTTCGAGGTGCCCAAACCGACGCAGGTCATCGTGCACGGAATCGACAAGCAGGTCGTCGGGCAAATGGCCGCCAAGATCCGGGCGCTTCGCCCCCCCGAGCCCTACAAGGGCAAGGGTATTAAATTTGTTGAAGAGCATATTCGCAGAAAGGTTGGCAAGAGGGCTTAATGGCCAAGACTACTGAAGAACTTTTAGCCAGGCAGAAAACACGCGCGCGGCGTCATCGCCGGGTGCGGCGTAAGGTAATGGGAATGCCAGACCAGCCGCGTCTGACGGTTTTCCGTTCCAACAAGGGAATCTACGCCCAGGTGATAGATGACATCGACGGCAAAACGATCGTCTCGGCATCCAGCCGTGAGGTCAAGGATTCTGGCATCAACAAAACCCAGGCGGCGGAGAAGGTCGGCCAACTGCTGGCCGCCAAGGCCAAGGAGAAAAATATAGACAAGGTCGTCTTCGACCGCGGCGGATATCTTTACCATGGCCGCGTCAAGGCGTTGGCCGATGGCGCGCGCAAGGGAGGAATAAAGTTCTGATATGGCAGACGCATACGAGAAAATCGAATTAGGACAGCGGGGGCCGGAGTTGCAGGAAAAGGTCGTTGCCATCAACCGCGTCGCCAAGGTGGTCAAGGGTGGCCGCAGGTTCTCGTTTACGGCTCTTGTGGTCGTGGGCGACACCGTAAACCAGGTCGGCGTCGGATATGGAAAAGCCAAGGAAGTGCCGCTCGCCATTCAGAAAGCGGTTGAAGACGCCAAAAAGAATTTATTCCGTGTTCCCAAGTACAAGAACACGATTACGCACAAGATTGTCGGCCGCTTCGGCGCCGGCCGGGTTCTGATGAAGCCGGCCTCACCGGGTACCGGCATCATTGCCGGCGGCGGTGTTCGTGCCGTATTGGAACTTGCCGGCATACACGATGTGCTCGCTAAATGTCTTGGGACCACCAATCCTATCAACATGGTGCGAGCCGCAATCGAGGGTTTGAAGGATCTTAAGGATCCGCGTGAAGTGGCGGCGCTGAGAGGCAAGAATGTCGAGGATATCCTGGGAACCGACAGGGCCCAGGCCGCCAGGGCTGCCGCAATCGCTGGAGCGGAACAGGCACGTGCCGCTCACGCGGCGGCAAGCAAGGCAAAATCCGCGGTACCTGCACCCAGGGCTAAATCCGGGCCGAAGCCGGCCAGGGGCAAAGCGGCTGCTAAGCCCGCCGCCAAGCCCGCGGCAAAAGCAGCGCCAAAAGCCGCCAAGGAAAAACCGGCCGCCAAGCCGGCCAAGGCCAAGACTGAAGAAAAAACTGCTGAAAAATCAGCCGAGAAGGCCGCCCCCAAGGCGGAAGAAAAATCAGCCGAGAAGGCCCCTGAAGCATGAGCCAGATCAAAGTGACACAGATAAAAAGCATTATCGGCCGGCGTTCGGACCATCGCCGGACCGTGCGCGCCCTCGGGCTCAAAAGGATCAACCACAGCGTCATCCACGATGACAGCCCGCAGATCCGGGGAATGATCCACCAGGTGAGATACATGGTCGAAGTCGAGGAAGTCAAAGGGAGCAAGAAGTGAGCCAGGAAGATAAGACCGCGGAAGAACCGCAATATATAGGGCTGCATAACCTCAAGCCAGCGCCGGGGTCAAAGCATGCGCGCAGGCGTGTCGGCCGCGGCCATGGCAGCGGCCACGGCAAGACTTCCGGACGAGGCCACAAGGGCTTTAACAGCCGTGCGGGCGGAGGCGTCAGGCCCGGTTACGAGGGCGGTCAGATGCCTATCTATATGCGCCTGGGCAAACTGCGCGGGCCCAACAAGAAGATGAGCATGCCTTTCGGCCCGTTTCGCACGCACACCGTAGGTGTCAATCTGGCCCGCCTGGCGGACAAATTTGAAGCGGGCGCCGAGGTTACTCCCGAAGCGCTGGTGGAGAAGGGCATCATCAAGAATACAAAGATTCCCGTGAAGATCCTCGGCCAGGGCGAACTGGGTAAAGCGCTCACGGTCAAGGCCAACGGATTCAGCAAGTCGGCGCGCGAGAAGATTGAGGCCGCCGGTGGCAAGGCGGAGGTCATCTAGTTGCTGGCATCCCTGGCAAATGCCTGGAAGATTCCCGAGCTGCGCAAGAAGCTCATCTTCACGATGTCGATGATCGTCGTTTATCGTTTCGGTTCCCACATTCCGGTGCCGGGTGTCGACATCGGCGCGGTACAAAATTTCATCAATCAGGGTTCGGCGGGCGTGCTCGGTTTTCTCAATCTTTTCTCCGGAGGCGCGCTTACCCGCTTTGCGGTCTTCGCCCTCGGGATCATGCCGTACATTACCGCCTCAATCATTTTGCAGCTGATGACCATGGCCTTCCCGGCGCTCAAGGAGCTTGCCCGCGAGGGTGAGGCCGGTCAGCACAAGATCACCCAGTACACCCGCTACCTGACCGTGGCGCTGGCACTGGCCCAGGCAGTCGGTTACACAGTTTTGTTCCGCCAGCAGGGCGCCATTCCCAATCTGGGGGCGCTCAACTTTTATGAGATCGTAATTACGCTAACAGCGGGTACGACGCTTTTGATGTTCATCGGAGAGCTCATCACCCAGAGAGGCATTGGCAACGGCATTTCCCTGCTGATCTTCGCCAGCATCGTTTCCGGCCTGCTTCCCGGAATCGTCAAGCTGCAGACGATGGGCATCGTCAGCATCCTGGTAATCATTGCCATCGGCATTGTGGTCATCGCGGGGATCGTCCTGGTTCAGGAAGGACAGCGGCGGATACCGATTCAGTATGCCAAGCGCCAGATAGGTCGTCGCATGACTACAGGCGGCAGCACATATTTGCCCCTGTCGATCAACATGGCCGGCGTCATTCCTGTAATTTTTGCCTCCTCGGTGCTGATGCTGATACCGACGCTGGCGCAGTTTTTCCCGGATCTCGGCCCGATGGCCTGGATGCAGGTTCATCTTGGTCCTTCCAGCTGGGGATTCCTGGTGCTTGAGGCGATCTTCATTATTGGTTTCACTTACTTTTACACTGCAGTACAGTTCGACCCGATCGAGCGCGCCAACGATCTGAAGAAATACGGCGGCTTCATTCCGGGAATACGGCCGGGCAAGCCGACCGCTATCTATCTGGACAAGGTGTTGACCCGCCTGACTCTGCCGGGTGCTATTTTTCTGGCCGCTATCGCGGTCCTGCCGAATATTTTGATCTCGGTGATGAATGTGCCCTTTTATTTTGGCGGCACGTCAATCCTGATCGTTGTGGGTGTTGCCCTCCAGACGATGAAGCAGATGGAATCGCAGCTGCTGATGCGGCATTATGAGGGCTTTCTAAAGTAGGCGGCTTCAGGTCCGCTGTTTGCGGGCCTGCCTGAGAGGAACGGGACTGGTAATTGATTAATCGTAAGTCTCCAGCCCAGATCGAGAAGATTGCCAGAGCTGGAGAGATCGTTGCCGGGTGCCTTTCGATGCTGAAGGGGATGTGCCGGCCGGGTGTTACCACCGCCGAGTTGGACAAGGCGGCGGAAAAGTTTATCAGGGAGCATGGCGGTGTCCCTACTTTTAAGGGATACAGGGGCTTTCCAGCCTCGATTTGCGCCTCTCCCAATGCGATGGTCGTGCACGGGATACCCGGGCAGTACCGGGTGAACGAGGGCGACATCATCAGTCTCGATGTAGGCGTCACCCTGAAGGGCTGGGTGGCGGATGCGGCGCTTACGGTTGAAGCAGGCGACGCGGGCCAGCTGGCAAGGCGTTTGCTGGAGGTCACGGAGGCCTCATTGCGGCGCGCCATTGCCAAGTGCAGGCCGGGCAACCGCCTGGGGGATATTTCCCACGCGGTGCAGGAGTATGTCGAGCCGAACGGTTTTTCGGTGGTGCGAACGCTGGTAGGTCACGGTGTCGGCCGCAAGTTGCACGAGGATCCGCAGATTCCCAATTACGGGAGTCCTGGAACCGGCCCGGAGTTGCGGGAAGGCATGGTGTTCGCCATCGAGCCGATGGTGAACGTCGGCACTCACGAAGTGCTTGTGGGTGACGACCATTGGGCCATGTCGACCGCTGATGGTAAACTATCGGCGCACTTCGAGCACACGGTGGCGATAACCGCCGCCGGGCCGCGGGTGCTGACGGCAGCTAAGGGTGCAGAAGGCACAGGTTTGGATGCAGGACCACTACTGTGGTAAAATGCGCGGTTGGCCGCGAACGGAGAATATGACACAAAAAGAAGAAGCCATAGAACTTGAAGGTGAGGTCGTTGAAGCCCTGCCGAATACGATGTTCAGGGTGAAGCTCGATAACGACCATGAAGTTCTGGCGCATATATCCGGAAAGATGAGGATGCATTACATCCGCATCCTGCCGGGAGACAGGGTCAAGGTCGAGCTTTCGCCATACGATCTGACCAGGGGAAGGATTACTTACAGGTTTAAATAGTTATGAAAGTACGATCATCCGTAAAACCCATGTGTGAGAAGTGCAAGCTCATTCGCCGGCACGGCAAGCTGCTGGTGATTTGCACCAATCCCAGGCACAAGCAGCGTCAGGGATAAACGCGGCTGCGGCAAGCGTTTATGCGCCCGGGCCGCCGGTTATGACAACCTGGAGGTTATTGGTTTGGCACGAATCGCAGGAGTAAATATTCCCCGCGAAAAGCGGGTCGAGATCGGACTCACCTATATTTATGGAGTGGGCCGTTCAACGTCGGGCAAGGTCCTGGACGATCTGGGGATCAGCCGCGACACGTATGTGCGCGATCTTACAGACGAGGAAGTCTCGCAGCTGAGAGAATACCTCGACCGCAATCTCGTGGTCGAAGGCGATCTCCGCCGCGAGCGCTCGCAGAACATCAAGCGCCTGATGGAGATCGGCTGTTACCGTGGGCTCAGGCATCGCCGCGGCCTGCCGGTGCGGGGACAACGCACCAAGACCAACGCTCGCGGCCGCAAGGGACCGCGCCGCACCGTCGGCGTCAAACGCAAGAAATAAACGAGGGCAGAAATGGCAGCTCCAAAATCAAAAGCTCGTACGCGCCGTAAGGTAAAAAAGAATATTCCCGTGGGCCAGGCCCACATCAAGACGTCATTCAATAACACCATCGTCTCCCTGTCTGACAAGGAAGGGAACGTAATCGCCTGGGAAAGCGCTGGATCGGCCGGTTTCAAGGGGTCGCGCAAGTCCACTCCTTTCGCCGCCCAGGTTACAGCCGACGCCTGTGCCAAAAAGGGCATGGAGCATGGCCTCAAAAAGGTGGATGTTTTTGTTAAGGGCCCCGGTTCAGGCCGGGAGACCGCCATTCGTTCGCTCCAGGCCGCCGGCATCGAGGTTATGAGCGTCAAGGACGTGACGCCGACGCCGCATAATGGCTGCCGGCAGCGTAAGAGAAGAAGAGTATAGGAGAGAATTCATTTGGCCAAGGATACTTCACCAGCCTGCAAGCAGTGCCGCCGTGAGGGTTTGAAACTATACCTCAAGGGGGAACGTTGCCTCACGGACAGGTGCGCCATCGACCGGCGCTCCTATGGTCCTGGCGAGCATGGACGCCGCCGGATCAAACAAACAGAATATTTGACCCAGCTGCGCGAGAAGCAAAAGGCGCGCCGCTACTACGGACTATTGGAAAAACAGTTCCGCAACTATTATGAGCATGCTAACCGCCAGAGTGGCATCACTGGCGAGAATCTGCTCAAACTGCTCGAGACCAGACTTGATAACGTGGTCTACCGGCTTGGCTTCGCCGTTTCCAGGCGCCAGTCGCGGCAACTGGTGATGCACGGGCATTTCATGGTGAATGGCAGGCGCGTGGACATCGCGTCCTTCCGGGTCAAACCTGATGACGTCGTTTCGGTCATGACCAATTCATCGGCCCGCGACCTGATCAAGGAAGCTACCGATCTGACCGCCTCGGTTTCACCCTGGCTGCAGGCCGATCACGATAATCTTTCAGGAAAAATTCTGAAATATCCGGAACGCGAAGAGATAGATGTTCCAGTTCAGGAACAATTGATCGTGGAGCTGTATTCTAAGTGAGGCTGTTTACAAGGCAGGGATCGTGAACCCGGTGCTCACGGTCCAAAAAGCTGTGCCTACCGGTACAGGTTCACAATTTTTAGAGACGGAGGACGAATTGCTCACATTTCAGGTCCCCAAGATCACACACGAGCAGGTGTTAGACAACAAAGGCATTTTCGTGGTGGAGCCCCTCGACAGGGGCTTCGGCTATACCTTTGGCAACTCGCTGCGGCGGGTACTCTTGTCTTCACTCGAAGGCGCTGCTGTGAGCTTGGTAAAGATAGAGGGAGTCTCCCACGAATTCTCGACCATTCAGGGCGTCAAAGAGGACGTGACCGACATTGTCCTCAACCTCAAGCGCCTTACCTGCCTGCTCCATGGTGAACTGGACGAGGTCGAGGTTAAACTGATCAAGAACGGCCCCGGCGAAGCAACCGGCGCCGATATCGAATGCCCTTCCGAGCTGGAGATCATCAACCCGGATCTGCATATAGCCAGCCTGGGCAAGAAGGCCAAGCTGGAGATGACACTGACCATTCGCCGCGGACGCGGTTATGCATCCGCTGAGAGCAACAAGGCCGCAGGCGCGGCCATCGGGGTCATCCCCATTGATTCAAACTACTCGCCGGTAACGCGCGTTTCCTATGAAGTAGACCGGGCCCGCGTAGGCCAGCGTACCGATTTTGACAAGCTGACGATGGAGGTCTCGACCGACGGCAGCATTTCCGCGGGCGACGCCATCAGGCAGGCGGCCGGCATCCTGATCTCCTCACTGCAGATATTCACCGGCGACCACGAGGCCGGCGGCGCACCCGAAGCGATCGCTGAAGCGGCGCTGGAAATGCCCGCCGAGAGCAAGGGCGGCGAGGATGACATCCTCATCGAAGAGCTTGAGATCGGCGTGCGGTCGTATAACTGCCTGAAGCGTGAGGGCATTCAGACAGTTGGCGACCTGGTCAAGCGTAGTGAGGCCGAGTTGATGAATATTCCCAACTTTGGCAAGAAGAGCATAGAGGAAGTAAAAGAGAACCTGAGCAAGATGGGTCTGGCGCTGAGGGGTTCGGAGAGCTAAACATGAGACACGCAAAACAGGGAAGAAAACTTGGACTGGAAAGCGCGCATCGCAAAGCGATGCTTGGCAACATGGTCTGCTCGCTGATCGAGCACGGACGCATTAAGACCACGGTCAGCAAGGCGAAGGAAGCCAAGCCTCTGGCCGAGAAGATGATCACGCTGGGCAAACGCGGCGATCTGTCCGCGCGGCGCCAGGCAATAGCCCGTCTGCGCAGCAAGGACGTGGTGCATACACTGTTTGCGGAGATCGCGCCGCGCTTCGCGGATCGTCCCGGCGGCTACACCCGCATCATCCGCATCGGCCCCCGCTACGGCGACGCGGCCGAGATGGTTTTTCTGGAGCTGGTCGAGTAGGAGCACGCCGGTTACAAATGTGTAATTTAGAGGCGCCTCCTTGGGGGCGTCTTTTTGTTGGGGGATGGCCGGAATTTGTATCGACCGACTTGACTACACAACTACTATATGATTAAATCCCCGCCAGGGACCGGGGAAGTACGGTAGGGCCTTTGGTCATAATTCCAATCGGGGAGGAATTGTGCGCGCTCCTACCATCAAAAATCAGCTTGCGTATGACGGTGGCGCTTGGCGCCGCCTTTTGTTTTTCCTGATTGTTCTTTTTACCCTCTGCTTGGTTCAGGCGCTCGTTTCAACTTCATCAGCTTTTGCCACCACGTATGTCTCAGGCACGATTTCGCAGAATACAACCTGGGACAGCGCCGGTTCTCCCTACGTCGTCGACGGCACTATAACAATCGTTTCTGGGGCAACGCTTACGGTAGAGTCAGGCGTGGTCGTCAAGGTCTCGTCCGGCTCCTACAATATGTTTGTGTATACAGGCGGCAGCCTGAATGCCACCGGCGCCGTCTTTACCTCAATCAAGGATGACTCCTACGGCGGAGACACCAACGGCGACGGCTCGGCTACCTCACCCGCGCCCGGTGATTGGGGTGCTCTCAACTTTAGCGGTGGCGGCGGAAACCTGGACGGATGCACCGTTCTCTACGGCGGCTTTAATTATGTTCCTGGCGAGATATATATAACCGACGGCAGTTCGCCCACCATTACCGGCTCCACGATAAGTTTCTCTAAAGAAGAAGGTATCTACGCAGGTTCCGGCAGCCCTTCGATCACCAACAACACCGTATCGGGTAACCTGGGATCTTGCGGAGTCTGCTCCAACACCAAACCTGCCGTACTCTCCGGTAACATCATTACGGGTAACATTAACGCCGTAGCGGTGGGAGTACCGGCATCCATGGGAGCGGGAACCATTTTCAATAACACTTACTTGGGTAACAAGCATGATGCCATGTACCTGACCGGCGACATCACCGAGAACACAACCTGGCCCGCTTCAAACTCGCCGTATGTGATTTCTACTTCCTGGATCCAGAATAACTCGGTCCTAACTATCGATACGGGCGTGATCGTTAAAAGTTACTCGGTCAGCTCTTTGATCGTGCCTGCGGGAAGCACCTTAAACGCTACCGGCGCTGTTTTTACCTCGGACAAAGATGACGCCCACGGCGGTGACTCCAATGGGGACGGCTCGGCCAGCTCGCCCGCTCCCGGCGACTGGGGAGAGATATGGTTCTACGGAGGCGGTGGCACGCTTAGCGGCTGCACCGTTCTCTATGGCGGCAACTATGACGCCGGTGAGGTCTATATCACTAATGACAGCTCGCCCACCATTACCGGTTCCACGATAAGCTCTTCTAACCACGCCGGTATCAATGCAGATTCTGGCAGCCCCACAATCACCAATAACACCGTATCGGGTAATCTGGGTAGTTGTGGAATCTGTGCTAATAATTACGCAAATTCCGGCGGCCCTACGATTACCAACAACACTGTGACCGGCAACTTCGGATCTTCTGGGATCTATTCAGCGACCAAACCCGCGGCCCTTTCCGGTAACATCATTACGGGTAACATTAACGCCGTAGCGGTGGGTGTACCGGCATCAATGGGAGCAGGAACCATTTTCAATAACACTTACTCAGGTAACAAGCATGATGCCATGTACCTGACGGGCGACATCACCGAGAACACAACCTGGCCGGCTTCAAACTCGCCATATGTGATTTCTACTTCCTGGATCCAGAATAACTCGGTCTTAACCATCGAGACCGGCGTCATTGTAAAGACTACTTCGGTCGGCTCCTTGATCGTTCCCACGGGAAGCACGCTCAACGCCACCGGCACCATCTTTACCTCGGATAAAGATGACACCCATGGCGGCGACTCCAATGGCGACGGCTCGGCCAGCTCGCCCGCGCCCGGCGACTGGGGAGAGCTATGGTTCCACGGCGGTGGCGGCATCCTTAACGCTTGCACCGTTCTTTATGGCAGCTACTATGATCCCGGCGAGGTTTATATAGATGATGGCAGCTCGCCCACCATTACCGGCTCTACGATAGGCTCTTCCAAGCAAGCCGGCATCTACAATAATTCTAGCAGCGTCTCAATCACCAACAACACCGTGTCGGGTAACCTGGGATCATGCGCAGTCTGCTCCAATGCCAAGCCTGCGAATTTCTCCGGGAACAATATTACCGGCAACATTAATGGCGTGGCGGTACAAATGCCGCCAACTATCGGTGAAGGAGCCGTCTACAACAACACTTACTCGGGAAACAAGCATGATGCCATGTACCTGAACGGCACTTTTATCACCGGGGACACAACCTGGCCGGCTTCAAACTCGCCCTATGTCACTGATTTAGTCTGGATCAACAATGGCGTTGTCCTCACCGTTGGCGACGGAGCCGTCGTCAAATACGAAGTTGGCGCCTACAATATGATTGTGCCAGTGGGAGGCACCTTAAACGCCACCGGCGCCGTTTTTACCTCATTTAACGATGACTCCCACGGGGGCGATACCAACGGAGACGGTGCGGCCAGCTCGCCTGCGCCCGGTGACTGGGGAGAGATATGGTTCTACGGAGGCTCCGGCACACTTAGCGGTTGCAACGTCCTCTACGGTGGCGCCTACGTGCCCGGCGAGGTAAATGTCTCCGATGGCAGCTCGCCCACCATTACGGGCTCCGCCATCAGTTACTCCAAAACCGCCGGCATCAACATTGACTGGGGCGGAAGCGCTTTTATTCATTACAACGATATTTTTGCTAATGCCACCAATGGAATCGCAAGTTCGGCGGCAAGCGTTGACGCCACCAACAATTACTGGGGTTCCAAGCACGGTCCCAAGCCCTTTGGCTCCGGTAACGCAATTAACGGGCCGGTCACGGCAAGGCCGTGGTCCAGGACTGCCTTTACCGCTGCCGGCGCCGCCTATGCGGCGACGCTGGGTCTCAATGACTTCTGCGCTATCTGCGGTGACCCCATCAATACTTCGACTGGCGCGTTTGTCTATGACCACAAAGATATAAGCATACCCACCAAGGGTCTGCCGCTTGAATTTGAGCGCACATATAACTCCAACGATGCCAGTGATGGCCCCTTCGGCTACGGCTGGTCCTACTCCTGGCAGATTAGCGCCAATCTGCTGGCAAACGGTAACGTGGTTATCCTCAGGGGCGACGGCAGGCAAGATCTCTTTACCAGAAATCCCGACGGCTCATATACGCCACCGCCTGGTGGGCATGACTCCCTGGTTAAAAATCCCGACGCCACCTACAAGCTTTTAACCAAAGACCTGATTACGTACAACTTTGGCGCTGACGGCCAGCTGCTCTCAATGGTCTCTGAAGCCGGACAGGCCACGACATTCTCCTATGACTCCAGTTACAGACTGACGACGATCACCGAGCCAACCGGCAGAACCCTTGCCCTTGTCTACAACTCAGATAACCGCATCATCCAGCTTGCCGACCCGGCGGGAAACAATATCACCTACGGCTACTCACCGGCCGGTGATCTCACCTCGGTAACCGACCAAAACGGCGGGGTTACCGGCTTCGCCTATGACTCGTTCCACCACATCACCTCGGCAACCGATCCCAATGGCCACGCTTCGGCGAACAACACTTATGATGCTCAGGGAA
>JAJYOG010000041.1 GCA_021785935.1 Actinomycetes bacterium
CTTGTTGTTGTACCTCACCTTGACACTCACGACAACCTCCTGCTCGATTGACAGCGTCAGCCATCAGTTCGAGAATGAGGCGGCTAATCCTGTTTTGAGATAGTTACTAATTAGTAAGAAAAAACGGGGACACAATACTAATTAGTAATTAGTATTGTGTCCCCGTAAGAGATACGTAACTCGGAGTTACATCCAATCAGGACTTTGATCCCGATCGTTAATCGATTCTACCAGCTGGCTGTCTTGTGCTCCCCGACCAGATCCACAAATCCGGCGTAATCAACTTCGGTCACACCGGCAATGAGCTTGTCGATGCCGCGCAACTGCAGGTCTTCCTTAAGCACGTAGACTTTGTAATCGCTGGCAACGCCGCTCATCCTGCCTTCCAGCGATGAACCCGCCAGAGCCGCATAGATGCCATCCTCATAAAGCATGATGGCCGAGCCCTTGGAAGCATACTTGAGGCAATCTTCCAGAGCCATCGATTCAAACGGTGATTTATTTATCAGATGAAGCATGCCGCTCCTTTCTAGAACATGAAGAAGTTCTTCTGCTCTTCCATCATCTTCTCCACCGCGTCAGCCTCGATGACCTCAGCCTGGATGACCAGATCTTCGAGCGTCAAACCGCGTGATTCCATGGAAGTCCTGTCGATGAAAATCTTTTCGATATCGTAAGCCTCCAGAGCGCGGAAGGTAGGTGAGAAGTCCTTGATGCCGGTGCCGGAGTTATCCATGCCCTTCTTGATGGCGAGAACGCCGTCATCGATGAAGAGCACGCTGACATCCTGGTCGTACGCGCCCATGATTAGCACGTTCTCCAGGCCTTCAAACGAGTAAATCGCGCCGTACGGCGCCGTACGGAAAACAACCATAAGTTTTGCCATTTCGTCACTCACTGATATTCACCCCTTCCTTAAGCTCTAAATTCGACAAGGCGATCGGCCTCAATCGCCAGTTCTGTTAACATTCCGAGGCCGCCAATCTTGAAGCCTTCGGCGACGACGGTATCATTGATACCGCGCCGCTTGGCCGCGGCTACGCAGACAATGAACTCTACATTATTCTCTGTGGCCAGCGCCGACCACTGCTTCTGAATGTGGCGGTCATCAGCCTGCGGCTCCATCAGTTTGGTGGCGTTGAGCACACCGTCCTGATAGAAGAAAACCCGCAGAATCTCGTGGCCTTTCGCCAGCGCCGCCTTCGCAAACTGATAAGCGCTGTCTGAAGCCTCATGCTGGTATGGTCCCTCCATGATCAACAATCCTAATTTCATATCCGTCACTCCTTTCTGAAAAAAATAGTTGCTGTATTGCTGCCGCGAAAGTTCCTTGGAGGTAAAAAGTGGAAGCAATCCGGAGAATACGAAATCCGCCCCGCGCGCTATCGTATATCCGGCCCTTATCCTTGTCAAATGGTTATTGGGAAGCGGAAAAACACGTGAAAGGAGTCGTGATACCGCCAGGCTCAGCTTGGCAATGGGAAATTAGGAAACATTGGAAACGTACGTCCCCGTTCAGGCCCCCGTTCAGGCCCCGTTCAGGCGCCGTAGTCCATCTGTATGTAGTGGCAGGGGCAGGTCAGGGCACAGATGGAGCAACCGGTGCATCTGGTGTAATCCGTGAACATGTTGTTGCCGATCGGGCGCGACATGTCCTTGCTGATGGCATCCCAGGGACAGTAGATCCGGCAGCGGTCGCAGACGAAACAGCGGCCGCAGCTCATGCATCTCTTGCTCTCGGCCACAGCCTCTTCCTCTGAAAGCGGCAGATTTACCTCCCTGAAATCGTCGATCCGCTCTTCAACTGGTTCGACGGCATGATCGTTGCGGGGCGCGGCCTCGTAGTGATCAAGCCTCATCTCGGAAGCTTCGACCGGATTGGGAATGTACGGCTCGCGGGATTCACGTCCTTGAAGTAAGTCATCAATAGCGCGTGCCGCTTTGCGCCCATGCCCGATGGCGGTGGTGGCGATCCCAGCCTTAAGCATGTCCCCGCCGGCAAATACGCCGGGCAGGCTGGTCTCGAACGCCCTGGATGGCCGCAGGTTTCCTAGAGCGTCGAGGATGGACTCGAGTCCCGCAAGCCCGGCTTGCTGTCCGACCGCCGCGACCACCGTTTCTGCCTCGATGATAAACTCCGAGCCCTCTATCGGGACCGGCGTCTGCCGCCCCGATTCATCCTGGGCGCCAGCTTTGGTTCTGATAAATTTGACGGCGAGAACGCCTGGCTCCGTTGCGGGGGCGATCTCGAGCGGCGCCACCTGAAATTCAAAACCGACCCCCTCCTCCTCCGCCTCCCAGGTTTCACTGGGAATAGCCGGCATTTCCTCCCTGGTGCGCCGGTAGGCGATTGTGACTTTCGATCCCAGCCTGAGCGCTACGCGCGAGGCATCAATGGCGGCGTTGCCACCGCCAATGACCAACACCTTCGGTCCGGCATCGCGCATCTCGCCACTGTTGACGCTCCGCAGAAATTCGGTAGCCGGACAAACACCCGGCTGATCCTCGCCCGGTATCTCCATCCTGTTTCCATGATAAGCGCCCACTGCGATATAGACGGCGTCGTAATCGCGGCGCAACTCTTCCATTTGAATGTCGCGACCGATGCGGACGCCCATTTTTATCTTCACTCCCAGATCAACAATCCTGCCGATCTCAGCGTCGATGATCTCACGGGGCAGCCGGTACAAGGGGATGCCGTCGCGCAACATGCCTCCCGCCTGGTCTGAAGCTTCGAAAACCGTAACGGGATATCCCCGGCGCGCAAGCTGGTAAGCGCACGACAACCCCGACGGGCCGGATCCGATAACGGCCACGCGCTTTGCCTGAACCTTTGCGGTCAGCCGCTGCAGCGCCAGTTCCCGCTCAAGTCCGTGATCGCCGACATAGCGCTCCAGATTATGGATCGCCACCGGCCAGTCGCGGCGGCGGCGGTTGCATGAACTTTCACAGGGATGCGGGCAGATGCGCCCGATTATTGCCGGGAAAGGATTCTTGTCGGTGATGGTATTCCAGGCTTCATCGAGCGACTGCTCCAGGGAGCGGCCGAACATTTCTGACTGCGCTATTTTGGTGAGGTGACCGCGGATGTCCTCGCTGCTGGGACAGGCGTTCTTGCACGGTGGCAGACGGCGGACATATACGGGGCATCTGCCGCTGTCGAGTGCGGCCAGGGTGCGCTGCTCCAGGGGAAGAATTTGATTGGCCGTCTCCATGATGCTTTTATTCCGGATCGTCGCCGGTGGCGGCCGCCACTACCGGCGCGCCTGCGATGAGGTATTGAAAGATGTTCGGGCAAAGCGGTAGCTGTCGATGTGGTACTTGGTAAACTCAAATCCGGTCACGTCGAAGAAGTTTTTCCAGCCGATCCGATCGATCCATTCACCGACGCGCTCAAAACTGTGGGCACTATCCTTGTAAGCATCGACGATCTTGCGAACCGCCTGGCTCACCTCAGGCCAGCGGGGAGGATTGTTGGGCAAGCCGAACGTCGCCAGCTTCATGAACGAAGGCCCGCTGCGGGTGCTGGCGGACTTGCCGCCCACCCAGATGGCGAGCGTGTCGGTATCGGCATCCCTGATCTCCATGCCGGGGCACTGGCCGTGGCAGGCGCCGCAATACATGCACTTTTCTTCCACTACCTCGACTGAATCGCGGTCGTTCTTTTTTGCCGGCCGGATCGCCGCCACCGGGCAGATGCCGACAACCTTCGGCAGCTCGCAGGCCGTGATCCGCTCGTAATCGAGCCTGGGCGGATGATGATGCTGCAAGATGACGGCGATGTCCGCATGGGCGCCACAGTTGATCTGGCAGCAGGAAGATGAGATCTTGAGCCGGTGGGGCAGGTCATCTCTTTTGAATTCCTCAAAGAGCACATCCATGATGGATTTAACCGCCCCCGAAGCGTCGGTTCCGGGCAAATTGCAGTGAAGCCAGCCCTGGGTGTGCAGAATATTGGAGATGGCATGGCCGGTGCCGCCGACAGGCATGCCCAAGCTGTTTTCAATCTCTTCAATCAGCGGATCAACGTCCTCGGCCTTCGTCAGCAGGAATTCTATATTGTTTCTGGTGGTGAAACGCAGATGCCCCTCGCAGAAACGGTCGGCGACGTCGCAAATCTCGCGAACCTTGTGGACGCTCAGCATCCGCGGCGAGCCCGCCCTGACGGTGTACAGCTCCTCGCCGTCTTCGGCAATGTGCTTGTAGACACCGGGACGAACCAGCTCGTGATCGCGCCAGCGGCCGTAATTGCGTGCCATCGCCGGATGCAGATATTTGTGGAAATCAGGGGCGCCGTTATCGCGCGGCGCTATCTTGGGAGCGGCCATCTCAGGAACCACCTTCCGTGTTTCCGCCGCCCTCAGGGCCGTCGCTGCCGCACCTTTCCACTTCACTGTCTCCGCCTTCAGGACCGATGACTTCCCGGTCAACTACGCTCGGCTCTTTATGCAGCTCGCCAGAAAGCCGGGGCGCCGTGTATTCCTCAAATTTTATGTAGGAGTTGGTGCGCGGCTGGGCCACCATCTGCGGGTTTGGCTCGATCCCGATGCCATCAAGAAAAGAGGTCATGCTGATGCGGTCGATGAACTCGCCGACGCGCTCGTGTTCGAGAGCGTGTTCAGTCCAGAACTCCCAGATGCGCCGGACCAGGCCGGCAAGGGCGTCCCAATCTTCCTGCGTCTTCATTTCCATGAATGGAATCAGCAGCGAAGCCATCATGTCGCCGATCTTGAGGGTGCGCTTGCCGCCGATGAGGATTGTTACGCCGCGGTCCTTACCGGGCGCCAGCGCCGAGTGCATGACGTTGATACAGTGCATGCAATGGACGCAGTTGTCGTCGTCGATACCAATCTTGCCGCCGGCAAATGAGATGCAGCGCGTCGGGCAGCGGGTAACTACATTTTCGATCACGAACTGCTCGCCGTGTTTTTCGGTGAAGCGCGCAACCTCTTCCTGGTTCACCTGGATATCGTCGCGCCAGGTCCCGATGATGGGCATGTCAGAGCGCATCATTGAGTTGGCGCAGTCATTGGCGCAACCGGAGAGCTTGAATTTGAATTTGTAAGGAAACTCGGGACGGTGCAGCTCGCTGATAAATGTATCCGTGAGAAATTTTGTCAGCCCCAGCGTGTCGAAACAGGACATCTCGCAACGGGCCGGTCCGATGCAGCAGCTCAGGGTGCGCATGGCGCCGCCGGAGCCGCCGATGTCCCATCCCTTTTCCATAAGCTCTTCGCCGGCTGTGTGCGTCGTCTCATTATCTGAGCCGAGCATGAGGATGTCGCCGGTCATGCCATGCAACTGCAGAATACCGGAGCTGTACTCTTCGCTGATATCGCAGAGTTCCCGCAGGGCATCGGTGGAATAGACGTAACCCGGCGGTTCGATAACGCGAATGGTATGAAACTGGGCAACCTCGGGGAAATCCTCTTTCAGATCAGAGTAGCGGGCGAGGACGCCGCCGCCATAACCCTTGAGGTTGAGGACGGTACCGGTCCAGTAGTTCCAGCGATCCCCGTAAGAACGTTCCAGCTGGCCTAAAAGCTGACCGACTGAGGCTTTCGACTGCGCCAGGCGCTTCAGGTCGGCGACAAAGCTGGGCCAGGGGCCATCTTCAAGTTGATCGAGCATAGGGGTATCGGGAAGGTCAGTCATGGTCTTGTATCTCCCCGGAAGGCGGGGCGGTAAAACCTGCGCCAGCGAAAGCTTCCGGTTTTCCGAATTTATCGAAAATGATTTGAAAACCGTTTGATCGAGGATCGATAGTAACGCAACCCACCCTCAAGGGTGAAAGGGCCGGGCACGATCATCTTTTGCTTGACATACTGAGGAGAGAGCTGAGTAAGTTAAATAGAGCGATGATTTGGTGGACCTTACAGGGTTCGAACCATTTTTATTAATAATCCCGGATAAACCCCCGGCTCTGCCGGGGGACTCCCAGAGTTTGACGTTTACGGGAATATAGGAAAGCCTCCCACCGTGAACCGCTCAAAGTTTACGGCAAAGGAGGCTTTCCATGAAC
>JAJYOG010000007.1 GCA_021785935.1 Actinomycetes bacterium
CGGGAAGAGGAAGACAAACGGCTGGACCAGCCAAACATGTTCAGGTAGAAGGTTTTAAAACCGCTTTGAGCGGTTCACGGTTTTATCCAAGCCTCCGGCTCTGCCGGAGGTCATGACTCGTTTGTATTTCCGGGTAAACGGGGTCAGCTTACAGACATCAAGCGGCAAGTGAACCGGATCAAAGCCGAAGCGGGCCTGCCTACCGATTTCCGCCCGCTTCATGGCCTCCGGCACGTATTCGCCTCGATGCTGGTTACCAACAGGGTTTCTCTAGATGTGGTGAGCGCCTTTTAACACACAAAGGGCGAAGTGTGACGCACCGTTACAGCCATATCAGGGATGACGTTCTTATGGAAACAGCAGAGCTGGCTGGCAGGCTGATTGAAGCAGCGGCAAGACAGCATGCAATTTCCTTGCAAGGTAATGGTTAGAAACCGAAGTATATGGTAATAAGTTAGCGTATATGCTAACATAGCCTATGCCATACGAAATCGAGTACTTCCACCGGCGCGTGGAAGCCGAGATAGAAGGCTGGCCGGTAGGCATCCTGGCCGATTACGCGCGGCTGGCGGAACTGCTGATGGAGTTCGGACCCGATCTTAAAATGCCACACTCGAAGGCTATGGGAAAAGGGCTCTTCGAACTCCGGCCAAGCGGACGTGAGGGCATCGGACGCGCCATGTACTGCTTCGTTACCGGCAAACATGTAGTCATACTTCATGCCTTCATAAAGAAAACACGGAAAACTTCCGAGCGTGATTTAAAGATTGCAAGGAAAAGAATGAAAGAGGTACAAAATGGCTGATGATCTCAAATATCACCCCGTGCGGCATGACCACGATAAATTTCTCAAGAAGGCTCAAAAACGCGCCTGTTTCAATGAAGCATACGATGAGCTGGAAGACAAATATTCCCTAGTCAGCGAACTGCTACGCGCCCGGTCAAAAGCGGGCCTGACTCAAGAAGCGGTTGCAGAGCGGATGGGAACGACTAAAAGTGCTGTATCGCGGTTAGAGGCCGCTGGGAAACTTTCGCCATCCGTGACTACTCTTAAAAAGTATGCAAATGCTGTGGGCTGCGAGATTGAAATTAAGCTTGTGCCAGCATCCCGTAAAGTAGCACGACACGCGAGCACTTCACGTAAACGTGCGGTCGGCTAGATTAAAACCGGGACGTTTCTAACATCATTGCTGCCACGTCCTGGCCAGGATACGAAGAAGCTCACCGTTATTCGTGTGTGTAGCCCACTAAACTATCTCACGCTTCGGCAGATAGAGACCTGCAAGTTTCGCCAGCAAAACTATGGCTCTTTCGCGGCGCTCTTGGCACTTCCTCAAATCCGCTTTCGTAATCCACAAGGCTTCTCGGATCAGGAGCAAGGTGAACATTCTGTTCGGCTAACGTATCTGTGATTATTCTTTCAGGCTGATAAAGAACGTTGCTGCTCGAAAAGGGGGCTCCAGATGGCTGGAGAGATGAAGGGCATTATGTCCCTTCGAAAAATCATGTGTTCTTTCTTGAAATCAGCCGTCATTGATTGTTTCGTTCGATGCCGTAGCCATAGTGCATTTATGCTTTTTCCCGGAAAGTCTTTCGTTAAAATGTGCAGCTCTTTCGCTCTTGCCTCTTCGTGGGAGATAGGACCGCCTGCCGCGCCTCTGCGCAGAAGTTGAATCTGATTGGCCTTCTTGGGCGTCATGCCTTCCCAAGCCGTGCCGCCCAATCTTTGCTCTTTCCCGTGAAGCCGGATATACAATGTGTATTCGATAAATGGAATCTTTTCCAGGATGGCTTCCTGTTCACCCTCGACTTGTGACGATCTCCATTCCTCACAATTCTCGCAACCCCGCAAGTAGCTCACGGAATTGGGGCATGAATCAAAGTCGTGCCTACAATCCCAGTCGCCCTCTGCTTCCTCCCAATCGGTGATGACTTTTTGAACCACTCCCCTGTAAGTCGTTTCATAGTAAACAACGCCTGGATATTCGGCTTCGTGCCTTTCTTGCCTTGGCCGTTCGAGCTTCAAAAAAAGGTAAGGGTGATCTGACACCCCATGGAGCACGCTTTTTCAGGATACCCCATGAAACAGCTCGCCCCGAAGACACCCCATGCATTAACCATTGAAATTCTCCGATTTTCTATTTAACGGGATCGGAGTTTCTTCAACAATCATGCTTACGGAGATTCTAAGTGGAATATTTCTAGGGTTAGTGACCAGCTACGCTTTTTGGCATGCGGGACGGAATAAAAGCTGATAAGTTCGAATCCCCTATGGTGTCACGATTTCGGGCATAAAAAAAATGATGAAATGGACTCCCCCCTCACTTCGGCGGCATCAATGTGCCAAAGTGGTAAATTCTTACCACTTGTCGGCGAGGAGAAAGGAGCCCAACATGGAGGTTACAACCACAGGTCTCGATCTGGCAAAAAATGTTTTTCAGGTGCACGGTGTGGATCGAAGAGGAAAGACGGTGCTTAGGAAACGGCTGACCAGGAACAAGGTACCCCCCTTTTTTGCCAATTTAAAGCCCTGCCTGATTGGCATCGAGGCCCAGGGATCAAGCAACCACTGGGCCAGAGAGCTCATAAGGCTGGGACACGAAGTAAAGATAATGAGTCCCCAGTTTGTAAAGCCCTACATAAAGAGTTCGAAGAACGATCAAAACGATGCCGAAGCCATCTGCGAGGCAGTAAGCCGGCCAAGCATGCGCTTCGTGCCGCTCAAGAGCATCGAGCAGCAGGACATACAGATGCTGCACCGCATCCGCGAGCTTGCGGTAAAAGACCGAACTGCCAAGGCTAACCAGGCAAGAGGCCTATTGGCTGAATACGGTATCGTGATTCCTCGGGGAATCACTCGCTTAAAGAAAGAGATGCCGCGTATCTTAGAGGATGCCCAAAACCAGCTTACGCCCTTCGCCAGAGAGCTGTTTTTGGATCTCTACCATCAGCTAATGGATCTGGATACCGTGGTTAGGGAATACGACCAGAGGATCCTGAAGGAATTTAAAAATAATCCAACCTGCCAGAAACTTAGCCAAATTGCCGGCGTGGGACCGCTTACCGCCACAGCCGTGATGGCCAGCGTGGGAGATGCTTCCAGCTTTAAAAATGGCCGACAGCTATCCGCCTGGCTGGGCCTGGTTCCCCGGCAGCACTCCAGCGGCAACAAAAAGAGGCTCCTGGGAATCAGCAAACGCGGCAACAGTTACCTAAGAAGCCTGCTGATACATGGTGCACGCGCGGTGGTGCGTCATTCAGACGGCAAAGACGATCCAGCCAGCCGCTGGTTAAACGGCGTCAAGGCCCGTCGCGGCACCAATCGGGCCACGGTGGCGCTCGCTAACAAGAACGCTCGTGCCATATGGCGGCTGTTAAGAGATGATGTCGAAGCGCAAACAGTTTAAGTTAAGGAGGTTTCCTTCCAGGGATTGCTCTTGAGGTTCCATTGACGGCAAAACAGGTCGGACCGGCGCCTTCAGAACCTGATTAAGCCATTGGCCTTTTTTAGGCCGTAAAATGATGAGGCGGAGGCGCGCAGATTCCATCAGGGCCAGAGGATTTAGTTCCTCACTAACAGGCCGGATATATGACTGCAATCCAAACCCAGCTTGCCAGGAATCTCTTGCATAACGGGAGGAGTCCATATATGGCTTAACTAAGCCATTCCTGAGGGGTAATAAGTTGGTGGACCTTATCGGGTTCGAACCTGAAGCCTTGGATGTCTTAGTGGACCTCTCCTGAAACGGCTGCATTTCAAATTCCCGATAAAATCAGGGCCCGCCGGAGGCGGGCCCTGATTGAGTACTATTTTCCTAATTAGTATTGTGTCCCCAAAACTGGGGTGCTAATTAGTATTGTGTCCCCGAAATGGGGGTTATCCCATATTGATGTAGCCGCAGGGGCATTCTTCGGCGCACTTGGCGCAGCCGACGCATACCTCAAGCCGGAACTTGTAGGGATTGCCGTTCTCGTCCCGCTCTTCCAGCTTCTTGACCGCGCTGTAGGAACAGAATGAGTAGCAGTTGCCGCAGTCGAAGCACTTGCCGCAGCTCATGCAACGGTTGGACTCTTCAATGGCCTGCTCGTTCGACCAGGTTGACACAACTTCGTTAAAGTTGCTGGCTCGCTCGCCCGCATCCATAACGTTCTTCTCGCCACGCGGGGCTTCCGCGTAGTAGTTGAGCGCCATCTGGTCGGACTTGATTAGCTTGGGCGGAAATTCCTTGGGAATCTCTTCGCCGCGGACGTGATAGTCGATGGCGGTCGCAGCCTTGCGGCCCAGGCCGATAGCCTCGGTGACCGTACCGAGATGGTTGGTGACATCGCCGCCGGCGAAGATACCCTCTTCGGTGGTGGCGCCGGTAGCTTCATCAACCGTAATCCAGCCCTTTTCGTCCTTGAAGGTGTCGAGGCCTTCCATCTGCGGACCCTGGCCGATTGCCGGCAGGACCATGTCGCAGTCGATGACGAACTCGGAGCCCGCTACAGGCTCGGGACGCCGGCGGCCGCTGTCATCCGGCTCGCCAAGCTCCATCTTGATGCACTTAAGACCCGTGACCTTGCCGCCGTCACGAACGATCTCGACCGGAGCGGTCAAGTACTCGATGTTGATGCCCTCTTCGAGGGTGTCATCGATTTCCTCTTCCTCAGCAGGCATCTCCTCGCGGGTACGCCGGTAGATGATCTGTGAATCAGCGCCCATTCTCTTGGAGGTACGGGCGGCGTCAACGGCGCTGTTACCGCCGCCGATGACCAGGACTTTCTTGCCCTTGACGTCGATATCTGCGCCGGACCTGAAACTATTCAGGAATTCGACGGCGCTCATCACTCCTTCACCTTCTTCGCCCGGAATTCCCAGAGCCCAGCCCTGGTGCGCGCCGATGGCGATATAGATGGCGTCATAATCCTTCTTGAGGTCGTCCATGGAAACATCCGAGCCTACACGGGTTCCAGTCTTGATGTCGACTCCCAGGTCAGCGATTGCCGCTACCTCGGCATCGAGGATGTCCTCCGGAAGGCGATAGCTCGGAATACCATACCGAAGCATACCGCCGGTCTTGTCGAAGGCTTCGAACATGGTCACACCATAGCCGCGCCTGGCAAGCTGGAAGGCGCAGGAAAGGCCGGCCGGTCCGGAGCCGATGACTGCTACCTTTTCTTTCTTGGCGTCATCGCTGATCTTCTCATGCTTGAGGCTGTGCTCGAGCGCGTAATCGCCGAGGAAACGCTCGACCTGGTTGATCGATACCGCGCCTTCCTTGGCGTTACGGTTGCAATCCGTCTCGCAGAAATGCGGACAGACGCGGCCGATAATCGCCGGGATCGGGTTGGTCTCAGTCAGCGTGCGCCAGGCCTGCACGTACGATTCATCGTACTCACGCTTTAGCATTTCTGACTGTGCGATCGTTGTCAGAAATCCGCGTATATCGTTACCGCTGGGGCAGGCATTCCTGCAGGGCGGCGTTTTTTCCACGTAAGCCGGCCGCAGGTGCGAACCCTCGCCGCCGCGGCTATAACTGGCGGCGCCAATTTCCCGCTTTCTTGTCTTTAACACTACTGCCATACGTTTCTCCTTTTCTCAGGCGTCATCGCACCTAATGATCAAGAGCTTATTAATTGTCTATCGCCCGGTGCGGTTTCGCCTAAGCGACATCTCTGATTATTCGTTAGCAGAGCCTTCCACACGCGGCATCTCGATTGAGCTTCCGCCAAAGTAACCGTACACGCACCGGCCTGAGTCGATGAGCGACTTGATGGCGGCCTTTGTGTCCGCTCGGGGCACATCGCCGTACTTTTCCTTCATCGCCTTGGTGAGATCGCCGGCCTTGAGTTTTTTCTGGCCAGCCGAGCTGGAGACGAGTTCGAACATATCATCAGCCAGTTGCTCAATAGTGACATCAGCCATTGTTACAGGACCTCCTAATATCTGTTGTGTAGAGACCTTCTGTAAGTTGTGCCGGCGTGACGGAAGTCATCGAGGTGATACTTGGTGAACTCGATGCCGGTAATATCGAAGAACTTCTCCCAACCGATGCGGTTGATCCATTCGCCGACACGCTCGAACGGACGGGCGTTATCGGCATAAAGCTCGACGATATTCTTGACCGCGCTTGTAACTTCCGGCCAGCGCGGTGGGTTATTCGGCAGGTACGGGATAGCCAGTTTGGTGAACATCGGTTCCGTCCTGGCGTTGGAGATCTTGCCGCCAACCCAGATGGAGACACCATCGTTAAGTGGATCCGCCAGTGGCATCGCCGGGCAGACGGTGAAACAGTTACCGCAGTACATGCATTTGTCCTCATCGACCTTGACCGTGGTCTTGCCTTCGATCGAAGTCGGGCGGATGGCGTTGTTCGGGCACGAGGCAACCGTGGTCGGGATCTCGCACTGGTTCGGCAACGTATTGTTGTCGATCCGCGGCGGCGTGCGGTGCAAGCCGAGGATGGCGATGTCCGAGGCGTGGACGGCGCCGCACATGTTCAGGCAGCAAGCCACAGCCACGCGCAGTTTGTGCGGCAGCTTCTCGGATGTGAAATACTCTGCCAACTCGTCCATAACGGCCTTGACCAAACCGGAAGCGTCAGTCGCGGCTGAATGGCAGTGTACCCAACCCTGGGTGTGGACCACGTTGGAGATGGCGTTGTTGGTGCCGCCTACCAGAGTGCCCATAGCGTTCAGGTCTTCAATCAGCGGATCGATGTTCTCGCTTTTCTCAAGCAGAAACTCGACGTTGTTGCGGCTGGTAAAACGGAAATAGCCGTCGCTGTACTTGTCCGCCAGGTCCATGATGTTCCTGAGGAAGTTGATGCTCACAAGCCGCGGCGAAGCACAACGCACCGTGTAAATGGTGCCCGCGGGGCCGGTATGGGACAGCACGCCCGGCTTGATTGAGCCGTGAACTTCCCACTTGCCATAATTGGCCTTGATCATCGGATGCAGGAACTGATCATAATGCGGCGGTCCGATATCAGTTACTCTCTTTGCTTCAGTCGCCATAAAAACTAACCTCCTGTTACTGTCAAAGTTGACTTAAGATCGCGTGATTATTCCTCGCTGGCTGACGCGCCCTCTTCTTCGTAATACTCTTCATAGAAGATGTAGGGATTGTCTCTCGGAGCCTTGACCATCTTCGGTGACGCTTCGAGACCGACGCCCTCGAGGAAGGTGGCGAGACTGATGCGCTCGATGAACTCGCCAATACGCTCGCGAGCGGTGCCGTACTCATCCCAGAACTCCCAGATGCGCTCGATCAGATCGTGCAGCTCTTCGAAGTCATTATCCTCACACTTCATGAAGGGGATAATTACCGAGCCGAACAGCGCGCCCTCGACGATCGGGGCCTTGGCGCCGAGTGTGACCGCGAAGCCCTTGTCGTCGCCGACGGCCAGTGCGCCCGGCAGGCGATTGATGCAGTGCATGCACTTGACGCAGTTGCTGTTGTCGATAGTGATTTCCTTGCCATCGACCGAGATGCAGCTGGTCGGGCAGAGATCGACGACGGCGCCCTGAATGTCCATGCCCTTGTCTACGAACTCAGCGAACTTGGCCTGGTCAACCTTGATGTCATCCTTCCAGATGCCAATGAGACCCATGTCCGAACGCGCGATAGCCGCGGTGCAGTCATTGGGGCAACCGGAAGCCTTGATTTTGTACTTGTAGTTGAACATGGGACGGTGCAGCTCGTCCTGATAGCTCTTGGTCAGGTCGTAGGTTACCGCCAGAGTGTCGAAACAGGCGTTCTCACAACGGGCGGGGCCGACGCAACAGCTGGGTGTACGAAGGTCGGACCCGGAACCGCCAAGGTCCCAGCCCTTCTCCGTCAGAGCCCGGAAGATGGGCTCGAGCTCTTCGGTGCGGGTTCCAAGAAGGACCATGTCACCGGTGGAGCCGTGCATGTTGGTGAGGCCTGAACCGTGTTCTTCCCAGATGTCCAGGATCTCACGCAGGGCGCTAGTGGTGTAGAACCAGCCGGACGGCTGATTTACACGCACCGTGTGAAAATGCGATACGCCGGGAAACTCTTCCGGCAGGGCTGAATAACGGCCGATGACGCCACCGCCATAACCCATGACGCCGACGAGGCCGCCGTGTTTCCAGTAGCCACGCTTGTCCTCGTAGGACTTTTCCAGCTGACCCAGAAGGTCCCTGCACATCTCGGACTTGTCAGCGCAACTCTTTATGTCCGTGACGAAACTGGGCCAGGGTCCCTTTTCCAACTCATCAAGGAGTGGAGTCTTGAGATCGTCTGCCATTCCTGCTCTCCTTTACTTTGATTGCGTTTGAATGATTCGGATTAACTCTATTTCAGGCTCGTCTGAAAAATTTCAGGCCTGTGCGCCTTCCGGCAGACCCTCCACCGGACCGACGCCCTCTTCTTCCACAGGTACTTCTTCAACTGCCTCCTCATGCACTGGCTTGACGAAAATTCCTTCGACTGGCATCAGCGGCAACAGTTTCAGTCCTAGCAGGTAAATAAATCCAATCAGAGCAAAAATGCCTGCAAACTGAATCCATTCAATCAACCGCGGGATATACGTGACGGTTATGCCATCCTGAAAGCCACTGGTTAGTTCATAGCCGGGCATGATCGGTTGCGCCAACACCTGTCCGGGGAGGATGAAAAGCATACGCTCGCCGAGGACGCCGATTATGTGACAGGCCGAGGCTCCCAGGATCCAGTTGAGCTTGTTTCTCGTGCCTGGATTGAACAGGATGAAAGCCGGTATCAGCAACCCGACCAGATACAGCTGCACCCAGAAGACGAAAGTGAAGAAGTTGCCGCCGAACATGACAAACTTCTCGCCAAACTGGAATTCGGGATCGTACAAATGCGTCAGATGCTCGATAGTAACCAGGTAGAACACGAAGATGATCAGAGCCAGCATGATCTTCGACAGCTGCAGGAAGAAACGGGTGTCGATCTGACGTTTGGTGTATTTAAAGGTGAAGTAAAGCATAATCATCGCCAGCGCCGTTCCCGAGGAAAGGGCCGCGATTACAAAAGCCAGCGGCGTGATTGATGAGAAGTACATGTCACGGCCGTTGATAATACCGAAGATGAAGCCGGTGCCGGAGTGCACAAAGACGGCTGCGATGACCGCCATCGTCCCCATGACATTGGTCCAGCGCTCGTTCTCCTTGAACTGGGCCCAGAGGTAAAGCACGCCGATTGTCATGTAACTCATGTAGATGAATGCGTTCAGCGAAAGCAGCGAACGCGGGTTAACCATGTAAAACGGCAGGAAGATCCTGTCGGGACGGCCCCAGCCGCCAATGAGTGCGGCGAGCGCTCCCACCATGAACAGCACCGAGTTAAAGGCGGCTACCCGTGACAGAACCTTGTATTCCTTTTGTTTGAAGATAACGGCGAGACCGGAAATCATTAGCGAACCAGCGCTGAGTCCAACAAAAAGAACGAAAATAACTTTGTCTCCGGCCCAGGTAACTGAATTGCTCATACCTGTCAGATAGTAACCCTTGACGAACCTGACCAGAGTGGCTACCAGCCATCCAAGCACCAGTCCGCCGCAGATCGCGGTGGCGACCCAGAAACTTCCACTCTTTCCTTCTATCCTCGAGAAATAGTATTTTGCCACTACGACCTCTCAGTCCCGAAAGTAGACACAGATTTAATAATGATCATCCCAGCACCTTCTCGAGGGCGGCTTCATTTTTCGACAAGCCCATGTAGAACACGTTTGGCTTGACCTCGAGGTTGGGCCTCAGCACCTGAACATTGCCGTCGGCTATCTGCCTGGCGACCTTCTCTTTATGGTCGTTGCGATTGCCGAAAGTAAGCGCCTTATGCGGACACGCCTCAACACAGGCAGGAAGTTCACCGGCATCAAGGTCCTTGTGGGCGCAGAAAGTACACTTGGTCGCGACACCCAGCATCATGGCCGGCACCTTTTTATTCTGCTCGTCGCGAGGCGTCGGGTTGTCACGGAAAACAATAGTCCTGGCCCGGTATGGACAGGCGATTACGCAGTAACGGCAGCCAATGCAACGATGCTCGTCGATAAGGACGATTCCGTCTTTTTCACGCCGGAAAGATGCCTTGGTCACGCAGACATGCACGCAGGGAGGATCAATACAGTGCTGACAGAGCAAGGGTAACGGGCGTTCTTCGGCGCCAGGCAGGTCCTGCTTCATCTCAGCGACCCGGATCCAGTACGGTGTGTAGCGCTTGGCGTCCTCGCCATAAACAGCTTCCAGGTCGGGCACGTTGTTTTCTTCCCGGCAAGCCTGCTCACAGACCTTGCAGCCGTTGCACTTGTTAAGGTCAACGGTCATGGAATACTGCATCTGGCTGGTGGTTGCCGACGAAGCCATGGAGGAGGTAACCAGCAACTGGGACGCAGGCATGGCCGCACCCGCGGCGGCTATCAAACCGCCGAGCTTAAGAAACGTCCTTCTGTCCATTCCTTCATTTGCCATCTTATAACCTTTTCTCCCTTGGTTTTATTGCCCGCAAGGCGCTATAGCCGGGGGTTACTGGACTCCTCTTGGCCGGAAAGATGCCGGCTGATCCTCAGTTGAGTGACAGCCGCCAGTCTTATCCATGCAGCCAGGCTCAACGCCGTTGTACTTGTGACACTCCGCACAGAAATCTTCATACTTGTGACAGCTGAAGCAGCGCTCAATGGTCAGACGCTGCATCTTGTCATTGTGGAGGCCCTCCCTGACTATCTGAACGCGAGCATCCTTTAGTTCTTTCATATGATTGACACGCATATAATTTTTGGTCTCTTCCCTTGTGCCTCCAACGGGCTCAACGCATCTTACCGCGTCAGAATCGGTGCCCTTGGTCAGGTCGGGCTGGGCTTCAGGACTGAAGATCTTGCCGCTGGCGGCGTTCACTATTACCGGCGAGGCCAGAACAAGCAGAAAGACGATGGTTGCGATAACGGCCTTTTTCATTCTTTTGCTCCCAGTTCGATGGCGTTGGCAATAAGCTGGTGGACGCCGCCGGCTACATTCATGGGCACATCATATTTGGGAAGGATCTTGGTGAACTGCGCCTTGCAAATTGCGCAGATAAGAGCGAGGAAGTTGACGCCGTGCGTCTCCTGAACCTTGCTGAATGCCTGCATGCGGGGCATTGCTCCCTGAACGCGAAGCTCGAGCAGATCGTCGGTCAAAAGGCCGCCGCCACCGCCGCAACAGAAGGTCTTCTCCATAATGGTTTCCTCATCCATCTCCACGTAGCGGTTGCAGCTGGCTTTGATCAGATCGCGCGGGGTGGTGAACTGCCCGCCGGGTTTGTCACCCATCCTGGCTCCACGGGCCACATTGCATGAGTCATGCATGGTGACCACGAATTCATCGTTCTGTGACTTGTCGAGCTTGATGCCGCCTCGATTCACCAGGTCGAGCGTGAATTCGCAAATATGTTGCGGCCTCTTGAAGTTGGGATCAAGCGTATCGAAGGGGCCGATGAGGGTATTCCAGAAGGAATAGGCAATCCTCCAGGCGTGGCCGCACTCGCCGACGATCAGGCGCTTGGGCTTGATCTCCGCGATCGCGTTTTTGACGCGCGTCGCCACTTTTTGCATCTGGCCGTAATTGCCAATGAACATGCCGAAATTGCCGGCCTCGGAAGCTGTGGAGCTGAACGTCCAGCTGATTCCGGCCTGGTGAAATACCTTGGCGTAACCGAGAAGCGATTCCACGTGCGGCGAAGCGAAAAAGTCCGCCGACGGTGTTACCATGAGCACTTCAGCGCCTACCTCATCCAGGGGAAGCCGGATCTTTTGGCCGGTCTCCTCCTCGAGATCTTCTTCCGTCGACTCAAGAGTCGCCTTGAGCGCCTTGGGGTTCATTCCCAGGTTGTTACCAATGTCGTGAACCTTGGCGATGATGTCGTTTGTGTACTTCTGGCCGACACCGATGTGATCCATGATCTCGCGCGCCGCCATTGAAATCTCGGCGGTATCGATGCCGTAGGGGCAAAATACCGAGCAGCGGCGGCACTGGGAGCACTGGTGGAAGTAGCTGTACCACTCGCCCAGCAGATCGAGGTCGAATCTTTCCGCGCCGGCGATCTTGCCAAGGATTTTACCTTCGGTCGTGAAATATTTGCGGTAAACCTTGCGGAACAGCTCGGCGCGCGCCACAGGCATGTTCCGGCCATCCTGCGTGCCAATAAAATAGTGGCATTTGTCGGTACAGGAGCCGCACTTGACGCAAATGTCCATGTAGACCTGGAGCGACTTGTACTTCTTGAGCAGCTCGGCCATCTTGGCGATGGCGGCGTCATGCCAGTCTTCACGCAGATCACCGGGGAAGCCCAGCTTCTCCATTGATTCTGACTTGCAGAGATATGGCTTGTGATTGGCAACGTCGCGCTCAACATGCGGTATCTTGATCTGCCCGGTAAGCTCATCGCCGTGGACGTCCTTTGGCTTTTTGCGCTCAGCCTTGGGCTCACCGACCTTTTCGAGGTCAGTTAAAACTTTTGGTTCTTCTTCGGTTACTGCTGCCTCATTGTCTGCCATTTAATTCTTGTCCTTTCGGATACCAAAAGCGCCGTGTCGGCACTGAAAAGTAGCCTCATCTGCTTTCCGAACGAAGAAATTATCGCCCGCCCCTCACAAAAAACAGGACGGAGGCCGGCCGCACCGGAATCTGCCCGGCCGGCCTCCGGTTTATACGCCCTAAAAAACGACTGGCTGGTTTAGACGCAGCCGGTCGGTTTCGGGAGCCCGGCGATTTTGCAAGCCTGGAGGGCCGGACCCGCCGGATAAAGGTCATACAGATAAGCGCTGTTGCCCTTTTCCGGACCGAACATTTTCTTCATTTCCTTGATCAGGATCTTGATGGCGGGAGCGATGTTGTACTCCGCGTAGTAGTTGCGCAGGAAGTTGACAACTTCCCAGTGGGCTTCGGTCATCTCAACGCCCTCGAGATCGGCGATGTAGTTGGCTACATCCTCATTCCACTCGTCGAGGTTGATAAGATAGCCATCGTCATCCGTCTCATAGGTTTTGCCATTAATCTCAAAGCTCATTTTCCATTTCCTCCTGTTTCGTTGTGACTTTTCTATTTATTTCCCGGGCGAATGATGATCCGTGCTCCCGGCCTTCGTTTCCCGGGAACTGATTATTCCTTACCCGGACTTTCATTTCCCGGGGACATGATTATTCGTGTCCCTGGACTTTCATTTCCCGGGGACATGATTATTCGTGTCCCTGGACTTTCATTTCCCGGGGACATGATTATTCGTGTCCCTGGACTATATTGAGAGCAGCTTGCTCGCTGGAGCGCCTCTCACTAAACCTTTTATTTCCCCGAGAATAGGTCGTATCCCGGGAAATTCGTTCCCCGGGGACATGATCATTCGTGTCCCCGGACTCTACTTATCCGGATGCTTCCATTGCCTCTTCCGCTACCGGCGTAGGCTCGGGCTGACCGCCCTCAGCCCACGGAGCTACTATCCGTTTCTCGCGGGGGTTATCCACCTGGTTGCGGGTCGGGCTGAAGAAGAGGCCCGCAGCGTGCATCAGCTTGCTGAAGGGAAAATAGGCCAGCAGCAACAAAACCAGACTGAAGTGGATGATAAAAATCGGCTGAGTGGGAAAATCGGCCGGCTTGAAAGCAACCAGGCCCATCATGAAATCCTTGACCTGGGCAATGTCGACGCGGAAAAAGTGCTTGGCCAGGCTGCCGGTGCCGGCGATGGCGATCAGCAGGACAAGGAGGAAATAATCGGTCATGACCGAGATGAACATGGTGCGGTCGACGATCAGTCTTAGCAGGAACAAAAGGCCAAGGCCGCCCAGCATGATCAGGCCCGGGTACATCTCGAAGGTGTCGATATAAGCGAGTGCTTCGGGAACGCTGGCGAATACAAAACGGTAATGCTTCACGAGGGCAAGAAGCAGACCAATATGGAAAACATAGCCGGCCAGCCAGATTACACGGTTACTCTTGAAAAGGCTTTTAAAGAGGACAACTTCGGAGAGGATTCTGGTCGGAACGCCTGAGGCCGTAACGGGCGCCGGAGTCTGCGGAATCTTGAGCGGCGCCGGCGTTGACCCGTACTTCCATACCTTGGCGAGAACGCCTACAAGAAAAATTGCAATGGCTGCATACCCGAGAATCGCGAATAATGCTGTCAAACCGCTCACACCTCTTCCCTTTTGACTGGAGAGTTTTACACTCTACGGACTGACCTGGAAAGGAAAACCGCCCTAAATCCACCCTGGATTAAAGAGGCCCCCACCCTATACCCCCCGGAGCATTCGCAAAGATATCACCTGGTCCGGAATGTGTCAAACGAAAAGAGACAAATCCGCCCGCCCGGCGCGGCGCGCCCGCAATGATACCGTAGAGGGTATACGGAGTAAGAGAAAATCTACACCCGTTTGAAACCCATGTCAATAGAGTTATCAGGTTTTTTTACGAAGTCCACGAACCCCTCCGCCCAGCCCGGTGAGCCAAGGCTGTGCAGATGGGTATAGGAGGCAAGAACGTTCTTGTAGAGGATGCCGTCATGGACCTTGTCGACGCCGGAGCCCCGGAGGACCCGGTAAGCGAATGCAGTCCTGGCGGTATCGAGGCCAACTACTTCGGAGTAATGAAATTCGTGGCCGCGGATCTTGAGGCCCGGCCCGAACCAGTTGCCGGCGCCGGTTGCCTCGAGTTCCATGTAGCCGTGGCCCCTGGGTTTTTCGTGCATAAGGATTTCGCAGGGCAGGGCTCCAACCATCTGCCGGTTTTCACCCTCCCAGGCCATGGCGCCGGACAGATACATCAGGCCGCCGCACTCGGCATAGACGGGCATCCCGTCCTCAACAGCCGCCTTGATCTGAACGCGCAGCGAGGCATTCGCTTCCAGCTCTCGCATGAAGACCTCAGGGAAACCGCCGCCGATGTAGAGGCCATCGACGCTGGGCAATTCTTCGTCCGCCAGCGGACTGAACGGCAAGAGTTCAGCGCCGGCCGCCCTAAGCGCTTCGAGGTTCTCGGGATAATAAAAAGTGAAGGCGCGGTCCTGGGCTACGCCCAGCCTGATGACCGGAGCCGGGTGTTTGGCCGTGGCTACATCCAGATCCGGCAGGGGCGGCGCCGCTTCGGCTATCGCCCGCACGCGGTCCAGATCGACGCTCTCGCTGATGATACGTTCGATCCGTTCGATTATTTCTAACGAACCCGGGGCTTCGCGCGCCGGCTGCAGGCCAAGATGGCGCTGGATGATGCCGATCTCGGGACGGCGCCTGATAGCGCCAACCACTTCGATGTCGCAGTAACGCTCGAGCACCTTGCGCAGCTTGTCTTCATGCCTGGGTCCGGAAACCTTGTTGAGGATAACTCCGGCGATATTGATGTCGGGTTCGAACCGGGTAAATCCCTGAACCAGCGGAGCGATCGAGCGGGTCATGTTGCGCGTGTTTACCACCAGGATGACCGGCGCCGACAACTGCCGGGCCAGATCCGCGGTGCTGCCCCTGCCTTCGACATCGATGCTGTCGAAAAGACCCATGTTTCCTTCGACCACCGCGATCCCGGCGCCGGCGCCGTTGCGGCAGACGGATTTCAGGATCTCCTCATCCCCCATCATGAACTGATCGAGATTACGGCAATCGCGCCCGCTGGCGGAAGCCAGCCACATGGGATCGATGAAATCCGGGCCTTTCTTGAATGGCTGCACGGTCAGGCCTGTACGCGCCAGCGAAGCGCAGAGGCCGATGCTGACGGTGGTCTTGCCCGAGCTGCGGTGGGGCGCGGAAACGATTAGTCTGGGAAGACGCATCGATCCCTCCGCAAAAAAACGGTTATATGAGACGCTGCTTGTTTTTCATTGTGTGCGTGCATCGAAACTCTGCAGAATCCTCAGGTTGTCTTTGGCATCCTGATATTCAGGATTAATCCGTAAAGCTGTCTGATACTTTTCGAGTGCTTTGTCAAAATGAGATTCAGCCTTGTATATATTACCCATGATATTGTGCGCCTCAAAATCCAAGGGATCCAGCTCAACATCCTTGCTAAAAGCGGCAATGGCGTCATCATAGCGATTAGTCATGACGTAGTTCACGCCAATATTGTAATAAGCTCTGGCATAGCCCGGGTCTGTTTGTACTACCTGCATGAATTCGCCCAGCGCCTTGGACAGCTGGCCACGCTGCTGATAGATGGCACCCAGATTGTTGTGTGGCCTTGCCTTGCCCGGGCTCTTGGCGGCGGTATCCGCCCAGAGAGTTGCCGGGTCGCGCCAGACGTTGTTTCTGGCGTAGGTTGCTCCCGCCAGGGTGACGGCTATCAGCGCCGCCAACAGTATTACACTCTTGTTGAGCCAGGGAAACCTCCGGGGAAATATGTCATTCAGCCTGAAGATGCCCGCCGCGGCTAGCGCCCCCACCGCCACGATCAGTCCGATCGAGGGAAGATAGAGCCTGTGCTCAAAGATCACATCCGCGATCGGGATTACGCTCGATTCTACGGCCAGAGTGATAAAGAACCAGAAGATGCCGAAGGCCGCAAGCCTCATCAGCGGAGGGCCATTCTTTTTTCCGGAACGGATGAAGAGGAAGACGCCCAGCGCCGCTATGGCCGCAAGCAGAAGGAAAGACGCGATGACGTTGGGATTAAAGAAAGAGCTATAAATCGGATAGTCGTAATCAAAATTCTGGCCCACGGGGAAGAAGAAGAGCCGCAGGTAGGTGACGACAACTCGTAGCTGGGTGAAAAAGTAATCGGGGATCGATGGCGGCGCTGTCTCGCCCTCCGCTGATAGGGTCGGCATATTGCTGGTGAGCCGGCTTAAGGGGATGAGCGGCAGCGCCAGGAAAAAGGGCGCCAGGTTAATCAGGCGGCGCTTGATCTTTCCCGTAAAGAACGAGAACTCGGTGAGCACCAGTATGATTGGCAGAGTGAAGGCGATCTCCTTGGTGCCGAAGGCCAGCAGCGCCGCAAGGATCGAAACGCTGTAGGGGACGACCCTTCCGTAGACCGGAGCCGGCGCCTTCCCTTCAGCTTCTGCATCAGCCGCCGTCAGCCTCCACTTAACGAAAGCAACGAGGGAGAACAGGTAAAACATCGTCGCCAGGGAGGTGAACCTCTGGACCGCGTAGGTGACCGCCTGGGTCTCGATGGGATGAACGGCGAAGATGAGGCCGGCAAAGAGGGCCAGGAGCAGCGGCCAGGAGCCGGCCGCAGAACCGCCGCCTTCGACAGAACCTCCCTCGGAACCGTCTCCGCCCAGCCCGGCGCGAAAGAAAGGAGCCTTGAGCAGAAGCAGAACCAGGGCGAACACCAGTAGGGCCGTAGTGATATGAATCAGAAGATTGAGGATGTGATAGCCGGTAACCCCCAGCCCGCCTATCCTGTAATTGAGGGCGAAGGTGAGGAAGCCAACGATCCTCAGGTGGCTTGAGCTGTTAAAGACATTCTGAAAGCTTGTTATCGCCGGATTGCCGGTGATGGTGCCAAGGTCATCGAATTCGAAGGGAACCTTGAAGGTATTGGAATAGGCCGCCAGGCCCGCGAGCGCGACCAGGGCCAGACAGATGATAGTCGTTTTTCTTGTCTGTCTAATATGCAGGATGAATCCCGGAATGTAACAATCTGGAATTGACCATTGGACTGGAAGCTCTGACCTGCTTGCCCCGGGGCGTTCCAGGCACTCCGCACCATCTGGATGTTGTCCTTGGCATCCTGAAAATCAGGATTGATCTTGAGGGCTGCCTGATATTCCTGAAGCGCCTTATCGGGACGGCTTTGCATGATGTAGACGTTTCCGAGGCTATTATGTGCTTAGTAATTGCCTGCGTCCAGTTCTATCGACTTGCTGAACATTTCCCGTGCGTCGGTCAAGCGCTGTGCATCAAGATAAAGAACGCCAAGATTGTAATATGCCTTGGAATCATCCGGCTTCAACTGGATGGCAACATTGAATGAGTACTCCGCCATATCGGTTTGACCGAGTTCCTCATAACTTAGACCTATGGCTCGATAGACATCAGGAAAATCCGGCCTGGAATTGATAGTCTGCACAAATTCATTTAAAGCCTTGTCCTGCAAGCCTTTTTGCTCATAGATCATCCCCAGGCTTTAATGCGCCGCGGCATAACCCAAGGAAGGCTCCCGGTTTAAACAGTATCAACATTGTCTCATGCCTGTTGTTTTCGGCCAAATCCGGGTTTGGGAGGCAATGGTGTTGCTAAAAATGTTAGTGCTGCCGAAGCTGGTCCAGCACGAGTTGCAGATCCCGCGGCAGAGGTGAAGATACGTCCACGATTTCACCTGTTGCCGGATGAGTGAAGCGCAGTCTCGCTGAGTGCAGGAACTGCCTACCCAGGCCCAGCTCGTCGCGCCGGCGTCCGTAGACCGAGTCGCCCGCGACCGAATGCCCGATTGAGGCCAGATGCACCCGGATCTGATGAGTCCTGCCTGTCTCCAGCCTGACTTCAAGAAGCGAATAACCTTGCGATCCTTTGCCCGTGGATGCTGCCAGCGCCTTGCCCGCTCCGCCCCGGCCGCTCCAGCTCTCCATCACCCTGAAATGGGTCACCGCATCTCTCCCGCCCCGGCGGGTAACGGCCATCTGCTGACGCTCATGGGAGTCACGGCCCAGCGGCGCTTCGATCGTGCCTTCCCTGGTCGCAAACTGGCCATGGACAAGGCAGAAATAGGTGCGCTCGATTTTGTGCCGGGAAAGTGCCTGGGAAAGATGCCTGTGGGTGTCATCATCCTTCGCCACGATGAGAAGGCCGGAGGTGTCCTTGTCCAGGCGGTGGATGATGCCGGGCCGCTGGGGATTTTCGCCGCCGGCGATACTGCGCCCGAGCAGGCCGTGGACCAGGGTGCCGGTTGCGTGGCCTTTGGCCGGATGGGTGACGATTCCCGCAGGTTTATCCACGACCAGAAGATTATCGTCCTCGTACGGTACGGTGAGGTCCATCTCTTCCGGCTCGAGGGTGGATAGCTCCGGGGGCGGTATCCGCACTTCGATAAGCTCCCCGTGATCCACGCGGTAGTTCTTTTTGCGCTCCGCGCCATCCACCGAAACCAGGCCGGAGGTGATGAGCCGCTGTGCTTCAGCGCGCGAGCCGATCTGCGGTTGGTCCGCCAGCAATATGTCGAGCCGCTTGCCGGCGTCTCCCCGATCGACTGTGAGGACGAGCGCTTCGTCGCTGGAGTCAGTCATGCCCTCTGATTTTCATGCCCCTCCCGTCCCTTCTTTTCCCCCAATTGCTGGAGGTCTGGCCAGAGTAGCAAACGCATCACCAGAAGTATCACACCGATAACGATAAGACTGTCGGCGAAATTGAATGCGGGCCAGTACTCCACGTGCAGAAAATCAGTGACGCTGCCATTGACGATGCGATCGATAAAATTGCCGACGCTGCCCGCGACCAGAAATGCCAACGGCCAGATGAGCCGCTTGTTATTGCGCACCAGAAAAGCCGCCACGGCGATCGTGGCTACTATGACGAAGCTGACAAGCAGGATGATGTTACTGTGCGTATCCAGCATGCCGAAGGCGATTCCCCGGTTCTGAACATGTTCGAGACGGAAGAAGGGTAGCAGCTGAATCAGCTCATGCGGATCCAGCCAACGGCGGACTACCACCTTTGAAATCTGGTCGATTGCCAGCAGAATCAGGATTATTGCCAGCATTTTGGTTGCGGGACGGCGCAAGGAGCTTCAGCGTTTTTCCTGGCGCCGCTGGCACTCAACGCACATTGCAGCATAAGGTACGACTTCGAGGCGCTCACGTGGAATCTTGTTACCGCATGATTTGCAGATTCCGTAGGTGCCGCTATTTATGGCCTCAAGTGCATCTTCGACCCGCGTCAGCAGCAGCCGCACATTTTCTTCCAGCGACATGTCCAGCTCCCGGCCGACTGCCAGCGTCGCTATTTCGGCGATGCGGTCGTCGTTGCTGGCTTCCCGGGCCAGCTCGAGCTGGGCTGTTTCCATATCCTCCTCAAGGCGAACCAAGTCACTCTGAAGTTTTTCGCGGATAGCCTCGAGCTTCTCTATCTGCTGTTTTGAAATTTCTGCGGACATGAAAAACCTGCCATTTCCTCAACTGGATATAACTTTGCCTCGAGCCGGCACCGTAACGTGAGTCACATTTGGATTATTCCTCTTGGAGGACGCCTTTTAACCTTTTTTCTGCGTCCGCAACGCCAAGGCCTTCGAGCAGAACCGTTTTTTCGCGGGATTTCTCACCTTTCGTCAGAGATACCCGGTTTTTTTTCAGGCCCAGCTCACGGGCGATGAATCGTGTTAGCTCCTTATTAGCCTTGCCCTCGACCGGCGGCGCCTGCAGGCGAACGCGCAGCCGCCCGCCTGACTCGCCAGCAATCTCGGTTTTCCTGGCGCCCGGAATTACCCGGACTTTGAGCAGCGTGCCGTCAGGCGTTTCGGTGAGCACCCTACCACTTGAACTTGTGATCGTCGGTGTCTATCTCGACATCGGCGAACGGGTCTTCTTCCTCCGAATTCTTGACCGCCGGCTCGAGCGGCGGGATGCGAACCGCGTCTTTCTCGACTTCTGGCTCGCCGGCGGCTTTTTCCGAGAGGCCGGCAATGGAAAAATCTTCAGCCGGCTCGGGCAAGTTGGCGTCTGATGCTACCGGTTCGCTCAGGATTTCACGGGAAACGGCGTCATCGATACCGGGAGGAGGAACCTCTTCCCCAGTGGCTATGGATTCGGCTGATTCGGACAGCGAAGAGAAATCTTCCGCCAGATCATCGACGGCGATTTCTTCATCCTGCTCCAGGATGTTGGCGTACGAATCGATTACCGACTTCAGCTGGTAGCGCAGCTCTTCCTGCTTCTGCTTGAGGGCAGCGACGGACCGCTGGATCTTCTGCCTTTCAGCGTAGGAATCGTTGATGATCGTCCGCGACTTCAGCTCAGCGTCGCGCAGGATGAGATCCGATTCCTTCTTGGCGTTCTGTTTTTGCTCCTCAGCCTGCTGTTGTGCCGAGAGCAGGGTCTTCTTGAGGGTGTCCTCAATATTCCGGTACTGCTCGATCTTCTCCTCAAGAGATTCAAGCCTGTCCTTGTAATCAATGTTCTCGTTAAAAAGGCGCTCGAACTCATCGGCGATATCGTCGAGGAACTCGTCGACCTCCATGTCCTTGTAGCCCCGCATCGAGCGGGCAAATTCCTTGTGCCTGATGTCCAGAGGCGTAAGTCTCATCTGTTTTTCCTCCCTGTTTGAGTGATTTTACAGAGTGCTTACCAGTGGTCTGGATTGAAGTCGTTTTTACCTGTTTATCTCCCTTCTCCCTGTGGCGCCGGAATCCTTCCGTCCGGCCCGGGGCTATCCCTTTACCCTGCGCAAAACTGCCATCGGCGTCTGTTCCTCGCCCTGGCCGAGTGGATTGTCGCTAAAAGCTTTCGCCACCAGCGCCGGATCGACCCCCGCGGCGCCAAGAATGTTGACCCCGAGGTCGTTGGCGTCAATTATTGCGACCGCGCGGCCGCCGAGCGCCGCCGAGATTTCCGCGGCCGATCCCTGCGCATTGCTGGGGCCGAGAGTAACACTGTGATTATACGGCGGGATGGTCCCTTCCGTCGGCCCGTCAATGGCGGCCACTTTCGGGCCTGCTATACGGTAAAATACCCCTTTCTTACCAAAAGGCTTGGTGACGGCGCTGGCGAAAGCCGCGGCAAAGATGCGCGGTGCTCCCGCTTCCCGCAAGGCGAACTCCATAGTCCAGGGGCTGCCGATGCCAATGCCGTGCGGCGTCTTGGTTACGAATTTCGACATGAAGGCAGCCAGGCGCGTCGGCTGGATATCTTCCAACAGATAAGAACGTCCTTCACAGATAGCCACGATTTTTTCGCTGATTGCCAGGATATCATCCGGCTCCAGGTAAGGCGACGCATGCTCGCGGACCACGGCAACGATGTCGTCCTCCGCCGTCACCAAGTGTGAGTAAAGCGGGTAGCGGGCAAACCGCCCATCCGCCGTTTCGATCACAAGCTTCTTGCCGGGATTGGGATTACCGAACTGCCAGCCTGACTGCGAGTTACCCGTTTTCGAATCGGGATCCGGCGCTTTATTTGTAGATATTTCGGACGGTGGTTCCATCAATTTTCCAGATCTCCCTTTTTATCAAAATAGACCCGCAGCCACATTTCCAGGTTCAGGGCCCGCCAGATGGCCAGTGTCTCCCCGGCTTCACCCGCGCAGATGCGCTCAAAGGCTTCACGGATGGCGGCGGCGTTAAAGTAAGGCCTTGAGTTGAAGCTCCTGGAATTGAATATCTCCCTGACGATATCCTTTCGGGCGCAAAGCCAGGCCATCTCCGGCGTGGTGAATCCCACTTTCCAGCGCCGGCGGCGCACTTTCTCAGGCAGGATGCCGGTTAGCGCCTCCCTCATCACCCTTTTATTCCAGCCGCCCGCGATAATCGATGGCGGCGGCAACGTGAAAATATATTCCACCAACCGCGGATCGAGAAACGGTACCCTCGATTCCACCGAAAAGGCCATGGAGTTTTTATCCTCATAGCGCAGGAGCGCCGGCAGGCTATGGACGAAGACATCCTCATACAGACGCCCGCGCAAGCTGCTGGCAGTGTGCCGGCAGCGGCTGTCCGGCTGGAACATCTCATAAAAACCGCTGGCAATCAAGGCGCGCGTCTCAACATTGCGGCCCGGCTTAAAACGGTCGCTGATATATTTCCTGAAGAACGGCAGGGTTACATCACGCGCCGCCAGCATCTCCTTCACCAGCGTAATATAGCGATGCTCGGCCTTCATCTGCTGGAAATAGACGAAGAAATAAGGCGTGTAGCCTGCCATCAGCTCGTCAGCCCCCTGGCCGTCGATCACTACCTTCACCTTGCGGGCAACGTCGCGCATGACGCACCATTGCGCATAAGGACCCGTACTGACAAACGGCTCCTCCTGGTAATAAACAAACTTCTCCAGCTCTTCGAAAAATTCGTCATGATCCGGCTGGATAAAATTTCCTTCGGCATCGGTAACGTCGAGCACGGATTCGATATATTTGGTCTCATCCAGGTGTTCCCCCGGATAGACCGCGGAAAAAGTCTTGAGATGGTCCCCAATTGCCGCCGATTCAGGAACGCTTTTTTTCAGGAGCCGGTCCATGATGCAGACGATCGCCGACGAATCGAGGCCGCCGCTGAGGCAGGAACCCACGGGCACATCGCTGATTAGCCGCCTCTGCACTGAATCTTCCAGCAAATCACCGAATTCGCGCGCATGCCGCTGAAACTCGCCGGTGGCGTCGCCACGTGGATCGTCACGCCCGTTTATGTCCCAGTACCGCTCGGTGCGGACGCCGGTTTCATCCACGACCATATAATGCGCCGCTGGCACTTTCATTATCCCCTTGAAGAAGGTTTCGGGGCGGTGCTCGTGCCATCCGTACATCATGTATTCGTAGACGATCTCATCATTAGGCTCCGGCTTGATGCCTGGCCCTTCCAGGAGCGCCTTGATCTCGGAGGCAAAAAGGAAGCTGGAGACGCCAGGCGCGCCGGGCGCGCCGGGCGCGAAATGATAATAGAGCGGTTTGATGCCGAAGTGGTCACGGGCAAGAAAGAGGCTGCGGCGCGAACGGTCGAGAATTGCCAGCGCGAACATGCCGTTGAAGCGCTGGACGCACTTTTCGCCGTATTCCTCGTAGGCATGGAGCAAGACCTCGGTATCTGTCCTGGTGTAGAAGTGATGGCCCAGCCCCTCTAGCTCCTCACGCAGCTCGCGGTAGTTGTAGACCTCGCCGTTGTAGACGATCCAGAGGGTTTCATCCTCATTATGAATCGGCTGGTGGCCTGTTTCGAGGTCGATGATTGAGAGCCGGCGATGCCCAATGGAAAGACCGCCCTCACTGAATCTGCCCTCGTCGTCTGGCCCCCGATGCACAAGAGCCTTCAACATCCGGTCCAGGAGGTAGTCGTCCTTGAAGCCGCTAAAACCGCAGATGCCGCACAATATCAATAACCCCGGATCAGGCTGTGGACAATGTTCTGGATGATCACCAGGGCGATCATACCGATGAAGGGGCTGAAATCGATGGCTCCCGTCCTGGGCAGAAAGCGGCGGAAGAGGCCCAGGTAAGGTTCGGTCACGTTGTAAACAAAGCGGAAGATCTCATAAAGGGGGCCGTGCGATGGCAATCCCACCCAGCTGAAAATAACGCGCACGAAGATCAGGGCGTAGTAAATCCAGAAAAGGGCGTCAACAAAACTGAGGATTCCGGATCTGGACATGACTTAACCGAGTTCTTTGGCGCGTCCGACAGCGACCTGTACCGCTTCGATTACCGCCGACCTGACACCGTCGCGTTCGAGCTGCGCGATTCCAGAGGCGGTCGTGCCGGCCGGTGAAGTAACCTTGTGCCTGAGTTCGCTGGGTAGCAAACCCTGGTCCATGAGCAGCTTGGCAGTTCCGTAGAGCATTGTTACTGTCAGTTCGCGGGCAACCGGCACGGGCAGGCCGGCCATGATGCCGCCGTCGATAAAGGCGTCGGTTATGAGCGCCAGGAACCCCGGCCCGCTGCCGCCGATGGCGGTGGCGGCGCCAAACATTTTTTCGGAAAGGACGACGATCCGTCCCAGCGACCGGAAGAGCTCGATTACTTCTTCCTCGGTCTGTGGGTCAACATTATTACCGGAGACAAAGCAGATGGTGCCGGCGTTGACTTCTACAGCCACATTTGGCATCAAGCGGACAACCGCGACTTCGACAGGAAAGATCGACTCAAGGGAAATAACAGTACGGCCGGCGGCTATCGATACCAGGATTTTGCCGCGGCCAAAGAGTTCAAGGGTGCCCTCGAGCGCGCTTTCGATATCCTGCGGTTTAACCGCGATCACAACCAGGTCGGATTTCTCGACCAGTTCCTTGTTCGAGGAAGCCACCGCGACACCGGTCTCTTTCGCCAGCCGCTTGGCGGCGGCGGTCATGACGTCGGTTACGGTGATCCGCTTCGCCATTTCCGGGTCAGCCTTGAGCCAACCCTTGACCATAGCCGAGCCCATGCTGCCGGAGCCTATGAGACCAATTCTCTGAACACTCATGATTGATTAAAGAAGCCCTTCTCCATAAGACGCGCCCTCTCCTCGGCGGAAACGTCAACGTTCCGTGGGGTGAGCATAAATACCTTGTCCGCGACCCGCTGCATGCCGCCGTCGAGGGCGTATGTCAGGCCGCTGGAAAAATCGATCAGGCGTTTGGACAGCTCGGTGTCGGCGCCCTGCAGATTGAGAATAACAGGAATATCGGCCTTGAACTTGTCCGCCACCTGCTGCGCGTCGTTAAAGTTCTTGGGCAGAACCAGGTGCACGCTGACGTTCGCGGGAGAGGCCGCGGCCCTCAGCGGACGTACCCGCGACACCTTCCGTACGTTTTCCTCCGGATAGATGTCGTCGTAATCGACGCGGCGCTTGCGCGCGGAGCGGCTTATCTTGCGAACGTTGGGGCGCTCTTTATATGACTCCTCCAGCTCGCGGTGCGCCGCCAGATGCTCCTCCTCCTCATCAAAATCGTCCTTCTCTTCAAGGCTATCCTCGACCAGCCCGAAATATACCAGTGTCTTGTGCCATGCATTGCTGATGGCAATCACCTCCAGTAGTGATAGAGAGTCGAATCTATTTTTCTTCGCCCGGCCCGCTATCCCTTTAGTGTTGCTTTAAGGTTTCGCTTACCGGCGGCGGCTTTACGCGTTGATACTGGGTCATGCCGGTCCCGCCGCCATACAAAAACTAGCCAAAAACTGCGTTGCCGACCCTGATTATGGTCGCCCCCTCCTCAACCGCCACGACATAGTCATTACTGGTTCCCATGGAAAGATGCTGGAAATGTCGATGACTGTCGTTCCATTTTTGATTTAGTTTGGATGACAGACGGCGAAGAGCCGCAAAGTAGGGCCTGACGGCTTCGGGGTCGGCCGCCATCGGCGGCATGGTCATGAGGCCGGTGAAGTTCACCTTCGGGAATTGCGATGCCTCCTCAAGAAATCGGTCAACTTCGGATGGAATGATACCATACTTGCCCGCTTCTTCGCCAACGTTGACCTCGAGGAGCACATCTGTTGCCTTTTCGGCGCGGCGGTCGATTTCGCGCACCGTCGAAATCGTTTCTACCGAGTGAATCAGACGAACCAGGGGCAGCACCTGGCGCACCTTGTTGCTCTGCAGGTGGCCGATAAAGTCCCAGGTAAAGCGGTCCTTGTAGAGGGCATGTTTCGCGGTCAGGTCCTGGGCGCGGTTCTCGCCCACCAGGCTGATTCCGGCTGCGGCCAGTGCCTCCATGCCCTCGATCGTTATGTATTTTGTGGCGACGAGAATCTCGACTTCCTCCGGCTTACGGCTGGCCCGGCGGCATGCGGACGCAACCTCATCCTTTACTCGAGAGAAATTCTCACGGATCATGTCGGGGTCGATGGTTTCGGGTGCGCGGGTAGCCCGTTTCATTTTTTCGTCCGTTTCATTTCGAGATCCAGGCTATGGCTCCGTGGCGTCCGGTAACGCCCTCGCGACGGTAGGAATAGAAATCATCGCTGCAGGAAGTGCAGATATCAAGCAGGTGGATTCTCTCAGCTATGACGCCGCTGGCCTTGAGGTCGGCAATAGCCGCGGCGGCCAGGTCGAGGTTGGCGCCATCCACAACGACATCGCCGCCAAAGCGCTTGCGGAAGCCATGGGTTTTCATCTCCCCGACTTCATAACAGCAGGGAGCGATGGCTGGTCCCAGCGCGGCGACGATCGAGCCGCGCTCTACACCCAGATTCTCAACCATGGCCTTGACGCCGTTGGCGACGACGCCTTCCTCCAACCCTTGCCTGCCGGCATGGAGAACACCGATCGCCGGCTTGCCCCCGGCCCTACCCGCCAGCACAACGGGCAGGCAATCTGCGAAATGCAGCAGGATGGGAGCGTTTTCCATGGTGGTCACCAGTCCGTCACATGGATCAAAAACGGATTCATCGGTATGGGCGCCGCTGCCCACCTGCTCTTCGCGGTCAAGCACGCTGACAATTCCGGTATGCCGCTGTCTCGGACAGGTGAGCCGCGACGGATCGAGTCCTAGCCCGCGCGCGAACCGCATGCGGTTCCTGTCGACGGCCGCCGGGTCGTCGCCCACGTGAAAACCCAGATTCATCGAATTATAGGGAGATTTGCTGACGCCAAATTTTCGCCTATTGGAAAAAAATATTTTGACCCCGGGCGGGGCCTTGGCGAAATCCCACAAGGTTCCGCCGGCCTCCTTGTCACGTAAACTGTATTTTCTGTAAGCCTCAAGCACGCCGAACCTGGCGATTCCCGGAACAGTCTGCTTGAAGGAGCCGTGGCCCCTGACGCCAGCGTAGATGTTTGTGTTTTTATGTCTGGCCATCTGTCTGCCTTAATAGCTAGGGGCGGGCCCGAAGGGCCCGCCCCATCTCTTTTGATCAAGCCTCCGGCTCTTATTTTCTCTGCCGGAATTGCCCTAGTCTTTATCCCTCAAAAAGGTCGGGATATCAAGGACGTCCTCGCCGACATCAAAGTCAGGTACGTCTTCGGCGTCCCTGCGGGGAGACTCCGACGGACCCTTGGTGATGATGGTGTTGTCACGCGTCCTGGCGACCCTTCCCTGCTGCACCTGCCGGTCGAAGCCAGTGGCGATGACCGTCACCTTGACCTCGTCCTTGATGCTCTCGTCGATGACCGCACCAAAGATGATGTTGCAATTAGAGTCGGCGGCGCTGGAGATAACCTCCGCCGCTTCATTGACTTCAAACAGTCCCAGGTCGGATCCACCGGTGATATTGAGCAGAATACCGGTCGCACCCTCAACCGATGCTTCCAGCAACGGTGAAGAGATCGCGGCTTTGGCCGACTCAGAAGCACGATTCTCGCCGCTGGCGACACCGATGCCCATCAGTGCCGAACCGGCGTCCTTCATAATGGCCTTGACATCGGCGAAGTCGAGGTTGATGAGGCCTGGAACCGTGATCAGATCCGTAATGCCCTGGACGCCCTGTCTGAGCACGTCGTCAGCAACCTTGAATGCGTCAATGATGGAAGTGCGTTTCTCCACGACCTGGAGCAACCGGTCGTTGGGGATAATGATAACGGTGTCGACCTTCTCGCGCAGCATCCGGATGCCTTCCTCGGCCTGGTCGCTGCGACGCTTGCCTTCAAATGAGAACGGCCGCGTAACGACGCCGACGGTCAGCGCCCCCAGCTCTTTGGCGATCTCCGCGATTACCGGAGCGGCGCCCGTGCCGGTGCCACCGCCTTTTCCGGCGGTGACGAACACCATGTCCGAGCCCTTGATGGCCTCGCGGATCTCGTCGCGGCTTTCTTCAGCTGCCTCTCTGCCGACTTCAGGATTGGCGCCGGCGCCAAGCCCTTGAGTGATCTTGCCGCCGATATGTAACTTGACATCGGCGTCACACATGAGCAGTGCCTGCGCGTCCGTATTGACGGCAATAAATTCAACACCTTTCAGACCTGCGTCAACCATGCGATTGACCGCGTTGGTGCCCCCGCCGCCTACCCCCACGACTCGTATTACTGCCAGGTAACTGCTACCGGGATCTAGCATATTGTCAAAACCTCCAAGGTCTAGGTCTTGCCAGATTGTCCAAACCAACCCTTGACCTTCGCCAGAACCTCATTCCACAACCCTACACTAGGGGTAGAGGGTTCAGGCGGCTGACTTGGCCCCCTTAAAAAAATACGCCTGCTTCCATACAAAAGCAAGCCTACGGCCGTAGCATAGACGGGATTACCAGGGATGTCAACAGCCCCCGAGCCCACTGTCGGGACACCCAACCGCGCCGGCAACCCGGTCACGTTTCCAGCCAGGCCGCAGATACCCTCAAGCTGGCTTGAGCCTCCGGTGACTACCATCCCTGCAGCAACACTTGAGAGATAACCACTATCGCGGGCCTGTCTTAAAACGAGTGAAAAAATCTCAGAGACTCGCGCTTCAATTATGCGCGAAAGAAATTTTTTCGAGAAAGTTACGATGCGCTCTTCACTGGATCCCGGAACCGCGATCGGAATCTTTGCCATTTCAATATCCTCGACCAGATGACTCTGCGCGTTCCCGTATTTGAGTTTGATTTCCTCAGCCACCGCCAGCGGTACTTTCAGGCCAACGGAGATATCCCTGGTGATATGATTTCCGCCCACCGGGAGCACAGCCGTGTGTACCAGCCGTCCAGCGGCAAACATCGCCACATCGGTCGTTCCTCCCCCGATATCAACCAACACGACTCCGGACTTCAAATCCTGATCATCGAGGCAGGCCTCGCTCGAAGCCAGCGGTTCCAGCACAATGTCATCAGTTGACAGGCCGGCCATGCCTGCCGCTTCAATCAGATTCTGAATGGAGCTGATGGCGCCAAACACAAGATGGCCTGACATCTCGATCTTCTTGGCCCACATGCCAACCGGCCGGTGAATGCCATCCTGCCCGTCGAGGGTATATTCCCGCGGCAGGGCGTGAATTAACTGAAGATCGGGATCAACATCAACCTGTTTCAGTTTCTCAAGCAGCGCTTCGCGTTCCGCCTTGGTCACACGGCGGTCCTCGTTAGGATTTTTGATTGTAACCTTGCGGTTCATCGAGACCACGTGGGCGCCGGCAACTCCAACAAAAGCCTCGCGCACCTGGTAACCCGCCGCCGCTTCGGCTTTCTCTACCGAGGCGCTGATGGACCGGGCGGCATCTTCCAGGTCCACGACCACACCCTTGTGCATGCCCTGCGCCGGCGCCTGGCCGATTCCGGCAACGCGCGACAGATCTCCATCCGTATTTATTTCGCCGATGAGACAGGCGATCTTGGTCGTGCCCACATCCAGCGCCACTACGGGAGAAAATCCAGAATCCAGGCGCAAGTCATTCGCAGCGGTCTTGAACTCAGCGTCACGCTTCTTGCCGCGCTTCTTGCCGCGCTGTTTTTCGCGCTTCTTGCCGCGCTGATTATTTTTCCTCTGATTGGATTTTTCGTTATCCATGTCGTTCAAATCCATGTCGTTCAAACTTTATTGAAATGTCAACCGGCTCATTGTTGCGGCACGTCGGTCGCGATGCCTCCGCCCGCTCCACCGGTACCTTCACCGGCAGCTCCATTCCTTCCCGCTTCATTTCCGGTGGTTCCACCTGCTCCAGTCCCATTAACAGGCGTTCCACCGGCTCCGGCGCCCGATTCCCCCGCTGCGCCTTGTGCGCCGTCTACTGTCGCACCCGTACCCGTCGTCGTAGCCGCGGACACCGCCGCCTGGGCTGATTCATCGGCGCTTGTAATCGTCTCGGGAGGAGGTGGTGGCGCCTCCTCTTTCGTCACCGGACGCTCCGGAACTGAAACATCTATCGTCACCTGCACGCCGGCCGCCACCGATCTTGCCAGCAGTTGCCTTAGAACTTCGAACTTGAGACCGTACTTGTCGAGCGAGCCGAAATGCACGTTGACGCCTGTTTTCGTCCTGGCCCGGATATCGCCATTATCCACCGAGACCTCGGCAAACTCGTAGTTGAAACTTACCGGTATGTTCGCCAGGAAATCGGTGCCGGCCCCGACATCCGCGCACTCTGAAAATCCACCGGCCTCGCCGGCGCATGGCGTCTTTGTCATCACAACCGGCATCACCGGGCATGACTCAGCCTGCGCTGCCAGAATCCTGCTATCCGGGGCCAGAATATAATTCATGCCAGCGGCGCCTTTCAGGCACGCCAGAGCCCGGTACTCCCGTATGTGAATAATGACCGTATTGGGAAAATCCCGATCGAAATCCACACTCTCGATATATGGCATACCGCCAAGCTCACCGCGGACGGCATCGAATGATGGATGGATGATGCTTTGATTGCGAAGCAGTGGCCCCGCTTTCTCGAGAATCTGCTCCGTGGGGATGACCCGGTTGCCGTCGACGATAATTTCGTTAACGGCAAGGACGGACGACTGGCTCAGCAAGAACACTGCCGCGGCGCCAATGCCGGCGAGCAAAACCGCGAGGGTAACTTTCCACAAATATGAACGCATGTGCCCTGATGCCATCAGCGTAACACCGGATCCTTTAGCTCGATGTCACCCAGTAACATGACCTCCGGCTCCAGGACGACACCGAATTTTTCATACACGAGCCGGCGGCATTCATTCATCAACCAGATGACGTCCGCGCTCACGCCGCCCTGATTTACAATGAAGTTGGCGTGTCTGGTGGAAATTGAGGCGCCCCTGTGCTGAAGGCCTTTACATCCGGCGCGCTCAAGCAGCTCGCCAGCGCTCATGCCTTCCGGCGGGTTTCTGAAAACACTGCCGCAGGTGCGCTCGCCAACCGGTTGATTTTCCGTGCGCTGTTCACGGTAGCGGGTCATCTCAGCTTTTATACTCTCAGTCTCGCCCAGGCTGAGCGCCAGAACGACCCGGGAGATAACAGCCCCCGGGGGCAGTTCGCAATGGCGGTAAGAAAATTTTAAAAAATCGCGGCCGATCTCTCTGGTCTCGCCCGGCAGGCAGAGCGTTATCCGTTCGGTGAGACTGCCGATATCCGTTCCCCAGGCGCCGGCATTCATGGCTACGGCGCCGCCGATGGTTCCAGGAATACCCGCGAGAGCTTCAAGTCCGGAAAGCCCTGCTGCTGCCGCCACCGATGCGGCTTTGGGCAATGTCGCTCCGCCGCCACAGGTCAGTCTGCCGTCCTGCGCAGGTATACATTGTTTCAAATCTCCGGCGAGCCTGATTACCATCCCGTCCCAGCCAGAATCGGCGACCAGCAGATTCGATCCAAGCCCAAAGACAAACCAGTCGACTTCATGGGCGGCTGCGATATGTAATATTTGGGCAAGCCGCTCAGAGGATTCTGCTTCGATGAGGAGAGCCGCGGCGCCGCCGCAGCCGAGGGAAGTCAGACTGCCGATGTTGGCTCCGGCAACCGCTGGGTTGCCGGCAGCCCGTTCAAGTTCGGCGAGAACCTCCTGATCATACAAGGCTTTCCTGCCTTTCGAGGGCCGCCAGTAGGTCTTCACCGACCTTGAAGATATCGCCGGCGCCAATGGTTAGAACCAGATCGCCCGGCCTGAGTTCTCTGAGCAGCAACGGCACGACATCCTTGGGCTTGGGGATATAGGCGATATTCGCGGATGGGGACCAGCGGAGCGCCGAATCGACTACCAGTTTGCCGCTAATGCCGGGCTCGGGTTCCTCGCGGGCTCCAAAAATGTCGGTAACGATAGCAAGGTCGCAATTGTTGAGTGCGTGTCCGAACTCATCATGGAGATAACGGGTGCGTGAATAGAGATGAGGCTGGAAGGCTCCGATCACCCTGGTCCAGCCACCAGAGCGCGCAGCTTCCAGAGTAGCTTCGATCTCGGTCGGATGGTGGGCGTAATCATCAACGATGGTGATGCCGCCAGCTTCCCCTTTAATCTGGAAACGTCTCGCGGCGCCGCTGAAACGGGCGAGCGCCGGCGCGGCCGTGGTTGGCTCGACGCCGATGAGGTCCAGAACGGCGATGGCGGCCAGCGAGTTGAGCACATTGTGAAGCCCTCTCACCATGAGCGATATGTGACAGCTGCCGCCTTTTCCTGTGCTGGAGCCGCCACCGGACCAGGATAGGTCGAATGATGTTCCTTCACGATCTGATTTAACTTTGGTGGCGCGGTAATCACTGCCTGCTTCGGTTCCGTAAGCAATAACACGGGCGCGCGTCGATTCGGCTATTTCCCTCAGGAGAGGCGTATCCCAGATCACGAGGGCCCCTTCCTCCGGCAACCCGGAGACAAACTGTTTAAATACTTCGATGACTTCATCCACTGAAGCGTAGTGTGAATGATGATCGAGTTCGACGTTGGTGATGACCGCAATCTCGGGGCGCAGATGCAACAGTGAGCCGTCGCTCTCGTCCGCCTCCGCGACCAGCCACTCGCCGGCGCCGGCCCGGGCATTGCTGCCGACATCATTAAGTTCGCCGCCGACAACGAAAGAGGGCATGAGCTCCAGAAGCTCCATGGTATTGGCAATCATAGAGGTCGTGGTGGTCTTGCCGTGAGTACCGGCAACGGCCACACCGCGCTTCATGCTCATCAGTTCCGCCAGCATCTGCGCACGCTGGTATACGGGAATGCCCCGTTCCCGGGATGCTACCAGTTCCGGATTATGTTCCGGGATGGCCGAGGAGACGACCACGGCGTCGGGCCGGTCGAGATTGGCGGCGTTATGTCCAAAAGCGACTTCAACTCCGCTTTCTTCGAGCATGCGTGTGTAACGTCCACGTTTGAGGTCAGAACCGCTAACCTCATAACCAAGTGTGTGGAACACCTGGGCGATGCCGCTCATGCCGGCCCCGCCAATCCCTATAAAATGGATCCTCTTATTTCGGGTCTTATTTCGGGGACACAATACTTAATTCTCCAATCGCTTTAGCATTCTTATCCGCCAATCCTCACGCGCCAATCCTAGCGGTCTACTTCCCGGCAATGGCGAAAATCTCGTCAGAAATTTTTCCGGCGCCGTCGCGCTCTCCCAGCCGGGCGCTTGCCGCAGCCATCCCCGCAAGCCGACCGCGATCTCCCAGCAGCATTTCAACCTTTCTCTTCAGAGCCAGTCCGGATAGATCCGCGTCAAGGATGATTTCCGCCGCCCCCGCCGCAACCATCCACTCAGCATTTTTTAGCTGATGGTCGGCGGTAGCATAAGGATAGGGCACCAGCACGGCCGGTTTGCCCAGCGCTGCCATCTCCAGAACTGAAGCGCCGGAACGACCGATCACCAGATCCGCGGCTGCGGCAGCCAGCGGTAAATCAACTGTATAGTCTAACAAATGATAATTGTCCGGGTCGGCGCCGCGTTCCCGCAGCAACTTTTTTACCACCTCAAAATCACGCCGGCCGCTCACATGCACCAGTTGAAAAGGCAGATGAGAAACGCCGAAGGCTTCGACGCAGGCAAGGTTTATCGACCTCGCCCCCAACGAGCCGCCACTGGCCAGGACAACCGGCGCATCTTCCCTGAGCCCGAACTTTTCACGGCCCGCCGGCGCCGTGGCCTCAAGCAGATCACGCGACATCGGGCGCCCCGCCAGCAAATATTTTCCGCCATCACGGCCGGGGATTTCATAGCTCAAGGCGACCCGCTTCACCAGCGGCGCCAGAACCCGGTTGGCAAGTCCCATATATGAATCCAGCTCGACAATGAGGGTGGGTTTCCGCATGAGGAAGGCCGTAAAAACCGGCGCCCAGCTAACATAACCGCCGCCGCCGACGACCACATCGGGCCTCCGCTTCTTCAGGATCCGCGCGCAATCGGCGCTACCCTTGATTAGCGACCAAATGAATAGGAATATCTGTGGCGACAGACGGCGTTGAAGCCCGCGCAGATCGGCCAGGTCGAGCTCATATCCGGCCTGCGGAACCAGCTCGGTTTCCAGCCCCCTGCCGGTGCCAATGAAAGTTACCCTGGCGCCCTTAGCCGTGAGCGCGCCGGCGAGGGCCAGGGCCGGCACCAGATGGCCGGCCGTCCCTCCGGCCGCTATTACCACCTTTAACGGCTTTGAATTTTCTTTGGGGAGCTGCAGCAATTTTACCCCGTGGGTTGACGGCAATATTGAGTAATATACCAATGCTGGCAAGAATCACTACCAGGCTCGATCCACCATAACTGATCAGTGGCAAAGGCACGCCTGTCAGCGGCAACAGGCCGGTGACGGCGCAGAGATTGATCGCGGCCTGGCCGACAAGCATCGATGTGATGCCGGCGGCCACGTACTTGCCGAAAGAATGATGGCATTTGACCGCGATGCGAAAGCCCATGTAGGCGAAGGCGGCAAAACCTCCTATCACCAGCAGCGCCCCCAAAATTCCTATCTCCTCACCAATGATGGAAAAAATCATGTCGGTGTGCGGCTCGGGCAGATAATTAAATTTCTGGACGCTGTTGCCGAGCCCGACCCCTGACAGTCCGCCTGAGCCGATGGCGACCCAGGATTGAATGATCTGATGCCCGGTCCCCGTGGCGTCTTTCCAGGGATCAAGGAAAGCGGTAATGCGGTCCATCTGATGCGGGCTGATAAATACCGATACCAGCGCCAGCCCGGCCATTGCCAGGGCGGGAGGAGCCAAAACCCTCATGCTGACTCCACCGATCAGTAGCATCCCGCCAAGTGTAACCGTGAGTGTAATGGCGGTGCCCATATCCGGCTCCACCAAAATCAACAGGCAGGCAACCGCCGGCAAAGCCAGAATCGGCAGCGCCATATCACGCAACGATGTGAGCAGTTGCTTGCGGGCGCTCATGGCGCTGGCCACAAATATGATTACTGCTATCTTGGCGAACTCTGAAGGCTGAAAAGTTGCCAGGCCAAGGCCAATCCAGCGCCTGGCGCCCTTGGCGCTGACCCCTATTCCGGGGATGAACACCAGCACCAGCAAACCGATGGCGATAATCATGAGCGCGGGCGCCCACTTGCGCAGTTTCATGAAATCGAAGCGGGCCAGCCTGAACATAATGATCAAACCAATCGCGGCGTAAAGCAGCTCGCGCTTGAGATAGAAGTAACTGTCCTGGTTCTCAAAGTAGGCGCTGGCCAGACTGGCGCTGAATACCATGACCACACCCAGGGCCAATACGATCATGGTAACGGTTGTGAGGAACGCGTACTCATAGGTCCCCGAAACCGCCCGCATGCGGGAGCGCTCCCGAATCCGCTCTTTGCGGCGGTTAAACGGGCTCAAGCTTCCTCCGCTTCGATCTTCTTGACAATACTCACGAAATGTTCGCCTCGTTGCTCATAATTGTCATACTGGTCAAAACTGGCGCAGGCCGGAGACAGCAAAATCACATCCCCCGGTTCGGCGTTTTCACGGGCGATACCGACAGCCCGCTCGAGATCTTCCGCCATCTCCACATCGACGCCGATAATATCGAAACTGGTGGCGATATCGTTGGCCGCTTCACCGATGAGAATAACTTCATTGACCCGGGCCTGGGATGCTTCTTCAGCCAACTCATCGAAATCGCATCCCTTGGAGCGGCCACCGAGAATCAGATGGATGCCGCGCCCATATGCGGTCAAAGCCTTGATGGCCGCGTCCGCGTTGGTGGCCTTGGAATCGTTAACGTACGTGATCCCAGCCACCACCCCGACCTCCTGAAGCCTGTGGGGAACGCCCGGAAAACTTCTGATACCCGACGCCACCTCATCCGGAGAAATCCGAAGACACAGGCATGCCGCGGCCGCCGCCAGGCAGTTATCCAGGTTGTGCTCGCCTCTGATCGCTGCTTCAGACCTTTCAAGAATTGCATGCGATCCAGTCGCTTTTGAGACTTCGCCGCTGGTACTGCCATTCCTGCCGGACGCCGCCATTTCAAAGCTTGGCAGCCGCGATCTGAGGCCGGAGCTGGCTATCTCCAGGCCGTGCAGGTTTGCGCGAATAACGCCATCGCGGATGAACACCAGCGGCTCGGCGTTCTCGCCAGCGCCGGGTTTGGCGTCACCGGCACTGCGGCTGAACCAGACTCGTGAGGCATGACCCGGTACATGCCGGCGGCAGTTGGGATCGTCAAGATTGATGATGGAGACGTCTTTGGCATGTTGATTTTCAAAGATCCGCATCTTGGCGGAAAAATAACTTTCCCTGTCAGGGTGACGGTCCAGGTGGTCTTCGGTCAGATTCAGAAGGATGGCGATATCGGGCCGGAAGTCGATGCTGTCTTCCAGCTGGAAGCTCGAAAGCTCGACGACCAGCAGTTCATCCTTATCAACCTCGCCAACAAGCGACGACAGGGCGATGCCGACATTGCCGGCGACACGGCAGGGCCGCCCGCTCCCCCGGATAACGTGGCCCAGCAACTCGGTAGTCGTGGTCTTGCCGTTAGTGCCGGTTACCCCGATGATGATGTTCTCCAGGAAATGCCAGGCAAACTCGATTTCGCCGCATACCGGTATTCCCCGCAAATGGGCTTCCAGCAATAAGGGATTGTCCTGCGGGATGCCCGGGCTCTTGATCACAAGCCCGCAACCGTCGAGCAACTCATTGTCTTCCCGTCCCAGCTCCACGCTGATGCCATCCGCACGCAGCGACTGCTCCGCTTCTGCCCCCCGAGGCTCGGAATCGCGATCGGCGATGATGACCTCAGCCCGCGGCAGAACTCTGCGCGCTGCCAGCGCCGCCGCGACGCCCGAGCGTGCCATGCCCATGATCAGCAGCCGGCCGTTTTCCTCGAAAGCGGGAAAAGTCATCGTCCCGTGGACAGATAGAAGATTGTGAAGCCAGTTGAGGCAAAGATGGCGCCGACGATCCAGAAACGCATGATGATCTTGGTCTCGGACCACGCCATCAGCTCAAAATGGTGATGAATTGGCGTCATCAGAAAAACCCGCTTGCCGGTCATCCTGAAGCTGATCACCTGGATGATGACCGAGACCGCCTCAGCCACAAAGATGCCGCCGATGATGATCAGCAAGAGCTCGGTCTGAGTCAGAAAAGCCATGGCCGCAATAGCTCCTCCCAGAGCCAGCGAACCGGTGTCCCCCATGAAGATCTCCGCCGGGAAAGAATTAAACCAGAGGAAACCGACGCAGGCGCCGCCGAGACAGGCGGCGATGATCCCGAGGTCGGTCTGGCTGGTGAGAAAAGCAATGGTCATATAGGTCAGCATCGTCACCGTGACCGAACCGGCGGCGAGGCCGTCGAGGCCATCGGTAAGATTGACGGCATTGGAGAAAAATGCAATGAAGAGAAAGATGAAGATGTAATAAAAGAGGCCGACATCAAGAACCCTGTCACTCATCGGGATCTTGATGCTCTCGGAGAGATCGCCGTAGCGGACCGCGATCAGTCCCACCACGATCGCCAGCAGCAGCTGCAGGAGCAGTTTGCCGCGCGCCCTGAGCCCCAGCGAGCGTTTCTTCCTGATCTTGGCGAAGTCGTCGGCGAAACCGATGGCGCCGCAGCCCAGAGTGGTCAGCACGACGATCAGGCTCTTGACGCTCCATTCCCACAGAATGAAAAAGGGCACCATCATCCCTACGATAATGAGTAGGCCTCCCAGCGTGGGAATGCCGGATTTGGTCTTGAGGTGCTGCTCGGGGCCTTCTTCGCGAACCTGCTGGCCGAATTCGTTCTTTTTGATAAATTTTATGAATTTTGGTCCCAGGAGGAGGGTGATCAGCATGGAAGCGAGACCGGCTGCGAGGAGTTGGAACATTCCGGACTAACGCTCCGGCTTGCGGCCGGCGGAATTTTCGGATTCCGGCGCCGTCCCGGCGTCCGCCAACGCCATGAGCAACGCGCCGATTTCCTCGAGCTTCATGAAGCGGGAAGCCTTGAGCAAGATGACATCCCCCGGCTCTATCAGGTCCTGAACCTCAGCCAGAGCCGCGGCCCGGTCGGCGAAATGATAGCAACAACTGCCGCAGGCTCCCTCTTCCCGGGCGCCATCGAGATAACCGGCCGCAAGGTCTCCCACAGCAACGAGGCAATCGATTCCGAGCTCTGCCACCAGCCGGCCGACTTCACGATGATACCGCGAGGCATCGCCGCCCAGCTCACCCATGTCGCCGAGAATGGCCACGGTGCGGCGGCCTGTGCCGACGCTCGCCAGATACTCCAGGGAAGAGCGCATCGAGAGGGGGTTGGCATTGTAACAGTCATTTAGCAGGATGACCCCATCCGCCAGATTTACAAATTCGCCCCGCAGGCTGCCGAGATGGATGTTTTTGACGGCCTCGGGAATTTTCTCAAGCGGCAGGCCCAGCAGGTAATAGGCGCCGATGGCGGCCATGGCGTTAAGCAGATGATGATGGGGCGCGAAATTGAACGTAAGTTCAATTTCGCGCCCGCAACATGAAATCAAGGCGTGCAGGCGGCCATCCTCAGTGTGTTCGTGATAGACAGGGTGGATATCCGCCAGCCGGTCGAAGCCAAAGGTTATTGTCGGCAGATCGAGACCGGCAAGGTGCGATTCGAGAAGATCATCCCCGTAAGGCGCCACCAGCCTGCCTCCAGGCGCCAGGCCCGCAGCGATCTCGGCCTTGCCCCGTGCGATGCTCTCCAGGCTGCCCGCATACTGCAGATGGGCCGGCCCGATATTGGTGATAACGGCGATATCCGGGGCAGCAATGCGGCAAAGCTCCCTGATTTCGCCCGGAGCCTGCATGCCCATCTCGACGACAATGACCTCCGTGTCTTCACCGGCATCCAGCAGCGTCAGCGGCACCCCGACCTCATTGTTGAAGCTGGCGCGGCTGGCGACAAAATTCAGCTTCGGCCCCAGCAGGCCTGACAGCATGTCCTTGGTGGATGTCTTGCCGGTGCTGCCGGTGATTGCCACCACGGTGGCGCCACTGCGTGCGGCGACCAGTGACGCGATGTTCTTGAGCGCCTCGCCAGCATCATCAACAGCGATGATGACCTGATCGCGGGTAGCGCTGCCGCCGTTGCCCCTCCCTTCATTGTGACCGGGACTTGATGCCGCCGCTCTTTCAGCGGCATCCCTGGCGGCCACCACGCCCATAGCGCCGGCTGCCAGAGCCTCCTCGACAAACTCGCCGCCGTCAAAGTTTTCGCCCCTGAGCGCCACAAACAGCTTGCCGCCAAGGCCGGCGCGCGTATCGGTGGAAATATCAGCCACCAGCGCCGCCGCGCTACCCGACAGCAATTCGCCGGCACAGGCGTCGCATATATCTTGTGACGTTAGCGTAATCAATTCTTCAACTTTTGTTGGAATCGAGCCGGACATCCTTAATTGGCCTCTAATTTTAATCCTGAAGTGAAAAACAGTATGTGCAAACCGGCGTCGCCGAGGTTCTCATCCCCATTTCTTCCCCGAAAGGCGCTGCCTTATTCACCGACTCCGGTATCATGGTTACCGTCGTGCTCAGGGGGTCGGCGGGCGACCCGGTGGCGCGGCTTAGAGGCACGGACCAAAAAAATGGCGTCCGCGAAGGAGCGCCTGATTTATGTTTAAGGGGATGGTAGACCGCGGTGGCCAGCAGACCGTCGAGAAGGGTGAAGTAGAATTCCGCCTTCATCGGGACGTTATTGTATAAGAAATTGCGCCCTCTGAACACCCCACTATTTCGATCATGGCGTAATCTCCAGCTTTTGCAGGGCAAACTCAGTGATCAACTTGAACGCCGGCGCCGCCACGGTAGCGCCGCCGCCGAAAGGATGCGGTTCATCCACCATTACCAGCACCACGAGCTGCGGATCGGCCGCCGGCACCATGCCAATGAATGAGCCGATGTAGTTCTCCGTCGAATATCCTGAGCCGTCAGGAAGCGGCTTTTCAGCGGTTCCCGTCTTGCCAGCGACATGAAATCCGTCTATCTGGGCCAGAGGGGCGCCTCCATCCTCTACCACCTGCTGCAGTAAACCCCTGAGAACCCGCGCGTTTTGCTCGCTCATGAGGCGCCGGCCTTCGGCCGGCGCCTCTGGCTCATCACCGATCGCCTTTACCAGATGTGGCGTGACCGCCACGCCATTATTGGCAATCGTCGAGTACGCTTCCGCCATCTGGATGGCGGTCACGGATAATCCCTGCCCAATGGGAACATTGCCAATAGTTGAATCTGACCAGTCCTTGGGCGCCCAGACGATGCCTGTGGCCTCCCCGGGGAAGTCGATGCCAGTGGGTGAACCAAAGCCAAACCTGCGGATCCAGTCGTCGAGTTTCTGGTCGCCGGTGCGCATGCCGACGGTGACGGCGCCAACGTTGCTTGAATGCGTCAGGATCTGTCCCAGATCCCAATCCACTTCCCCGCGATCAACGGCGTCTTTGATAGTGCGGCCGCCAAGCTCAAGCGTCGACGGCAGGTAATATGTCTGTCCCGGCGCCACGGCGCCTTCCTCCAGGCCCGCCGCCACCGTTACCAATTTAAACACCGAACCAGGTTCGTAATTATCGGTGACTGTCCGGTTACGCCGCTGCTCGTCGCTTAAATTATTGAAATTGTTGGCATCCACGGTCGGAACATCGGCCATGGCATAAATCTCGCCATTCTTGGGATTCATGATGATACAGGCTGCGCCTTTGGCCGACCAGTGGTTAACCGTTTCCGATAATACTTTTTCCGCCTGAAACTGTAGCGATTGATCGATGGATAAGGTTACATCCTTGCCGCGGGTCCCTTCCTCGAGGCTAAGCGTCTCGATCTGCTTCCCGGAAGGATCGAAGACAACCCGCTGGCTACCCCCGGTGCCCCTGAGCACCTCATCCAGCTGCAGTTCCATGCCAGCCAGCCCCTGATTGTCGACACCGGCATATCCCAACACCTGGGCGGCCACCCGCTTCTGTGGATAGATGCGCTTCTCCTCGGAATGGATCCAGATACCAGTGATGTTCGCGTCCTCAATGGTTGCCGCGATCGCCGGGTCAACCTTACGAGCCAGGTAAACCGAGCTGGACTTGGAGCGGTCGGACATCTTGTCCAGTAGATCCTTGGCATCGATTTTCAAAAGGGGCGACAGAAATTGCGCCGTCTTGAGCGGATCCTCGATAAAGTAGGGGTCAACCGTGATCGATTTGGTTTCTTCGCCAACCGCTAGCTCGCGGCCATTGCGGTCAAAGATTGTACCGCGTTGCGCCGGAAACTGGAATTCCTTGACCTGCTGCTCGTTGGCCTTGGCGGATAACTCTTCGGCCTTGACGGTCTGGAGGAAGACGGTGCGTCCAATCACCGTGCAGAAGATGACCAGGATTAATAATAGGGCTAAGCGAATGCGCCTGTTGGAGTCGGCAAGCACCGGCACCTAGGGCGCTGCCCTCCCCGTGCCGACGCCGAGAGGATCGAGGTCGGCATAAGTCTGCTGGGTTCCAGCAGGGCTGATGTAGACATATTGAACCTTATCCGCGGGCACCATGCCGAGATCGTGAATGGCGATCTGCTCGACCCGCGCCGGAGACCTTAGCGTCGCCACTTCACTGGAGAGGCGCGCCTTCTCGGCGGCCAGTTCGCTTTTTTCGCTAATGAGGCTGTTGAATTCAAGATTCTTCTTGAGGATGCCAACATGCAGGGCAACCAGGCCCAGGAGACAGACTGCGACAGCGGTCAGCCAGACGCCCGCATGGGCAGCGCCGCCAGCTGAAACATACTTCCGCGGCGGCGCCGGACGCTGCGTCCGGCCGGTCTCGCGCTCGAACTTGCGGGTGATTTCTGAAAATCCCCAATCCTGTTGAGCTGCTTTTGCCATCTACCCCTCTAGTCCTGAGTCTTTTTACGTGTTATTACTGCGCAAGTTTTTCAGCCACGCGCAGCTTCGCGGATTGAGCGCGCGGGTTTTCAGCTATCTCGTCTTCCGACGGCGCGACCGGCCGGCGGGTGATGACACGGACCTCGGCCCGCGCTTCGCAGACGCACTGCGGCAGATCCGGCGGGCAAGTGCACTTGCCCACTCTTGCCGCGAAGAATTGCTTGACGATCCGGTCCTCCAGCGAATGAAAGCTGATGACCGCGAGACGCCCTCCCGGAGCCAGCAGGGACATGGCGTTCTCGAGCCCTTGCTCCAGCGATGCCAATTCATCGTTTACCGCGATACGCAGAGCCTGAAAAACCCTGCGCGCGGGATGTCCGGCGCCGAACCTCGCCGGCGTGGGGATAGCGGCCTTGACCGCGTCCACAAGCTGCAGCGTCGTCTCAAATGGTTTTTTGTCGCGCTCAATACAAATGCGCTTGGCGATCTGCCGGGCATAGCGTTCCTCACCGTAAGATTTAAAGATACGGGCCAGCTCCGCCGCCGGCAGTTCATTGATCAGCTCCCTGGCCGTCCGCTTGCCTGCCGGATCCATGCGCATGTCCAGCGGCGCGTTGTAGCTGTAGGAAAAACCGCGCTCGGGACGGTCGAGCTGCATTGAGGAAACACCCAGATCGAGATAGATCAGATCCGCCTCGATTCCGTTCTGGTTGAGATCCTCCAGCGCGTGGGCAAAATTGCCATGGATAAAACGGCAACGGAAAGGCTGATGCTGCGCAAAAAGGTCAAAGTACCGTTTTGCGACCGGGTCCCGGTCAACGCCGATGAAGAGGGCATCCTGATGCAGCTCCCGGGCTACCCTGCGGGCATGGCCGCCGGCGCCGAAGGTGCAATCGATGACCGTGTCGTCCGGTTGCGGGTCGAGCAGGTTTAACAGTTCGTCCGCCAGAACCGGCAAGTGCGCCGGATCGTTCGATGAAAATCCTTGTATGCTGTTGTTCAACTGCATACTTCCCTTCTCCCTTGATGGGGGAAAGCGGCGGTCGTCAGCCTGTTACTGTTCCGCCCTTTCCCGTTCTTTGGAATCTTCTTCGTACGCGTCCCAAGCACTGGCGCCCCAGATCTCAAAACAGTTGCCCATTCCAGTGAACACCACCTCCTTGGAGATGTCCGCCCTTTTCAGATGGTAGGCGGTTAAACCGATCCGCCCCTGTTTATCCACCTCGCATGGCGCCGCGCCGCCCAGCAGTTTTCTCATCTTGTCGCGGGCGCTGCGGCTGTCCATTGGATCCAGTCTGGAAATCCGGTCCTCCTTCAGCGTCTCCCACTCTTCCACGGGGTAGACGACGAGGCAGCCATCGAAACCTGTCGTTACCACCACTTTCCTATCCTCGATCTGAGTACGGTATTTTGCAGGAATAGCGACCCTGTTCTTCGAATCTATAGTATGTGTGTAATGTCCAATAAAATCGTATACCGGCATAACCGCCCCATAATTTCCCCATAATTTTTCCCCACTTTATACCACTTCTCCCCACAGAACAAGCGTTTCAATGCATTTTTTTTAGGGAATCCCCCTATTTATTGAACTAAAATCCACTTATTTGTGCAGTTTGCGTTGCAGAACGGGTATAAACGCGCCGCTTTTGCGAAAAAAAGAAAAAACTGGCGGATTAGGGGATGGCTTGAATCGCGGCCAAAACGGATGTCTTAACTGGCGGATAAACTGGCGGATTGAGGCTGAATCAACCGTGGCTCAGAAATGAGTTGGACTATGCGGGGATGGGTTAGGGCGCCGGCTCTTCGCGCCGCAGCTTTAGCTAGGGCAGCGCTGGAGCGCTTTGGCCACCAGCCTGAGGATTTTCCTGCTCGGCGAGGAGCTGCTGGGCCACATGGCCGAACCGTGACGTTGGGTTGAGGTCGTAGGCCTTCTGCCAGTTCTGCTTGGCTTCAGCCTGCCGGCCGGTCTGGGCGTAGATCGAGCCCAGGTACAGAAGTATTTCCTGGTCGCTGGGATTTATCGCCAAGCCCTTTTGCAGATCCCTTAAAGCCACGTCCACCATGCCCAGAGCGAACTCTGAATCCCCCAGACGGCTGTAATAAATTGACTCATTGGGACTGAGGGCAACAGCCTTTGCGTATTGGTCGGAGGCGTCAGCGTAACGGCCGGATTGCATGTAGACGTCACCAAGTCCGGCGATGGCCAGAGCGTCGTTTGGATTGGCGTTGATCAGATCCTGGAAGGCCGCGATCTGGGGACCGTAATCCGCGGGCTGATTCTGCATATTTTGGAGATCTTCAGCCGAGTGGGGACTGGAGCTGTCGCCACTGTCTCTAAAAACAAAAAAGGGAAGCGCCAGCGCCAGCACTACCACGACAGCAGCCGCTATGATCGCCCAATAATAAGATTTGAACTTCAAGGACATTACCTCCGGGGAGAATCAGTACATATTATAACTGATTCCGTCGTAAAAGCCGCAAACGTGTTTTTCTGTATCTTTACTGTGCCAGGCCCAGCCACAATTCCAGTAACCGGTCGCCATAGAATAGCGCGATTATGGATCCAATGGCCATGAAGGGGCCGAAAGGAATGCGGCTCTTGCGTCCCTTCTGACCGGTGAGCAACAGAAATATTCCGGAGAAGGCACCGATCGCGAAGGAAAGGAAGAGCCCCGGCAGGATTGCTCCCCCCAGGAAAAATCCGAGCATGCAGGCAAGCTTGACGTCGCCAAAACCCATGCCGCTGCCACCCGGATATAACAAGGCTACAGCCAGAAAGAAAATGCCAGCGCCCAGTCCCGCTACCACATAAACCCACCAATCACCGGGCGAAATAGCAACGTTCGCGGCCAACCCGATAACGGCGGCCGGCAGCACAATGACGTTGGGAATAATGTAATGATCAAGATCGATGTAGAAAATTGCTATCAGTACTGAGATCAGCAGCAGGGCCGGCAGCAGGGGCCAGTCCATCCCGAACTGGATACCGGCTACCACCCAAAGAGCACCGGTCAATGTCTCAACGGTTGGATATCGCGGCGTTATCGGCTGGCCGCAGTTGCGGCACTGGCCCTGAAGGACCATGTAGCTGACGATGGGAATGTTGTCGTACCATTTAACCGGCTCTTTGCACCTGGGGCAGTGCGAGCCGGGGGCGGCGAGAGATTCTTTTCGCGGCAAGCGGTATATGACCACGTTCAGGAAGCTGCCCGTGATGGCGCCGACTAGAAACAGGATGATCAAAAATAAAATCAGGAGTACCGCCGAATAGCTTTAGGATATTTCCGGTCCGGTCGCAGACACCGCAAACCACTGTTAGTTCGAATGCTCCAGCACCACTATTTTCGGGCCGGCTGTGAGATTTTCCTTTTTCAGCTCGATCTCGCTGACTCCGGGTTTCTCGACGGTCGGCTTGCCGGCCGTGAATCCCTCAACTCCGTCCAGCTTGAGCAGGCACTTGTCATTACGGTAGTGCATAGGCATAGTGACCGGTGGTGAGAGCTGTTGCCAGACACGTGTGGCGTCGGCAGCCGTGATGGTGTAATTCCCGCCAACGGGAATCATCATAACATCGACGGCGCCGATTGACCCTACCTGTTCCGCCTCAAGCACATGGCCGAGGTCGCCCATATGGCAGACAGTGACGCTATCTGCCTCTATGATAAAGATTATATTGTCACCGCGGATCGCGCCCATCTCGGCATCATGAAAACTCTCAATGCCGCGAATGTTGAAGCCAGCGGCCTGCCGCGGTCTCACGGTTCGAACGATTTCGGGTGTTCCCGCAAGCCCATCAACATTGCCATGATCCTTGTGGCCGTGGCTCACCGTGACGACATCGGGCATGAGCCCCGGTGTTTCTTCCAGAGGCTGGTAAAGTAACGTGCCGGGATATGCGGCGGCGTTGTATGGATCGGTGAGGAGAGTCGCGCCCGATGCGGCGGTCAAAAGAAAACAGCTGTGGCCTAACCATCTTATCCTCATGCCTGATCTCCCCGCCTCCATTACAGCTCGTCCGGCAGCTCCCGTAATTCCGAGAGCGAGAACACCGGCCCGTCAGTGCAAACATATTTCGGCCCGACATTGCAGCGGCCACAAATACCGATGCCGCATTTCATACGCCGTTCAAGCGTCGTATAGATTTGTTCTTCCCGAAAGCCCATTTTATCCAAACTTTGCAGCGTATATTTAATCATGATGGGCGGACCACATGTGACCGCTACCGCTTTTGCCGGCGAGAGCGCTTTTTCCTCCAGAACGGAAGGGACCAGGCCGACGCACCCATCCCAGCCGGGACAGGCGGCGTCGATGGTGGAGACAAAGTCCACATCGGTACGCCCGGCCCATTCGCCGCGGCCCTCCACATAACAAAGATCGGCGGGCGTCCTGGCTCCATAGATCAAGGTCAGGTCGCCGTAATCGCCGCGGTTATCCAGAATATATAAAAGGAGCGACCGCAGCGGCGCCATGCCAATGCCGCCGGCGACAAGGACAATGTTCCTGCCCTTCCATTCATCCGTGGGAAAGGCGCAGCCGAGCGGAGCCCGCAGGGCGATGCGGTCACCAGCCGTCAACTCATGAATGGCGCTGGTCACCACACCCGCCTTCATGATCGAAAACTCCAGATAGTCATGATGCGACGGAGCCGACGAGATAGCAAAAGTAGATTCGCCGGCGCCCATAACGCTGAGCTGCCCGATCTGTCCCGGCAGGAAGGTGAAAGCATCCATCACCGCTGGATCGTCAAAAGAAACCCGGTAGGTGTTGATGTTGACGGTCTCCGTAATGACCTTGAGTATGGTCGCCGGTTCCGGTCTGAGCGGCTCTGTTGCCTTTTTTCCTGCCTTTGGTATCGTGGTCATCCTGAGCCTCCGGCCAAGCCCACGCCTCCAGCCGGGCCCACGCCTCCAGCCGGGCCACCGCCTCCAGCCGGGCGTTCCAGCACCGCCATGAGGACATCGCGGATATCGAGATCCACCGGACAGCCCCTGATGCAACGGCCACAGCCGGTGCAGAGGATCTCGCCCTGGTTTTCGGGATAGTAACTAAACTTGTGGTTGATGCGATTGCGATAGCGATGAGCGGGAGTCGGCCGCGGATTGTAGCCCGACGTCTCCTGTGTGTAGAGATAAAACATGCAGGCGTCCCAGCTGCGCAGCCGCTCTCCTTCGCGGTCGCCGCGCATTTCGTCATGGATGTTGAAACAATGGCAGGTCGGACAGCCGTGCGTACAGAAACCGCAGGAGTTGCAGGCGGCTGAAATTTCTTCCCAGAATTCAAGATCGTCGAAGACGAGCGGCAATTTCTTCTCCAGCTCCTCAATACCCTTGATCCTTGCCGTAACCGCAAGCTCGGGAAGCTCCCGGCTCGACTCTTCGAAGATCGGCAGGCCTGTAATCGCGCCGCCCTTATCGGATACGGCCTCCGCGATAAGTCCGCCCTCGACCGGATAGAGAATAACATCGGAGCCTGCCTTGTCCGCGGTTCCCTTGCCGAAGGAGGAACAGAAACAGGCGGCGTCACAGGAAGTGCAGGCGAGCGTGACCACGGTGAGACCCGTCCGGCGAGCGCGATAGCCCGGATCATTATAACCCTCGCCTTCAGGCGGATCGAACAGCGTGTCCAGCACAGTTAGCGCCCTGGCGTCACAGGCGCGGGCACCGAAAAGGATGGAGCTGCCGGCGGCATCGCCAGACTTGATTTTCACCCGTTCGCTGCCGGCGCCAAAGGCGTAGTTAAAGCCAAAAAGCACCTCGGTTCGCGGCAGCACCATATCCTTGGCCGAGACTGCGGAGATATGGTCGAAGTCGACCGGATCGCCGCGCCAGCGCTCGAACATGACGGTTCCGCCGGATCCTGGCAGCTCGCGTGGAGCCCAGACTTCCGACCGGTCCGCCAACTGGCCGAGAAGCTCGCCTATGCGATCGCGGTCAATAAATTTCGATGCCTTCATTCTTCCTCCCAGATGTCGCCCTTGATGTTAAAGGAAAGCAGGGGCGGTTTGGCTTCAGGGTCTATGCCTGCCCGGTAGCCAAACATCTCCTGGATAACACGGTTCTGCTCATCAATCAACAACATCAAGGGTATCCCTACGGGGCAGGCGCGCTCGCATTCACCGCAACCGCTGCAACGGCCCGCAAGGTGATTCACGCGGATAAGCTGCATCATTTCTGCCTCGGCTGAGTTGACGCCGCCGCCAATCCAGTGAGGATCGCGTGTCTGCATGATACAGACATCGCGGCAGAAACACATGGGGCAGGCTTCCCTGCAGGCATAACAGCGGATGCAGCGCGAATAATGATCGCGCCAGAAAGCCCGTCGCTCGACAGCGGACATCGAATAAAACTTTTCTCGTAGAGGATGATTGCCCGGATCTCCGGCGCCACCGTCGCGATCTTCGCAGCCCCGGCATTTTGCCACGATAAACTCTTCGCGCTCCGCCTCAGCGCTCGCAATCCGCAGCGAAGTTCCATCATCCTCAATAGAGGCGCCAAAGCCAAAACTGCGCCGGATCGATTTCACGTCAATCATACCCGGGCAGTCAACAGCGATCAGCTTCACCCGCTCCAGGTCGACTTCGCGTTCGGCGGCCAGCTGAACAATGCTGCGCGCATCGCAGCTCTTCGCCACTATCCCCACAGTCTTATCCTTGAGCCGCGGCAGTTGCACGGCCAGGTTATGAACGCAGGTGGAATCGAAAACCGCGTCTTCCGCTTCGCCGGCATTGTGAAAACGGGCGGGCGCGGCGGCGCCGGAACCGGTTGCCGTCCAGCCAAGAACAAACTCGGCTTCATCAAGAGCCTCGATGATTTTTGATTTCAGCTCACTCACTGGAGGGACCTGACCCTTTCGGTAAAATCGTCCACGACCTGTGCCCATCTCGCACCCTCGGAAGCACTGACCCAGGTGTACTGGAAGCGCTCGGAGGCAATCCCGAACGCCGGCAGCATGCGTGCCAGCAGCTCCAACCGCCGCCGGGCATAATAATTTCCATCGTTATAATGACAATCGCCGGGATGGCAGCCGCTGACCAGAACGCCGTCAGCTCCTTCCTGAAACGCTTTCAGGATCAGCAGCGGGTTAATCCGCCCGGTACAAGGCATGCGAACGATATGAAGATCGCCGGGCTGTTGTATCCGCGAAGTGCCTGCCATATCGGCGCCGGCGTATGAGCACCAGTTGCAGAGGAAGCCGATTAATTTCATCTGAGCAGCTCCAGTGTCTCCGCGATAAGCTGGTTGTCAGTGTAGCCTTTGAGTGATATTACCGCCGGCGGGCAGGCGACGTTACAGACGCCGCAACCATGGCAAAGGGAATCAACTACCCTGGCAGTCTGATGCCCATCGCGCGCTTCGACCGCTTCGATAGCATTGTAGGGGCAGACGTCGCGGCACTTGAAACAACCGGTGCAGCGAGTCTGATTCACCGCCGCGACCATCGGGCTCGTCTCCAGCTCGCCCTTCGAGAGCAGCCCGATTGCTTTCGCCGCGGCAGCGCTTGCCTGGGCTACTGAGCCGGGGATGTCCTTGGGCCCCTGGCAGGCGCCGGCCAGAAAGATGCCGCCGGTGTTAGTCTCCACCGGGCGCAGCTTCGGATGGCTCTCGGATAGAAATTCATACTGGTCGTAAGAAATATTCAGCTTACGCGCCAGCTCGCCGGCGCCCTCTGCCGCCGCGAACCCGGCCGCCAATACTACCAGGTCGGCCTCGATCTCAACCTGCTCGCCGGAGAGCGTATCGGTGCCCATGACCATGAGCTTGCCCTTGCTGGGATAGATTTTGCCCACCCGGCCGCGCAGGTAGACGGCACCATATTCTTTTTGAGCCCGCCGTGTGAATTCTTCATAACCCTTGCCGCCGGCCCGTATATCTATATAGAAGACATACGACTGGGATTCAGGTATGTGCTCCTTGGTCAGAATCGCCTGCTTGGCAATGTACATGCAGCCGACGCTGCAGCAGAAGGGCCGCCCCACCGACTCGTCACGCGAACCGACGCAGGAAATGAAGACAACCTGCCTGGGTTCCTCCCCGTCGGAAGGCCGCCGCACATGACCGCCCGTCGGTCCCGAAGCCGACAGCAGGCGCTCGTACTGCAGGGAAGTAATGACATCCGGATACTGGCCGCCGCCATAATCGGGATAGGCCTCGCGCCAGTCATATGGTTCATAACCAGTTGCGACCACAATTGCCCCGAACCTTTCGGTCGTAACCTCGTCTTCCTGCTCGTAGTCGATGGCGCCGGACTTGCAGACCTTCTTGCAGACGCCACACTTGCCCCTGATGAACTGGCGGCAGTGCTCCTTGCGCAGGTTTGCCACCAGCGGCACCGCCTGAGGAAAGGGAACGCTGATCGCCTTCGATTCGCCGACGCCGGCGTTAAACTCATCCGGCGCCCGGCTCGGGCACTTCTCCTGGCAGATCATGCAGCCCGTACATTTTTCCTCAATGACACAGGTTGCTTTCTTGCGGATATCGACTTCGAAGTTGCCGACATGGCCGCGCACCGTATCAACCTCGGAATTGACCATGAGATCGATTTGCTCATGCTGATTGGCCTCGACCATGCGCGGCGTCAAAATGCACGAGGAACAGTCCAGGGTCGGAAAGGTTTTGTCGAGCCGCGCCATGTTGCCCCCGATCGACGGACCGCGCTCGACCATGGTCACCGGCAGCCCCGCGTCGGCGATGTCCAGCGCCGCCTGGATGCCGGCAACGCCGCCGCCGATGACGAGCACGCGATTGGTGACCGGCACCTTGCTCGAAAAAAGAGAGGCCTGTTTCCTGACCCTGGCCACGCCCATGCTCGTGAGATCGATGGCCTTACCGGTCGCCGTGTCAACATCTGAATGCACCCAGGAACAGTGCTCGCGGATGTTCACCATATCCATCATGAATGGATTCAGACCGGCGCGGGTGACTGCACGCCGGAAGGTAGTTTCGTGCATCCGCGGTGAACAGGCGGCGATGACCACACGCGTTAGTTCCTTCTCCCGGATAGCGTCAATAATCGCGCGCTGCCCCGGATCTGAGCATGTGTACTGGATGGTCTCGGCGTGATGCACGTCGCGCAAAGACCCGGCCGCCGCCGCCTTCTCAGTGTCAACGGTGGCAGCGATATTGGTGCCGCACTGGCAGACAAAGACGCCGATGCGCATCTTAGCTCGCCTCCCCAATCCCTGACAACGTGGCCGTTGGTTCGGTGGCATCTCCGCTCTTGGCCGGCGATGCCGGGTCGACCGCACTCCCGCTGATCTTTGCCAGCAGTTTGCGCGCGCTGACCATGTGGGCGTCGATGCCGAGATCGTCGGCGCTCAGACCCAGGGCCAGTCCCAGGACCTGGGAAAAATAGAGGATTGGCATCTCCAGCGATATACCGTACGTTTTGTTGATCTGGCTCTGCCGCAGATCGAGGTTTTGATGACACAGCGGACACGCCGTGATGATGGCATCAAAACCAAGGTCTTTGGCCACCTCAATTATCCGGCGGCCGGCCCTCAGAACAATCTCCTTTTTCGCGAGCCCCATGTAGGAACCGCAGCATTCACTCTTAAAGGGGAAATGATCGGACTGAGCGCCAGTGGCCCGGAGCAGCGGCTTCATGCTCACCGGATTGCGGGCGTTATCAAAATTCATGATCTTGGCGGGACGGGTGAGCAGGCAGCCGTAATAAGTTGCCAGGTTCAGCCCCTCCAGCCGCCCCTGTGCCCGCTCGGCTAGCGCCTCCGGCGAGATCTCGCGGTCAAAAAGTTCGACCAGATTCAAAATTTCGATTTGATAGCGCAGCGGCTCGCGCAGAATTCGCGATGTCTGCTCACGGAGCTCTGCGCTCGCCGCCAGTTCGTGCTGCGCATTTTTATGGCGGTTGTAGCAGCCGGCGCAGGGGGCCACCATAGCCTCGTGCCCATAGCCGGCGATGTGCAGATTGCGGGCCGGAAGCATAACGCCGAGATTGCCGCCCCAATGGTGCGGAGCCGGGGAGGCCCCGCAACAGTTCCAGTCATTGATCTCGTCCAGCCCGATGCCGAGGGTGCCGGCTACCAGCCGGAACGACGTATCATATTCTCCGGCGGAGCTGGTGAGCGAACAGCCTGGGAAGTAAGAGTAAGCGCTCATTTGCCGCCGCCATGCCGGTCGCTATTGCCGTTGCCGCCGCCGTTGCCGTTGACTTCATGGAATATCCGATGTATCTCGCGCCGGTTTCTTATCTTTGGCGGAACGATGTGTACCTTCTTCCTTCTGAGGATAAGCGGCACGACTGCCAGATCGTTAAAGGGCTTGAAGCTGCGCAGGTTGATCCAGGTAAGCAGCCGGGCTTCGTGCAGACGCCCGTGCCGCCTGACATTTTTAAGGAATGCCCGGCGGAAGAGCCGGATGCTCTTCTCCTTATTCACCCGGATACCATGTTCATCCGCGATCATTTTTACCTGTTCGATCACGTTGGCGACGTCAATGGTCATCGGGCAGCGCGAAGAGCAGGTCATGCAGTCGAAACAAAGCTGCGCCGTACGCGAGTTCAGCACCTTGTCGACCTGGCCCAGCTGTAATAGCCGCATGATGCGGTGGGGAGGATAGTCAAAAGCAAAAGCAGCTGCGCATGTTGACGTGCAGCGGCCACACTGATAGCAGGCAGAAACGCGCTCGCCGGAGCGGCGCTCAATATCGGCGACAAGCGCGGCGCCGTCCGCAATGGTTGTGGATACCCGGATAGCCAAGAAAGCCCTGCTCCCATGCCCCCACAGATAACAGAAAACCCGCCGGCGCCCAATCCCCTGATAATTTCTATTTCAAGATCCTTGCGGGAACGCAGTCACATACAGGAAGGCCGGCGAGCTTGTGAAACATTTCCCAATATTTGTGAAAAGTTTAACAGCCAGACGCAGGTAAGTCAATGATGTTTTAAAAAGCCTGACTAAAGCCCTGGTAATTGAGAGATTGTGCCGCCGAACGATCCTGGAATTGTGGTGGTTTTCATCGCATCGGGCTGCTAGGGATAGTCAACCGGCTGGTAGGCACTGTCGCGCTGCACTGGCCTGCGGCCGGCGTCCCGGATGGCGGCTACCAGCTCTTCCTTGCCTACCCTGTAGCTGATACCGGCTGCCGCAACCACATTCTCCTCGATCATGGTGCTGCCCATGTCATTGGCGCCGAAGAGGAGTGAAATCTGAGCCACCTTGATCCCCTGGGTCACCCATGAAGCCTGGATGCTGGGCACGTTATCAAGGTAGATACGGCTGACTGCCAGCGTCATCAGGTAATCGATACCGCTGGAGGATGATGTGCCGGCAAGCTGGGTGTTATCCTCCTGGAAGGTCCAGGGGATAAAGGCGCGGAAGCCGCCGGTTTCGTCCTGTAGCTCGCGCACCCGCCGCAGGTGCTCGATGCGGTCCGCCCCGGTTTCGACGCTGCCGAACATCATCGTCGCTGTTGACTTAAGGCCGGCTTTGTGGGCGACGCCCATGACCTGGAGCCAGGTATCGGCGTCGATCTTTTTCGGGCTCATGCGCTGGCGCACATCGTTGACCAGGATCTCGGCGCCGCCGCCAGGCAGCGAATCCAGGCCGGCGTCACGCAGGCGCGCCACGGTCTCTTCAAGCGGCAGCCTGCTTACCTTCGAAATGTGAAAAATCTCGGGGGGCGACAAGGAGTGGATGGTGATGTCGTACCGTTCCTTGATGGCGCCGAAAAGGTCTTCGTAATAAGCAATGTCGAGCTTGGGATGCAGCCCGCCCTGCATCATGATGCCAGTGCCGCCAAGCTCGATCGTCTCCTCGATCTTGGCAAAAATTTCTTCATGGGTGAGAAGATAGCCCTCATCGGATCCAAGCGGCCGGTGGAAGGCGCAGAAATCGCAGCCGGTAACGCAGAAATTGGTGTAGTTGATGTTGCGGTCGACGATGAAGGTGACGTCGTTCCCCGGATGCAGGCGGCGGCGGACAGCATCGGCTGCCTGACCGGCGGCGATTAGTTCTTGGCTCTCCAAAAGCTCGAGCGCCTCCGACTCGCTGATACGCTCTCCAACCCTGGCTTTATCTATAATTTTAGTTAGCGGTATCAAGAAATAAACTTAAGTTCCGGGGCGCCGGTGATAGCCCCAATATCAGCCGCCCGCCGGTAGTATTCTTCGAGTCCCAACCTGAATTCATTAGTGAAATCATAACGAAGCTTGGCGAAATAGGCGCGCAGGAGCTCTGTCTCAAAGGGATATTCCCTGGCCGCGGCCGCTACCACTTCGTCCCAGTGCGAGCGGCAATAGTCTACCGAGTACAGCAATCGCTCTTCAATCTCGAAAGTCTCATCGGGCCGCGCGGCAAAGAAATCCCGCGACACCGCCCAAAGGGCAAAGACCATGGGCAGGCCGGTGAACTCTTTCCATTCAATGCCAAGGTCGTAACAATAATCCCAGCTGCCGAGGAAACAGGCTTCGAGAGCCTGATCCCCGATCAGCAGCACCGCGTTGTGACTTTCAAGCGCCTCGGCGGTGCCAGATTCCAGTTGCGAAAAAGACGCGTCAATCGCGTACTTTTGCTTGAGTAAAATTTTGAGCAGCACCACGGATGTCGCGCTCTGCCCGGTCAGGGCCACAGATGAGACTTTCTCAAAAGGAACGCGCGAGATCAGGCGGATGCTGTCGACGGCGCCGTCCGCTGTTATGGAGAGTCGGGGGAAGAGCAACAGCTTATCCGCGTTCCCTGCATACTCAATGGAAGAGATGGGGCTGATATCCAGCTTGCCCTCGAGTAAAAGGCCGTTTAAGTAGGTAGGTACGCCGCGGACGAGATTGAAGCAGTTCCAACCCGCTCCCTGTTCGAGGCCGTAATAGAGCGGATAGCCATTTAGAAATTCAAAGTGGCCGATGTTGATGGTGGCCGTTTCCTGCGGACCCTGCCCGGCAGCCGGTGCCATGGCCGGCTCGGCGCCGCTGTTGTTTTCCTCAGGCTTCATACCTGCGCATCTCGTTGTAGAGAGTGTCACGCTCGACCGGCACGCGCCCGGCGTCACGGATCAGCCGGATGAGCTCGTCCTTGGCGATGGCCTCTTCGGTCTCAGCGCCGGCGGCATGGGTGATCTTCTCCTCGACCACAGTGCCATCGATGTCGTTGACGCCGAAGTGGAGCGAAATCTGCGCCACCTTGATCCCCAGCATGATCCAGAAAGCCTTGATGTTCTGAAAATTGTCGAGCATGAGGCGGCTGACCGCCAGCATCTTCAGATCCTCAATGCCGCTGGTTCCGGACAACTCCGAGAGCTCGGTATTGGCGGGATGAAACGCCAGCGGGATGAAGCTGCCGAAACCGCCGGTTTCATCCTGGAGTTCACGCAGGCGCACCAGATGATCGATGCGCTCTTCCAGGGTCTCCACATGGCCGTAAAGCATGGTCGCGTTTGACTTGATACCTACTTTGTGGGCGGTGCGCATGACCTCGAGCCACTTCCCTCCTGAGATCTTCTTGTCGCAGACAATGCCGCGCACGCGCTCGGCAAAGATCTCGGCGCCGCCGCCCGGCATGCTGCCCAGGCCGGCTGCTTTCATCTCCCGGAGCACTTCTTCCTCTGTACGCTTTGTGCGTTTGGCGAAGAAGGCAATCTCACTGGCGGTAAACGCCTGCAGATGCACATCCGGATCGAGCCCCCGCAGCGAGCGGATCATCTCCAGGTAGTAATCGTAAGGCAACGAGGGATGCTCCCCACCGACGATATGCAGTTCGGTGATGTTGTCGGCCAGCGATTCGCGAGCCCGGTCGAGAACTTCCTCCAGGGTCATGGTGTAGGCGTCATCGGCCCCCTCGTCGGCGCTGAAGGCACAGAACTTGCAGCGGTTACCGCAAACATTGGTGTGGTTGATATGGCGGTTGTTAATGAAAAAGACATCATCGCCGGCAATGCGGCGCCTGGCAGCGTCGGCCAGCTCACCGACTTTCAAGAGATCTTCCGTCTCCAGGAGCGCTACGCCGTCCTCGAAAGACAGCCGCTGCCCCGCTCTTACTTTTTCCGCAATAGCATTCATGGCATTCATGGGGACGTACGTTTCCTATGTTTCCTAACTTCAGTAATCATTAGAGCTTCATTCTTTCAACTCATTTTCGCAGTCTATCGATCCAGATAGAAGATGTTCTCTTTCTGTTCCCGGGCAAGTCGAGTTAGGAAACATAGGAAACGTACGTCCCCGCCCTCAGCTTTTCTTCACTTCAAGCTGGCGCTGTCCACCCAAAATATCGAGCGCCTTTTCAAAAACTTTCACGTCGGGGCCAATGGCGACCGCGACCATATCCTCGGGCCGGTAAAGATCAGCCGCCAGCTGCCTTACGTCGGCGGCGGTAACTGCATCTATTCGTTCGATTATCTCATCCATCGAGAGGATATCGGATCCCGTCACCGTCAGCTTGCCCAGGCGGCTCATGCGGTTGTGGGTTGTTTCCATCCCCAGCACGGTGCGTCCCTTGGCGTTCTCTTTGGCTCGCGTCAACTCGCCATCATCCACACCATTCTCGACGATCGACTGCAGCTGCCCGGTGACGATTCCCGTGACCTCGGAGACGCTTTCGCCCCGGCACCCGAAATAGATGCCGACCAGCCCCGAGTCGGAATAAAGCGTGCTGAAGGAGTAAACCGAATACGCAAGCCCCCGTTTGTCCCTAACCTCCTGGAACAGGCGCGAACTCGCAGATCCTCCCAAAATGCCATCGAGAATTGTGAGGGCAAAACGCCGATCTGAGTGGCGCGTAAGCCCCAGCCCGCCAAAACAGACGTGGTATTGCTGGGTATCCTTCTCGTAAAAACAGGCATTTTCAGCTACCTTGCGGGCGGGTGCCGTCACTGTCCTGGCCTGACTGGCGGCGCCGTTGCCGGCGGCCAGATGCCGGGTTGCCAGCTCCACCAGCTGCTCCTGTTCGATATTTCCCGCGGCCGCCACCACCATATTCGGCAAGGTGTAATGTCCGCTATGGTAACCCTTTATCTGTTCGGGAGTAACGGCGGCTATTATCTGCGTTGTTCCCAGGACACTCTTACCCAGCGGATGGCCGTTAAAGATCGCCTGGGTGAGGTAATCCGTGATCAGCTCGCCGGGGGAATCCTCATACATAGCAATCTCCTCAACAACCACCTCACGCTCGAGGTCGATCTCGGCAAATACCGGGTGCACGACCATGTCGGCCATGACCTCGAAGGCTTCATCCAGGTGCTCATCCAGGAAGCGGGCATGCACAACGGTGTACTCACGCGCGGTGGCGGCGTTGAGTTCGCCTCCGAAGGAATCAAAGATCTGCGCGATCTCAACCGCGTTATACTTCGAGCCACCCTTGAACAGCAAGTGCTCGATGAAATGGCTGACGCCACTCTCTTCGGGCTGCTCGTAACGGGAACCGGCGCCGATCCAGAAGCCTAAAGAGATGGAGCGGACGGACCGCAGCTTTTCGCTGACGACCCGCCCGCCCCCTTCAAGCTGTTTCAGCTTATAGCTTCGGATTTAGGTCAACCACCCTCAGGCCGATGCGCTGCTTGCCCCGGTCTTCCTTGACTTCAATCACCTCGACCTGAACCATCTGACCGCGCTTGACCACATCTTCCACCTTGTTGACACGGCCTTCGGCCAGGTTGGAGATGTGCACCAGGCCATCAGTGCCACGCTTCAACTCGACGAAGGCGCCAAAATCAGTAGTCTTGACGACCTTGCCGACGAAAACGTCGCCGGCCTCGACATCCTTGGTCAGCTCGTTGATGCGCTTAATGACAGCCTCGCCGCTGGCGCCGTCACGGGCACAGATGAAGACGGTGCCGTCCTCTTCCACATCGATCGAGCAGTCGAATTCGTCGACGAGACCGCGAATGGTCTCGCCGCCCTTGCCGATGAGGGCGCCGATCTTTTCAGGGTTGATCTGGATGGAGAAGATGCGTGGGGCGTACTCGGACAGCTCGGTCCTTGCCTCGGGCATGACTTCCAGCATTTTGCCAAGCACATGCATGCGGCCGCGCTTGGACTGCTCCAGCGCCTCGGCGAGCACTTCAGGGGTAATGCCTTCCTTGATCTTAAGGTCCATCTGGATAGCGGTAATGCCGTCCTTGCTCCCGGTCACCTTGAAGTCCATGTCGCCGAGGTGATCCTCGATACCGGCGATATCAGTGAGGACAACATAGTTGGCATCGACGTCTTCCGAGCCGCATTTCTCGCAGTGGCGCAGGAAGACGCCCTCGAAACCGCAACTGCGGCATTCGGAGCGAACTACCAGGCCGCAGGCGATGCCGCTGATGGGGGTCTTGATGGGAACGCCCGCGTCCATGAGCGCCAGGGTCGAGCCGCAGGTGCTCGCCATCGATGAGGAGCCGTTGCTCTCCATGATCTCGCTCACCAGGCGGATAGTATAAGGGAACTCATGCTCGTCCGGAATCATGGGCCGAAGCGCCTTTTCCGCCAAGGCTCCATGGCCGATGTCACGCCTCTTGGGGCCGCGCATGAAGCCAGTCTCGCCCACCGAGAACGGCGGGAAATTGTAGTGATGGATGTACCGCTTGCTGTCTTCCAGGCCGAGGCCGTCGATCCGCTGGTAGTCGCCGACAGCACCCAGGGTAAGCAGTGTCATCGCCTGGGTCTGGCCGCGGGTAAACAGAGCCGAGCCGTGCGTGCGCGGGGCGACGCCGACCTCGACGCTGATCTCACGAACTTCTTCAACGCCACGCCCGTCGGGACGGAGCTTGTCGACCGCGATTGAGCGCCTGACAACGTCCTTCTCAATCGCCTTGGCGATCGATACTACCGAGCGGACGAAATCCTCGGGCGAATCTTCCTTAACCAGCTCGCCTTTGACCGTACCGCGAATCGCTTCGATACGCTCGGAGCGCTCCTGCTTATCGGTGAGGCGGTTGGCCTCTTCCAGATCCGTGCGGCAGATGGATTCAATCTTCGCGTAGAGTTCCTTGTCGAACTCGGGCTCCTCGTGGACCCACTTGGGTTTGCCGACCGCCTCGCGCAGCTCATCCTGAAGCTGACAAAGCTGACGGATTGGCTCCTGGGCGAAACGTACTGCTTCCATGGCGACCGCTTCGGTTATCTCCGAGCCGCCGGCCTCGATCATGAGGATCGACTCGGCGGTGCCGGCGATCACCATATCGAGGTCGCAGTCCGGTTCCTGCATCTGTTGCCAGGTCGGGTTCAGCACCAGCTCGCCCGCCAGCCGGCCTACACGAACAGCGGCAATCGGCCCCTGGAAGGGAATCTCCGAGATCGAAAGGGCCGCAGAAGCGCCGACCAGCGCCAGCATGTCATAAGCATTCTCCTGATCTGTGGAGAGGATGGTCGCGATGATCTGGGTTTCGTTAGAAAAACCCTTGGGGAATCGAGGGCGTACGGGACGATCGATCAGCCTCGCGGTCAGGATCGACTTCTCGCTGGGCCGGGCCTCCCTCTTGATGAAGCCACCGGGAATCTTGCCGGCAGCGTACATGCGTTCTTCGATATCGACGGTGAGCGGGAAGAAATCGATGCCTTCCTTAGCCTCGGTGCGTCCGGTCGCCGTCACCAGCACCATCGTGTCGCCGCATCTCATGATAACGGCCCCGTTAGCCTGCTTGGCTACGCGGCCGGTCTCGATGGATATGGTTTTGCCGCCCAACTCGATGCTTTTGGTTGTAATAGTGGTTTCTGTGGCCAAAATATTCCTTCTCCTTGACTTCGGACGCCTGCTTTCAGACGCCCCCTCAATAAATAAATCAGGCCGCGAGAAGCGACGCTTCCGCGGCCTACTCTAGGCTTAAGGCTCAAAATCCCGCCGGAAACCTTTGGCGGGATACTCAGCCTCAGGCCTAGAGCAATTAGATCCCAAGTGCGGCAGCGCAATACGCGATAGGGCACAGAAGGGATTGTTCAGACAGAACAGGATTAAACTGGAAATGGCTACTTCCGCAGTCCTAATTCCTTAACCAGCGTGCGGTAGCGGTTGACGTTCTTGTCCTGCAGATAGGTCAGTAACCGCCGCCTCTTCCCCACCATCTTCAGCAACCCCCGGCGAGAGTGATGATCTTTCTTGTGGGTCTTGAGATGCTCGGTGAGGCCGTTGATCCTCTCGGTCAGCAGAGCGATCTGTACCTCCGGAGATCCTGTATCACCCTCGGTGCTGCCAAACTTACCGATGACCGATTCCTTATTCTCCTTGCTTAGTACCAATGTTTCACCTCCTTTTCTTCCTCCACGAACGGATGTGGGGAGCCTTGCGTACTGTCAAAGCTTATCATAGCCACATTTAAAAGGCTAACGGCGGCCGGGGTTTGCAGGGCTTTATTAATCCCGGGAACTGCCGAAGAAAGGAAGACATTTTTGCCGGCTGCCTCAGCCGGATGAATTTTTGGGGGAGGACTTCGTGAACAGCGCCATCGATAGCGCCAGCGCCATTTCACCAGGGGCGGTTCAGCGCAAAAAATTCGCAGCCGGAATTATTCCAGGAGTGATTTTATGTGTAATCATCACCCTGCCGGCGATGGAACTTTCTCAGGTTTCAGGCTCTCTGGACGCGCTGACGTTATCGCTGGTAATGGGCATGATTATCAGGAATGTAATCGGTCCCAGCGACATCGCCCTTCCTGGCATCAAGCTGGTCGGCGCCATCTTTATTCCAACCGGCATCCTTCTATATGGCTCCCGTCTGAATTTTGGCGCATTCGCGGCCCTGCCTGGGTTGACTACGGCCACGGTGATGATCTGCATCATCCTTTTCTACACAGTAATTCTCCTGGGCGTCAAGTGGGCAGGCGTCGACCGGCGAACCGGCTTATTGATTGCTTCTGGAACCGCTATCTGCGGCGCTTCCGCCATCGCCGTAATTTCACCAGTGATCGGCGCCCGGTCCCGCGATACTTCTTTGGCTCTGATAGTCACCACTACAGCGGGATTAATAGGGGCGATCCTCTACCCGATTATCGCTGATGCCTTTAATCTTTCCAATCTCGCATATGGAATTTTCTGCGGCTCGACGCTGCAGCAGATGGGAATCGTCAAACTGGCCGCCAGCAATCTCGGAGACGCAGCCATCGCCTTCGCGGTCCCCGTGAAGCTTGTGAGGATCGCCATGCTGGCGCCGATAGCCCTGTTCCTGGCTGGCACGACAGTGTTTGCATCCGGTTTCGACAGAAAGAAGCCGGCCAGCACAGTAAAAGTCTTAAAACGTCTGTGGTTCTTGCCACTCTTTGTCGCCGTCGCCGTGATCTTTACTTTTGTCGATGCGGCCGCCGGTCTAAGAGAAAGTGTCGAACCCCTGGCAACGATCTTCATGGCGCTCGCGCTTGCCAGCATTGGCTTGACGGTAGATTTCAACATAATCAAATCAAGCGGACCCAAGCCGTTGCTGATCGGCCTTCTGGGCTGGGCGCTGGTGGCGCTGCTGATCTTGGCGACGTTGATACCGCTAATTGTCTGGGAAGGATGACCTTGGCTATCGCGGTAAAAAATCGCCATCAAACAAGTATCTTCCGCAAGACCGCGATAATTTTCGTCATCGTCACGCTGGTGCCTGTTGCTATCCTGGGGTTACGAAGCCACCACATATTTATTGATAATTTAAACTCCATGGTCAATGGCGGGCTGATAACCCAGCAGGATGCCGATACGCAAACTCGCAGCATGGAGGCCCAGGCGCTGATTTATTGTGGCTACGGACTGGTAGTGGCCCTGATACTGGGATATTTTTTCGCCAGCAGCCTGGTGAAGCCAATCCGCACGCTACAACTCGGCGCCCGCAAGATTGGCGACGGCAACCTCGACTACAGGGTGGAAACGGATACCGATGACGAACTGTCGGACCTGGCGGTGACCATCAACCAGATGGCGGCATCCCTTCAGGCCCGCCAGGAAGAAATCAGCCGGAGCAATCGTGACCTGTCGCTGCTATATGAGGTTGCCCATTCAATGTCGGAATCGCGGGAGCTTAACGATCTTCTTAACCAGGCACTGGAAAAAGCAATGGACATCTCCGGATCGTCCATGGGTTGCATCCTGCTAAAGGGAAAAGATGACGAACTGGAGCCGATTATTTGCCAGACGACGGCTGCCTGCCGTATCGAAGACCGGCAAAACAGGGTATTCGACCGGGCCGCCAAGATCGCGACACGCTCTGGAAGGCCGGCAGTCTTCGATTATCGCGAAGACGAGCAGGAAGGTGACTTGCCGCTGAATGCACTGGCCTGCGTGCCACTAAAATTCGAGGGCATTCTCCAGGGCGCTATCTGTGTCACCGGCGCTCGCTCAGATTTTCCGCAGGAAACCCTGGACCTGATTTCGGCCATCGGCAGTGAGGTCGCGGTCGCAATCGAAAACGCCCGCCTTTTTGAAAAAATGGAAGGGCAGAACCAGGAACTGGCCATGGCTACGGCCGAAATCGCCAATCTCATCTCCCAGGCCGAGGCCCAGAAAAGTTTTGGCACCCGTTATCAAAATCCGAACCTGATTCCCTGCTGGGAGTTAAAGCAGTGCAAGTACGATACTTGCCCCGCATACGGCTCCGCGGAAAACCTTCGCTGCTGGCAGGTGGCAGGAACCCATTGCGGCGGCGAGGTGCAGGGTGTTTTCGCACAGAAGCTCGGCCGTTGTGAGCGCTGCGAGGTCTTTGCCGCTGCCTGCCCTGATAAAATTACGCACCTGGGCGAGACCTTTAATAACATGATGGCGGTGCTGGAGCGCCGCGTTGAAGAACAGGAAGAGCTGCAGCGTCAGCTCTATAGTTCTTCGAAGCTGGCCGCCATCGGTGAGCTGGCCGCCGGTGTGGCTCATGAGATCAACAACCCGTTGACTGGCATCCTTGGCAGCGCCCTGCTGATGAAATCGAAGAAACTCGATCCCGAATCAATGGAAAGAAAACTCGAGGTTATCGAGAGTGAGGCTCTTCGCGCCCGGGACATCGTCCGCAATCTGCTGGACTTCGCCCATCAGGGAGGCACCCTCAAGTCAGCACCGGTTTCAGTCTCGACGCTGATCGAGCACACCCTCAACCTGCTGCGGCATCAGGCTGATATCGGCTCGATTAAAGTGGAGACGCACTTCCAGGATGACCTGACACAAGTAGCTGTTGATGTAAACCAGATGAAACAGGTCTTCCTCAACATCATCCATAATGCCATCCACTCGATGCCGGATGGCGGCCTCCTGATGATCAATACCCGCAATGGTCCCGTTACCGGAGATCAACGTCAGCTGGAAATCAGTTTCGCCGATAACGGCTCGGGAATCGAACCCACCGCTTTGGACCGGATCTTCGATCCTTTCTATACGACCAAGCAGGTGGGAGAAGGGACGGGGCTTGGCTTATCGGTGTCTCAACGTATCGTCGACGATCATGGCGGCACAATCCATGTGGAGTCTGAACCGGGGAAGGGATCGACGTTCATAGTTACGCTGCCGGCTGCCGGAAGTCCGGTTTCAGAAAGTACGGGTCGGCAGAACGTGGCCTGAAAGAGATCTATTTCTTGGCCGCGGCAAATCCCTTGTATTTGCGCGCCGTAGCGATATCTTTTTTGATTTGGGCTACAAGTTCTTCCGGGCCTTCGAATTTCTTCTCGTCGCGCACCCGTTCGAGAAAATCCACCCTGACATTGAAGCCGTAAAGATTGCGATCGAAGTCGAGGATGTGGGCTTCGATTCTCATCCGCTCCTTGCTTTCCTCATCTGTTGAGCAAAAAGTAGGATTCTGTCCCACGTTGACCAGGCAGGCATAGGGCTCGTTGCCAATAAAGAGGTCGGCCAGGTAAACACCCTTGCCTGGGAAGATGCATTCGACGCGGGCCTCGATGTTGGCGGTTCTGACGCCCAGCGTGCGGCCCCGCTTGTCACCATGAACCACCTTGCCATGCGTCGAAGGCGGCCGGCTGAGTATCTCGCGTACCTCCGAAAGCTCTCCGGCTCCCAACAGGCTGCGGATCCGGGTAGAGGAAATTGGTTGTCCTCCCGCTGTTACCAGCGGCTCAGCATTTACCTTCATCCCGACTTTCTTTCCGTATTCCTCCAGAAATTTTATGTCCCCCTCTGCCTTGTAGCCGAAGCGGAAGTTGTCGCCAACGATCACCTGCACGGCTCCAAGCTGCGGCGAAAAAAGCATTTCGCAGAATTCCGTTGGGGATAGCCGTGAAAATTCATCCGTGAATGGAACGATCAGCAGTTCGTCGGCACCCGCGTTGCCGATCAGATCGGTCTTGACGTTGAGTGGCGTCAGGATTGGAGGACATTTATCCTGGGCAATTACCGAAAGTGGATGCGGATGAAAAGTCATCACCATGCTACGGGCGCCCTCTTGCTTCGCGGCGGACACCGCATCACCGATGATGCGCTGATGTCCGATGTGAACACCGTCAAATGTGCCGATGGCCACCACCCGTTTGCCCTTGGGCACTTCTCCGAGATCCCGGTACACCCTCATGCCAGCACCACCAGTGGCCGCAGCCGTCCGGTTTTTTTATCGGGACCGTAGATAGCCAGCAGCCGCCCGTCATGGGCAAGCCGCACCGGACGAGCCTCGCGGCCGTCGATCATTTGCCCCACGGTGATAGCCCGCGCATCATTTTCGTCCACTTCTCTCACGGGAAGGAAATATAGCGCACCCAAACAGGAAATAAAAGACGGGACGGCCTCCATCGCTTTAACTCCGGGGGTCATCGATCCTAATTCTTCAAGTCCGGCGGCGCTTTTGACATCAAATTTCCCGATTCGGGTCCGTCTGAGCGAAAGGGCATAGGCGACCGTATTCAGGCTGGCGGCGATGTCCTCGCAGAGCTGCCTGACATATGTTCCTTTGGAACAGGCAACAGAGAAGACAGCCTGCTGGGCGTCAGCATCGAAAGAGTCCAGTTCCAGACTGTTAATCCTGACATCACGTAGAGGCGCCATAACTGGTTCGCCGCGGCGGGCCTTCTTATACATGCGCTCGCCGTCCACCTTGACAGCCGAGTAAGCGTGAGCTTTCTGCTTTATACAACCTCTGAATTGTGGCAGAGATGCCTTGATTGATGCCTCCGTCACCCAGACGCCGGGCACTGTCGTGATCTCACCGTCGACATCTCCTGTTGTGGAAGCGGCTCCGAACCGGGCGGTAACCCGGTACTCCTTTTCCAGAGGAGCAAAGAAATCAAATAACCTGGTCGCCTTGCCGAGCAGCAGAATCAACATACCCGTGGCGAATGGATCGAGGGTCCCGGCGTGGCCGACTTTCTTTACCTTGAGTTCGCGCCGCACCAACGCGACCACATCAAAGGAAGTCATTCCTGCCGGCTTGTCGACCAGCAGCGCGCCGCAAGGCTGAGTCACGGACGCGGCCTTTTCTCTGCTTCCAGTTTGAAGCTTGCTGTTCTTCAATTATTGTTCTTCAATTTCCTTGAGCAACTTTTCGATTCGCAGACCGCGTTCGATACTTTCGTCGAAGAAAAAAGTGAGCTGCGGAGTCCGTTTCATGGCGAGCTGCTTGCCGATCAGACTCTGCAGGTAACCATGGCAATGTTCGAGCCCTTGGAGCGACTGCTCGCGTTCGTTTTCGTCGCCAAGCACACTGATATAAACTTTGGCTGCCCTCAAGTCGGGAGACGTATCAACACCGACGACGGTGACAAAGCCAATGCGGGGGTCCTTGAGCCCGGCGGCGATTGCTTCACTCAGCACCTCGCGGATGGCTTCGTTCACACGCCTCATCCTCTGTCCAGCCATTTCAGTCACCCTCAACTTTCACGATTTCCCTGTGAACCACCAACACCTGGTAATCCCGCTGCTCCAGGGAGCCGGCCGCCAGATCGAGGGCGCGCCCGGTTTCCTGGTAAGAGTTGGAGCAAAGGGAAAGGATTATCCGGGAACGTTGCCATAATTCATGATAGCCCACTTCGGCCACGGAGGCGCCGAGCTTGCGCGCCAGGCCGGCTTTCAGGCTGCGAAGGTGCTGGCGCTTGTCCTTGAGGGAGCTGTTCTCCGGAAAATGGATTTCAACCGCCAGGATGCCGACGTAGCCGTCAGGTTGCCGCAACTTCTTTCGTCTCGAAGAGCTCAAGGACGTCGCCTTCCTTGATGTCATTGAAGTCTTCCAGAAGGATACCGCATTCGTAACCTTCCTCAACCTCGCGGGTATCTTCCTTGAAGCGCTTAAGCGAGGCCAGCTTGCCGGTCCAGACGATGGTGCCTTCGCGCAGCAGGCGTACCTGTGCATTGCGGGTCACCTTGCCGCGGGTGACATAGCAGCCGCCGATAGTGCCGAGTTTGGAAGCCTTGAAGATGGCGCGGATCTCCGCCTCGCCGAGTTCCTCCTCAACGTAGGTGGGGGCCAACATGCCGATAAGCGCGGCCCGTACATCCTCAGTCACCTTGTAGATGACACTGTATGTACGCACATCGACGCCCTCAAGATCAGCTACCGTCTTGGCCGCGGCGCTGGGACGTACGTTGAAACCGAGCACAATCGCCTGCGATGCCGCCGCCAGCATGACGTCCGATTCGTTGATGGCGCCGACGCCGGTGTGGATGATATTGATCTTGACCTCAACGTGCTTGATCTGCTTTAGCGCTTCTTCGAGGGCTTCGACCGAACCGGCAACGTCAGCCTTGATAACGAGGTTGAGGTCCTTAACCTCACCCTCCTTGATCCTGGCGAAGACATCGTCAAGGGTAAACGCGCGCCGCTTAGCCAGAATCTCGGCCTTGATGCGGTCGGAACGCTGACCGGCGATTGTGCGGGCTCGGCGTTCGTCCTCGACCACGCGGCAGGTTTCGCCCGCCTGTGGGACTATATCGAATCCAAGAATCTCCACCGGCACTGACGGCCCGGCTTCCTTGAGCGGATGGCCCTTGTAGTCGCTCATGGCCTTGACCTTGCCGGAAGCTTCTCCGGCAACGATAGCATCGCCGACGTGCATGGTGCCGCGAGCGACCAGAACCGTCGCTACAACGCCGCGACCCGGATCCAGCTTCGATTCGATAACCACGCCGCTGGCCTCTGTATTGGGATTGGCTTTCAGCTCCTGCACTTCCGCCACTAGCTGGATCATTTCCAGCATGTTGGTCAGACCGATCTTTTGCTTGGCGCTGACGTCGACAAATACAGTGTCGCCGCCCCAGTCTTCCGGGATTAATCCGTGTTCGGTAAGCTCCTGACGCACCCGTTCGGGATTAGCCTCCGGTTTATCAATCTTGTTGACAGCCACGACGATCGGCACCCCGGCTGCCTTGGCATGGTCGATTGCCTCAATGGTCTGCGGCATGACACCGTCGTCAGCGGCTACAACCAGCACGGCGACGTCGGTCACCTTGGCGCCGCGGGCGCGCATGGCGGTAAAAGCTTCGTGGCCGGGAGTATCAAGAAAAGTGATGCGCTTGTTGGCGTGCTCGACCTGGTAGGCGCCGATGTGCTGGGTGATGCCGCCGGCTTCGGTAGCGGTCACCTCGGTCGAGCGCACTGCGTCAAGCAAGGATGTCTTACCATGGTCGACATGCCCCATGATCGTCACCACGGGAGCCCGCGGCATGAGATCTTCCGGACTATCGATAATCTCTTCCTCAACCTCTTCATCCCGCGCATGAGTTATCTCAACCTTGCGCTCGAGGTCGTCAGCCAGCGTGCTGATAGCTTCGTCGCTAAGGGATTGGGTGATGGTTGCCATCTCGCCATAGCTCATCAGCAGCTTGATGATCTCGGATGTGGATATGCCCAGGGCAGCAGATATGTCCTTGACCGTGGCGCCTGAGTTGACCTTGACGACCGCGTCGACATCGAGCTTCGCCACCTGTTCCTGGCGCTCGGCAACCGCGATCGCCTCGCCCTTGCGGCCCTTGTGCCGGGCCCGCTGATGACGCCCCGCGGGCACGAAACTGCGCCGCTTGGCAGCAGACGGGTCGATGATCACCCGGCGGCGTTTGCCCAGGTTGTTGGCCTTGACCGGCGCCTTTCGCTGTTTCTTGGGCGCGGCCGCCTTGCCGCCGCCGATGGCTTTCGTTGCCGCTTCTTCATCGACGCTGGCCAGACTGCCACTCACTTCCATGCCGGCGGCCTTGAGCTTCTCAAGAACCTCGGCGCTGGTCATGCCTTTTTCCTTGGCTATTTCATAGATTCTTTTTTTTGCCATCTTGATCACCTCGCGCTTCGCTTTGAAACGCGAAACTGGTTGCTGGTTAGTTGCTGGTTATTTTCTGCACGCCTCGATTAGCCGCGCGAATTCTTCTCGTAGCTCCGGATGCTCGCTCTTTACACCAAGACGGCGGATCAGGGATTTCTTGTCCAGCGCCCTGTTGAAGCACTCGAGGTTTCGACATACGTAGCCGCCCCTGCCGCCACCGCTGCCATCGCGGTCAAGCGTTAGCTCTCCGCCGGTTCCAGTCGCACGAACAGTAAAGCGGACCAGGGCCGCTTTGGCAAATCGCTCGCCGCAACCGGTGCACATCCTCTGGGGGACATGCCCTCGCCAAACCATTGGGATTACCCGGTACCGGAAGTCTCTTCGGACCCGGTTTCCTGTAGCTCGGCCGCGACAGGCTCAGCTTCAATCTCAGCTTCAGCCACGGCGGGCGCTTCCGTCCCTTCGGCTGCTTCCTGCTCCACAAGCTTTTGATGCGCGGGGATACCGCAATACTTCGTTCCGGGCAGAGCAGCATTGGGACAACGCTTCCCGGTTTTGGTAACTGCGCAGCAACGGCCGGCGAGTTCTTCGACCTCTTCATCCGAGAAGGCCATTGACTCTTCCTCCTCGGCCATCTGGCTTTCGCTTTTGATATCAATGCGCCAGCCGGTCAGCTTGTTGGCCAGTCGCGCGTTCTGCCCTTCCTTACCGATGGCCAGGGACAACTCATCATCGGGGACTACCACCGTCGCCGATTTTTCCTCGTCGTCGACCAGCACTTCCCGGACCTTCGCCGGGCTGAGCGCCTTGGCCACAAAACGGGCCGGCTCATCGTTGTAAGGGATGATGTCAATTTTTTCGCCGCCAAGTTCGCTGACTACCATGCGGACGCGCGAACCCCTCGGCCCGACACAGGCGCCGACCGGATCGATGCCGTCTTCTTTGGACTCAACGGCGATCTTGGAACGATAACCGGGCTCACGCGCAACGTTCCTGATAATGACGAGGCCGTCAGCAACCTCGGGCACTTCCAGCTCGAACAGTTTACGAATGAGATCATCGCTCCGGCGTGAAACTATTACCTGCGGGCCCTTGGTGTGATCGCGCACGTCGACGATGACGGCTTTGATGCGAGAACCATGTACATAGCGGTCGTTATCCACCTGCTCGCTTTCAGGAAGCAAAGCCTCGACTTTGCCCAGGTCGACCAGGGTATACCGTTGATCGCTCTGCTGGACGATACCAGTGACGATTTCGCCCTTGCGGCCCTGGTATTCGTCGTACATCATGTCGCGCTCGGCTTCGCGGATCCTCTGGAAGATGACCTGCTTGGCCGTCTGCGCCGCGATGCGCCCGAAGTCCTCAGGGGTCTCGATCTTGACCTTCTCGATTTCGCTTTCATCGTACATCGAGAGGTCAAATTCTTCTTCTTCGCCGGTTTCGGCAGTGGCGGCAGCCGTTTCGGCTGAAGCTTTGCTGGACGCTTCCGCGGTTGCTGCCTCCTCAGAAGCTTCCGCAGATTGTGTTTCGGTCTCGGCAGCTTCGGCTTCAGCGGCTTCAACCGCTGCGGGCCGCTCGGGTAAAATCAACTCGTAGATACTGATCTCGCCGCTGTCAGGATCTATGACTACCCGGGCATGCTCAACGGCGCCCGGGGTTTTCTTGTAGGCGGAAAGCAGGGCGTCCTCGAGCGCGGTCAGCAACACCTGGAAGCTGATCCCTTTCTCTTCCTCCAGAAGCCTTAAGGCCTCTACGATTTCCTTGCTCATCGGGACTCCTTTATCGTTTATTATTAGCCCCGGCCTTACGGCCCGGACGTCGTCTTACTTCTTTTTTCGCCGCTTCCCGCGCGGCTTTTCGCGGTCTGAAAATTCAAACACCGTTCGAGCTTTCGCTACGGATTCCAACGGAATCGTTACGCGCCTGCCCTCATCGGTGTCCAGTATCAACGCCTGTTCGTCCACTGAGAACAAAAAACCGGTGAAGTTTCGCGTTCCTTCCACCGGGCCAAATGTTTTCACATGGATTTTATTTCCGACCGCCGCCCGAAAATGTTCGGGCTCGCGCAGTCTTTTTTCCAGACCCGGCGAGGAAACCTCGACCGTGTGGTCTTGCCGGTAACCTTCCAACGCGGCAGTTACCCGCATGCACAACTCATGATTGACTCCGTCGGGATGGTCGATGAAAACTCGTAGTACAGAATTTCCACGGCCCCCGGCAACTTCGACATCGACGACATCGACATCTGGCAACACCTCCGCCAATGCCCGTTCCACGTCGTCAATTTTAGTTACTCTACCCACCGCAAGTAAGCAAAAAAGAAGTGGGTCTTGAACCCACTCCGAAAGGTACCTCGCAGTTTGGAAAAATTATATCACACCGCCGAAACACCCCGCAAGCATTAACAGACCGCTCAGGTGTTCCGCCGCAAGTTAAAAATCCTCAATATTCGAGGTATTTTTTACTCACTGCGAGGCATCACTTCTATTCTACATGTAGCCCTTCTTAATGTGAACCTCGTGCTTACCCAAAGTAAACAATTTGATCGTCAACAGGCCGGCGACAAAGCCGCCGATGTGCGCGAAATAGGCAACATCACCGCCAGCGCCAGTGCCCGATCCGGCCAACCCCGAAAACAGCTGAATCATAAACCAGAACAAAAGGACCACGACCGCGGGCAGCTGTATGACGGTGATGAAAACCACCAGGATGACGAGGGTTGTCACCTTCGCCCGTGGATAAAGCAAAAGATAGGCTCCCAGCACCCCGGCGATCGCGCCGCTAGCGCCAATGTTGGTCACGGTTGAGGAAGGGTCGATTGCGATCTGGGCAAAGCTGGCGATCAAGCCGCAGGCCAGGTAAAAAATGACGAATCTGAATCGGCCCATGGAATCCTCGACATTGTTCCCGAAAATCCAGAGATAAAGCATGTTGCCGCCAATGTGCAACCATCCCCCGTGGAGAAACATACATGTGATTAGTGTGAGGTAAACAGGAAAACTCCTGGGAGCGAGCGATACGCCATGCGTAATTTCATATGGCGTCATGCCATATTGAATGAAGAAATTATCCAGCTGGCCGGCCGCGCCGAGGGTCTGCTCGTAGAGGAACACGGCGACATTGATGGCGACGATCAAAACCGTGATCACGGAAAAGCGCTCGGTTGGAATATTGTCTTTAAACGGAAGCATTCTGGATGTCACTGCGCCTTGAGCCTGGTTCCCGGCATTTTGATACTAATGCCGGCGCCTAACGCAAAACCTGGCGCCCGGCCGCGTCTGGGAATCAGTTTACCCGTTGTCGACGCAAATCAAAAATGATGAACGTTTCGGGGGGCGGGGTTGCGA